>JAEELD010000024.1 GCA_016288695.1 Mycoplasmataceae bacterium
TGATTGCCCATTTATAGAGTATTCATTTGTTCCTTCACCCTTCGTTAATTTTCTTTTGATTACTATATTTTTTTCTTTTGAATGCAATGAATTTTTTTAGTTGTCAAATTCTAATATAACTTCAGCAAATTTAGCAGGTTGTCGCTCGCTAGTCCCACTAAATAACATGTCTTCACTAATTTTGCTTCGAAGATTTTTATTTGATTTTTCACCTAAGACTCATCTAACAGCATCAACAATATTTGATTTTCCACTTCCATTTGGGCCAACAATTCCCGATGTAGAATTTTTGAAATCTATTTGAACCTTGTTAGCAAAAGATTTAAAACCACTTGCTATAAATTTTTTTAAAAAAATCATTTATTATGTATTTTATTTTGGGTTTTTATTTCTATTAAAATATATATTAATTTTTACAAAAAAAGTGATTAAAATTTATAGAAAAATTTATTAAAAATTTTAATTTATTTATTTTCTCAACCAACAAAATGCTTCAATGCTTCTTTTGCCGCATTTTGTTCAGCTTCTTTTATTCTTTTTCCAGTCCCTGAACCATATTTTATGTTAGAATGCCAAAGTTCAACTTTGTATTCATCTTTGCTATTTCTTATCAATTTATATTCAATATTATTTTTAGAATATTCTTTCATTAATTCTTGAAATTTTGATTTGTAATCATACTGATTAGCAAAATTTAAATTTTCATAGTATTTTATGAGTGTATTTTTGATAAAATTTGTAGCTTTGCTAATGCCTTGGTCGAGATATATTGCACCTACTAATGCCTCATAAATATCTTCATAAATTCTATCGAGATTTTTTGTATCATTAAAAAGTGATTTCCCCAGATATACATATTCTTGTAAATTTAATTTCTTTGCAGCAAATATTTCTGATTTTGATTGAACCATTATTATTTTCTTTTTGGACATTTCACCTACTTTTAATTCAGGCTTTATGTTAAATAAATAGTTTGTAACATAATAAGAAATTATTGCATCACCTAAAAATTCTAAACGCTCATAGTTGTAATTTAAATGATTTTCATTCGAATATGAAGAATGTGTTAAAGCTTCATAATACAGACTATATTTTTTTGGTGATATGTTTATTTTTTTAAATAAATTTTTTATTTCCATGCCCTTTTGTTAGTTCTCTTTTTAATTTGTTACAGATGTCATTCTTTATAATTCTGTATAGTAAATCAAGAGAGGATAAAAATTGCTGGCATTCGGCAGAACCATGAGTTTTAACTACAGGTTTAGTTAAACCTAATACGATAGCACCTGCTCGTTTTTTATAATCAAAAGTTTTTTTAATTTTTTGAAGTGAAAAAAAAGAAAAGACCGGGGCTAGTCAGTTATATGGCATTTTATATGATGAATGCATAACTGTTGAAATCGCCTTTAATGCACCTTCAACAGATTTTAAAACTATATTACCTGAATATCCATCTGAAATTAAAATATCAGCATAGCCATTTAAAACATATCTTGGTTCGACAAAACCGAGATAATTTAATGATTTGTCATTTGAAATCTTCTCATTGGCAATATGATGATATTCAAAACCTTTATTTTTTTCAACGCCAATATTTATAATGCCAATTTTCGGATTAGTATAACCCTCAATAACCTTAAAATAAATGTTTGCCATTTTTGCAAAAATATAAAGGTCTAATCCACTACAAGTTTTATTTGCACCAACATCAAGCATCCCAGTTATTTTATTTTTCGTTGTTGGTAGGAATGACATAAACGCTGGTTTTGTCACTCCTTTAATTGTTTTTAGTAACAAGTATGAAATTGTAACAAAACATGAGGTAGATCCAGCAGATAAAACACCATCAGCATAATTATCATCAACTAATTTTATTGCATTGTACATGCTTGATTTAGTTTTCCTCATTGCAGTCATTGGAGAATCTGTCATTTTAACTATATCAGGACAATCACAAATGTCAAATTCATTTTTTTTTATGTATTTATTTATTTCATTTTTTTGCCCAACTAGTATGATTGACAAATCATTATGTTTTTTTTTAAATATTCTTGCTGCTTTGATTGCTTCATTAATATGATTATCAAAGCCCATAATATCAAATGAAATTTTCATAAATTATTATTTATTATTCATTCTACTAGAGCAAAAATCGAACAGAATTTTTTTTAATTTTGGGTCTTCACATGACTTGTAGCATATAGCTTTGAGATAACCTTCTTTATTGCCAATATCAAATCTATTTCCTTCAAAACAATATGCATAAACATTTTTGTTTTTTTTCAACATTAATTTAATTGCATTTGTTAGTTGAATTTCTCCAGATTTATCAAATTTTACTTTTGATAAACTTTCAAATATTTCAGGTAATAAAACATATCTACCTAATATTGCATACTGACTTGGAGAATTTTCTTGAGATGGTTTTTCAATTGCATCTGCAATCTTAAATAAATTTGAGCTAAGTTTAGACTTAATTTTAATAATACCGTATTTATTGACTTGATCTAAAGGTACTTTTTGCACACCTAAGATTGTTGATTTGCATTTATTGAATGCATCTATACATTGTCTAATAGCATTTTTGGTGCCTTTTTTTGTGAAAACCAAATCATCACCTAAAATTACTGCAAAAGGTTCATTATTAATGAATTGTTTAGCTGCACTTATTGCATGCCCAAGACCTAATTGTTTTTTTTGTCTTACAAAAAAAATATTTGCCATGTTAGAAATTCGTTTTACTAATTTTAATAGTTCATCTTTTTTTCTTTCATTCAATGTATATTCAAGTTCAAAGGATGAATCGAAATAATCAACTATTGAATTTTTTTGTGAAGACACAACAATGATAATATCTTCAATCCCAGCCTCGATTGCTTCTTCAACAATATAGTGAATGGTTGGAAAATTTAATATTGGAAGCATTTCTTTTGCTAGTGCTTTTGTTGCAGGTAAAAATCTTGTTCCAAAACCTGCTGCAGGTATAATTAGTTTTTTTATGGTTTTTTTCATATTTGGAAATTATTAAAACAATAATTATATTATTTCGATGATTTAATTAAGATTTTTTGATTTAATAGATTATTGGTATTATTGATGTTTAATATTTGCCATTTAGTGCATTGGTAATAATGTTATAATTACCAAATATGAATTGATTTGACATTGTATTGATAGTTATAGGTGCTGTATGCACTATCATTGGTTTGCTTTTATCAAGTAGTGGTTCTACTAGTGGTTTGAGTGCAATGGCAGGTCAAGATTTAGAGTTATTTAAAAAAACAAAAGATCGTGGGTTTATTAAAATTTTGCAAATGGTGATGTTTGTTTTAGTATTTGTATCGTTTGTTATTCTGATAATATCCCATATTTCTAGTAAATAATTTGTTTTCAAATATGTGATTAGAGAGTGAAGAAAAAAGACTAAAAAAAGTCATTCTTCATGTTATTTCACATGAAATCAAACCTATTTCACTTTTCTTGTTAAATAAAAAAGTCATAAAACTATTTCAAAATAGTTCTTTTTTGAAAAAAAATTTTTATCAAATAGTTAATAAATTAATTTTATCTGGCAACATTAAACAATTAAAGAAAACTAAAAGTTTAGTCAAAGGATATATCAATGGAGAAATTAATTTTCAAAAATTATATGAAGGGAAAATGAAAATTATTTCATCACTTTCTGGATTTGTTTCTTCAAATGATGGGAGCGAATATTTTGTTCATAGAAGTAATTTAAATGGAGCACTAAATGGAGATATAGTTAAATTTTATACTATGCGTAATAGTGATGATCAGAATAGAATTGATGCATACATTTGTGAAGTTATTTCTCATGAAAAAAAATTTTATTCATGCTTATTCGAAATTGACTCAAATAACAATTATATTTGCTTGCCTGATGACAAAAAAATGTATTACAAAATGATTTTAGATGACCATCATGGATTAGCTAACAATCAAAAAATACTAGTTAAAATAAATAGATTTAATAATAATATAGCCTATTGCTCTGTAAGCAGAATAATAGGACATAAAAATGATGTAGGTGTAGATATTTTATCAGTAGTTTTAGATAGCGGTATATCTCCAGAATTTAGTGATGTTGTTTTGGCTAAATCACGTGAGATTAGTATCAATATTAATGAGAAACAAATCAAATTGCGAAAAGATTTAACACATTTGAATTTTGTTACAATTGACCCGGAAGAAAGCAAAGACTTTGATGATTCTATTTGCGTTCAAAAAATAGATAATGACAAGTTTAAACTTTATGTGTCAATAGCTGATGTGTGTAATTTTATTAAATTTAATGATGAAATCGATAAATCAGCAAGAGAAAGAGGGACTTCTATATATCTTGCTGATCGTGTTATACCTATGTTACCACATATTTTATCTGATGATATATGTTCATTAATTCCTAATAAAAAACGCTTTACAACAACATGTGAAATGACAATTAATCATCTTGGGAAAATAGTAGATATTAAAGTATATCCATCGATAATAATAAATAAAAGACGTTTTTCATATGATGAAGTTAATCATTTTTTTGATGACTATTCATATTTAAAGGATGATGAAAGTATAAAAGAGATGCTAAGAAATGCATATGAATTACATAAGATACTTGATGCTGTTAAAATGCAACGAGGATATATTAATTTTAATGTTCCCGAAGCCGAAGTTATTTTAGATAAAAATGGCTTTCCAATTGATGTAAGATTACGTCATTTAGGGAATGCACAAAATCTGATAGAAAATTTTATGCTTGCAGCAAATGAATCTATTACAATATTCGCGTGTAAAAATAAAATACCTTTTATTTATCGTGTTCATGAAAAACCTGATGTTACTAAAATTCACTTGCTATTATCAGAGGCAAAATCACTTAAATTTAAAATCAATACAGATTTAAAAAACATACATGCAAAAGATATATCATTTTGACTTAAAGATAATATTAGTAATAAACATCTTAGTTTAATAAATTTATTGTTATTGAGGTGTATGTCTAAGGCAAAATATTCTATTAATAATTTAGGCCATTTTGGTTTAGCATTAAAAAATTATACCCATTATACTTCGCCAATTAGAAGGTATCCAGATTTACTTGTTAATAGAATTCTTTGGATGTTTTTATTTGATAAAAATTCATACACCGATGATGAACGTCAACAATTAATATCTCATTTAAATGAGTTTTGTCAAATTTCATCAAACAAAGAAATTATTTCTATAGAATGCGAAAGAAAAGTCAAATCAATGAAATTTGCTGAGTTTATGTCCACTAAAATTGGAAATGTTTTTAAAGGCTTTGTGTCATCAGTTTCACCTTATGGTGCATTTGTTCAATTATCCAATACTATTGAAGGTTTAATATGCATGTCAAATTTTAAGAATGATTTTTATGTATTTAATTCTGAATTAAATCAGTTAATTGGTTCAAAAACTTCCCAAGTTATTAGAATTGGTACTTGAGTTAAAGTAAAATGTATCAGTGCTAATAAAGAGTTAAGGAAGATTGATTTTGAACTTATTGAAAACTTAGGGATTTAATATGCATATACTTCTTTCAAATAAAAAATTTAATTTAAATTATTTTTCAATCGAGGAAATTGAAGCTGGCATTTCTTTAAAAGGAAGTGAAGTTAAATCCTTAATTTTAGCAAATGCTAGTATTGACCAATCATTTGTTGCTTTTAAAAAAAATGAAGCATACATTATAAATATGTACATAGCACCATATAATGGTGTGAAGAATGTAAATAATCTTGCAGAAAGTAGGAGTAGAAAATTATTACTTCACAAAAATGAAATTATCAGAATTCAATACTTAGTAAAAAAGAAAAGACTTACTCTGATACCCAAATCTGTTTATTTATTAAAAAATAAAATAAAAATTTTAATTTGTTTAGCAAAATCTAAAAAAAGTTATGACAAGCGCGAGGAAAATAAGAAAAAGGATATGTTAAGAGAATCAAAAAAATATTAGTATTAGTAAGTTATTAAACTTATATACGTTCACTAAATTAATTAAATAAATTTATTTAACAATTCTACTAAATCATTCAACTATGTAAGTTTCATTTATATCTTGGTTTAGTTCGCTTCTTTCAGGGAATCTTATAAATTTTCCACTGAATGCAGGTTTATCAACTTTTACAAATCCTAATGTATTAGAATTTTCTACTCCTTTTACAATAGGCAATTTACGTGATTTTTCTTTGACACTGACTTCATCACTAATTTTCAATAATTTTGAAGGAATATCACATTTTTTACCGTTTACAAGAATATGCCCATGTGCAACTAATTGTCTAGCTGATCTACGTGTGGGTGCAAATCCCATTCTATAAACCATATTATCAAGTCTTGATTCTAAAACAATTAACAAATTCAATGATGTTGATCCTTGCATCTTCTTAGCAACCAAAAATAATCTTTGGAATTGGCGGTTATTCATTCCATACATGTATGCTAATTTCTGTTTTTCAACTTGTTGTTTTCCAAAACCAGAAAGTTTTCTACCAATAGTTGAAACATGTTGTCCTGGTGGATATTGTCTTTTTTTTCCTTTTAAAAATTCTTTATTATTTTCAAGAATTGAAAAACCCAAACGACGAGATTTGCGATTTATACTGCCTGTGTAACGTGACATTTAAAAATATATCCTTTCATTAATAATTCACAAAAAAAGCGATAAAATTAATTTTTAATCATCCATTTAGCATAAATTATTTCAGTTCCAGCTAACTTACTTTAATCGTATTGGAGACTTGCTAACTAGCATAATTAATATTAATTCATGCTGATGTGTTTAGTGATTATACATTAAACAAAATGTAATTTTGGAAAATCCTTTACATAATGGTTTAAGCAACAAACCACTATTTGAAAATAATATAAAATTAAATATGAATATGACACAAGCAAACATACGAACACGTTATGCACCGAGTCCAACAGGTAAGTTTCATATAGGTGGTGCGAGAACAGCATTATTTAATTATTTATATGCAAAGCATATGAATGGTAAATTTATTGTTAGGATAGAAGATACAGACATAACAAGAAATGTTGAAGGTGGGGTTAAATCGCAACTTGATAATTTAATTTGAATGAACATTAAACCCGATGAATCATTGATTAATCCAGGAAAATATGGCCCATACAAACAAACTGATAAGTTACTAAGATATAAAGAATTGGCTTATAAATTACTAAAAGAAGGTAAATGTTATTATTGTTTTTGCACAGAAGAAATGCTTAATGAGCAAAGACAAAATGCAATAAAAAAACACTTGACTCCAAAATACAATCGTCGATGTTTAAATTTGTCAAAACAAGAAATTGAGAATAATTTAAAAAATAATGTTCCATTCACTATTAGATTAAAAATTGAAGATAATAAATTAATTGAGTGGGATGATTTGATAAGAGGACATGTTGCTGTTCCTACAAATTCTCTCACAGACCCTGTGATTTTAAAATCTAACAATTACCCAATGTACAATTTCTCGGTTGTAATTGATGACTATGACATGAGAATTTCACATGTTTTGCGCGGTGAGGAACATTTGAGTAATACACCTTACCAAATAGCTATAAGAAATGCTTTAGGCATGAACGATTATGAAATAAAATATGGACATTTATCAGTTATAGTTGATGAAACAGGAAAAAAACTTTCTAAGCGAAATACAAAGTTAATTCAATTCATAGAAGATTATAGGAATATGGGCATCCCTCATGAAGCTTTGGTTAATTTTTTAGCATTGCTTGGATGACATTCAAATTCAAATAATGAAATTATTAATATTCATGATCTTATTAAGGAATTTGATTTGCCTGCTATTTCAAAATCTCCAGCATTTTTTGATATTAAAAAACTTTTATGAGTTTCTTCACAATATATTAGGAGCTATAGCGATGAATTATATTTAGACTTTGTTAAACATTTTTTGTCAGTAAATATTAATGAAATTACAGATAATGAAGATTTATTACTCCTTTCTTTTAAAAATCAATTAAGCTATGGTAAGGAGATTAACGATTTAATTAAAAATAGTTTTGGCAACATAAATCTCAATAATGTTAGTCAGAATTTGCTTGATTTTATGAAATTAGATTCATCAAAAAAAGTTATTGCATGTTTAAAAAATAACTTATTGAAAATAGATTTGCTTACAATGCAAACATCAACAACCTTAATTAATAATTTGAAAAATGAGCTTCCAGAAATTAAGGGAAAAAATTTTTTTATGCCTTTAAGAGTTGTGTGTATAGGTATGGAACATGGTGTTGAAATGAATAAAATTTTTACCATAGTTGGTAAAAAAAGAATACTTAATAATATACAACATTTCTTAGATTAAATTTATGACTAATATAAATTCAATTCTTAAATCTTATAAAATAGCTAGCAGTAGAATAAAAAATTTTGGAGAAGAATCTGCAAAAATTATATGCAATTTTTCAACTTTAAAGAAAGTAAAAAACAAAAAACTTATTCTTGTTACCTCATTAAGTCCTACTCCATTCGGAGAAGGAAAGACAACAACCGCAATAGGTCTTAGTGATGCATTAAATAAAAATAAAAAAACAATTGTTTGTCTTCGTCAGCCTTCAATTGGGCCCACACTAGGTTGAAAAGGTGGCGCAACTGGTTTTAAAAGATCTGCAATTGTTCCTGAAAAATTAATAAATTATGGCTTGAATGGAGATTTTTTTAAAATTGAGACAATTCATAATTTAATTTCTTCATTGATAGATAATCATGTGTATTATCAAAGTAAATTAATGATTAATCCAAAAAGAATTACATGACGAAGAGTTATTGATATATCAGATAGGTCTTTGCGCAACATACACATATGGATTAATGAAAAGAAAAAAATTTCATATGATGGTGGGTTTGATATTACAGCTTCTAGCGAAATTATGGCAATATTATGCTTGTCAAAAAATTGGATTGATTTTATAAAAAGAGTTAATAATATCATAGTTGCTTATAATTTTAAAAATCAACCAGTTTATGTTAAAGACTTTAAAATTACAAATGCAATAAAAATTTTATCTAACGAATTACTGTATCCTAATGCTGTTAAAACTAAGGAAAATACTTTATGTTTGATGCATGGTGGACCATTTTCCAATATTGCTCATGGCTGTAGCTCAGTTATTTCATTAAATTTAGGATTCAAATATGCTGAATATGTTGTTACTGAATGTGGTTTTGGTAGTGATCTTGGATTTGAAAAATTTATGGATATAGTTTCACCATTAGGTTTTAAACCTGATTGTGTTTTATTATGTATTTCGCTAAAATCGATTTTATATCATAATCAAAATAATAAAGTAGAAAAAAAATCTGATCAAATTTCTAATGGTTTAAAAATGCTTAACCAGCATATTAAATTAATAACTAGTTTTGGGATAAAACCAATAATAGCAATTAATAAATTTCGCGATGATAACAAAAAATTACTTGAAATATTGGTTAAATGAATTAAGAAAAATGAGATCAAATATTCATTTTGTTCGCCTGAATTAGGTTCTAGTTCATTTAAACAACTTTCAGGATTAGTTATCAATCAATGTAAACAAAAAAATAATTTAAAAAAAATATATAAGGATGATCAAAATTTAAAGAAAAAAATAAATATTATTGTTCATAATGTTTATGGATTGAAATCTGATGCTATTTTTTCTAAAGTAGCAAAGGAAAAATTAAACAAATATAGAAATTTAAATTACCCAGTTTGTTTTGCAAAAACACCATATAGTTTTTCTTCTGATCCAAAAAAACTTGTTTATAATCCAAATGATAAATTGATTATTGATGATGTATTATTAGCAAATGGAGCTAAATTAATAATTTTAATTTGTGGAAAAATTTACCGAATGCCAGGTTTGCCAAAAAATCCAAATGCTGAAGATTAAAGGGGATTATATTGCTGCCATATCTGGTGGACCAGATTCTATGGCATTGCTTGACATTTATAAAAAAAACATCAAGTGTGTATGCCATGTCAATTATAATTTTAGGAAAGACTCTTCGAAGGATACTAACATAGTAAAAAAGTATTGTCTCAAGAATCGAATAAAATTATTTATTAAAACAATTAAACCAACAATTTATATTGATAAACCATTTAAAAATTTTGAAGATTGAGCGAGGAAAATTCGCTATGAATTTTTCCTTGAAATTGCTAAAAAACTCAAGCTTAGTTCAGTTCTTGTGGCTCATCATCTTGATGATTTTTTAGAAACTGCAATAATGCAATATGAAAAATGCAGCAAAACCTTGTTTTTTGGGATTAAAAAAAATAGTAACTATAAATCATTAAAGATTTTGCGCCCTTTTATAAACTGTAGAAAGTCAGAATTAGTCGATTATTGCAATAATAATAATATTAGTTTTGCATTAGATTCAACTAATAAGGATATCTCATATAAACGGAATATGATTAGAAAAAGAATAGAGAAATTTTCTAAACAGAAATTTTTAAAAGAGGTTAAAAAATTTCATTCATTGAATAAATTAAATGAAAAAATTAGGAATAAATCTGAAACTTTATACAGGCTATGAGAACATAGTAATTTTTCATGTAAAAAATTTATTAACATTAAATGCCATATGTTGCAACGAGAATTGATATATAAATTACTAATAGAGCATTTTCCAAAAAGAATAAGTATAAATAAGATTGATGCCATTATTCAGTTTATTAAAAGTGCTAAGGGCGGCTCATTATATAGAATCTCTAGTTCAATAAAATTCCTCAAGAAAAATGATTTAATTTATTTTATAAAATACTCTTAATATGGCCAAGTTATTAAAAAGCAGCAAAAATTTAGTAGATGAGACAAAAAATAATATTCATATTAAATCAATAATTAAACGATTAGAGTGTGTAGTAAAAATAAAAGGTAATTTTGAAAAAAACTTCATAGCAAGTCCATCAATAAACAGAACTGGTTTAGAACTTGCATGTACAAGCAAAGAGATTAAATTTCCATATATTAAATCTTTAGTTATATGAGGATCAAAGGAAAGTGATTTTTTTAAGAAACTTGGAAATATAAAACTGATTGAGGATTCAATCAAACGCGTAATTAAATTAAAACCTCCATTACTTATTTTGTGTAAAGGCTTTGAATATGATAATTTAGTTTTAAAAATAGCCAAAAATTTCTCATCAACTATTGCCACAACAAAACTTAGGTCGCATGAGGTGATTTTTTCTATTTCTTCATGGATCATTGAAAAGTTATCTTCATATTCTTTCATTCATGGCACAGTAATTTCTGTTGATGATGTAGGGATTTTAATTGTTGGGGAATCTGGGATTGGTAAATCTGAAGTTGCTCTTAAATTATTGAAAAATAATGCTGTTTTTATTGGTGATGATGCAATTTTAATAACTAATTTAGGAAATAGAATTGTGGCAAAAGTTAATAAAATAGCTGGAAACTTTTTAGAAATTAGAGGAATTGGTTTAATTAATGTTGCCCAAATGTTTGGCATTACAAAAATTAAAGAAACTTGCGGGATTGATATAGTAGTTACACTTGTTAAAGCTAAGAATTTAGAACGTGAATATTTTGAAAGAGTGGGAAAAAAATTCAATTTTACAAAAATATTAGGTGTAAATATACCAAATTATCGCATTCCAGTCACATATGGAAGAGATATTTGTATGCTTATTGAATCAGCTGTTGCTGATTATAAGTTAAAAAGATATGGTTATAATTCTGCTAAAGAATTCATGAAAAATTATTTGCAATTGATTAATAAAAAATAATATGTTTTTTAATGTTCCTATTCCTTCACACA
>JAEELD010000025.1 GCA_016288695.1 Mycoplasmataceae bacterium
ATTTTCCATTTTTTATCTTATGATTTCATGAAACCTTGCCATTATTAATTGAAACATTATTAATACTAGTAGGATTAATAGACCAAATTACACCACTAGTTACTACAACACCATCTTTTTTTAGAACTCATTGGTTTTCATCAGACCCTGCTGTGCCTTCTTTGCCTGATAAAGATAAACTACCACCAGATAATTTATATTCTGCTTTTGGAGTTGGAGTTTCACCACAACTTGCAACTAAAGTTACTATTGAACCTAGAGATAATATTCCTAAACTAGGAATTAGTAATGTTTTGAATAACTTAGATTTTTTCATTTTTTTTACCTCATAAGTATTTCTAATATTATATGATTCAAAAAAAAAAAAAAATAAACAAAACTTTTACAGCTATTAATTAAAATAAATAAAAAAATCAAGAAATTTCTTTCTTGACTTTTCTATTCTTGTTTAAAA
Organism: Mycoplasmataceae bacterium; assembly: GCA_016288695.1. Classification (GTDB taxonomy): domain Bacteria; phylum Bacillota_I; class Bacilli_A; order Mycoplasmatales; family Mycoplasmoidaceae; genus Malacoplasma_A. The sequence goes on from JAEELD010000025.1 coordinate 455, forward strand.
GCTAAAATATTTAATCAGGTTGGGGAACAACCAATATTCGATATACATCTGAAGATCTATAAGTTTTACCTTTATATTTTGCTTGGATATAAAATTCATAAAAACCAAGTTGACTATGTTTCCACATTTGTGTTAAAAATAAGCAAAAATAAATTTAAAATAAATTACATAAATATAACATTATTGCTTATTTTGTAGGAGTTTAGATGAATATGAAATTAGATAAAAAGAGTTTTATTCTTGGCGCAATTAAAGAAACAGTCCAATTAGCATATGGTTGTACTGAAATAGGTATTGTATCGCTTGCATGTGCTCAGGCTGGAGTTATGCTTAAATCAAAATTGAAAAAAGCAGATGTTTTTGTTTCAACATGTGTTTATCGAAATGATTCAATGGTTGGGGTTCCATTACTTGGGATATGTGGTATTCCAACTATAGCAGCAGTTGGATTTGTATTAAAAAATCCTGAAAAAAAATTATCTTGCACAAGTGATTTAACCAAGAAAACTATTTTAGAAGTCAAAAAATTAGGTGCGTCAGGGAAAATTAAAATTAAAGTCAATTATTCTGCTCCAGCAATTTATACTAAAGTTGTTGCAATCGATGAAAAAAATAACAAAATTGAGGTAATCATTGAGAATTCACATAGCAATATTGCATCAGCCAAATTTAATGGAAAAGAAACTATTAAAAACATCGCAAAAAAAGATTCTAAACATACTTTAGTTAATAAATCAGTGAATTATGATTTACTAGTTGATAATGTTCCAATTGAGAAAGCATATTCTGTATGTAAAACATTTTCAGAAAAAGATTTGTCATTTTTAAATAATACATATGAAGTTAATAATGAGATTGCAAAATATGGATTAAAACACTATGGTAAAAATTGAATATTAAAATCTTTTTTGAATGCAAAAAAAACAAAGAACAGCAACTTTAACATTATTAATAACAATAAGCTACTAAGCGAAATTATTATTAATACTTGTGCTGCAGTTGAGGCACGAATGTATGGTTGCAATCTTCCAGTTGCCACATCATCAAATTCTGGTGATCATGGTTTGACTGTTTCAATCCCATTATGCATTCATGCTCAAAAAACAAAAATTTCAAAATTATTATTTTTGCAATCATTAATTTTTGCTCATTATGTAGTGTGAAATATTAAATCTCATATTGGTCATTTATGTGGAATGTGTGGAAGCGCAGTTGCAGCTGCTTCTGGTGCAGTTTGTGGTATAGCTTTTCAAAAAAAATGAAGTTGACAAAAAGTTAATGATGTTTTAAATGCATGTTTATGTAATATAGCTAATGTTCTATGTGATGGTGCTAAACCATCATGTGCATATAAATGTATTAGTGCATTGCTGAATGGATTTTTTGCATTAATGATGATAGAGTCAAATGGTTCAATTGCTCATAATAACGGAATAATTTCTAAAAATGTTGATCAAACAATTAATAATTTAAAACTTTTTTCTAAGAAAACAACTAGACCAATATCTGACACAGTTGTTGAAGTTTTAGATAGTATTCAAGTTAAATCTTAACATTTTCATTACTTTCATTTTTATATGAATAATTCATATGACGTCATAGTTGTTGGCGCAGGGCATGCTGGTTTAGAGGCGGCTTTTGCATGTGCCCATTTGCAAAAAAGTGTAGGTTTGTTTTCGTTATCAATAGATTCAGTAGCTCAAATTCCATGCAATCCATCAATTGGTGGACCAGCTAAAGGGATAGTTACTCGAGAAATAGACGCTTTGGGTGGCATGCAAGCAAGAGCTACAGATGCATGTAGTTTACAGATTAAAATGCTTAATACATCAAAAGGTCCAGGGGTTAGAGCATTAAGAGCACAAATTGATAAAATCAAATATCATGATTTTTTTATTAGTGAATTGAAAAAAGAAAAATTAATTGATTTACTTATTGATGAAGTTTGTGATTTAATAATAGAAAAAAATAAAATAGTTGGTATAAAAACTTCAACCAATATTGTTAGATGCAAAAAATTAATTATAACGACAGGAACATACATGCAATCTATTGTTCATATTGGTGATATTAAAAAAAAAGAGGGCCCACTTCATTCTCCAAGAAGTGACAATTTATCATTAAATCTAAAACGTATTGGCTTCAAATTAATTCGTTTAAAAACTGGTACCCCACCCCGAATAGATATCAATTCATTTGATAGATCAAAAACAATAATTCAGACTGGAACAAATGAAAAATTACATTTTTCACATTATTCAAATTTTTTTATTCCATTTAATAAACAAATTTTATGTTATTTGACTAGGACTAATAAAAAAACTCATGAAATCATTAGAAAGAATTTAAAAAAATCTGCTATGTATTCAGGTTCTATAAAAGGTGTTGGTCCAAGATATTGCCCAAGTATTGAGGATAAAATAGTGCGTTTTAAAGATAAGTCCAGTCATCAAATATTTATTGAACCTGTTTCGAAATCCTTAAATATTGCTTATTTACAAGGTTTAAGTAGTTCATTACCAAAGGATGTTCAAGATTTGTTTATCCATTCAATATCTGGGTTAGAGAATTCAAAAATAATTGAATATGCTTATGCAATTGAATATGATGCAATTAATCCGATGCAGCTATATTTAACATTGGAGTCAAAATTAATAAATGGACTATATTTTGCTGGTCAAGTAAATGGGACAAGCGGGTATGAGGAAGCAGCCGGGCAAGGACTTATTGCAGGTATAAATGCATCACTATCAATAGCGAAAAAGAAACCATTAATCCTTCAACGAAATCAGTCTTATATTGGTGTAATGATAGATGACCTTGTTACTAAAGGGATAACTGAACCATATCGCTTATTAACTTCAAGAGCAGAATACAGATTATATTTACGGAATGATAATGCTGATGATAGACTAATGAAAATTGGTTATGAAATTGGGCTAATAAATGATATTCAATATAAAAAATTTATTAATGCAAGAAAGAGTGTCAATGATGTTATTAATTTTTTAAAAAAAACAACATTAAAAGGGTTAAAATTATTTAATAAAAAATATCATAGTCATTCATTATATGAATTGCTAAAACAGCCAAACATTGATATAAATGATCTTATAACTAATACAGATTTTATAAATCTCCATGATGAAATTAAAAATAAAATTCAAATATTAGTTAAATTTGATGGATATATAAAACATAGTCAAACTGTTCTAAAGAAATTTAATAAAAATTTATTATTTTCACTAAAGTGCATTGATGATTATAATAAGATAAAAAATTTATCACTTGAAGCTAGAGAAAAACTAAATCAAGTTCACCCTTTAACATTAGACCAAGCATCAAGAATACCTGGGATAACAATTAATGATTTAATGGTAATAAAATATTATGTTCAAACAAATGAGTAATTATGAATAAAGATGATTTTAAAATTCAAATGAAAAAAATCTTTCCAAAAGTTTCAGAAAAATTTTTTTATGATATTGAAATTTA
>JAEELD010000026.1 GCA_016288695.1 Mycoplasmataceae bacterium
TATAAATATTTTTTAAATAAGTTCAATGATAAATTTAATTTAACAAGATTAAACAACGAATATAACATTTATTCAGATTATTTTTATGAATCAATCATTCCATATAAAAATTTTAATTTCTCTAGTATTAAAAATTTATTAGACATAGGGACTGGTAGTGGGATTCCAGGAATGCTGCTAAAATTATTATTTCCACATTTATTGCTAACATTAATTGATTCATCTAATAAGAAAATTGCATTTCTTAATATGCTCAAAGGTGAGTTAAAATTAAAAAATGTCATATGTTTATGTAAGCGTGCTGAGAAAGTTGAGGATCATGAAATAGAAAAATTTGATTTTGTAACATCAAGAGCAGTTGCTCGATTGAAAATATTGTTAGAAATAAGTGCAAAATATGCAAAAATTAATGGATTAATTGTCGAACCAAAATCAAGAAATTTTAAACTTGAAGAAAATGAACTTTTATCAACTAATCTTTTAAACAAACTTTCATTAGTAAAAAAGGAACAATTCGAATTTATTTCTATCAATAATAAATTTCATCATATATTCGTGTACAAAAAAATAAAAAAGACTAATAAATTTTATCCAAGAGAATGGAAAAAAATAATTCAATAAATGAAAACAATTTGCATATTAAACCAATTTTTAACATGTAAAGAGATTGGCACCTATTATGCCATTAATTTTGGATTAACAGTTTCTAATGTTGGATACAAAGTATTATTTATTTCCTTATCCGAAAATTACGAATGAGTTAAAAATTTAAAATTATATAGATCAAAAAATAAAAAGTTAATCTTTCCATTCAACTTGTGAGAATCCAAACAGAACTTTCATTTATTATTCTTAGCTGATATTAATAGATGTAAATTGAATTTTAATGATGTTGATTTGAAAAATTTTTTTGTTAAGCAACTCAAATTATTGAAAAATGATTATGATTATTTAGTTGTTGATTTAAGAAAAGCAGAAAATGAATTGACAAAATATTTTTATAGTGTCATAAAGAAATTGCAAAAAATTATCATTATTAATGAAAAAGATTATGAATTTGATGAATTTTCATTTTTTGTTAATAACATAGCCAAAAAGTATGATGAAAATTTACTGAATTGTCCAATAGTAGTTGTAAGGGATAAAAAGTCTATTACCAAGCATAGTTTACAAATTAATAATGATTTTAAAACCATTTTCTGCTGTAAAAATATCTTTTTTATTTTTCTTAACAATAAGTTTGAATATTATTTGACTAGTATTAAGTTTAATGAAATTGCAATTCATATAAGCAATGTGTTAAAATTATTTAATAATAAATAATTTTATGTTTTGTTAGAATATCAATATGGATTTTATGTCTTTATATCAAAAATATCGACCTAAATGTTTTTCTGATATTGTAGGTCAGGAATATGTAGTCCAAACATTAATTAATTCAATAAAGCTTAACCATGTTTGTCATGCATATATATTTTCTGGGCCAAAAGGTGTAGGGAAAACAACAATAGCAAAGTTGTTTTCAAAGGCAATTAATTGCAAATTTTTTTCATTTGACATATGTGGAAAATGTGAATCATGTTTAAAAATTTCTCAAAATAATACTTTAGATATTTATGAACTTGATGCAGCTAGTAATAGTAGTGTTGAAGATGTAAGAAAAATTTTAGAAAATGTTAATTATATTCCAAGTGAGATGAAATATAAGGTTTACATTATTGATGAAGCACATATGTTATCAATAAATGCATGAAATGCATTTTTAAAAACAATAGAAGACCCACCAAAATATGCTGTATTCATTTTTGCTACAACAGAAATTCAAAAAATTCCTTCGACAATAATATCTCGGTGCCAGTCCTTTGATTTTTCGTTAATAACAGATAGTCAAATTAGAGGAATGCTAATTAAAGTATGTGAAAAAGAAAAAATAAATATTACAAATGATGCATTAGATTTGCTTTCTTTTTTATCCGAAGGTTCTGCTAGAGATTCATTGTCTTTCTTAGAACAATTGCAATTATATACGAACAACACTATTGATGTCAATTCGATAAATAAAATGTTTGGTTTAATTGACATTAGGAATAAGTTAAGTTTTTTGAATAAAATTTTTTATAAAAAATTTGATGAGGTTTTTATAGATATAGAAGATTTTAGAAATAGGGGAATAAATTTTTCAAAATTATTGTTTGATATTATTAATATTTTCCTTGATAAATTAATCTATTTGAAAACAAACGACTCTAATTTGTTAAAAATTTTAAGTAGACTAAATGTAGATTCTGTTCCTTTTTGTGAAGATTGACTTTTAAAAGCTATTAATATTGCACAAAAAATCTATGCAGACATTAAAAATTCATCTGACCCATATTTCAATTTTAGATTTTTTATTGTTTCAATAATAAACTTAAATAAACAGAATTCTTCTAATGATGTTAGTCATACTATTAAGGAAAATAAAAATAAAAAAACTTTTGAGATAAGTCCTGATGGATTAATAGATATGGACAAAAAATCTTTTGATATCTCGTCAATTGTTGATATTAAAGAAATAAAATTTGAAAAAAATGCAAAATTAGGAACCAATGAAGTAAATTTTAGCAATAACACTGAACAGAAAAAAGTTGCTTTTGATAAAACTAGTTTAAGTTTATCATTAGATGATATTTTTATCTCAATTATAAAAAACGCAAATAAAGATTTAACAAATTCTGCAATGAAAATTTTTAGTTCATTGAAAGAATTATGTGATCTTAATGAACATATTTCATATTTATCAAATGCTATAAGTGTTGCTTTTGCTTGTGAAACTGGAATGATTGTTGTCTTTAATGACCAATTAGATGCAGATTATTTAAATGAAAATTTTACCAATGTATATTTTTTAAAAGAAATAGAAAAATTATTTAATAAGCCATTTTATATTGTGGGTGGTACTAAACAACTCATAAAAAAAAATATAGAAAAAGCAAAGAAAGATAATAAAAAATATTCAGTTCCAGACATTAAAATCTTAGAAAAGATAAAAGAAAATCCTGATCCCATAAATCTAGCTGCTATGGAGATTTTTAAGGGATAATTTTTTATTGTTATTAATAGTAAAATAAAAAAATTGATATTTTTATACATATGTTTAGATTAGTTGCTTTTTTTAGAGGCAAAGCTTTATGATTAATGATTTGTTCACTAATTCTTATAAGCTTATCAAGCATTTTTGATATTAGCCAACCTGTTTTACTTATGTGAATTGTATCAGCAGTTCATGTTATATCACATCATGTTGTAATTCCAATTGAACTATTTGGAAATGAAATTTTTAAATTGTCCGCTGATAATGCTTGATGGTTTTTTACAATTAATTGTATTTTGATGGGAGTTATAGCAGTTTTCTCATTATTTTTTGGATTAATAGGATTTTTTGCAGGTAGTAAATCATCATTATTGTTTGCACAAAATTTACGTAATTCAGCATATAAAAAAATATTAACTTATAGTTTTGCTGAGTTAGATAAAATTACTAACACTTCTTTAATAACAAGGCTTACTAATGATACAAATCAAGTTCAAAATTCTATGAAAATGATAATAACAATGCTTATTAGATCACCAATAATGGTTATTGGAGGATTGCTTGTAGCATTTGCATTACAACCTTTAATGGGTTCTTTAATTATATGTATTGTATCTTTAATGATTATAGTAACTTCTATTATTGCTTATAAATGTCGTTTCTTGTATAAGCAAGCACAAAAATCTATAGATGATTCCTCAAATGAAATGCGTGAAAATGCATTGGGAATGAGGATAATAAAAACATTTAATTTGCAAAATAGACAATCGCAACATTTTAATTTCTTTAATAGGAAATTACGTGATACTTGTGTCAAAGCAGAATTTTGAACAGCACCAATAATGTTTATAATTCAGTTTTCATTAAATATTGGGATAGTTTTGCTTTTATTGCTTGGTGGGCAAATCATATTGAATGAACATAATTTGAAAATTGTAACTTTTATTTATGGTGTGGTTCAAATAATGATTATGGTTTTGTCAAGTTCTGTTATGGGAATTATGGTTTTAGCCTTAACAATAAGAACAGTTGCATCAGCTAAAAGAATAAATGAAATTTTCGATACTGAATGTTCAATTATTGATTGTGAAAAACCTGTAAATTTTAATTCTTTAGATTATGATATTGAATTTAAAAACGTTACTTTTTCTTACACTAATAAAAATACTAAAGAATGTGCTTTATCAAATATTAATTTAAAAATTAAAACAGGAGAGACTATTGGTATTATAGGTCCTACTGGAAGCGGTAAAACAACACTTATAAATTTAATATCACGTTTATATGATGTGACTAGTGGAGAAGTTATGATAAATAATGTCAATGTTAAAAAAATTGCTTTAAGCGAATTACGCAAGAATATTTCAGTTGCATTACAGGAACAAATTATTTTTAGTGGTGACATAGCAAATAATTTGAAATATGGTAAATCTGATGCAACTGATGATGAAATGATTGAAGCATGCAAATATTCATGTGCATGGGATTTTATAAATAAATTGCCTAACAAATTGTATTCACGAGTTGAACAAAGGGGAAAGAATTTTTCTGGCGGGCAAAAACAAAGAATTTGCTTAGCTCGTTCTCTTATAAAAAAACCTAGGATATTGATTTTTGATGATTCCACTAGCGCACTTGACCTACTAACAGAAAAAAAATTCCAAAGTAATTTAGACAAGTTTTTTAAAAACATCACAAAAATAATTGTTAGTCAAAAAATATCATCTGTGAAGAATGCTAACAAAATTATTGTGATGGATAATGGGAAAATAATTGAATCGGGTTCTCATAGTTCATTAATGAAGGCATCAGGTTTTTATTCAATGATTGCTAAATCACAACTTGGTATTAATTAAGGTTCATTATGATATTTACAAAAACAAACATTAAATCATTTGACACAAAGATCACATTGAAACGTTTTTTTCAATATTTTAAAGATTGTAAATTATTCATATTTTTTGTTTTTTTATTGTGTATGCTTTCAGCAGCAGGCCATGTTATTGCATTATATTTTACAGGTCAATCGTATGATAAATATCTTATGGAAGAGAAAATTTGAACTGATGAAGTTTTTTTTGGTTTTTGTTTTGTTATATTTGGCATGTTTTTTTCTTATATATGAGAGGATGTAACTATTTATATAGTCTCGCTACTTATGGTAATAATTAGTGAAAAGAAAATATGTTTTTCACTACGTAGAGATATATTTAATAAACTACAAACATTCCCAATTAGATATTTTGATACTAACCCGAGTGGGGAATTAATAACTCGAACAAGTAATGATGTGGATAATGTTGGAATAGCAATTTCTCAATATGTGGCTAATGATATTTATTGATTTTTCATATCACTTGGAGTATTAGTAATAATGTTTTTGATTAATGTTCCATTAACTTTTATCACAATAATAATTTATCCATTTATGATCTGGTTTACCAGTAAAATTATGAAAAAAATAAAACCATATTTTCAATTACAGCAAGAGGAAATAGGTAAGATGACTTCATTTATCGAAGAAAGAATTAGTGGAACAAAAATAGTATCTTTATTTGAAAAAGAAAAACTTAATGAAAATGAATATAAAAATATTAATAAAAGATTAACAAAAAATTCAATTGTAGCAAATGCTACTACCAATATGCTTCAACCAACAATAATGTTTTTTAACAACATAGCTTTTGTGATTCTTGCTTCTCTTGGAATAAGTCTTGTTGTTGCTAATAAAATTGATATAAATTCTGGTTTGTTGCATTATGAAAATAAATCATCTCTGCTAATTATTTTTACTATATTTACTAGAAATTTAACTAATCCAATAAATCAAATAATTTCATCATCGTATAATATAATGCTAGCTCTAACATCTTTAGGCCGCATATTCGAAATATTTAAACAGGAATCAGAAATTGATGAAAACGATGCAATAATTTTGCCAAAAAAAATAAAAGGAAAAATAGAAGCAAAAAATTTATTTTTTTCATATGAAAAAAATAAAACTGTCCTAACTAATATCAATTTTGTTGCTAATCCAAACAATATCACTGCGATTGTGGGACCAACCGGTAGTGGTAAGACAACCATTATTAATTTAATTACTAGATTTTATGAAATTGATAAAGGTAATTTATTTATTGATGGTATTCCTATTAATAAAATTAAGAGGTCATCATTAAGAGAAAACATAGCTATGGTGACTCAAGATACTTTTTTATTTAATACGACAATTAGAGAAAATATTAGGATAGGCAGATTAGATGCTACAAATAATGAAATAGAAGAGGCTGCAAAGCTTTCAAATTCTTATAAATTTATTAATAAATTACCTAATGGTTTTGAAACAATTATAAATGATAATGGAAATAATTTATCACAAGGTCAGAGACAAATGCTTTCAATAGCAAGAGCATTTTTATCTAAGTCAAAAATAATTATCTTAGATGAAGCTACAAGTAATATTGATACAAAAACTGAGTTAGACATACAAAAAGCATTTGAATTATTATCCAAAAATCGCACAACTATCATTATTGCGCATAGATTATCCACTATAAGAAATGCAAATAATATTTTAGTGATTAAAAATGGTGAAATAATAGAGTCAGGAAATCATAAGGATTTAATCAACAAAAAAGGGTTTTATTGTAATTTATACAATTCGCAGTTTAAAAAAGGAGAGCAAATTTAGCATAACAATATTATGTCAAACTTTGGCTTTCTTCAAAGACATATGTCTAAATCTTTATTTGAGATGAAAGACAAATCACAAGATATAGATTTTGTTATTCAAGTTTTAGATGCTCGAGCAATAAACCTTACTGCTTGTAATAATGAAATATTAAAGATTTATAATAAAAAAATATTGATAAACATTGCTTTAAAGTTAGATTTTGCTAATGCTATTAGTAAAAGTAATGATATTATTTACATTTCTGTTTTGAATAAAAATAGTCGACAAATAATAATTAATTGGATAAAAAACAAATTAAAAAATAAAATTAATTCTTTTAAAGAAAAGGGTTTAATTAATCCTCATTTTTATGGTGTTGTAGTTGGGATCCCAAATGTTGGGAAGTCTTCATTAATAAAATTATTAAGTTCTAAAAAAAAAATCAATATCGAAAATAGGCCAGGTGTTACTAAAAATATTCAATTATTTAAAATTAATGATTTATTTTCTATTTATGACACACCTGGAGTTTTATTTAAAAATGCAAAAAATATAGAAGAAATATGAAGATTAGCTATATTGGGTTGTGTGTCAAAAAATTTTTTTAATTTAGACAAAATTATAGAAGAGGCTTTATGCTTTTATTTTGAATTTTATTCTTTAGAAATACGTAAATATTTTGGATACAATTCTCCATATTTTTATGAATCTTTTTTAGAATTTTTAATTAATAAATACAATTTCTATAAAAAAAATAAAGAGCCGGATAGAATAAAATGTCTTAATTTTTTATTTAACATTTTTCTAAATAATAAGATTTGCAAGATTAATTATGAAAAAAAAAATAAATAGGAATTATTTTGAAAACAAATATTGAAAAAAATATGACAATTTAGTCGGAATTGATGAAGTTGGGAGAGGAAGTTGAGCAGGCCCCATAGTTGTTGCAGGTTGCATTTTCCCTAAATGATATACAAATAATGAATTAAAAGATTCAAAAAAATTAAGTATTAAAAAAAGAAAAGAATTATTTGAATCTATTAAAAAGGATGCACTTGGTTATCATATAGTTTTTATTGATGCCTCTGAAGTTGACAAATTGAATCCAAAACAAGCATCAATTAAAGGAATGAAAATGGTTTTTGAGCAGATTTTACCTAAGCCTGATTTTGCCTTAATAGATGGTGAAACAATAAATGGATTAGAAAATAAGTCATTAACTATTATTGAAGGGGATAACAAATCAATTTCAATTGCTGCAGCTAGCATTTTAGCCAAGGTAACTAGGGATAATTATATGACTTCTATTGATAAAAAGTATTTAGGATATGATTTTGCAAAACATAAAGGATATGGAACATTATTACATTTACAAAATTTAAAAAATAAAGGTCCAATAAGAAATTTTCATAGATTTAGTTACCGTCCTATTCAAAATATTTTGCACTTCATGAAAGAAAAAGATTAAGTTTTATTATTATTTTTATTAAATAGAAAATAATGAATAAGTGAAAAAAAAGTTGCTGCTGGGTATATAAAAGAACATATAGATATAGTGTATTTAGAAAGTACTTCATTTGAGAATATGAAATTTATTCATACTCCTATTATTAATCCTAAAAATAAAATTATGTATTTGATGATATTAAAAAATGCATACATGATATATAATTTTCGTGATTTTTTTATAAGCATACTTTCTTTTAATAAAAAATTAAATTGTAAATGTTCAAGTAGATAACCCAAAAAGAAAAAAGGGATGTGTATTAATGCACCTAATATGAAATTAATATTATGCTGCAATATAGATATTAATGAACTAATAGCAATAGAGAATATTACTAAAAAAAATAAATAGAATAATTTTAAGTAGGTTAACTTTTTATCAGTTAGAATTTTTTTAATCTTACTGTTATTTTGTTCCAAAAATTCTATCTCCTGCATCTCCTAATCCAGGGATAATATATTTCTTTTTATTTAATTTTTCGTCAATAGAGCAAGTATATATGAATACATCAGGATGCTTTTTTTCAATTAATTTTATTCCAGTCATTACAGAAACAATACAAACTACTGATATATTTTTTGGCTTATATCTTTTTTTAATAATATCTATTGCTTTAACAATAGAATTACCAGTTGCTAGCATTGGATCTAAAATAAAAACATTAGAACCATTCATGCATTCAGGCATTTTGCAATAATATTCAACTGGTTTGAATGTTTTTTCATTACGATATAATCCTATAAACCCTATTGATGCTTGCGGGATCATATTTTTAAATCCATCTACCATACCTAAACCTGCACGAAGAATAGGCACTAATACAACGTTATTTGCAAATTTATACCCTACTGTTTTGCTAACTGGTGTTTCTATCTTAAATGATTTTAATTTAATATTTTTCATTACTTCAAATGCCATGAATTGGCTCAATTCTATAAGATTAGAACGAAAATCGCGAGAATCTGTATTTTTATTACGCATTCGTGATAATTTTACTTTGATCAATGGATGGTTTATTTCTTTATGCATATATTCAAGATTATAAAAATTATTAAAAAATAAGATTAATTTTAATTTTTATGGAATGTAATCCCATCATGTTCTGGTTGATTATTATGACGCGACGAGAACAAAAGTATAAATATTGTTAATATGTAAGGTACAGAATATGATATTTCTCTTAAGAAACCCATATTAGTTAATAAAGTTGATTGACTTACACTTGTGAAAAGAGAGAAAGCTATGCTACATAATGTTATTCATTCAACTTTCCAAACTCCTATAATTAGTATTCCTAATGATAAAAATCCAAGTCCTTGAACATTACCATGGAATTGCTTTACATTAAATAAGAATAATGAACCTGCTATTCCTGCAAACATTGATGAAAGTAAAACAATTATTCATTGATACTTAATAACATTAATCCCTTGTGAATCTACTGCATAGGGATTTTCTCCAATTGCACTTCATCTTAATCCTGTTTTAGTTTTATTAATTATTATCCATAAGATAATAGCAACAAAAATTGATAGTAAGAAAATTATGACTGATGAACCATATATACTATTTCCAATATAGAAAAAATCATTAAAATTAGTCTTTAATTTTGATGCATCAAATAATAATTTTGCAAGTGGTGAATTAACGAACGATGCAAAAGCTAAACCAATAAAATTTATTGCTATACCACAAATTGATTGGTCAGATTTAAGTTTTATTATTGCTATTCCTTGAAGGGCACCAATTATCATTGATAATATTCCGGAAATCAATATTGCTAGGAATAAACCTATTAATCCTATGTTACATAACCCAATAGCTGGACATGACATAATTGAAAACATAACTGCACCAAAACACATTGTTCCATCTATGCCTAAATTAATTATCCCTGCACGTTCAGATATGTATGCACTTAATCCACCAAATAAGAGAATTGCTGTATATAAAAAAGCATAATTTGATATTAGTCCAAATGTAGCCATACTATATTTTTCATACTCCTTTTTTTATATCTTTATTTTTTTGTTTAAGACTATCATCCAATTTTTTTTGCTTTGCTTCAATCAAATTATTAATGGAATTTTGAAAATATAATTTTTTTAATCATGATTTATTTTCTTTTTTAAACAATATCAAATTAAGTTTGTATGAAAAATAGGATATTGATCCATTTATGAATTTTTTTATTTCATTAAAGATTAATACGCATTTGTTAACTTGACTATCATTTTTTAAATTTTTAACATGTTCATTTGCTTTATTTATTTTTATATCGAAATTGGTTTCAAAAAATTTTAATGTTTCAACATTTAACTTATTTAAATTCTCATTATTCATATCAATAAAATTCTTGTATCTTTTTTTTATGTTTTTAAAATAAGAATAGTAAAGAAAATTTGCTCATTTATTGTGTTTATTATTGTCTAATTTTTGCCCATTAATTATTTTTTTTGAGTCTTCATTTATGTTTTTAAAAATTTTTATTCATTTTTCATATGTCTTTTCTGGCAATTTGTAAGAGTTAAGCTTAGAAATTATTTTGTTAAGTTTTAACTGAATTATTTGTTGCTTGTAGTCTTGACTTATTTGTTTATATGAATTGAAGTATATTGAGTAAATCATATATTTGTAAAAGTGATATGAATTCAAATCCATAAGATTATTGATTTTTATGTTGTAATCATTTAAAGGAGTTATGATTTCAACTAATTGATAATTAGGATCTATTATTTTTTTTAAATTATTAACTTTTTGTTTTAATTGACAAATTTTTTTGATTTCTTTGACACTTGGTAAAGAAATATCTATATTTTTTTGTTCAATAGAATTATTGTATTGGATGATTGTGTTTTCTAATAATTCGATTTGTTTTTTATTAAGATTTTTATTTTTTATGTAGTTATTTTTTTCAAGTTCATATTTTTTATTTAAAAATAAGTATTTTCTTGCTTGTTTTAAGTAGTCCTCAATTCCATCAGTAACATATTGCAACGATTTTGTATTATTTGTTAGATTTTTGTAAGCATCATCTACATTTTTATCTATTATTATTTTTTTAATTCAAATTCATGGTTTGAATCTATACATTATTGAAATAATGGCAGCACCATATACAATAATTCCAAACATTAAATCGACAAAATAAGGATCAACAAAGCATTCTTGTTGAATGACACCTTTTGAATTTTCAACTGCACCAAACAGTAAAGAAATGGGGAATATACTAATTGGATTATTCATTGATATTAAACCAATTGCCACACCAGCAAACCCCTCACCAGGAATTGATTTTGAAATAATTGTAGTTTCGAGTTGTCCTTTTTGTGCGCAGTAAATCATTACACCCAAAAGACCAGCAAATGCCCCTGATATACACATGCTAATCAGCATATTCTTTTTAACCTTTATACCGGCATATTTTGAAGCAGATGAACTCAAACCAATCATTTCAATTTTTTTGCCAAAGCTTGAATAATTGATTATTATGAAACTCACTACAATGCTAATTGATGCGATAATTAGTAATGGCAATCATGTTCCTTTTAAAAAGTTATTATTTGAATTAATTGCTAAAGCAAAATTATCTTTAATTAAAACTGTGTTTAACCCAGATGCATCTAGATTTCCTGTTTTTACAGCCATTACACTCACAAGACATGTACCTAAAAAGTAAAAAATTCAATTAAACATGAATGAACTTATAACTTCATTTATGTTAAATTTATTTTTCAAAAACCCTATCAGCATTGCTGATAAAGATGACACAGTGACAGATAATATAATGACTATTAATTGTCCTAATACATTTGGAGTTTTCGGTATTAATCATGAGATGATAGTAGCAATTTGGGCTCCAATTAATAATTGTCCCGAAATTCCAATATTGAATATGTTAACTTGTTGTGCAAATGAAAATGAAAGACCAGCAATGACAAATATTGAAAATAAAGTAATGGTTTGTTTTCATTGAATTCCTGAAAATGGAGAAGTGAATATTAATGTGATAATTTCACTAAAAATTGATGTTTTTCCATAAACAATAACTGCTAGTAAGATTGATAGTATTAATGATAAAAAAATTGTAATTACAGAAATTAAAACATTTTTTATTGTTTTCTTTCGATTATCACTATATTGAAATTTATTTAATAAAAATTTTATTTTTATTGATTTTGTATATATAGTTTTTTTAAATAAATCTAACTTATTTTTCATCGTCACTATGCTTGTATACTTTGACTTTTTGCTAAGTATTCTCCAATTATTTGCCTTGTTGTTTTACTGCTTGATTCATCATAAACAATTTGTCCATTATCTATGATTGCTATTCGTGATGAGATAGACAATATTTCATTAAGTTCATACGAGATTAACAAGACACATGTATGATTTTTCCTAACATCGTCTACTATTTTCTGATGGATTAGATTAATTGCTCCAAAATCAAGACCTCGTGTTGGCTGCACTAAAATAAGCAAATTGTGTTTTTTTGTGAGTTCTCTTCCAATAACTAATTTTTGCTGATTTCCACCTGAAAGTTTTGCTGCCAGTGTTTTTCCATTATTTGCTCCTCTTATATCTCAATTTGCAATCACTCTATTTGCATATTTATCTATTTCCTTGTTATTAATAAAACCAAGTCTTGTAAAAGGTTTTTTATTAATGGAAGTTAGTACAGAATTTATAGAAACTGTTTCATTACCAATTATTCCGTATTTTAATCTGTCTTCAGGAACATGACTTACACCACATTCGTTCAAAGTTTCTACATTTTCATTTATTGCATTGATGTATTTATTTGTATTTAGATCATAAATTTTTACTTCACCTGAAATAACATTTTTTAATATCCCACCAATAATAAGAGCAAGTTCTGTTTGCCCATTTCCTTCTATTCCAGCAAGGCCAACTATTTCATTTTCATAAAGTGTTAAGTTAAAATTATTCAATGCTAAAACATTTGGTTGAGAAATTTTATATGCTGAAAGGTTTTTGATATCACAAATAATTTTTTTATTCTCATTTTTTTTGTTACTATTAAATTTTTTAACAATAGGGATATCTTTCCCTACCATAGCAGTAGCAATTTGTTTCTCAGAATATTGAGAAACTTGAATGTCTTTAACAACTTCACCTTTTCGTATTATGGTTGCATAATCCGCAACACTTTTTACCTCATTTAGTTTATGAGTTATCAATATAACTGTTTTTTTCATTTTTTTGAAATTTTTTAACATATTCAAAAAACCTTCAATTTCATGATCAGATAGAACAGCTGTAGGTTCATCAAAAATGAGGATTTCAACATCCCTATATAAAAGTTTCAATATTTCTATCCTTTGTTGTTCACTAACAGTAGAACTAATAACTTTTTGATCTAAATTTATCATTAAGTTATATTTTTTGCATAATTCTTTAATTCTTTCTCGTGCAACATATCGGTTTATAAACCCAAATTTTGTGGTTTCATTGCCAAGAATAATATTATCTAATGCAGTAAAATTATTAATAAGTTTAAAATGTTGATGAACCATTCCAATTCCAGATTTTGCTGCATCATTAGATGATTTAAAATTTTTTTGTACACCTTTTACTAATATTTTTCCTTTATCTGGTTTAGTACTTCCAAATAAAATAGACATTATAGTTGATTTTCCTGCCCCATTTTCACCAACTAGTGCATGTATAGTGTTTTTTCTTACTTTAATTGTTAAATTTTTATTAGCAATTATTGCACCATTATTGTACGTTTTGGATATGTTAATCAATTCAACAACATATGGTGAAGAGCTTTTGATAGAAGTTTTACTTCCATTCAACTTGTTATTTTTTTGGTATCTATTTTTGAAAAAGCTAAACATAAATAAATTAATATGTGAATTCCATATTTTCTTCAACAAACTGAAATAAAGTTACTTTTTTATCATTTATGCTGATTTTTTGTCCTTCTTCTTGCAATCAATTAATAATTTCATAATAATCATCTGGGGGTCTTTTCCCAAATAAGTTTTCTATTGCTTTTTTAAGATAATCTTGACCAGATTTTGATATTTTTACACATTTATTTTTAACATTACCTGAAGTTAAATAACCGAATGAACCAATTGCATTTTCAGAATATTCTGTTAGTCTTGCATCATCTTTGATCCTAATTAATTCATCTGTATCGTGTGCATCATCATTGTGGTATCCTCTATAACCATAAGCAGCAGCTTGCAAAATTGCACTTGTTGCGAATGCTATATCTTTTTGTGCTGAGCATATGATAATTTTTTCACCATTATCTTTATATTTTGACCTAGAAATATAATTGCCTAAATCACTATTTTCTTGGTCTGTGTCAACGCCTATTACTTTCGTTGGTGAATTTTGCGATTCGATTTCAGCACATGCATCAATAACTTGAGGTCCTGCGACAGGAAGAATTATGTCAGCCCCATCCGCGAGTAATTGTTGCACAATCAATCTTGCATCACCAACAGCATATGAACCTGAAAAATATGATGACTGGGCTCCCAAGCTAATAAATTTGACTGTTCTTTTTTCTTTTAATGTTGCATCCCATTTATCATAACCATCTAAATTTGGCAAAATGTACTTATTGTAAACTCATACACCAAGTTGAAATCCTCCCAAAAATATAGTTACAGTTGGGATAGGTGTACCACCGAATGCACCAACAGCGAGTTGTCCATTGTTGACATTTGAATATATATCTTCATATTTATCTTGTAAATATTGACAAGCAGCAATACCTGTTAAAAATGAAGCTTGATCACTTCTAAAAAAAACAGATGCAACTCTTTCTTCACTTACTGAACAGTCCAATAAAACATAACCAGGTTGGTTGTATAAATCATTGTAGTCTGATTTAAGTTTAGAAATTACTGTTGAATGTACATATCCAGGTAAGATAAGGTATTTTTTGTCATCATTTATTGCATTCAAATAAGTTGATATGAAACCAGAAACACTATCATTTTGTGGCTTTAATGCCATAGCTGAGTATTTTTCATCTGAGTTTGGGTTTCCACATTCATCCATATTTAATGAAATTGAAGATTTGATTTTTTCGTCATCATTTGACTTTCAATTAACATGTTCATCTGATTGTCATATCCAATTAACAAGACCTAAATACGCACTATTATTAAAACTCTTATCTAGTGCTTGATGTGTGTAACCATCAATTATTAATTCTGATGTGCCAATTATCTTTTTTGGATTTTTTAATTCATCATATGGATTTTCAAAATGCAAATTATGCATATTATATTCATCATCTCTTAATGGTTCATTTTTATCTTTAACATTTCATAAAGTTTTAGTTGGTGTTTCTTTCTTGTAGGATAATTTGTTTCCTTCAGATGAATAAGGTCTTATTTCAACTCACTTATTTCGAGAGCTTGATAAAACAGAAAGATAGAAAATTAATAGTTCAAATAATAGTATTGCTAGAATTGATATAAGAATTAATAAATGCTTTTTTTTGATTTTATTTTTTATGTTTTTTAAAAAGTTCATATTTAATGCTTTACTACTTGCTTACCAAGCATGATTATTTCATAAAATGTTTCTGGATTAAGACTTGCATTTCCTATTAAAACTCCATCAACACCAGTTTTAAATATTTCAATAATGTTATTCTTATTCACACTTCCTCCATATAAGATTTTTATTTCAGAATTTTTAAGTTTGTATTTATTCAAAATTTTTCTTTTAACTGATTTATACATTTTTTGAATAGTTCCAAATGATGCTGATTGTTTTCCTATAGCCCATATAGGTTCATATGCTATAATCACTTTTTTTATATCATTTTCTTTTAAATTTTTAAATGCTTTCATTACTTGATTAAAAACATAATTGGTAGATTTGTTTTTTAAGAATATCTCTTTCGGTTCACCAACACATAAAATTGGTGTGATGTTAGAAGAAATTAGTTTTGTAATTATTTTATTTATTTCGTTGTCAGATATATTGAAAAAGAATCTTGTTTCGCTATGACCCACCAAACAATACTTGATGCCAAAATCAATAATTTGTTTATATGAAATATTACCAGTAAATGGGCCAAATTCTTCACCGCAAACATGCTGGGCAACTATGTTGATGTTTTTACTTGCAATTTTTTTAGTTAGTGAAAGAAATATTGATGATGGAGATACACCTATAAGAAAATTAGATGGAATATTTTTTCTACATAGAGAATTAAACTTTTTAAAGTAGTTAACCACATCATCTTTTAACAAATTCATTTTTCAATTCGCAATAAAGAATTTTGAGAAACTATTTAACTTCATGCTTTTTTCATTGTCTAAATTCTTACTTCTCATAAAAAACGAAAATGTATAAATGTATTGGATATCAAAAGTTAGTTTAATATATATTTTGCTAAATTTAAAAATTTTTAATTTTTACCAACAAGTTAAGTTTATTTTTTCTATGAAATGGTAAAAATATAGATCTTAAATGTAAAATATAAAGAATTGAGAAACTAAAATCATAAATATTTGTTTGGAGGATTAAATTATGGCTAGTGTTCAAAAAAGTATATCAAAGTCTAAAACTATATCTAGGTGGACATGATTGTTTATTTCTACATTATTTAGTGTTGCAATATTCCTTTCTGTCCTTAGTTTAACTTTGTTAGCGAAAACTAAATGACAAGAAGATCCAAAGGAATGAGAGCGTTTAATGAACGAGGATGCATTATGCATAGGTTTATTTTGAACTTTGTTTGTATTGACTATTATTCTTTTTGCTGTTTCAGTTTGCACATGGCTGATTGTTTTTTTTAATTCGACTTTAATAATATTTTCAAAAAATGATTTTTTATCAAAGTTTTTATCCCTTTTATTGCTTGTTGTAATAGGCATAGTTGGTGCATTTATTTGTATATCATTATTGGTAAATTATGGATATGTAAAAGCTTCTTCATTAAATTTCAATACACGTTTTTTTAAAGCACTAAATTTTTTAACTATTTTTTCTCCTTTTATCATCTTATTCATTAATTTTCTTCTTAAAAAAAGACTAAGAGCCATTAGAGATAATTAATTATCTCACTTATTGATGTTAAAAGACTAATAACATTTATAGCCATATCATTTGGTTATTGTTGACTAATATGTATAATGTAATAAGATATGCAAAAAAAGCAAATAGTTTTATTTATTCAAAATTTATCATATTTTGTGACTAAATTGCACCATTGTTATAACTAAATCATTCAATCTTATTAAATGGAAAAAATTATTTAATGTCTTATCTTAACGCTAATAATAAAAACAAAATTTATGCAAAACCTATTAATGAAAACATTAATGAAAAAGTAATGTTAGTTATAGATGAGAATGGTAATAAGATAGGTGAGTTAAATAAAAAAGAAGCATTAAAAATTGCTGATGATAAAGGATTAGATTTAATATTATTAATTCCAAGTAATGGAAAAAAAGTTGCGGTTTGTAAAATAGGTGATTTTGGCAAAATGCTTTATCAGCAAAAAACAAATGAAAGAAAAAAGCGCAAAAATCAATCTGTTATTAAAACAAAAGAAATAAAAGTAAGACCTCAAATTGCTATGAATGATTTAAAATGGATGGTAAAAAACGTTTCGAATTGAATAAATGACAATAATTTAGTGAAATTTAAAATTAAAGCTAGTGGTAGAGTTGGGTTCAAACCGCAATTAATTAATCAAACATATGAGAATTTTTTAAATCTTCTTGGACCTATTGCAAAAGTACAAACACCATTGAAAAAAATTTCGCCAATTTTTTATGAGGCAACACTCGTAAAGAACAAATAATTTTGTATATTATTAAAAAGGAGAATTATTGATGAGCAAAAAAATTAAGCATAAAACTAAAAAATCATTTGGAAAAAGAGTAAAAATATCTTCTAAAAAGAAAATAATAAGAAAACATTCTAATAGAAGTCATTTAGCCCACAATAAATCTACAAAACAAAAAAGACATTTAAGAAAAGATTCTGTTTTTAATAAATCTGCATTAAAACCATTAAAATATGCATTATAGACTATAAAATTATTGAAAAGGAGAGAGGAAAATGAGAGCAACTAATGGGGTAGCAACTAGAAGGCGTAGAAAAGCAATTAAGAGAAAAGTTGAGGGTTCATGAGGAACAAGACATTCCTCTTTTAAAGTAGCAAAGCAGACATATATTCAAAATTGTGAATATGCATATATAGGAAGAAAACAAAAAAAGCGTGATTTTAGAAAGTTGTGAATTAATAGAATAAACGCTGCATGCAAGTCATTAGGTATTACTTATTCTAAGTTTATTAATTTATTAAACAAATCTAACATAAAAATTAACCGAAAAATGTTAAGTGAGTTAGCTATATCAAATCCTGAATTTTTCAAAGAAATTGTTAATTCTGTAAAAAAATAACATTAAATAAAGTTAATTTATTAGTATTTATTTTATGAAAATATGAAAATTAAACAAGAAGACATTGTCAATCATTTAAAACATTGTGGTTTTGTTTATCAAACATCATCCATCTATGGTGGAATAGCTAATGGATGAGATTATGGTCCATTAGGAACATTATTAAAACAAAATATTAAAAAATTATGGTGAGATGAATATGTTACAAGAACAGAAAATTCATTTGGACTAGATAGCAACATAATTTTAAATCCCTTAACTTGAAAATCAAGCGGACATTTATCAAATTTTTCTGATCCATTGGTGGATTGCAAAAATTGCAAAAATCGTTTTCGAGTAGATAAGCTCATTAGTGAAAAAATTAATATTCAAGCACATGAATCAACACCGTTTGAAGAATTAGAACGAATAATAGAAGAGAACAACATATGTTGTCCTATATGTGGAGAAAAAAAATGAACAAAAATTAGAAATTTTAATTTAATGTTTAAGACATATTTAGGGACGACAGAAAACAATAATGAGATGGTTTTTTTAAGGCCTGAAACAGCACAAGGAATCTTTACTAATTTTATGAATGTAGTTAGAACAAGTAGGGCAAAATTACCATTTAGTATTTGTCAAATAGGTAAGGCATTCCGAAATGAAATTACTCCAGGTAATTTTATTTTTAGGACAAGAGAATTTGAGCAAATGGAATGTGAATGTTTTACTTTTCCTGGTTTTGATACTGACGAATTTGAAAATCAACTCAATAAAATTAAAAATTTTTTATTTAATATTTTATCCATTAATAAGTCAAATATCATGATGCATGAGCATAAAAAAGATGAATTATCTCATTATTCTAAAAGAACAATTGATTTTCAATATAATTTTCCCCATGGTTTTAGTGAATTATGAGGATTAGCAAATCGCGGTGATTATGATTTGAAACAACATTCAAAATTTGCGAATGAAGAAATTTATTATTTTGATGAGAAACAAAATAAAAAAATAATCCCTCTTGTTATCGAACCTTCTGTTGGTGTTGAAAGATTATTTTATGCTATTTGCTGCGATAAATATGATGAGGAACAATTAGGAGATAATGAAAAGAGGATTGTTATGCACTTTCCTTACAATTTATCTCCATATAAAGTTGCTGTTTTGCCATTAGTTAATAAGTTAAAAGAAAAATCATTAAATATTTTCAAGACTATTATTAAAAACAATATTAGTGCAATTTTTGATTCTAGTGGCTCTATAGGTAGAAGATATAGAAGACAAGATGAAATAGGTACATACTTTTCAATCACTATTGATTATGAAACATTAAATGATGAAATGGTTACAATTAGACATCGTGATACAATGAAACAGGAACGAATTAAAATAGCTGATATTTTTACATATTTAGAAAAGAAGAAAATAATTAATGGATAAATCATATATTAATTTAGAGATAATAAATGACATTAAAAATAGTGCTAACATAGTTGATGTTATTGGAAGCTACATTAAACTTAAAAAGAAAGGAAGTAGTTATTTTGGCCTTTGTCCATTCCATAATGATAATCATCCATCATTATCTGTTTCGCCTAATAAAAAAATATTTAAATGTTTTGTTTGTGGAGCAAAAGGTAATGTTTTTAATTTTGTTAGTAAATATGAAAATATTAATTTTTTTGAATCAGTTATTAAAGTTGCTAAATTAATAAATTATGATTTGACAAAATTAGATTTTCTGAATCAAAAAATAAAAAGTTTACCAGATGATGAAAAAAGATTAATTGAAGCAAATTTTAGGTGTAACACTTTTTATAATGGCTTTCTTTTTAACGAAAGATATAAAAAATATTTATCATATTTGCATACTCGAGGACTTAATAATGAAATAATTAAACATTTTTTTATTGGTTTTGCTCCTAATGATGAAAATTTGATTGCTAATTTGCTTACAAATAATGATAACATTTTTGGAGGTTTACCAAAAGATAAAGTATTTAATTTACAAGAATTACTAGATGCAAAAATTGTCACTGATAATAAAGGAAAATTTATTCCATTTTTAATGAATAGGATTACTTTTCCAATATTTGACGAAAATAACAATTTAGTAGCTTTTAGTGGAAGACAGGTGGAAGAACATAATGATTCCCCTAAATATTTGCATTCGCCGGATAGTAAAATATTTCATAAAAATAAAATTTTATATAACTTGAATAATTTAAAAAATAAGCAAATTGAAGAATTAATCATTGTCGAAGGATTTATGGATGTAATTGCATTTTTTCGAGCTAACATAACAAATGTAGTAGCTACAATGGGTACATCATTAACTTCTAATCATATTTTATTGATTCAATCAATTAAAAATTTAAATTCGATTTTATTATCATTTGATAATGATCAAGCTGGTATTGCGGCAACAATTAATGTAGGCAAAGAACTTTTAGATAATGGTTTTAAAGTATATGTTGCAAATTATGGATCTATAAGAGAAAAAGATCCTGATGAAATTATTACCAATTTGGATAGTAAACAATTAAATAAAATCATTGAAAATAAGGAAGACTATATTAGCTTTTTAATTAAAGAAAAATTGAAAGATAAATTACCACTAGATAAATTAACAAAAACTGTTGATGAATTATTGGTTGATATAATTGATTATGGCGATTTAATGCTTAGAACGAAATATCTTAAATTGTTATCTGATTTGTCTAATTTAGATTTTGATGATTTAATGTTTAAATATAACTTTTTGTTCAATAAAAAATATTCATTGTCTAAAGTTTATATTAATAAAAACATTATTGATAATGATTTATATGAAAATTCAATGAAACTGTTGGACGAAAATTATTCGCCTGATAAAACAGAACTGGAAAATTTATTAAATTTTTATGTTATTCAAATGAATAAATGCAAAAAAAATATGGGATCAATTCTTAATGTTTTAATAACCCAATCTATTTTTGTCCCTAATTCAATTTTGATTTTTTTTGGTGATATCCGCATGTGCCTTGATAAAGGAATAAATATTTCACAATCAAAATTAATAAAAATAATAGAAAGCATTGTTAAAAAATCTAAATCAAACATCGACTCTCTAATGTTAATTGAAAATATAAGAAAATTCAATGATGGTACCAATTCAACAAAAAATGCTATCAGCTATTTTGAAAAATTAATGAATTCGAATGTTTTTGAAAATCCATTTGAAAAAAATAATTATTCAACAAACATAGAAAAAAGAATAAAAGATAATGTTTTAAAGTTAAAAGAAGATAGATATAAATTAATTTTTAGTACATATATTATCATGTCTATTTTAGCAAAACAAAAATGTGAAAGTGGTATAAACAAAGAAGAAAATAATTTGCTAGTTTCTAAATATATGCAAAGAGCACAAATTGTAATGGAAAATCTAAGAGAATTTTTAAGAAATAAAAAATAAATTTAATATTTACTTCATATGCGACTGCTTGGAATTGATTTTGGAGAAAAGCGAGTAGGGTTGGCAATTACAGATGATGATTGCAAAATAGCTAGTAGTTGAAAAACGATCACATATAGTAAAAATAATTATCAATACTTGATTGATCAAATAAAAAAATTGATCAAACCATATGAGATAAAATCTATTATTTTAGGTTATCCATTACATTTATCAGGCAAAGAATCTAAAACATCAAAAAAAGTATTAATATTTAAAAAATTTTTGGAAAATAATTTCCATTTTAAAGTTATTTTATGAGATGAACGAAATTCAACAATTCAAACAACAAGTTATTTGAAAGATTTTTTAAAACTAAAAAATAGCAAAGTGAAAAAAATTATTGATAAGATGTCAGCCCAACACATTTTAGAAGATTATTTAAATAGTAAATAAATATGAATTTATCTGAACTAAAATCAATATGCAAAAATGATAACATACCAATTGTAAGAGATGGTACTATTTTATTGATTAATAGAATAATTAATCAGTTAAAAATCAAAACAATTCTAGAAATAGGCACAGCTTATGGATATTCATCATATGCTATGAGCTTAAATAAAAGTGTTAGAAAAATCGTAACAATAGAAAAAAATAACTTAAATTTTTTAAAAGCTAGTTTTTATCTTAAAGATATAAAAAAGATAAAAATCATAAATGGAGATGCTTTTAAGTATCAGTTTTTTAATAAATATGATTTAATTTTTATTGATGGTTCAAAATCTCACCAAGATGTTTTATTTAATAAATTAAAAAAATGTTTGAAAAGAAGTGGGATAATTATTATTGATAACATTTTTTTAAAAAAATTTAGTACAAAAAAGAATTTGACTAGAAATCAACAAAAGCTAATAAAAAAGGTGGAAGATTTTTATAAGTTTTTGCAAAACCTTAAAGGATGATTTGTATTAATAAAAGATATTGAAGATGGTGTTGCTATAATTAGTAAAAAACAATGAAAATTATTGTAAATTCAACGGATTATAAAAATGCAATAGATTTATGTTCAAAAAAATTCAATGGAATAATAGTTGTAGGAATTAAAAATTTTAGCAATGGAACTTCTTGCAAATTATCTAAAAACCAAATTCTAACATTACAAAAAATTGCGCTAAAACACAAAAAGCAAATATTTGTTTTACTAGATGTTTTTATATTTGAAGATTATTTAAAAGATTTAGAGAATACTTTAAATTTTTTGAATGAAATTAAAATTTCTGGAGTTGTTTTTAATGATTTTTCTATAAACCAGATTTCATGAGAAAGAAAATATAATTTTAAACTATTTTATGATCCTAAAACTTTAATTACTAATTATGGACAATTTGATTTTTATCACAAAAATAATATATCAGCAGTTTTTTTATCCAATTATTTAACAGAAAAAGAAATTAAAGAAATGGGGAAACAAAAAAAATGCGAATTAATTATTCAATCCTCAGGTTATTCATTTATTATGAATTCACGATGAAATTTAATTAGTTCATTTTGCAAAAGGAATAAAATTAATGATGATTTGAAGTATAAAAAATTGTATATTAAAGAGCTTGAAAGAAAATTTCCTTCAATAATAATCGAAAATGATTTTGGCACATCAATATATTCTGCATATGATCTAACATTAATTGACAAACTTGACATTCTAGAAAAAAATAATATTGATTATATTTTCATTGATAGTTATTTGCATGATTCTAAATGGCTTAACAAGACAATA
This sequence comes from Mycoplasmataceae bacterium, assembly GCA_016288695.1. GTDB lineage: Bacteria > Bacillota_I > Bacilli_A > Mycoplasmatales > Mycoplasmoidaceae > Malacoplasma_A. The sequence continues at coordinate 23,877 of JAEELD010000026.1, forward strand.
AATTTATATATTGATGCTTTATGTGACAAAAATTATCCAGAAAAAAAGGATATTTATTTTGAAAAAAATAAAAAAATTGCTAAGTCGCAAAATTTGTCTCATGGTTTTTTCTCTTCAGACAAATCAGAGTTATATTATTTAAAAAAAGAAATCATAAAAGATAATTATGAATAAGAAAATAGAGCTTTTAGCCCCAGCAGGTTCATTTTTTAAAGCGGAGATAGCGCTAAAATACGGTGCAGATGCAATATATTTAGGTGCAAAACAATTTTCTTTGCGTGCTAGAGCAACTAATTTTGAGTTAAATGATATAAAAAAAATAATTCTGTTGGCGCACAATAAAAAGAAAAAAGTCTACATAGTGACTAATATTTTTTGTCATAATAATGACTTAAAACGATTGAAACCTTTTTTAAAGAAGATAATTTCTTTCAATCCTGATGGCTTTATCTGTTCTGATCCTTATATTATTTGTATGCTTTATAAACTTTCAAATAAGGTTAATATACATATTTCAACACAACAATCGGTAACTAATTCAAAAGCAGCTTTATTCTGAAAAAGGAATAATGCTAAAAGAATTATTTTAGCTAGAGAAGTTTCATATTCAGAACTTAAAAAAATATTAAAAAACATCAATAAGCAAATGGAAATTGAATGTTTTATTCATGGGGCTATTTGTATTAGTTATTCAGGAAGATGCCATATAAGTAATAACTATTGCCTAAGAGACTCTAATATTGGCGGTTGTGCACAGTCATGTCGATGAGTTTATAAATTATTTGATAAAAAGAAAATTTATTCGAAATCATTCACAATGTCAACTAAGGATATGTGTCAACTAAAAAATATGAAAAAAATATTAAATTTGGATCTGACTTCAATTAAAATTGAAGGAAGAATGAAATCTGAATATTATCTTGCAAATGTATGCAATGTGTATAAAAATTTCATAAACAATTATTATAAAAACAGTTCAACCCATTATAAAAAGTGTATTGATGAATTAAAAAAAAATTCAAATAGAGAATTTTGTTCAGCATGATTCAATGGATTGCCAAATTTTAAATCTTTTATTTGTTCAGAAAATCAATTAATAGTAAACCAATCATATGCTTTTATAATAAACAAATATATTGGTAAAAACATTTATGAAATAACAAGCAAAAATTATTTTGAATCAAGTTATTCATTTGAAGTACTTAAACCAAAAGAAGATCCATTAAAATTTAAAATTATTAAAATTTTTGACAGTGAGCATAAGAACATCTCAATAGTTAACACACCTCAAAGGATTTACTATATTAAAGTCGAGAATAATATAAACTTAGTTAGAAATGATATTGTTCGGATTAGAAACAAATATTAATTTATTTAATTTTAATTTACACATATAGGATAAAAGATAATTTTTCGTCCTTATTGTATTTATTTTTAGATTAGTTGTATCTATATTAGCAATTTTATGGTTTACTGGTTGGCCTTTATATTTTATATATGCTTCTTTTTTTGTTCATATTTCTAAAAATTTGTCTTTTTTCGTTTTAGATAATTTTCATAACTTAATTTCATTTTTTGAAAAAAGTTTGTACACTATGTTCTCATTTGCTTTCATATTTCGATTTAAAATGTCAACCCCTACTTTTGAATTACTTATTGCGCATGCCACAGCATCATTTGTGTGACTAATATTAAAATGAATATTTTTAATTTTTTTTATGTAAGGCTTACCATATTTTGAATAATGAATTTTACTAATTTTTCTTATCCCGAAAAGATTAATTAAACCTATTTGAAGCAAAAAATATGATATGATCTTGATTTTTTCATTTGCTTTGTTTTTATAAAAACTTACTTTTCTTTGGAAATATGGAAATAACAAATCATTTATTTTTTTAAAATTTACCTTGTTAAAATTATCACAAAAGTAAATACAAAACATATGTATACAAAAATACTTATTTAATTAAAATACAGTAACTATATGATTTGTTATAAGTTGGTTAAAAAAAATTAACCAATAATTTCAATTACAGTTCCTGCTCCGATAGTGTGTCCACCTTCACGAACTGAGAATTTACTACCTTTTTCAATAGCAACAGGAGCAATTAATTCACAATTTATTTCTGTGTTGTCACCTGGCATAACCATTTCAACACCTTCTTTTAAATTAATAGTACCAGTTACATCAGTTGTTCTAAAATAGAATTGAGGTCTATATCCATTTAAAAATGGAGTATGTCTTCCACCTTCTTCTTTTTTAAGAACATATAATTGAGCTTTAAATTTTTTATATGGCTTAATTGAGTTTGGTTTACATAATACTTGTCCACGTTCAACATCTTCACGATTGATTCCACGAAGAAGAATTCCAGCATTATCTCCAGCTCTTGCATCATCTAGAATTTTATGGAACATTTCAATACCTGTAACTATAGATTTAACTGTTGGTCTTAGGCCGACAATTTCAACTTCATCATTAAGTTTAATTGTTCCTCTTTCAACCCTACCAGTTACAACAGTACCTCGACCAGAAATTGTGAATATATCTTCAATAGGCAACAAAAATGGTTTTTCCAAATCATGTGTAGGTGTTGGAATCCATTCATCAATAGCATCTAATAGTTTAGCAATTGATTCTTCTCATTTTGCTTCACCTTTTAATGCACCAAGAGCACTTCCACGTATTACAGGAGATTTATCACCTTCAAAACCATATTTGTTTAATAAATCTTTTATTTCCATTTCAACCAAATCTTGGATTTCATTATCAGCTGCCATATCACATTTATTCATAAATACAACAATTCTAGGAACACCAACTTGTCTTGCAAGTAAGATATGTTCACGAGTTTGTGGCATTGCACCATCTGTAGCAGCAACAACTAATATTGCTCCATCCATTTGTGCAGCTCCAGTAATCATGTTTTTTATGTAGTCAGCATGCCCAGGACAGTCAACATGTGCATAATGTCTTTTTTGAGTTGAATATTCAACATGTGATGTATTAATAGTTATTCCACGAGCTTTTTCCTCAGGAGCACTATCAATTGAAGCATAGTCACGTGCAGCTGCAGTACCTTTATCAGCATGTTTAGATAAATAAGTACATATAGCCGCTGTTAAAGTTGTTTTACCATGGTCAATGTGTCCTATGGTACCAATATTTACATGGGGTTTACTACGATCGAATTTTTCCTTTGACATATAATTTTCCTTTCCAAATATAAAAATAGTAAAAGTAAAAACTTTATATATTATATATATTTTTATCTACTTTAGTTTTAATGAAAGTTATTTTTATTTTTTTGAACTTTGTGATTTAACTTTTATAACTTCATCAGTTATTGACTTTGGTGCTTGAGCATAGTGACTAAATTGCATTATGTAGTTTCCTCTACCTTGTGTAAAACTTCTTAAATCTGTAGCATAACCAAACATTTCTTTTAATGGCACTTGAGCCTTAATGATTTGAGCATTGTTTCTTTGTTCTGTTCCAAGTATGTTCCCACGTCGAGAAGATATATCTCCCATTGCATCACCAAAAAATTGCTCTGGGACAGTTACATCAACTGACATTATTGGTTCAAGTAAGACAATTCCACAAATTTTTGCAGCTTCTTTTAGAGCTATACTAGCAGCTATTTTAAATGCCATTTCACTAGAGTCTACTTCGTGATAAGAACCATCATGAAGTGTAGCTTTTATATCAATTAATGGATATCCAGCAAGTGGTCCAGATTTACATGCTTCAATTAATCCTGAATTTATTGGTTTAATGTATTCACGAGGCACCTTCCCACCAACAATTTTGTCAATAAATTCAAATCCTTTTGATGGATTTGGTTCAAATTTTATTCAAACATGACCATACTGCCCTCTACCCCCGGACTGTTTTATATATTTTCCTTCTGCATCTCCTACTTTTGTGAATGTTTCACGATATGCAACTTGAGGAGCACCAACGTTGACATTGACATTAAATTCACGTTTCATTCTATCAACAATAATATCCAAATGAAGCTCACCCATTCCAGAAATAATTGTTTGTCCAGTTTCTTCATTTGTAAATGTTTTAAAAGTTGGATCTTCTTCAGCAAGTTTGCTTAAAGCAATGGACATTTTTTCTTGATCAGCCTTAGTTTTTGGTTCAACAGCTAAACTAATTACTGGTTCTGCAAATTTCATTGATTCAAGTCTTATATCAATATTTTCATCACACAAAGTATTTCCAGTTGTAGTGTTTTTTAATCCAATAACTGCACAAATATCACCAGCCCTAATCTCATCTATTTCAGTCCTACTATTAGAACTCATTTTAACTAAACGCGATATTCTTTCTTTTTCTCTTTTGTTATTGTTTTTTACATAACTTCCAGCTTTTAAAACACCAGAATAGACTCTTAAGAATGTTAACCTACCAATAAATGGATCTGTTGCAACTTTAAATGCTAATCCAACAAATTTTTCATTATCATCAGGTTTTATTTTTATTTCTTCATTATCACTATTAAATCCTTTAACAGAGCCTACATCAAGTGGGCTTGGTAAAAAATCAACTACAGCATCCATCATTTTACCTACACCTTTATTTTTGAATGATGAACCACATATTACAGGAAAAATATTGCAAGTAAGAGTTGCATTTCGAATACATTTTTTAATTTCATCTACTGTTAGTTCTTGTTCATTTAGATACTTTTCCATGCAAGCATCATCATAATTAACTATTTCTTCCAACATTAATTTTCTAAAGTGTTTAGCTTTTTCAATCAAATCAGAAGGAATATCTTTGATTTCTGGTATTTCTTTTTCCTCACCCGAATAGTAATATGCTTTCATTTCAACTAAGTCAACAAGACCTTGAAAATTATTTTCAGCTCCTATTGGGTACTGGATAGCAATACCTTTTACACCTAATCGTTCTTTTAATGAATTAACAGAATATTCGAAATCAGCACCAATTTTGTCCATCTTATTGATATAAACAACTCGAGGAACATTATATTCACTTGCTTGTCTCCAAACAGTTTCTGTTTGTGGTTCAACTCCATTTTGAGCATCTAATACTGTCACAGCCCCATCTAAAACACGAAGTGAACGTTCAACTTCAACTGTAAAATCAACATGTCCTGGAGTATCAATCAAATTTAATTCATAGCCTCTTCACTCACAGTATGTTGCAGCAGAAGTAATAGTTATACCTCTTTCTTTCTCTTGTGCCATCCAATCCATTGTTGCACCACCATCATGTGTTTCACCAATTTTATGGATTCTATTAGTTAAGAATAAAACACGTTCAGATGTGGTTGTTTTACCAGCATCAATATGTGCCATTATTCCAAAATTACGATATTTTTCCAAAGGATATTGTCTAGCCATTTTAACTCCAAATATTTATTAAAATCGAAGATTAGCAAATGCTTTATTTGCTTCTGCCATTTTATGTGTATCTTCACGTTTTTTAACTGAATTACCAATTCCTTTACTTGCATCGATTATTTCACAACTTAGTCGGTCAATCATTGTTTTTTCATTTCTATTTCTTGAATATAAAATTAATCAACGTAAACCTAATGTAATTTTCCTTTCAGGAGAAACTTCAGTAGGCACCTGATAATTTGATCCAGCTACACGACGAACTTTTAACTCTAATGTTGGCATTATATTTTTAAGTGCCTCATTAAATACTTCTAATGCAGGTTTTTTTGTTTTTTCTTCGACTTTTTTAAAAGATCTATACAAAATGTTTTGAGCACGACTTTTCTTCCCATCTCACATTAACATATTTATTACTCTAGTTATAAGTTTAGAATTATATACGGGGTCAGGTAAGATATTACGTTTTTTTGCTTGATTTTTACGCATTGAAATAATTCCTTTCTATACACTTTTCTAATTATTTTTTAGGTCTTTTAGCACCATATGCTGATCTTTGTTGATTTCGATTAGAGACACCTTCAGTATCATAAACACCTCTCACAATATGGTATCTAACTCCCGGAAGATCTTTAACTCTGCCGCCTCTAACTAAAACTATAGAGTGTTCTTGAAGATTGTGTCCAATCCCACCTATATATGCTAACACTTCTTGTCTATTAGTTAATTTAACTTTCGCATATTTACGCAAAGCTGAATTTGGTTTTTTTGGTGTCATTGTACCAACACGAGTACATACACCTCTTTTTAAAGGATTATTATTTCTTTTTTCTTTGTTGAGCAAAGTGTTAAAATTCCTGCTTAAGGCTGGGGATTTTGATTTAAACGTTTTTGTTTTTCGTCCATTGCGAATCAATTGTGATATTGTAGGCATTTATTCTCCAAATATTATGACAACTTGTCTGTGTGTATCACATTATACACAAAAAAAAGAAAGTAAGTAATGAAATAAGAAATTTTTATTTGCTTTTATCTATTTTCTCTTCTATTTCTGCGATTTTCTTAGCTAAAACATTATTTGAATATCCTTCTTTTTTTAACAAATTATTTTCTTCCCTAAGAGCATTAATAACCTTGTCTTTATCAAGTAAAACTTTTTCATTTTCTTTAATTATTTTATTTAGATTTGAAATTTCTGTTGATACATTTTGCTCTAATTTGTTAACTTCTTTAACATAGTTTATTACTTTATCAAAAAACATATCTACGTCATCTGGATCATAACCAGCATGGATTTTTGTTTCAAATTTCTTATTTAAAATTTCTTTTATTATTTGTTCAAAATTTATCTGCATAAAAGAGATTCATAATACTAATATAATTTTATAAATGAATTAATTTTGTTTCCATGAATATTAAATTTAATAAAAATTTATATGTAAATAAACTTGACAAAAATAGTTTCAAAGTTTTATTAACAAAAGTTAACAAGTTAAGCTTATTTAAAGAAGAAAAAAAAAATCTAACTACATACAAAATTAATGATGTGACAGTTAATTTACATTCTAATGGTACAGTATGTATCCAGGGAAAAAATGTTGTTAATGTTGTAAAAACTTTTAATCTCCCATTTATTAGATATGAAAAAGAAAATGAAAATACTAATAAGCTAACAGCTTATGCTGGGTGTGATGAAGCTGGAACAGGATGATTTTTTGGGGGGATATGTGCATCATTAGCTTTTGTTAATGATGAAATTAAAAAAAAACTTAATGCATATAAAATTACAGATTCAAAAAAATTGGATGACAAATATATCTTTGAAATAGCACCAAAAATTGAAAAAATTTGTAATTGTATATCATATGAAATGTCTCCTAATGAATATAACAACTTGTATATGAAATATAAAAATGCAAACATAATAAAAACTTATGCTCATGATTGCTGCATTTCTAAATTGCGTTCTTATTCACCAAATTCAATAGTTGTTATGGATAAATATTGTTCAGAAAGCAAATATAAAGAATATTTAAATAAAATTAACCCAAACTTCAATTATAACGATCATAAAATTAATATTTTTGAAACCAATGCTGAGAAAAAATATTTAGCAGTTGGTGCTGCAAGCATAGTCGCAAGATGAAAATTTATAAATCAATTTAAAAAATTATCAAAAATAGCAAATATAAGTAATTTTCCTATGGGTTCAACTAATATTTTTGGAATCAAAAAAGCAATTGGTGAATTGAAACAAAAATATAGCGAAAATAAGCTTAAAGATTTTTTAAAGCTTAATTTTTCTTTAAATTAAAATAAATTAGATGAAAGGATCTCAAATGACTAAGAAATTAATTAGTAGAACAACAGTAAGACATTATTTAAACAAAAAAATTGAACAGAGTAAAATTAAAAGTTTAATTTCTGTAATTAATAATTCACCTTCATCAATGAATATCCAAGGTTTTTCAGCAATTTTTGTAACAGACAATAAGATTAAAAGAGAACTATCGAAATTGAATTTTAATCAGAAACATGTTTATGAAGCACCATTGGTAATTTTATTTTGTGCTGATTATAATTTGATAGATTTTATAGTAAAAAAAGAAAAGCTAAAAAAAGTAGATTATTTAAATTATCATCATTTTCTTATTTCTGTGATTGATGCAACAATTGCTGCTGCTCATTGTGAGGCATCAGCAATAGATATGGGACTTGGTACTTGTTTTTTAGGTGGAATAAGGCAAAATCTTAATAACCAAATTATGAAAATTTTAAAGATAAAAGGAAAATGTTTCCCAATCTTGGGATTAGCGATTGGTTATCCTGCACGGAATAATGTATTAAAACCTAAAATAAATAAAGTTTTTATCAATAAATACCGTGAAATTAAAAGTATTCCAACAAAATTAGATGAATACGATAGCCGAATGAAAAAATTTTATAAAAGTGTTTTTAATATAGATAAAAACTTTTCTGAGATTACAGCAAAATCGCTAAATTCTTTAAACTGCAATGATTTAGTGAAAAAAATTAAAAAATATTTCTTTAATAAAATTAAATAAAATCGATAATTTTCGATTTATTGATTAATTAATATTATTTAGATTCACGTTTTTTAATACGTTCTGAAAGTGCATCTAAATATTTTGCATAACTATCTTTGTTTGGTAAGTAATATTCTGGCATTTCTTTGGCATAATATTCGCGCTTACGAATTCATGATTTTTTTCTATATTCTAATCATTCTTTATCGTTCATTTTTCTTATATCTTCACCAGTTATTAATAATTTAGCCATAATTTGCCCTTTCTTTTTAGCAAAGTAAATATTTTTATTTACTATAATTAGTTTTTATTATACATAATAATTTTTATGGTGATGCATATTAAAACCACACATAAAGATATTTTTGTTATTAATTAAGATATGAGTTGTATTTTTTGTGATGTTGTTAATCGTTCAATAAAAGCGAAAATAATTGATGAAAATGAATTGTCATTAGCTTTTATGGATATTAATCCAGTTTCCGATGGGCACATACTAGTTATAAGTAAAAAACATTATCGTTGTTTTAGTGAAACTCCTCCAGAAACATTAGCATCAATGGCTAGTTTATGCTATAAAGTTGCAAATAAAATATCAAATAGTAAATTGAAACCATTAGGATTTAATTATTTGTGTAACGAAGGTGAAATAGCAGGACAAATTATTTTTCATGTACACATACACATTATCCCAAAATATAAAAAAGATGAAGGTTTCAAGCCATCAGCTGTTAAAAGACATAATTTAAATTCTTCATTAGACGAAATTTATCAAATGATAATGGATTCAAAATAAAATAACAATTTTATCACTTCAATAAAAAAAATTTTTTAATTTTTTCTATATTAGATTGAATTATTCTTTTTAATTGGAGCAAATTTTTACATTTTCTTATATGAGATATTCTTTTAATAAATAAAATTTTTACTTTTTTTCCATATTTCAAAGCTTCTTTTTCAAAATCTTTTAATATGTGCGTTTCTATCATTTGAACATTTTTCAACTTATTTACATAAGTTGCACCATAAAATTTTTTATTATCTGCTATGCAGAATGAAGCATAAACACCATCTCGCAAAATAAATGGATTTTTTCTATTAATATTTATTGTCGGAAAGCCAATCTTTCTTCCAAATTGTTTATTTTTTACTATTACTCCTTCTAAGTAAATAGGAAGAAGCAATGATTTATTTGCTTTTTCAACCATACCCTTTGCATATAATTTTTTTATTTTTGTAGTTCGGAATCTTTCATCAACTTTTATATTTTTCACTAAAAAAAACTTTTTTAACAAGTTAACGTCTCCATTAGCATTTCTACCAAATTTAAAATCATCACCAACAATTATTGTGCTTGGTTTAATTGATAGGAGAATATTTTGGATAAAATCTACTGCTTCCATATTATTAACATGAACATCAAAAGCAAAAATATTTTTTGGTTTAAAAAAATCAATATTTTTTTTTCGTGATGATAAATCATTAAAATATTTTTTTTTGTTAGGTAAATTAATTATTATTAAGACATTGAAATTATTTGGTTTGCATTCATTAAAAAGTTTCTTATGTCCTTTATGAATTACATCAAAACTTCCAATTATCAAAGGTAATTTTTTCATTTAGCTCGAATGTTGTTTTTTTATCTCATATAAAATTATGCCAGCAGCAACAGACACATTTAACGACTGTGTTTTACCATACATTTTAATTTTTACTAGCATATCTGAATTATCTTTTAATAATTTTGATATTCCTATATTTTCATTACCTACTATTAGTGCGGTTTTATTATCGAATTTTGTTTTACTTACAAAATTTGCTTTATTATCTATAGCAGATGCATATATCCAATAGCCTACTTCTTTCAATTTTCTAATTGCATTGCTTAAATTATTTACATAAAAAATATTAATCCTCTCATCTGCACCTAGTGATGTTTTTTTAACATAGTCATTTACTTTTACTTGCATGTTATTTTTACAAATTATTGCATCCACACAAAAAATTTCTGCTGATCTTATAATTGCACCAAAATTATGTGGATTTTGGATTGAATCTAAAATCAAAATAATTGATTTTTTTAATTGTTTGGCGTACAACAAAAATTTGTCAAAGCTAATAACTTTAGCATCATTAAGAAAAGTTATTACATCTTCACCACCATGGGTATTCCCATTGAATTTCAAAAAGAAATTAACATTTGTTATTTTGTAATTGATTTTATTTTTTCTTAATATATCTATTAATTGTTTATTGTTTTTTTTAAAATATACTATTTTTATTTCACTCTTGTCTATGCTAATTTGATCTAATAATGGTTTCTTTCCAAATAAATATCTTTGCATTATTTATAAAATCTTAAAAAAAAGATAAGAAGAGTTCACATTAAAGAAATAAAATTAACTAAAATATTGTACCCAAAGAAAAAATTTAATTTAATCATCATTTTTTTATCTTTATTTTCATCTAATTCAATAAAGTATGTAGAGTTTTTTATAAAAGAAATGCTTGATATCAATGATAAAGAAAGATAAATCATAAATATTGAATAGATAAAAAACATGTTTAAATTTATTAGATTAAAAATCATTAAAAAGAGACTAACTAGTAATGAGGAAAGAATAATAATAAAAAATAATCAATTTATTTTAGCAATGTTTATAGCAGCCTTCAAGCTAATCAAATAACCAATAAAGACTAGTAGAATGCAAATAGAACCGCCTGTAGAAAAAAAAGCTAAAGCAACAAAAGGAGAATGAATTATTTCAGAATTTAATAATTCCGAAAAAATTAACCCAAAAAAGAATGATTCAGCCATAATATACAGAAATGAAATCAAAATCTCCAAAACTAAAGATTTAGTATTTAATCTCATGAAAGAAAACATTCCAAGAATTGAAGATAGAAAAAATAAAATTATTCCAATTGACCAAATAACAATTTTGTTCTCAAAAGATTTAAATAATCAACAAAATAAAGTTGAAAGCAATGCTATAAATACAAAGCATATTCCTGCATATAAAAGTGACCCATTCAATACTCTATGCTGCTTTAAATTTAAATTTTTTTGTGGACTAAAAAATTGAGTTTCTCTTTCAAACATATCAAGTGTGTTTAATTATACCAATAATAAATTTGCAAACATTTTAAAAAAAGATAATATTGCATATTTTTTATATAGTATTAAAAAAGCATAAGACGAATTGACATATGTTAATTTCTAAGAAAGGAAAAATATGCAAATATTAAAAGAAACAATTGGAGAAAAAGAATCAGTTTATTTAATTTCACCAAGTGATGAAATTTGAAAAAATGCTATTTTGTCAGAAGAACAAAAAGAAATAAGTAACTTAGCACTACCTGGCTTTAGAAAAGGACATATTCCAAAGAATATAGCTATAAAATCAATAAATAATGAAAAAGTACTTTACAATTCTGCTAACAAATTATCTAATTCATTAATGGATGATTTTTACAATAGCGAAAAAATCAAAAATAATAAAAAAATTCTTCTCGCAAGTGTCTCTGCACAAATTGACACTTTGAATGCAAACTCACTAATTATCAAGATTTTAATAGATAACAAACCTGAAATAAAAATTGATGAGTACAAAAACTGGAAATTTGATTTTAAAATTCCTTCTGTTGATGAGAAAGAGATAAATTTTACCATTAAAAAACTTATTAAAAAAGATAGCATAGCTACTGTTAAAAATGATGGAAACGCTATTGAGAATGGTGATTTAGTTAAATTTGATTATAAAGGTTATATTGATGATAAACCATTGCCTAATGGCGAAGCAAAAGATTATGAGTTAGAAATCGGTAGTGGTCAATTTATTGAAGGATTTGAATCTCAAATGGTAGGTTTAAAAAAAGGTGACAAAAAAACTATAAACGTTACTTTCCCTAATGATTACCACAACTCTCAGTTTTCGGGTAAAAATGCTAAATTTGAATTGTCTATTAATGAAATTAGTTCATTAAAATATCCAAAACTTGATGATGAATACATCAAGAAAATGAATATAAAAGATGTAAATAATAAAAATGATTTAATCAAATATGTCAAAGAAAATTTAATGAAGTCAAAAGAACAAATTTTAATAAATGATTTAAAACCAAAATTATTTAAAAAAATTGAAGAATCTACAAGTTTATCATTTATGCCTGTAAATCTCTATACGAAACATTTTAATGAGAGAAAACTGCAATATGAAAATAATGCAAAAAAAAATAATGTAGATTTTGAAAAATACTTAAAAGATGAATTGAAAATAAATTCAATTGATGACTTAAACAAAAAAATCAAAAATGAAGTTGAAAGCTTGATAAAATTTTCTTTCGGGAGGGATAAATTAATTAATGACTTATCAATAAAACCTGATGAGAATTTTGTTGAAGAGAATATACAAAATATTTCAAAAATGTACATGAAACCAGTTGAAGAATTAAAACAAGACAACTCAATAATAAATTATCTTCAGCAAGAGAGTATAGATATGAATTTAGCTAAAACACTATTAAAAATCAAATAATCTTACAAATTTTAGCACTCTATGCTATAATTTGCTAAATAAGTACTTACTATGCAAAAAATAATTCTTGTAACTCGTGGGATATTAGTATTACCATATTGTAAAAAAACAATAATCGTAGCCAGAAGCAAATCGGTGAAAGCTTTGCTTTTTTCATTAAAAACGAATAAACAAATTGTTATAACTTCACAAAATGACCCTAACATAGAAGAATATTCAACCAATGATGTTTATCATGTTGGTTCATTATGTGAAATAATTTCATGCAATAAATCTGATCAAACAGAAACTGGTGATAATGATACTTATACAGTTGTCATTGAAGGAAAACAAAGAGTGAATATATCAAATTTGAAATTTGATAAAAATGGGTATTACACATGTGATATTTCACAGATAAAAGAACAAACAGTTGCATTAGATAAATTAAAAACTGAATTTGAACTTCTTCTTTCATTGTTTCAAAAGAAGAACAAAGAAAACTTATCGAATATTGTTAACTCGCCAAGTTTTCGAAAACAATCAATGATTTCTAAGACAGTAGATAAAATTGCCGATACTTTACCTTTATCTATTGTACAAATCAAAGATTTCTTATCAGAACCTAATCTAATAAATCGTATAAAATTTTTACACACACAATTAGTTGATAGAACAGATCAATTAAAAATTGAAAATGAAATTAATTCCAAAATAAATCAAGAATTAACAAAACAACAGAAAGAATTTTACCTTAAGCAAAAAATTTCTGTAATAAAAGATGAACTAGGGAAAATCTCACCTAGTGAAAATGACCCTAAAAGTTTAAGAAATAAAGTAGAATCAAATCCTTATCCTGCTGATATAAAAAAAAGAGCTTTTGAAGAAATAACTCATATTGAAACAAATATGAATCCACAAGAGAATGCAATAATCAGAACTTATCTTGATTGATTGCTTAACATTCCTTACTGAACTAAGACAAATGATAATAAAGATATATCAAGTGTAGAAAAAACATTGAATGCTTCTCATTTTGGCTTAGAAAAAGTAAAAGAACGAATTATTGAATACCTTGCAGTTAAAAATCGTAATCCAAATTCTAAATCACCAATATTGTGTCTTGTAGGTCCTCCAGGGGTTGGAAAGTCAACATTGGCAAGATCAATCGCTAATGCACTTGGTAAAAAATTTGTTAAAATGGCTCTTGGTGGCGTTCATGATGAATCAGAGATACGAGGTCATAGAAAAACATATTTGGGTTCAATGCCTGGAAGAATAATTAAATGTATGAAAAAAGCAGAAGTTATTAACCCTCTTTTTTTACTTGACGAAATTGACAAAATGACTAGTGATAATGTACATGGCGACCCAACTTCAGCATTACTAGAAGTATTAGATCCAGAACAAAATTCTTCATTTGTTGATAATTATTTAGAAGAGGCATATGATCTAAGTCAAGTTATGTTTGTTGCCACAGCAAACTACCCTGAGCAAATTCCAGAACCTCTTTATGATAGATTAGAAATCATTGAATTAACTTCATACACTGAACATGAAAAATTAGAAATAGCAAAAAAATACTCGATCCCAAAAATTTTAAAAGAAACTAATTTAACAAAGTTAGAATTAAAATTTAATGATGATGCGATAATGTTTATTATTAATCATTACACAAAAGAAGCTGGAGTTAGAGAGTTAGAAAGATTAATTAATAAAATAGCAAGAAAATTCATAGTTAAACAATTACATAAAAAAATTAAAAATCAAATTATTGATATCAATGCTGTAAAAGAATATTTAGATAAAGAAATATATGACTTTAATGTGAAAGATGAAAAAAATCTTCCAGGAGTTGTCAATGGGATGGCTTATACATTGGCAGGTGGTGATTTACTGCCAATTGAAGTAACATATTTTAAAGGTAAGGGTAACATATCTATTACAGGTAATTTAAAAGAAACAATGCGTGAATCAGCAACTGTAGCATTAGGTTATGTTAAAGCAAATGCAAATAAATTTAAGTTAGATAAATTCAGTTTTAAAGATTTTGATATTCATATACATGTGCCTAGTGGAGGCATCCCAAAAGATGGGCCAAGTGCAGGTGTAACTCTCACTACTGCAATTATCTCTTCACTAACAAATACTCCTGTGTCAAGTAATATAGCAATGACAGGTGAAATCACTTTACGTGGCAAAGTATTAATTATTGGTGGAGTTAAAGAAAAAGTTATCTCTGCTTTTAGAAGTGGCATTAATGAAATTTTTATTCCAAAAGATGATGAACGATATCTAAAAGATGTACCAGTTGAAGTAAGAAAAAAAATAAAATTCCATTTTGTCAAAGAATATAGCGACATTTATAATGCAATTTTTGGTTAGAATTTAATTTTCTTCATTTGTATAATATATTGATAGTTAAAATACATATTATCCCTTATGCATAATGATGGTGGTTTTATTTCACAAAAAAAATTTACTGAAATATCATCAAAAGTAAATCATAAATTTTTATTAAGAAAATTTTTCTGTGTTATTTCATTTATTCTTTTAATTGGACTTACTCTAATGTTGTTTATTGCGTATGCTTTACCAACTTCAAATTTTAAATTAACAACAAATGATTCTAAATCATGTTGAATTAATATAAAGATAGCAGAAAATACATACATTTCTAATACTGGTCTGATTATGTTCTTACTTATATTTTTTGTTTTTTTACTATCAATAATTTCAATATTTTTAGTAATAAAAATTCCAAGTCCAAATTCTGTGACAAAAGCTAATAGATTTTTACTATCTCATCCTATTTCTGGTTTAAAAACTAAAAAACAAAAAAATGAGAGTATTGCTTCATATCATAAAAGATTAACTACTGGAAAAATTAAAAAAGGGCGATTAAAAAAATAATTTGGCTTTTAACTAACTCAATTTACTTAGTTCGCAAAAGTTCAAACATTTTATCTTTATATAATTCAACCCCAGGCTGATCAAATGGATTTAATTTTAATAAATATGCGCTCATCATGGCTGCTTTTGCTAATCATATAAACAAATATCCATAATGAAATTCATCAGCTTTAGAAATTTGAATCACTAAATTATTAACCTTTCCTGATACCGAATGTGCAAAAACAGTCCCTTCAAAGGCTTTTTGTGTTATTGTTGATAATTTTATGTTGTTTAAATATTGCAATCCATCATTATTATTATCAATTTTTAATCTAATATCATAATTTGGTTTATCCACAATTAGAGTAGTTTCAAAAAAATTTTTGGTTCCTTGCTGTAAATATTGACCTAATGAATGCAAATCAGTTGTAAAAGTTGAATATGTTGGAAAAAGAGCTTTACCATTTTTTCCTTCTGATTCTCCAAAAAGTTGTTGCCATTGAGAAGCAATCATTGTCAAATTTGGATCATAAACTACAAAATTTTCAATTTGTAATTTTTTGACTGTATAAAAATAATATCGATAACAAGCATATTGATAAGCTGTGTTGGCACGCAAAATAGGTGTATCAAGCTCTTTTAATGCTGCTTTTGCACCAGCAAGAATTTTTTTTATATCAATGCCGGCCAAGGCAACAGGCAGCAGTCCAGCATTTGTCAATGTAGAAAATCTACCTCCAATGTTATTAGGTATTGAAAGTATATGATATCCCTTAATTGATGAAAATTTATTTAATATGCTATCATTTTTACTTGTAACTACTGCTATACATTTCCTTGCTTGTGACAACCCAACATTTTCTTCAAGTCTCTTTCTAAAAATTCTAAATGCAACTGATGGCTCTATTGTTTTACCAGATTTTGAAATAACTACTATCCCAAAACATTTACCAACTCTATCAAGGATAGGCAATAAAAAATCACTATTGATGTTATGAACAAAAAATAAATTAAATAATCTATCTTTTGGTGATAGCATATCTATTATAGCTTTTGCTCCAATATAACTGCCGCCTATACCAATAATAACAACATTTTTAATTTTAAGTTTTATTCATTCTTTTTTAATTTTTTCTATCAAATCAATGTCAACATTCTTCTGTAACAAGTTAATTTCCATTCAATCAGTCATCAAAGAACCATGTGCAGTTTTTTTTTGAACATTCTCGCAGATGTGAATAACATTTTTTGAATATTTTTTATTTAGGGATTTTAGATTAATTTTATCTCTTAAAAAATCAGTATTAAATCTTAGCATACATTTTACATCTAAAGATATTTTATTTTATTCTATCAACTTTTGAATATTTATCATAAATTTTTTGAATTTTATTTTTATATTCTTTTTTGTTTCTCTTAAGATCAACTTTCATTAAATGAGGCAATGTTAATGAATTGTTAAACAAAATAACTAAATTTTCAATGAAAAAAAATAAAAAAGTCATAACAAAAAGCATAACTAACATAAAGATCGAACCTTCAGATGACAAATCGTATTCAGGTTTACCATCGATTTCAATTAAATTATAAGCATTTTTATTGAAATTAGTTATTTTGCCATAAACAGATCAAAATCTATGGTCATTTCCTGGGTCAATTTCAGGACGAAAAATGTTTTCAGGTAATTCAATGAAATTTATTGCTATTACATAAAATGAATAAATTGCTAAATAAACTAATAAACAAAATGAATATTTCTTTATTCCGAAAATGACATTTCGTGAAGTTTTAACTTCTTTTCCATATGGATAATTAGGTTCAACAAAACAGAAAAAATTAAAAATTATTGGTGAAATTAAATGAAATATCAAAGTTGCAACAATTTTATAAGAAATTTTATTTAATTGTTCACCTGTTAATCATGTAGGGAACATTATTAACCAATATGTGACTCCAACAAGATTAATGTAAATACAAATTGAAATTGTTAATTTTCTATTATCAAAAATTGGTGTCTTAAACATGAATATGAACAAAAAATAGTATATTGTAACAAGAACATTAGTTTGGTTAGTAAAAAAAGATAAAAAATGAAATCAAAAATTACATAAAAAATTGTTAAACACATAATATTCACTAAAACTATCCAAAAGCATAGGTACTATATGCATGCAAATGCCGGCAACTCCTACTAAAAGGCCACAAACTGATAATAAAAAAACAGGAGATTTTGTATTATGACACCTTCTAGGTTGAAATTTATTTATTTTTGTACTCTGAACCACGAATTTATCCTAATTGTTTCACTTAATATTATCATAATTAATTATTGTTGATTATTTAATGATTATTTATAATAAAAATTATGAACAATCAAAATTTAATAAACAAAATTATTTTAGAAGGTGAATTACTTAGAGGTAGTTATTCAAAAACAAATAAATCCATTTATTTTGCAAAATTAAAACAAGAAAGAAAAGTTGTTAATTTTAAATGAATTGATTATTTTTCAATCTATGTATTAAGTCCACTTTCAAAAAAAATAGCTAAAATTTTAGAAACGGATCCATCTCCACATGTTATTATAGAGGGTGAACTTCATAATAATGTCTCAAAAAAAACTCATGAATTACGCTCAAGTATTCTAGTAAAAAAAATAATTGATTTGTCAGATAATAATAAAAGAGAAAACAATAATAAAGATATCATTAAGGAGTAAAGTTTTATGTCAATTAATAAAAAAATAAATTATTTTGTTGCAGAATTATTGCTATTTGTTTTGCAAAATAAATATAAAAAAATTATAAATGTCAGCATAGAATTACATGATAAAGGATTTAGATGTATATTTAAAGCCAATAAAGATGTCAAAATATCTTCAAATATTTTTAAAAATTTGAAAGATGAAATTAATGCAATTAATAATAAAAATCTACAGATTAGTTTTACTTATGTGAGCAAAGAAACAGCAATTTCAAAATTCAAAAATAATAAGTATAAATTGATTCAAATAAGAGAAGCTAAATATAATAAGATACCAGTAATTACAATTGGAAAAAATTTTATTGATATAAGGGATTCAAATTTTGATAAAAGATTTTCTAACTTAAAATGGTTTGATTTTACGAATGTTTCTACAATTTTACACAAAAAATACAATGACAAACTTACTGTGATAGATGGTTGGGCTGCAGAAAATGAAAATGATTTTGCTAATATTAATGACCATTTCACCAAGCAAACATTTGAAGATCATAGAAAAATTGGTCAAGATCTAGAACTTTTTTGTTTTGATAAAAATATTGGTCAAGGATTACCTATTTGACTCGAAAATGGAACTAAAATTAAATTTGCATTAGAACAATATTGCAAAAACCTACTTCAGCTTAATGATTATAAATTTGTTCAAACCCCTATTTTAGGAACAGTTGACCTTTATAAAATATCAGGTCACTGAAATCATTATCGAGAAAATATGTTCCCTACTATTAAAACATCTGATGAAGAATTTGTTTTAAAACCTATGTCATGCCCCCACCATATCATATGTTATAAGCAAAAACCACATTCATACCGCGAATTACCATACCGTATTGCTGAATTTGGAATACAACATAGATATGAAGCATCTGGTGGTTTGTCGGGACTAGAACGTGTTAGACAAATGCAATTAGTTGATACACATACAATATTAATTCAAGATCAAATTATTTCTGAAGTTAAAAGAATATACAAAATTATTTCTGAGGCGCATAAAGTTATTGGAACTTCAATTTATTCAATTGATTTATCGTTGCATGACCCTAAAAATAAAAAGAAATTTTTTGATAATGAAAAAATGTGAAAAAGCGCTGAATCGCAACTTGAAGAAGCATTAAAATCATTAAATCAGCCTTATAAACGTGTTGTTGGTGAAGCTGCATTTTATGGTCCTAAAATAGACATACAAATGAAAACAACTTTAGGACGTATTATCACAATTTCTACTATTCAATTAGATTTTTTATTACCAGAACGTTTCAATTTACAATATATAGACAAGAATGGTGAAAAAAAGCAACCAATTTTTATTCATGCTGGTGTTATCGGGACATTTGAAAGATATCTAGCTATTTTATTAGAACAAACTAAAGGAAAACTTCCTCTATGATTGTCACCTATTCAAGTAGCAATTTTGCCAATAAATAACAAAAAGCATTTAACTTTTTCAAAAAAAATACATAAACTTTTCATTCATAATCAAATTCAAAGTAGCCTTAATGAATCAGACGAAAGATTAAATAAAAAAATTAGAGATGCTCAAATTAAAAAAATTCCTTATCAAATTATCATAGGTGATAACGAAATTAAAACAAATAAAATATCATATAGAGAATATGGCAAAACAGCAACAAAAACTATACCAATAAATAAATTTATTTCACTTATATCTCAGAAAATTAAAAACAAAACAAAATAAAATTGTTAGCATGAAAATAAATAAATCAAACTTTATAAGCGAAAATAACAAAATCTCACTTATTTTTGATATTGATCCATTCAATCAAGAAATTATTAATAATTTTGCTTCGAAAGAAATGTCATTTTTTTTTAAACGCATAAGCAATTTTGTTAATTTTATTTTTGTCACTTCGATTAATTTTGATCTATTTAAAAAAAGAATAATAGATGTTCTCAAAATTAAACATGCACATGTAATATGTAATAATGGGGCCAGTGTTTATCGATTTGTAAACAAGAAATCTTATATGATTTTTGAAAATGAACTTTGTAAGAATGAAAAAATGAACATAATACATGCATTAACTTCTCATTCGTTAGCCTCAGCATGTATGACTTCTAACAAAGTAGTTGTGTATTCACCAAATAAAATTTTATTAGATTTTTTTATTAAAAAATTTATTTCTGATACAAAAAATTTTTATGATTTTCGAAAATTTAGTAATTTTATCTTGGAAAATAAATGCTTGAGCATACTAACATTTGATCAGAGTGAAAAGCTAATATTTAATGAATACTTATTTTTTTCTTTTTTTTCAAATTTCTATAATGTTAACATCTCTAAAACTTTTAATAAAACTTTTTCATTTTCATCTAACTCAAAAAAAACAAAATTTAACCACATATATGAAATTTTATGAAAACTAAAATTTCATGATTTTAACTCAGTTTTATATTTTTCTATTAACTCTTTTGATGATCAATTATGAAATTCCTTTAATAATCATTTCATAAGTTTTTTTAACTATAAAATGTCAACAACAATAAGGAAAAAAATAAATTTTTCTAATTTTATTAATTTTGATTATAAGTCAATTTTTTTTATTAACAATTTACGTGACATCATATTAAACTACATACCATATAAATTAAATTCAAAGTATAACTAATTGCAATAAAGAAAATGAAAAATTCAATTGTCATTAAAGGGGCTAAAGAAAATAATTTAAAAAATATTAATCTTGAAATACCGAAAAATAAATTGGTTATTTTTACAGGCGTTTCAGGAAGTGGAAAAACTTCATTAGCCTTTGACACAATATATGCTGAAGGCAAAAGACGCTATCTGGAATCAGTTTCTACATATATTAGACAATTCCTTGGAAATAACAAAAAACCAAGAGTTGATTCAATAGAAGGTCTATCACCGGCCATTGCGATCAGTCAACGATCAACAAGCCATAACCCAAGATCAACAATAGGAACAGTTACTGAAATATATGATTATTTAAGAGTATTATTTGCAAGAATCGGAGAACCATATTGCCCTAATGGACATGGAAAAATTGAAACATTAACAATAAAACAAATAGTTAATAAAATTTGCGAAAGTTTTAAAGAAAATGATAAATTGCAAATTTTATCTATCATTAATTCTCATAAAAAAGGAACATTTAAAGAAGAAATTAAAAAACTAAAATTATTGGGTTTTCTAAGAATTAGAATTGATAAAAAAATATTCTATCAACTTGATGATGATTTCACTTTAGAGGAAAATAAATTTCATAGTTTAGACTTAGTTGTAGATCGTATTATAGGTCATCATGATGAAGAGACAGAATCGCGTATTTATTCAGCTGTTGAAACAGCATTAAAAAACTCTAATGGGCAAATAATAGCAATAATTAATGATACAGAATATACTTATTCTGAATCTCATGCATGTAAAAAATGTGGATTCATGATACCAGAACTAGAACCAAAGCTTTTTTCATTTAATTCTCCTATAGGCGCATGTGAAAAATGTAAAGGATTGGGAGTCACTTTCGAACCAAGTGAAGAAAAAATGGTTCCAGCGCCTGAATTGACAATTAACCAAGGGGCAATTGACTTTTTTAAGAATACTGTTAACACTTTATCTATAGATTGACAACAAATGGATTGTTTACTAAACCATTATCATATCAATAAAAACATTCCATTTAATAAAATAAAAAAAGAAGACATAAAACGCATTTTTTATGGAAGTGACGAACCAATCCATTTTAACATAACTTCATCCACAGGTAGAAAACAAGAAATTTATGATTATTATGAAGGAATTTTGAATAAAGTTAAACGTTTATATTTTGAAACATCAAGTGAATTTGCTAGAACATATTATGGAAAATACATGGAAGAAAAAACATGCTCGAAGTGTAAAGGAAAAAGATTAAATGAAAGCGCGCTTTGTGTAAAAATAAATGATAATTCAATAATTGATATCACAAACTTATCTTTAGACAAGGCGTGAGAATTTTTTATCAATTTAAAATTGAACCCATATCAGAAACAAATCGCGAGCCTCTTAGTAAATGAAATTACTTCACGATTAACTTTTTTAATCGATGTTGGATTAGAATATTTGACACTCTCACGAAATGCTTCTACACTTTCTGGTGGTGAATTACAAAGAATCCGTTTGGCAACACAGATAGGAAGTAGTCTTACAGGTGTGTTATATGTATTGGACGAACCATCAATAGGGCTTCATCAAAAAGATAATGCATTATTGATCAAAACATTAAAAAAAATGAGAGATAAGGGCAATAGTATAATTGTTGTTGAACACGATGAAGAAACAATGTTATCAAGTGATTATATAGTTGACATTGGTCCTGGTGCTGGAAAAAATGGAGGAAACATAGTTTTTGCTGGAACGCCAGATGAAATTTGTTTAGATAAAAATTCACTAACTGGAAAATACCTATCACATAAATTGTCTATACAGACACCTAAATCTAGAAGATCTGGCAATGGACAAAAAATTATTATAAAAGGGTGTTGCCAAAACAATTTAAAAAATATATCTGTTACATTTCCTCTTGGTTCATTTATATGTGTCACAGGTGTTTCTGGAAGTGGAAAATCCACATTAGTCATCGACACACTTGCAGCTAATATTCAAAAATCATTATTTAACCCTTTTATAAAAGCAGGAAAAATTAAATCAATTTCAGGTATACAAAACATAAAAAAAGTAATAGTTGTAACACAAGATCCTATTGGCAGAACCCCACGAAGTAACCCTGCTACTTATATCGGTGTTTTTGATGATATAAGAGAATTATTCTCAAATGTTCCTGAAGCAAAAATGAGGGGATACACTAAAGGCAGATTCTCTTTCAATTCACCTGGTGGTAGATGTGAAAAATGTTTAGGAAATGGTGTAATACGTATAAATATGCAATTTATGCCTGATGTTTTTGTGACATGTGATGAATGTAATGGGAAAAAATATAATAGTGAAACTTTGTTGATTAAATATAAAGGAAAATCAATTTATGATGTTTTAGAAATGTCAATTGATGAAGCAAGTGATTTTTTTAAGAATATTCCTAATATTCACAGAAAAATTTCATTATTGCAAGATGTCGGACTTGGATATCTAAAATTAGGGACAAATTCCAACGATTTATCAGGTGGAGAGGCACAACGAATAAAATTAGCCAAATTTATACAAAAAAATAACACAGAAAATACAATTTTAATCTTAGATGAACCAACAACCGGATTACACATAGATGATATAAAAAAAATTATCTTGATCTTAAATAGAATTGTCGATAATGGTTCAACAGTAATAGTTATTGAACATAATTTAGACCTTATAAAATGTGCTGATTACATCATTGACATAGGAAAAGATGGCGGACAAAATGGTGGTGAAATTATCGCAACAGGCACTCCTGAGCAAATAATTAAATATAGTAATATTTCTTATACTGCTAAATTCTTAAAAAAAATTTTAAGGAAAGACTAGTCATCTTTTTTTTCAATTTCAACATATTCAATAACTTTCCTTTTAACTTTTTTATTTTTTTTGAAATTTTTATTAGACAAACTAATTTCATTTTCTAATTCATTAACGTATCCTATAATACTCCCATTTTTTAAAAAAATGATTGTTACCAGTTTATTCATAAGAAAAAAAGAAATAAATGCAGAAATCATGAGTATTAGTAAACGCAATAAATACAATCACGACATATCCTTATCTCAATACCCAATTAATCCAGAAAATATATAGATAGAAAAACTAAAGCTTACTGAAAAAGTAAATGGAATAGTATCGTAATTAATGATGTTTATTTTCTTAAAAATTATTGGTAAAAGAATTGACAAAAATAAACCAGAAAAAATATAAATTAAAATAATTGGATTAAAAATATTTCCTAATTTATTTCTTATTAAAATATTTTTACCAATGTTCTTTTCAATTTCATTTAAAGTCAATCCATATTTTGAATAATGAACTAAAAGATTTAATTTATTTTCACTAGTTATAACTCCTCGTCATAACACCCCATTCCTGGGAATAACATACTCCAAATGCAACATGTTCAAATCGCCTAACAAAATTCAAATAACAAGGAAACCAACAAAAAATATCAATGTAAATAATACAATTTTTCACTGATCTGTTTTAACACTGTGTTTCATTAATTATTAATTAAAAGCTCAATAATATTTTTTATATCTTTCTTTGCATGCGAAAGCCTATGTCTATATGTAGCATCATTTTTTTTGCTGCCTATTTCGTCAGTAACTATTTTTATAGATAATATTTTAATGTCTTTAAACTTATTAATTACATGCCAGATTGCTGCTGTTTCCATATCTATAATGTTAATATTTTTTATATCTGTATTTTTCACCATGTTTGTTTTATTTGCAAATTTGTCCATAGTGCCAACAACTATATTTTTTTTAAACCTAAATTTGTAAATACAAGAAATTTTACTAATAAAATTAGCTAATTTCAAACATTGAATTTTAAAATATTGTGTCTCTTTTGGTATTTGGCCGAATTTGTATCCTAATGAAGTTAAATCAACATCAACATAAGTAGATTTATTTATTAAACAAATATCACCAATATTCATATTGATGCTTCCGCAAGTACCAACATGAAAAAAATTTTTAATTTTTAGATCAAAAATACAAAAAGATGTGGCATAAGCTGAATTTGTTTTTCCTACACCTAAAATAACCAAAAAAAATTCCTTATTTCCTATTTTCTTTTTATAGAAAGTAATAGACTTCTTTTTATATTTCTTAAACCCTGATAAGCAACTTTGTTCAATCTCATCAATATCTGCAACTAAAATACCTATTTTTTGATTAAAAAGATTATCTATTTTTTTCATATTTTGCCATGGTTTGTTTATACAATTTTGCAAAGCCAATATTAATGTTTTTTTTGACTTCTTCTAACATTTTTTTTCTATTTGGGATGTCCTTTTTTGTACGTTTTGGTTCAAGTTTATCGGCACAATAAAGAATTTTAGATAATATAGAACAATTATTTTTCGGTATCACATGATTTTCTATTGCATCAAGAACTTCCTTGTTATGAAAAGAAAAATGTTTTTGTATGTATCTACTTGCGCATACTCCGTGCAAAGAATGTAAATTTGGAAACGTTGATTTATCAATTCCTTTGCTATACAACTGAATTTTTTTATCTGAAAAATTTTTTGCCAAATCATGAAACATAGATGCTGTATATACATTTCTTAATTTTTTATAGTCTATAGCTTTTGCTATATCAAGGGCAACATCTGTAACTCTTAAAATATGTTCATAACGCTCAAGACCAACTTTCTTATTTTTACTAGTCTGTATCAAAATTGTCTTAACCTTATTTTCTATATATAGACCATTTCTAATAATGTAATTGACTATGCCAAGTGGCATATATCTTTTGTCAATTTTTTCTCTTAATGAACTACTTGAAATATTAATCATTTTTGATTTAAGGTAAATTAAATCAAAATTTAATCTGCAATTAATATTATTTCTTTTGCCTATAACTAGTGTTGAATTTTTACAAACAAACTCGAAATTCTTTCACTTTTTTAGATTATTTGCTCTATCTGCTCCTAAAAGAAGAAAAAGCGAATATTTACTATAGTTACATCTTAAAAATTTAATTAACTGATAAGTATAAATACGGCCATATTTATTTTCAAAATCTGAAAAATAAATTTTTTTACTTAATTTTGAAAAAGCAATTTTACACATATTTAATCTATCAGTAAAACTAGCATAATGATTGATTTTGTTTGATAGTAATGGTTTTTTACTTGGAACTACAAATATCAAATCAGGATTTATTTTTTTTATTGCATTCTTAAGTAAATTTATATGTCCAATGTGAACTGGATCAAATCCACCACCATAAATAAGTAGTTTTTTCATATTCATTTTTTTCATAAATAATTTTATTTTCTTAATTTTTCTCTTTTTCTTGAAAAATAAAATTCTCATTTGAGCTCTTATTGAAATGAATAACTGATGTATTTATTAATTTTTTATTTGATATTTTTGACAACCGTGTTTGTTTATCACCTATAGGTATATCAGATGGTTTTATAAAATTTATTTTTTGAGTTTCGTCAATGCAATGAATTAAATCACTCAAATTAATGTTGTGAACACCATCAATTGTTGAAGGGTTTGATTTAACATTTAAAAATATACTTTTCCCTTTACTTGGTCTATTAAGTATAGGAATCTCAGAATAATGCATTCGTTTCATCCCACTAGATGAAGTTAATAAGAATAAATTATTTAAATCTTTTTCTTTATCAAAAACACAAATACCAGCAATTTTTTCACCAACATCAATATTCATTGCCTTAACCCCTGCTGCATTTAATGAAAGCTCCTTAAGCTCATCAAATCTAAAGGCATATGCATAACCTAATGAATTAACTACAACAATATGTTTATTATTAATATTTTTATTTTCAAGCAAACATGAGACTAAAAAATCATCATCTTGTAGAGGGATAATTTTAGACATTTTTACACTCTTAGATATTTTCAAATATGAAATATTTGTCCGCTTAATTTGTCCATTTCTACTGCATAAAATAATTTGATCATTGTTATTCACATTATTTGAAAAATTAAAACAAGAAATTATTTTCTCATTTGCACCAATGTTGACAAACTTATTTATATGTATCCCAACATCTTTTCATTTGGTTTGTTCAATCATATGGGTTGGTAAAGAAATATAATTCCCTTTAGAAGTTATTAAAATTAATTTGTCACGAAAATTTGAATTTAAAATACTTATTGGCAAATCTCCTGGTTTTAAGGCAATTGTTTGATA
The DNA here is from genome assembly GCA_016288695.1 of Mycoplasmataceae bacterium. Lineage (GTDB taxonomy): Bacteria > Bacillota_I > Bacilli_A > Mycoplasmatales > Mycoplasmoidaceae > Malacoplasma_A. The sequence goes on from JAEELD010000026.1 coordinate 51,320, forward strand.
ATCTATTGCCTTATATGTTTGATTCGAAAGAGACTTTAAATAACCATCCTTTGAGCATATTATCATAACATTACGATCTTTTATAGTGTCAAATTCGTCAATTTTTATTTTAGTGTCTTCATTTGAAAAGGAACTTAATCTTTTTCTTCCAAAGATTTTTTTATAATTTCTTAAATTATTCTTAATATGATTGTTGCGATATTGACTATTACTAATCAACAACTTTAATTCTTCAATTTGTTGGTTAGTTTCAATAAGGTCGCTATTTAATTCATTGACATCCGTATTGGAAAGTTTATAAAGTCTCAAATTTATTATTGATTCAGCTTGCAGTTCTGAAAAATTTAATTCATCAATTATTCTTTGCTTTGCCTCATCCTTATTTTTTGAATTTTTAATTCGATAAACTATATCATCAATAATTTTTGTTGCTTTTATTAGTCCTACTATAACTTCATGTTTTTTTAATGATTTTTCTAAATCATATTTGCTTGATGAAACAATAACATTATTAGCATGTTCAATAAAAGCATCTAAAGCTTGAAAAATTGTAAATTGAATTGGCTTCCTATTATGTATTGCTATCATATTCATTGAATATGATATCTGCAGTTGTGTTTCTTTGCAAAGAATATTTTTAATTACTTCAAAATTCTTACCATTTACAGTTTCAATAGCTATGCAAACACCATTTCTGTCCGATTCATCTCTAACTTCTTTAATGCCAAGAACATCATATTTGTCTTTAATCTCATCAATTTGACGAACTAACATTGATTTATTCACTTCAAAAGGGATGGAAGTAATATTTATCATATTAGCAGATACTTGCTGAATGTTTCCACGAACAATTATTTTTCCTTTTCCTGAAGCATATGCATCATATATGCCTTTTTGATTTAAAATGACACCACCTGTTGGAAAATCCGGGCCAGGCATAACATTAATTATTGACTGTAAATGACAATTTGGTGAATCTATTCGTGTTATCACTGCATCAATAACTTCATTCAGGCTAAATGGTGGAATATTGGTTGCATATCCTGCAGCAATACCATTAGCACCATTAATTAATAAATTTGGCAATAAAGTTGGTAAAACAGTTGGTTCTTGATCTGAATCATCAAAATTATTCATGAATTTGACAGTATTTTTTTCCAAATTATCAGTCATCAACTGGCTATATTGTGAAAGTCTGCATTCAGTATAACGCATAGCTGCAGCAGAATCGCCATCTATTGAACCATTATTACCATGCATGTCAACGAGTATAGAGTTGTTTTTTCAAGGCTGACTCATACGTACCATAGCATCATATATTGATGAATCGCCATGAGGATGGTATTTACCTATAACCTCTCCTACAGTTCGAGCGGATTTTTTATGTGGTAAATTATGCAATAAATTTAAATTTCTCATTGCATAAATTATCCTTCGTTGAACAGGCTTTAATCCATCTCTAATGTCGGGTAATGCACGATCTTGAATGATATATTTTGCATATTTAGCAAAATCTTCAGACATTATTTTCTCAAGATTTAAATTTAAAAATTTTGATTTTGTTGTTTCTTCCATAAAATTAATCAGTTAAATCAAAATTAACATTTTCAGATAATCATTTTTTTCTTGCTTCACTATTATCTCCCATTAAAACCGAAACTTGTCTCTCAGCAGTGGCTGCATCTTCAATTTTTACCCTAACAAAATATCGTTTTTCTGGGTCCATTGTAGTTTCTCATAACTGTTCTGCATTCATTTCACCTAAACCTTTATAACGTTGGATTTCATAAGACTTAAATTCTTCTTTTATTTGTTTTAAATCACTTTCATTCCATGCATATTTAATTTTTTTTGTCTGCTTATTTGTTATTTTATATAGCGGACTCAAAGCTATATAAATATGACCATTATCAATTAATGGTTTCATATAACGATAAAAGAAAGTAAGCAATAATGTCTGAATGTGCGCTCCATCAACGTCAGCGTCTGTCATAATAACAACTTTGTGATATTTTAAATTTTTGATATCAAATTCTGGAACAATGCCAGTCCCTAAACAGGAAATCAATGTACAAATTTCTTCATTTTTAAGTAAATCTCTTATAGTTGTTTTTTCAACATTTAATACTTTACCTCTCAATGGTAAAATAGCTTGATATTTCTTATTACGTGCCATTTTTGCACTTCCACCAGCTGAATCACCTTCAACAATGAAAAGTTCATTATTTATTGGAGATTTTGATTGAGCTGGGGATAATTTTCCTGATAATAGTAATTTTTGATGTTTTGCATTTTTTAAATTTCTAACATCTTCTCTAGCTCTCTTAGCTGCGAATCTTGCATCTCTACTATTTATTGCTTTTTTAACAATCGCTTCAGCATCTTTTTTATTTTCTTCTAATCAAAAAGTAAAATTGTTAAAAATTACTTTTTTAACAGCAGCGTTTGCTTCTTGAGTAAATAATTTTGTTTTTGTCTGACCTTCAAAGGAAATTATTTTTTCAGGAATCATAACAGAAATTATTGCTGTTAATCCTTCTCTAACATCATCACCTTCTAAATTTTTATCTTTGTCTTTCAAGAAATTATTTTGTCTTGCATAATTATTTATGATTTCAGTTAATGCAGATTTAAAACCTGATTCATGGCCACCACCTTCAGGAGTCTTAATTGAGTTCGCAAAACTTATAATTAGCTCATTGTTACTGGTAGTATATTGAAGTGCTATTTGAACCTCAATATTATCATGTTTCCCTTCAAAATATGCAACATTACTTATGCTTGTTTTAGATTCATTTATAAATTCGACATATTCTGATAATCCTTTTGTTGATTTGAAAACATCTTTCTCATTAGTAAAATTATCTATAAATTCAATTGTTAAACCTTTGTATATGTAACTTGATTCACGAATTCTCTCCTTTATTACTGAAGTATTAAATTTTTTAACGGAAAAAAGAGAATAATCAGGTTTAAATGTTACTATTGTTCCCTTTTTATTTGTTTTCCCTACTTCTTTTGCAGGTTGAATTATTTTTCCACCATTTTTATATTTAGCCTCAAAAATTTTACCATCCCTTTTTACAGTAACTTCCATCCATTCGCTTAAAGCATTAACCACACTTGAGCCAACACCATGTAAACCACCGGAAGTTTTATACGCATTATTATCAAACTTACCACCAGCATGAAGAATAGTGAAAACTGTATCAATAGATGACATCTTTGTTTGTGCATTAATTCCTATTGGTATACCCCGTCCATTATCAGCAACTGTTATTGAATTGTCTGTATTTAATGACACTGAGATAAAATTACAATTACCTGAGATAACTTCATCAATAGAATTATCAAAAATTTCCCATATTAAATGATGTAAACCATAAGAATCGGTTGAACCAATATACATTCCTGGACGTTTTCTAACAGGTTCTAACCCCGTCAAGACTTTTATATTACTGTCCGAATACTGTTGAGGCATAAGTAAAATATTTACTACATTTATATAATAAATAATCAGTGTTATCAAAATGGATTTTTATGCTCACCATTAATGAAACAAAAGAATCTTTAAAATTGTACAAAACTAAATTATTTACAAAAAAAGTTTGATTTAATAAAGGAATTTCATATGTCATTTCTTCATTAATTGTTTTATCACTTAGCTTACCAATGTATTTTTGAGCAATGAATGCAAAAACACCAATTTATGACAGCTGGTTCATCAGAATAAATATTACATTGAATTCAGGAGTATCTTTTGGTATTTTAAAAGGAGAAATAGTTGCCATAATATTAATTCAACTTTTTTCAATATTCTTGCTTTTTATTGCTTTTTTTTTAGTTCTTAAATGGTATTATTCTTTTTGCATATTAATATCATTGCATGGAGCAACATTTAATTTTTTAGATAGGTTAATTGACACAAATGTACCATCGCTTGGAATGGTAAAACAAAATTCAGTTTTAGATTATTTCCAATTTAATATGTTTGGAACACAAAGCGCAATTTTTAATTTTCCAGACATATTTATTTTGTTAGGAATTATTTCAATATCTCTAATTTTTTTAATAGAATCATTCAAAAGAAAAGAAAATATAAAACAAGACATTTAGATAGGTTTTTGCGTGGACATCATTTATGAAGACAACTATTTACTAGTTGTAAACAAAGAAAAGGGATTGTTAGTACACAAAACTACATTCAATGAAAAAGAAACGCTTGTGTCATTACTACAAAATAAAATAAAGATCGATGAATTTGTTGATAAAAAACGACCAGGTATAATTCATCGCCTAGATAAATATACAAATGGCTTGTTGGTTGTTGCAAAAAACAAATTTATTGCAGAAAAATTATCTGATCAAATTATGAAAAAAAAAATGAAAAGAAAGTATGTTGCTATAGTTCACAATAATATAAAAAATGATGAAATAATAATTGATGCTCCTCTTATGAGAAACAAAAAATGTAAAACAACTAAAATGATGGTTTCAAGTGATAAAAAAGCAAAAAATTCAATAACAAAAGTTAAAGTAATTGAGCATTTCAAAGATTCATGCTATGTGGAATGCGAATTATTGACAGGGAGAACTCACCAAATACGAACTCATTTAAGTTACATTAATCATCCCATCTTCAATGATTCTTTATATGGGCATGATGATGGATACAAAAATTATGGTCAATTTCTTACTTCACATTGATTACAATTTAAGCATCCAATAACTAACAAACTATTGAAGTTTAAAATTAAACTTGACCAAACTTTTACTGATCTACTAAATAAATTGAGAAGATAATTAATATGATTCTTTTTATCGATACAACCCAAGCATGATGTGTAATATCAATTATTTCATCAAATAAAATAATTTGTTTTTCACAAGAAATAACTTTTAAAAACACAACTGATATTCTAATTGAAAAAATTGATTATTTATTGAAGTCAAAGAAACTTAGCAAAAAAAATATAAATAAGATTTATTTTTTATTAGGGCCTGGATCGTTTAATGGTTGCAGAATGGGGTATATTGTTGCTAAACTGTGAGGACTTGTTGAAAAAATAAAAGTGTACACCATGAATTCATTACTTTTTCAATTGAAAAGTGGAACTGGTATAAGTCTAATAAATGCAAAAAGTAATAAATTTTATGTGGCAGTATACAAAAATTACAAAGAAATCCATAAACCAAGTCTAATAAATTCAAACTACTTAAACACATTTATAAAAAAGTACAAGAGATTTAAAATTTACAAAGATTATCAAGATCTTGATTACAAGACAAATATATTAGAAAAAATAGAATATTTTGAAGAAAATATTAATCTCAAAAAACTAAAACCACTTTACTTAAAAGGAATATAGTGATGAATAAAGTAAGTATAAGTAAAGTAAAAATTAATGAGATTAATGATATTCACAAAATTTCATTAATATATTTTCATAACAATTCATTATTCGGAATTAATTATTTAAAGAAGTTAATTTATGACAAAAATTGCGTTTTTGTTAAAATTTTACTGGATAAAAAAATAGTTGGTTTTTTAATAAGCTATATATTAATTGACCACATTGACATTTACAAAATAGCAATTGATAAAGAATATAAACGTCATGGATATGGCACAATGCTTATTAATTATTTATTTTCAAAAAAATTAAATATTTTTGCTGAAGTTGGTGTGGATAACATGTCTGCCATAAAATTTTACAAAAACTTAAATTTTATAACAGTTAATAAAATAAAAAATTATTATGATGGAAAAATGGATTGTTTATTAATGAAATATTCAACTAAATAAATTAATTATAATTTACTATAACTATGAATCCCAAATATACAAAACCTAGAGGAACTCAAGATTTATTTTATGAAAACATAGATAAATTTAATTCATTATGTTCATTTTTACAAAACACATCTTCCTTATATGGATTCAAGCAAATTAAAACTCCAATTTTTGAAAATAAAAATCTATTTATTCGGTCTGTTGGAGAAGAATCAAATATAGTAACAAAAGAATTTTATGATTTTCAAGATAAGTCAGGAAGGGAAATGGCATTGCGTCCTGAAGGGACAGCACCTGTAATTCGAGCAGTGATTGAAAATAAATTAATTGATAAATATCCCTCCCCTCTAAAATTATCATATCTAGAACCAATGTTCAGATATGAAAGACCTCAAAGTGGAAGATTAAGACAATTTCATCAATTTGGAGTTGAGGTAATTAATACAAGTAGTTTATATGATGAAATTGAACTGCTAATTCTTGTTGATGATATACTAAATAAATTAAAGATTAAAAAAGCAAAATTAAATTTAAATAATATTGGTAGCCTTAGTTCAAGAAAAAAATGAATTAATGAATTATCAAATTATTTTCATAAATATGAAAAAGATTTATCATCGGAATCAAAGAAACGAATTGACATTAATCCATTAAGAATATTGGACGATAATGATGAAAGCAAAAAAACAGTTGTAATTAATGCCCCAAAAATTGACAATTTTTTATCTAATGGAGAAAAAAAATATTTTGAAAATATTTTGGATATGCTAAATAAGTTTAAAATTAATTACGTAATAAATAAAAATATTGTAAGAGGATTAGATTATTATTCCGGTTTAGTTTTTGAAGTAATTAGTAACTTAGATATTTTAGCAGGTCAACCAACAATAATTGGTGGTGGGAAATATGTAAATCTAGTCTCTGAACTTGGTGGTAAAAATGTTGAGTGCATAGGCTTTGCAATTGGGATAGAAAGATTATTACTAGCATTAAATGTAGAAAATAATAATTTGTCACCTGATACTAATCCAAATATCATCATAGGAACTTTAGATAATAAATATAACTCATATTCGCTTTTTGTTAGCAACATATTAAGAAAATCAAATTTTAAAACAATATGCAATTTTAACTCAATAAAAATTAAAAACCATTTTAGTTTGGCTACAAAATTGAATGCTGAATATGTCATAATAATTGGTCAGAATGAATTTAAAAACAAAACAATAACAATTAAAAACCAAAAAACATTAATCCAAAAAACAATTGACACCAATAATTTATTAAAATTTTTAAATAAATAAGTATGAAAAAACTAACTTGTGGTGAAGTAACAAAAAAATATATAAATCAAGACATTGAAGTTAATGGATGAGTCAAAACAATTAGGAAACTCGGTTCATTGATTTTTATTGATGTATATGACAGAACAGGTTTTGTTCAAGCTGTAGTTGAACAAAACAACAAAATGTTTAATAAGATAAATAATATTTCAACTAATTATGTTATTGGTTTAAATGGCAAAATTCAAGAAAGGAAAAATAAGAATCATAATATAAAAAATGGTGATATTGAAATTAAAATTGAAAATTTTAATATATATTCGAAATCGCTTCCCCTTCCTATTTCATTTTCTGACAGCATTACAACAAATGAAAACTTACGCTTAAAGTATAGATACTTAGATTTAAAAAAACCAATATTACAAAATAATTTATTGTTGAGAAGTAAGATCAACAATATCATCCGTTCATTTTTAATTGAAAATGATTTTATCGAAATTGAAACACCATATTTATCTAAATCAACTCCAGAAGGAGCAAGAGACTATTTGGTTCCGTCAAGAATTAAAACAAATAGCTTTTATGCCTTAACACAATCACCGCAAATTTATAAGCAATTATTAATGATATCTGGTTTTCTTAAATATTTTCAGATAGCAAGGTGTTTTAGAGATGAAGACTTAAGGATTGATAGACAACCAGAATTTACCCAATTAGATTTAGAAATTTCTTTTACAAATGAACATGAAATTAAAAGATTAATTGAGAAACTTTTTTCTACTATTTTCAAAAAAGTTTTAAACAAAGAATTAAATACCCCTTTCCCTGAAATTGATTATTTTGAATCAATGAATAAATATGGTAGTGATAAACCCGATTTGAGATTTGATTTATTTTTAAACGATGGTACAAATTTTTTCAAAAAGTCAAAATGTAATATTTTCAAATCATCCATAGAACAAAAAAAATCCATAAAATACATAATCTGTAACAAAATACTTAATAACAATCAAATAAATTTGCTTCGCAAATATGCAAAAGATAATGGAGCTGTTGACTTAATTTATTTCACATTAGAAAATAATGAGCTTAATGGGCAATTAAAAAAAATAATTGAACATGAAATAATTTTGTCTATATTCAAAGAACATAAGATAAATTCTGGTTCAATTTTTTTAATAGCTGATAACCTAAATGTTGTGAATAAATCATTAGGAGCTATAAGAAATATTTTAGCTGAAATGCTAAATTTAAAAGATAAAAATAAATGATGCTTTTGTTGAATCATAAATTGACCATTGTATGAATATAGTGAAACAGAAAAAAAATTTGTTGCTGCACATCATCCATTTACGTCACCTCAAGAGGAATATCAAAATAATTTCTGAAATAAAAAATCTGAAGCCAAAGCTAGAGCATATGATATCGTTCTAAATGGTTTTGAAATAGGTGGAGGAAGTATTCGAATATCAAATCCTGAGATACAAAGTAAAATGCTTGAAACACTAAATTTAACTACTGAACAAATTAAGTCAAAATTTGGATTTATTATAGAAGCATTCAAATATGGTGTCCCGCCACATGGTGGAATAGCCATAGGATTAGATAGATTATTAATGCTATTAACATATAGTAAATCAATACGTGATGTTATAGCTTTTCCAAAAGATAGCCAAGGATATGATAGTATGATGGATTCACCATCACTTGTTGATAAAGAAATATTAGATGAATTGCACATAAAATTTGGCAATTCTAACTAAATAATATTCAATCTATTAATTTTATTTTGATAATGGCGCGCCTTAAGGGACTCAAACCCCTAACCATTTGATCCGAAGTCAAAAGCTCTATTCAATTGAGCTAAAGGCGCATAATTTAAACTATATAAATCAATCTTTTTATTATATAAATAACTTTTACAGACAAGTGTATTATTATGAACCAAAAATTTAAAGGCACAAGCATTTCTGAAGGTTTTGCCTTTGGCAAGCCATTAACTTATACTAAAAACTGGTTAAACACAAAATTAAAATTCAAAGATAAAAAAAAATCAATAAAAATATTTAATTTAGCAATTGAAAAAACTATTAAACAAATCCAAAATGATATTGTTAAATTGAAAAACAAATTATCACCAAAGGAAATTGAAATTTTTAAGACACACATCTTAATGATTAATGATCCCAACATTAAAGAAAAAATAATTTCTAGTATAAACGCATGCAAAAAAGAAATTGACTTAATAGAAATCATTAATAAAACTTTTAATGAGTTAATAATAAAATTTAAACAAATAAAAAATGACTACATTAAAAACAAAATAGCTGATTTTAATGACATAAAAGAAAGAATTATTACAAATATCTTAAAACCTAATAATATTAAAAAAAATATTTTAAACAAAGATGTTATCTTTGTATGCAATGAATTAACTCCAAGTATAAGTATTAATATAGTAAATAATAAGCATATTAAAGGGGTTATAGCTGAATTTGGTTCTAACACTTCGCATGCAGCAATCTTAATTAAAAATTTAGGTATACCTTGTATTTTTGGCATTAAAAACATTACTAAATCTACTAATATCAAAAATATATTCATGAATGGATATACTGGTGAAATTGAAATTAATCTTGATAACAAAACCATATTTAATTTATTGAAACATAATAAAGAGTTAAAAGAACAAGAAGAAAAATATGCTTTTGCTGAAACAAAAACTATAGATGGAAAATCTATAAATATTGAGATTAATATTAATTCAGAAAAAGATTTACTCAATATTAAAAATGTTAAATTTGATGGTGTTGGTTTGTGTAGAAGCGAATTTTTGTATATCGAGAGCAATAATTGACCTTCAGAAGACTACCAATTTCAGTACTACAAAAAAGTTTTACAATACATGAAAAATAAACTTGTTGTTATTAGAACATTAGATATAGGTGGTGATAAAAAATTGCCATACTTTCATTTCGATAATGAAGAAAACCCATTTTTAGGTTTTAGAGCAATTAGATTCCTTTTAAAAAATAAAAAAATCTTCAGAACGCAATTGCGAGCTTTAGGAAGAGCAAGTGTTTACGGAAAATTAGCAATAATGTTCCCAATGATAGCAAACATAAGTGAATTTGTTGAATCAAAACAATATACTGAAACAATTTTTAATGAATTGAGAAAAGAAAATATTCCAGTTGCAAAAAATATCCAAATAGGTATGATGGTAGAAATTCCTTCTTCTGCCATAATTGCAGATAAATTTTCTAAATATAGCGATTTTTTTTCAATTGGCACAAATGACCTAATACAATACACATTTGCTGCCGATAGATTAAATAAATCATGTAATTATCTATACCAACCAAATAATCCTGCAATTCTAAAATTAATAAAATCAACAATTGATGGTGCAAAGTTGAATAACAAATGGGTTGGAATGTGTGGGGAAATGGCTTCAGATATTACATCAACCCCTTTATTAATTGGTTTAGGAATAAATTCCTTAAGTGTGCATCCTACAAAAATTAAAAAAATTAGACAAATTGTAAATAATATTAAATCATCTGATTGTAAAGAATTAGCTAGCAAAGCATTATCTCTTGAAAATTGTGAAAAAATCAATAATCTTGTAAATTCATTCTTGAAAGAAAGAAAATTAATATAGTGAAAAAACGAATTGTAAAAGTTGGAGATATAGTTATAGGTAAAGAAGATGATATTGTCATTCAATCAATGACCAATATTAAAACTTCAAAAACAAAAAAAAATTTAGCACAAATAAAAACATTATTTAAACTTGGTTGCAAATTAGTAAGAGTATCTATTGATAATTTTAAAGATGTAAAGTCATTAAAAAAAATTGTTACAAATTCTCCATGTCCAATAATAGCAGATATACAATATAATCCAAAATTAGCTATAGCTGCTATCGAGGCAGGTGCAAAAGGAATAAGAATAAACCCAACAAACATAACAGATCAAAAATGATTTATAAAAATCTTAGAAACTGCAAAAAAATATAAAGTAGCAATAAGACTTGGAATAAATACTGGTTCACTAAAAAATGATATTGAGACTGATAATCAAATAATTAATTTTTTAAAAAAATACATTCTTATCTGTGAAAAAAATAATTTTTTTAACTTAGTTCTAAGTTTGAAATCAACTTCTGTTGAAAAAACAATTAATCTTTCACTCTTGGCAAGCAAATTATTTAATTATCCAATACATGTAGGCATAACAGAGGCTGGTGATATCACAACTGCAACAATAAGGACAACACTGCTTGTGAAAGAATTAGTAATGAAAAAGGCTATAAATACTTTTAGAATTTCTATAACAGATGATCCGACAATTGAACCCACTATTGCAAAAAAAATTCTTCACGAATGTGGAATAAAACAAAAATTAACAAATTATATTTCGTGCCCTACTTGTGGGAGATGCAAAATTAATCTTAAAAAAATATTAAAAAAGATAAAGAAAATTTTGGATAAAAATCCATCTAATCTAATAAAAGTAGCTCTTATGGGGTGTGTTGTTAATGGATTAAATGAAGTAAAAAAAGCTGATATTGGATTTTATGGAGTTAATAAAAAATGTCATTTATATTATAAAGGTGAAAGTGTTGGAATTATGAGTGTAAAAAAAACTATTAAAAAATTTAAATATCTTTATATTGAATTAATTAATCAAAAAAATTTATTTATGCAACAATAACATTAATGTTGATGTTAATAATGATACAAAAAATGAACAAAATGGTGAAACTAACGCAACAAATAATATACGCTTTGTATCATTTCTTTGTGTTCTTCTTGTTATTAAATACTTCAACACTATTAACTCATCAATTGTTGCTTTTGTAACTGGCATATTTAACTTTTCTAAATTAAATTGGATGTCAAAATAGATTGCTGTCAATGAATCCAATTTTAATTTCTTATATTTGTTTAAAAATGTTTGATTAAGATTCTCCTTAAATTCATTATCAAGCAAAATATTTTTTTTAAAAACAAAAGAATTTACTGCATCAAATGTTTTAATTTGTAATGAATCATTTTTTGTACAGTTAGAAGAAACAAAAATCTCTTTACCATAATCATAAATGACCAATTTCCCAGTATATCGGTTATAAACTTTAATTTTGCAATTCTTGACAATTATATCATTTATTGATGCTGGGACTTTATAACCTCTATTCGGTTTTATAAATAATATAGCCTCACTATTTAATCCTAATGAATTATCTAGTATTAATCTACCATTCTTGATTTCCGATTTAATTTTTATTCTTTTTTCTTTACTCAACATAAACTATAAAATTTAAGCAATAATGTTTTTTAACCATAAACATACATAAATTATAAAATTAATGAAATAAAATGCTCAGGTGGTGAAACTGGCAAACGCAGTAGACTCAAAATCTACCGATAGCAATATCTTGAGGGTTCAAGTCCCTCTCTGAGCACCATAAAAAAGCAATTTAGTAAAAAACAAAAAATAATATGCCTAGAAAACACTTAATCTCAGCTCAAACAAATAAAAAACAACAAAATCAAGCCAAAATATGACAAAAACTCGCACGTGAAATAAAAGCTGCTGTTAAAGTTGGTGGCACTAATGTTGAAGCAAATCCAAGACTTAAATCTGCAATATTAAAAGCATTACAAAATAATTTATCAAAAGAATCTATCAACAAAAACATAAATGGTGCTGCCATAGATAGTGAAAATATTCATGTACTTGAATATGAAGCATATGGGCCTGAAGGCATACAAATTATAATTAATGCCATCACAGATAATGTTAATAGAACTATTTCTAATGTAAAAAGCTACTTAAACAAATTAGGTGCCAAACTAGCAAAACAAAATAGTTTAAAAATTTTTTTTGAAAAAAAGTCAATAATCTATGTGCCTTTCAATAATGCTAACATGGATAAAATAATTGAAGTAACTCTCCCATTTAATATTATCGATATAGTAGAAAAAAATGATCAACATGAAATATATACATCAGATGAGGATATAAATAAAATAATTGATGAATTAAAAAAAAATAAAATCGAAATATCTAGTTTTGAACAAAAACTATTCCCTCTTCAACCAATTAATAAAATCAGTACAGAAATAAAGGATAAATTATCAGTTTTTTTAAACAAGTGTGATGATGATAATGATATTCAATGAGTTGTAACAAATTTTAATGAAAATGATTAAAAAAATGATTATTTCTTCTCTAATCAAAGATTAATAATTAATTTATTAACTAAATCATCATAATTTTTATAAGTTGAAAAATATGATTTTTGTGGGATACCATCTTTCCAAACCATAGCATATGGAAAATTTGCTTCATCTGCTGATGAACTATTGCTTAACTTAAAAATGTCAGAAGAAAACAAAGTTTTTATATATTCAATAACCGAACGCATATTATTTGCAGATGAATCTTCTCTTATAAATTTATCTTTTTTAACAATGTCCTTCCAATTTGGATGTAATGATTTTATTGGCTCTTTATTTACAAATTCTTCGTCTTCTGAAGTTCATACTTGTGAATAGGGCACACCACGATCACCATGATAACTATTAGTTGTTGGTAAATTTTTTACATCTTCTTCTTTTATAAAATCAAATATGCAAAGAATTCCAAAATCAACTTGTGATTGATAGTTTTTTAATTCATCAAAATTTTTTGACAATACACCATTACTAAATTGGGCTTCGTCAGAATAATCATGATATTTTCCACTGCTTGGTCCTGTAAAAAATAAATTACTAGATTTTATGGCTTCACAGCCAAAAATCAAAGCATAATTACCACTATGAAAGTTTTTTGTTCCATTTAGTATTTTCTCAATGCTAAAATTAGGAATTTTTAAATCAACAACAGATTTAGGTTTAACGCCACTAAAATCTAATTCTCTAAAGTATCCATACTTTACAATACTACAACTTGAAGTAGATAAAAACAATGGAACAGCTATTAAAGAAAATCCAACAATATTTAAAAGCAAATTACATTTTTTCATAAAAATATAACAACTAGACAAACATTTATGTATTAATGTATTATATATTAATTAATATATTTGATTTTGATGAGATTCCTACAAAAAACAAATAATACAAAAATAATATCTGAGCCAGATTTAAAAAAGCAAGCTTTTCGAGCAAAAAATATTAATATAAAATGAAAAGAATTTAAACTTGATAAAAAATTATTGTTAAAACAATATGCCAATTATAAATTCTTCATAAGAACTTATGGCTGCCAAGCAAACGTAATAGATACAGAAGAAATAAAAAAAATTTTAATCAAATTAGGATTTTGTGAATCAGAAGCCATAGAACAAGCAGATTTAGTAATACTAAACACATGTGCAATTAGAGAAAATTCAGAAAAAAAAGTACTTGGCGAAATAGGTTTATTAAATAAACAAAGATCTAAAAATAATAATTTTCATCTTGGCATCTGTGGATGCATCCCACAAGATGAATTAATGTACAAAAAAATATTTGGCAACAAAAATGTTGATTTTATTTTTGGCACCCATAACATTGATTGCTTGCCATCTATCTTATATAGTGTTTATCATGACAAATTAAGAATAGTTGATATTAAAACCAAAAAATTAAACCATTATAAATTATGTGAAAGAAAATTTTCAACAAACCACAAAGCTTTTGTAAAAATAATGGATGGCTGTAATAATTTTTGCACATATTGTATTGTGCCTTTTACAAGAGGACAGGCTATATCTAGAAACAAAAATGACATATTAAGTGAAATAAAATCTTTAATAAAAAAAGGGTACTCAGAAATAACATTAATAGGACAAAATGTTAATGATTATGGAATGGAGAACAAAAAAAATCATTACTTATTTCATGATTTATTAAATGATGTAGCAAAATTAAAAATTAAGAGAATAAGGTTTCTAACATCAAATCCATGAAATTTTGATTTAAAAGTTATTAATGCAATGAAAATTCATAAAAATATTATGCCGTCGCTTCATATCCCAATACAATCAGGCAGCAATAATATTTTAAAGAAAATGAACCGAAAAATAAAAGTAGAGGAATATTTAAAACTTATCAAATTTATAAGAAAACAGGTCCCAAATATATCAATAACTACAGATATAATTGTTGGTTTTCCAAATGAAACAAAAAAAGAATTTCAAAAAACAATCAACCTATATAAAAAAATTAAATTTGATAATGCTTACACTTTTATATTTTCAAAAAGGAATGGAACAGTTGCTTCTTCCATTACTGACCATACACCATTAAAAGAAAAAGAAAATAGATTAAAAAAATTAAACAAGATTGTAAAAAAATATGCTAAACAAAACAATAAAAAATACTTAAATAAAGTAGTAGAAGTATTAATAGATGGGTATTCAAAAACAAATAAATCAAAACTTACAGGTTATTCAGAGCAATCAAAAGTTGTTAATTTTGATGGGACAGGCAAAACTGGCGAAACAGTTAAAGTAAAAATATTAACTGCTAATTCATTTTCACTTGAAGGAAAACAAATAAATTAATTTAGTAAATATCTTGCTTATATTGCAAAATGCAAGAAATATGCATTAATAAAAAAGATATAAAAATTCAAATTATCACTATGGAAATATTTGATATATATTTTGTTTCAGAATAAACATAAACTTTATCTAGATAAATTGTTGATATATTATTGCTTGTTAATGAATATGTAGAGACTGGCAATGAAAACACATGATCACTTGCTTTCATGTTATCAGAGAAATTTGGTGTCCCATCAATCTTTAAGCCTTCACCTGAAAAACCAAAATGTCAATTTGATTTATACGTTGAATTTATTTCACTTAAAGAACAATATGCCAACATATATCTAAATAATAATGACATATTAATTTTTATTTTTTCAGTAGTTTCTTTATGTGAAATCGGATTTGAAATTTCAAATTCCTCTGAAATACTATTTGCTATATGTGTATATTTTGATTCATCATATTTTATTCAGTCAATGAATCTTATATTATGTGCATCAAGATATTTTGGTATTAGGTCATTTCAATAAATTGAAAGAAAATGCTTAAAAATCGCATATTCAATTTTTGCAAATGAAATATTTAAATTTGTAATATCATCCAATTGAAAACCATACTCTTTTTTTTTATTTTGCATAAATGTGTTACACAAATTTATATATGATGTCATAATCGATTTACTATTATCATTAGTAAAATTAAGAATCTTTCTATAAATAGGTTCCACTAATAAAGCCTTTGTTATATTTTCATAAACATCTGTGTTGAATTTATCATAATTTTTATTAGTGTCTTCTAATTCAGATTGGGAAATAAAAATAGATGGAATAGAAATTTTTTCATTAAACAAAAAATTTTTAGAATTTGAAATATATGCAGTATTAAATTTACAACCAAATAAATCTAATTTACTATTTGTTGAGAGACTGTTGCCTAATGTAACTAACAATATTGATTTGGTATCTTTTGGTTTGTAAGTGTCAATATCTGTATCATTAAATATACTACCATGCATAAAAAAAAGCATCGGAAAAATATTTTTTTTTCTTTCACCTGACAAAAAATAATCGTTCAAATAGTTAATGAAAATAGAATTTTTATTTTTAATTGTAGTTCTATAAATGGCACTTGAACCAAATGGTGTTATTGCAGAAACATTTTCTGAGTTAACTAAATTGCATGAATTATACAAATATGATAACTGACCATTTATGTTCAAATAGTGATAAATTGCATTAGGATTTTGATCATATTTTAAATATTCATAATATAAATCATTTTGCAAATCATTATTAATATAAGCAAAAGAATTTCACCTATTATTTGTCTTTTGTACCAAAAATGAATTTATTTTAAACCCTTCTCTATCTAAAACAGAATTATTTAATGTTGTAAGCACATATGGTGAAATAATATTTAAAACATCAAAGATAATTGCTGAACCAACTATAATAACAGCAATATGGATTTTACTTGCAAATAAACTAATTAAAACAGCGATTGATGAAAAAAGCAAAAGAATTACTATAGTTGCAACAAAAATTGAGCAAAACAACAATGGAACTAATCCATATTGTATTCCGCTTGGGTTATTAGACGCATCATAATTGCCAAGAAATAAAGTAAGTAGTGAAAGTATTGATGATATAAAACTAATTGAAAATGAAATTATCATCATTCATAAAAACTTTATAAAAATAATTTTTTGTCTAGACAAGTACTTTGATGAAACAATTAATTCAGATCCATCATCAATAGGCTCTTTAAAAATAAAAATAACTATCATTGCAGCTATTGAAGATGCAATAGTAATAAATGGTGATTTTACATTATATTGTTCTGATGTTCAAATTTCGAGTGGATTAATTTTTATTGAAATGGGTACAATAAACAAAATAACAACAATGAAAAATCAATACAAAAATATTGAAATCCATAATGGTACTCTTTTTACAAAAAAATTTGTTAAAAATTTAAAGTACTGAAACATAAAAAAATTATAAATATTTATAAATATCTTTTGTTGATAATTTTATTGTTTTACCTCTTAAATAACTTAAAATACCAGAGTTATTTTTAAATTTGAAAGCTATGCTATATGCACATAATGATTGAAACTTTAATTTATCTTTATATTCTTTTTGTGTATATTTATGTTCTCCATAAAGCGGATAACCTAAAAAATTCAAATGAGCTCTTATTTGGTGAGTCCTTCCAGTGACTAAATTTACTTTTAATATTGACGAAACAGAATCATGACTAATCACTTCATATGATGTAATAATTTTTTTTGAATTAAGATTAATTGGTTTGTTCGTTATTTTAACGATATTATGTTTTTGATTTTTTGTCAAATATGAAGTGACAATCTTTCTTTTAGGATCAACTATTCCATGAACTTTACAAATATATTCTTTTTGAATCTCGTGATTCTTGATTTTTTCATTTAAAATTTGCAATGTTTCATGGTTCTTTGCAATGATTACTAGGCCCCCAGTATTTCGATCAATTCTATTAACTAAACTTGGAACAAAAATATTTTCATTTTCTGGATCATATTCCTTTTCAGCAATTAAATAAGAGATAGCTTGTTTAATTAATGAATTTTCCGATTCAAAAAAATCAGAATGAACAACCAAACCTTTTGGTTTGTCAACAATTAAAACATTTTTATCTTCATATATCACATTAAATTCTTTTTTTAATGGAAAAGTATTTTTTTTGTGAACAACACCAAAATCTGCAAAAAGTTGCACAACATCACCATTTTTAGTTAAATATTTAAAATTAACTTTTTTACCATTTACTTTAATTTTTTTTTTACGGAAAAATTTATACAAATTATTTTTTTTTATAGTAGGGAAACATTTAATTAAAAAATTATCTAATCTTATATTTTCATCATTCTTTTTAATTCTTATTATTTTCATTATTAGTTTATTTTTTTATTAAAGAATTCTCACTCATTTCCTTTGGAATCTTTAAACCCATGTATGATAATATTGTTGGAGAGATATTAGATAATTTTCCTCCACTTAAGATTTTTATTTTTTTATCTGATATTATCAAAAAAACTTGATTATTTGTATGACTTGTAACAATACTCCCATCAATATCTAACATTTTTTCTGCATTCCCGTGGTCGCTTGTTACAAATAAAGTAAAATTATTTTTTTTACATACTTTATATAATTCGCCTATCTGCCTATCAACACATTCTATAGCCCTAATTGTGGCTTTCAACACACCTGTATGACCAACCATATCACAATTCGCATAGTTAACTAAGATAAAATCAAATTTTTTAATGTTAGCTTTAATATATTTTGTAATTTTGCTAGCTGACATTTCAGGCATTAAATCATATGTCTTGACTTTTGGACTTGGGATTAAAATCTTTTTTTCATTTTTGTATTGCTTATTTATTCCACCATCAAAAAAATATGTAACATGTGCATATTTTTCTGTTTCAGATATTCTTAATTGAGACAAATTGTTTTTTTCCAAAATATCACCTAACACATTTTTAAATTGAAGTTTTGGAAAAATTACATTATCACAATCAATGCCATCATACTTAGTTATTGTTGATAAATAGATATTATTGATCTTTCTTTTTGGAACAAAATTATACAACTTCGATTTTTTAAAACAATGACAAAGTTGACGCATTCGATCTGAACGGAAATTAATTGTAAATATAACATCATTATTTTTAATTGATAAAATTTTTCCATCTTTCTGAACTCAGCACGCTGGCTCAATAAATTCATCTGTAATATTTCTTTTATATTGTTCTTTGACAAATTGTTTTAAATCTATAAATTTACGACTACTATAACCAAGCATATTTAAGTAAGCTAATTCTGTTCGTTCTCAGCGCTGATCTCGATCCATTGCAAAAAATCGTCCTGAAATAGTCGATATTCTTGCATTGTATTTTTTACAAACTAATAAAAATGAATCTAGTAAGTTGATAAATGACTTAGGATCAGTATCCCTACCATCAGAAATTATATGAATGACTGGTCTAATTTTTTTCTTGTTGAAGAAAAATAACATTTTAACTATGTGATTATAACTGCTGTGTACACCTCCTTTTGATACTAAGCAAATTAAATGAAGTGAACACTTTCGTCTTTTAATCTCATTAACTAAAGCATCTAAATTTTGATTTTTATAAAATTTATTGTTTTTTAATGAATTGTCAATTATGCTAAGTCCTGTATAAACAATTCTGCCTGCACCTATATTTAAATGACCAACTTCGCTATTTCCCATTTGATTTATTGGCAATCCAACATATTTTCCAGATGCATTGATTAAACTATGTGGATATTTTTGTAACAAAAAATCTAAATTAGGATGGTTTGACAAATATCATGCATTACCTATATGAGTTTTTGAAACGCCCAACCCATCTATAATTGCTAACAATACTCTTTGATTTACCATTACTATAATTACTATATAAATATAATCATTTTAAAGATAAAATAATTCATAAAATAAGATTGCAAAATAAGCACGCCATAACATAGAAGAATATGACAAAACCGATAGCAGTTAAATTCAAGAATGTATCATTTTCTTACAAAAATGAAAATGAAGGTAATCCAACTATTAATAATATAAGCTTTGAGATTGAACAAGGCGAATATGTTTGTATTGTTGGAGGAAATGGAAGTGGAAAATCTACCATTAGTAAATTGATTGTTGGATTATTAAAGCCACATTCTGGTTCAATATTCATCAATGATAAAATTTTAAATACTAATAATCTAACTTTTGTAAGAGAAAATGTAGGAATTATTTTTCAAAATCCAGATAATCAATTTATTGGCTTGACAAGCGAGAATGACATAGCTTTTGGTCTTGAAAATAAACAAATAGATGCTTCATATATGCGGGAAATAATCAAAGTTGTTGCAAAGATAGTTAATATTGAAGATTTATTAAAAAAGGATGCATCAAAGCTTTCTGGTGGGCAAAAACAAAAAGTTGCTATTGCTTCAATTTTAGCCACAAACCCAAAAGTTATTATTTTTGACGAATCAACATCAATGCTTGATCCGACTTCAAAAATTGAATTAAAGAAATTGATTTTATTCTTAAAATCAAAACTTAACAAAACTATTATTTCAATAACTCATGATGTTGAAGAAATTATCAATGCAGATAAAGTTATGGTGATTAATAATGGTTCTATAGAAAAATATGATAAACCTGAAACGATTTTTAATGATGAAAATTTTTTACGAAAAAACAAACTAGATGCTCCATACGTAGTCCAATTATCAAGACAACTAAATAAAACAATAGGAATAAATGTAACACTAAATCAAGCTGAAATGATTAAAAATATTTGTAAATATGAGAAAAATAAATAACTTAGCTACAGCACCTATGGACAAAAAAAATGCATTAAATTATAAACTTAATGATAATTTAGCTATTAAACTAGATAATCTAAAAATTGTATTAAATGAACATAATTACAATAAAACACTAATTTTAAATGAAACCTCTGTAGAATTTGAAAAAAATAAAATTTATTTCATAGTTGGAGATTCCGGCACAGGTAAATCAACATTGGTTAGCCATTTCAATGGAATTATTAAATCTAAATATGGAAATATTTTTATCCTAGATAGCAAAATTATTGGCAAAAAATGGAGAATCAGTAAGTTTAAAAAACTACGAAAAAATGTTGGAATGGTTTTTCAATTCCCTGAATACCAATTATTTAAGGATACTATTTTAAAAGATGTGATGTTTGGTCCATTAAACTTAGGGATAAAAAAAACAATGGCAAGAGAATTAGCAACTATTGCACTAGAAAGAATGGGGATCAATAAAAAACTATTTGGAAATAGCCCATTCGAAATATCTGGAGGGCAAAAAAGAAGAGTTGCTATTGCCGGGATACTTTCATTTAATCCTGAAATTTTAATATTCGATGAACCAACAGCAGGATTGGACCCGCTAGGTACAAAAGAAATGTTACAAACAATAAAACAATTAAAAGCAAAAAATAAAACAATATTTGTCATTACACATGATATGGACCATGTACTTGAACTTGCAGATAAAGTAATTTTTATTAAAAATAATAAAATAGAAAAAATAGATGAACCATATAATATCTTTAAAGATAAAGAACTTTTAAAAAATACAACTATTATGTTGCCAAAAATATTTGTTACAATTAATGAATTGTGTAATAAAGAAAACAAATTTGCAAAATTGTATGATATGAAACCGAAGACAATTAATGAATTGGCCGATTGTATATCAAAAATTATAAAAGGAAACTATGCCTAGTTATAATCTATATGTTGAAAAAAATAGTTTTTTGCATAGATTGAATCCTATGCTTAAATTGCTACTAACGTTTATATTGATAATTTTTATTTTCTGTGCCAACACGTATTCTTCTCAATTTTTTGTAGTTGCATTAATTTTTTTAATGTGTCTTTTATCAAAAATATCCTTTAGAACATTTTTTTCAATATTAGCAACTTGTTTTTTTATGTTTATCATACTCTTTTTGATAAATTGATTATGCTATAAGCAACCTGTCTTTTCAAATATTAGTATATTTGAAAATGATATACTTTTTGGCAATTTTAAATCATTATTAGAGAAACATAAAAGTGAAATAAGAAACTATGATAAAACATGTTTTTTCATAAGTGATTTATGAGGCGGGGATGTTATTAAAAATATCCAACTTACTAAACCAACTACTGATGACTTAAAATATATTTCTTGCTCACTGCCAAATAAAATGGAAGTATATATATGATATACTTCTTATTGATACACATTATCACCAAATGTAATCTTTAAAAGTTTGATAATAAGTACAAAAATTTTTTTAATGATTACAACAGTAACTATTTTTATATCAACAACAAATAATTCAATGATAATAATCGCGCTTGAAGATATACTTTATCCACTAAAATACTTGAAAGTACCTGTTAATGAAATTTCAATGATATTATCTATTGCTATACGATTTGTTCCAAGCTTGATTCAAGAATCAAATATGATCTTACGAGCCCAAGCATCACGTGGGGTTGATTTTAGAAATGGGAATGTTAAAGATAAATTTAAATCTTTAATTTGTTTGATAATTCCAATGTTTTCATTAGCATTTTACAAAGCTGATGATTTATCTAATACAATGGAAACAAGAGGGTATAAACCACATTCAGAAAGAACATATTACCAACAAACAAAAGTTTCTCATAAAGATATAACATTTTCATTTTTATTTTCAATTTTATTAGGGCTAATTATTGTTTTTATAATTTCGAAAAAAATATTTTATGGATTTACACCAATTGAATTTTTGATAATTAATTAATGAATTACTTAATTGATATTAGTTATGATGGAAGCAAATTTCATGGTTGAGCAAAACAATTAAATGCTTACACTGTACAAGGTGAGATTGAAAAAATATTATCAAAAATATATAGGGAAAAAATTTGTATTTTTGGAAGTGGAAGAACAGATATGGGCGTCCATGCTTTGCATCAATTTTTTAATTTTCATGAAAAAAAAATACATTTAAATAAATTACAGTTATTTAATTCTCTAAATGGATACTTCCCTAAAACTATAAAAGTAAATAAGATATTTGTAGTGGACAAAAAATTTAATGCACGAACTAGTGCTAAATCTAAAACATATATTTACTATATAAATACGAGTGCATTTGATTTATTCAAAGACAATTATTTATTAAATTACAATAAAGAAATTAATATAAAAAAAATAAAAGATGCTTCTAATCTATTCATGGGAAAACACAATTTTCTTTCATTTAGCAAATCAACACTTGAAAATAATGTACGCATTATAAAAAAAATATCTATTTGAAAGTCTAAATCAATTGTCAATATTGAAATATCGGGGACAGGTTTTTTAAGAAGTATGGTAAGAATGATTATTGGAAGTCTAATAGATGTAAATGAAAATAAAAAAGGAATAAAAGACATAAAGAATCTACTAAATAATCCATCAAAAGGATCATCACAATCCATTGTTTCTCCCAATGGACTCTATTTAAAAAAAGTTGAATATTTAATTTAGATCTATATTGAATCTGCTGCTTCTATTGACATTAATCTTAGGCCATTAGCAATAACTTGCTTCACACAAAAAATTAATCAATATCTTTGTTTGCTTAATTCCAAATTTGTCTTATCAATTATTCTTACTTGAGAATAATATGAATGAAATAATCTAGATAAATTTAATAAATATATATTAAGGATGTTTATATTACTTGAGAGAACTATTTTATCTAATGTGCTTTCATAGATATTTAATAAAGAAATAATTTGCTTTTCAAATTTATGTGTTAACAAATTGAAATTCTTAGGAACGTCAAAAGAAATCATTTTTATTATTTTAAATATTCTAGCATGAGCATATTGAACATAAAATAATTGGTTGTTTTCATTTCTTAAATTGATATTATCAATATTAATTTCCAAATGCTTACTTAAAGGTTGAGAAGATAAAAGTCATCTAGTTTGGTCTTTACCAATAATTTGTATAACATCATTTAATGTTAAAGAATTACCAGATCTCTTTGACATTTTAAATTCTTGACCATTTTTTGTTAAACGGACCATTTGCATCAATAAAATTTCCAATTTCTTGTGATGGTAACCAAATAATTGTAATGCAATCTTCATACGCTCAGCATATGATGCATGGTCTGCACCCCAAATGTCATAAATTTTATCATACCCACGAGAAAGTTTAATAATATGATATGCAATATCTGGTAGAAAATATGTGTTTGTGCCATCTGACTTTCTTAACACTCTATCTTTATCATCATTCAATAATGTTGTACGTAACCAAAGAGCACCATCTTTTTCATATATATAATTGCCAAAATTATTAATAATTTCATCAATTATGTTGGACTTATATAAATTTGATTCCGAAAAAAAAACATCAAATCGTACTCCGAGTTGATCTAATGAATTTTTAATTTTATCTAATAAAAAATCAATTGAAAATTTTTTTATTTTATTTGCATTAGTTTGAAATGATGGAGAAAAATTTGTATTATCAAACTCAATATCAATAAACTCATTCCCATATTTCTCTTTTAAATGTGATGCTACTAACTTTATTTCATTGCCATGATATGAATCCTCAAATAATTCAACTTTCTTCCCAAAAAGTTGCAAATACCTAATAAGGACGCTTATGGCTAATTTATCAATTTGATTACCCGCATCATTTATATAATATTCGCGTGTTACATTTATCCCACGATCCTGCATTATAGTTGCTAAAATGTCACCGATAACAGCATTCCTTGCATGACCTACATGCAATAATCCTGTAGGATTGGCAGAAACAAATTCAATGTTATAATTTAACTTTGTTTTCTTTTTCTTATTAAATTTTGATCTTTTTTTGATGATTTCAAAAAGAATAGAAGTGGAAAATTTATTTGCTATTGAGAAATTAATAAATCCTGGATGTGAAACTGAAATCTTTTCAAAATATTTCTTATTCAAATTGCCAACTATTTCTTTTGCAATATTAATTGTTTGTTCTTGTGGAAACCCTAACAACATTGCGATATTTGTTGAAAAATCACCATAGTTTACATTTTTATTTCGCTCAATAATAACATTTGGGATAGAACCAACATTAATAATTTTTTTAGATGATGATTCAACAATAGTTTTTACAATATCTGTAATTTTATTTTGAACCAAATCTAAAATATTACTTTTTTTAAAAAAAAACATAACTAAAAATATTACTTATTATCTATCTCTAGTTTTGAAAAAGGTACTTCAACATCTATTTCTCTACCAAAAGCATCAATTTGAACAATTGCAATGCCTGAATTAACATTCAATGATTTAACTTTACCTTTTTCATTACTGAAACTATCATTATTTAAAATAACATAATCTCCAACTTTAATGTTTGTTTCATAAACAACATTACTAGTATCATCATTTACTATTTTTGCATCATCTGGTGAAGAAACATTAGGCTTGGTATTATACTGAGCAAGCACATTATACTCATCTATAGAAATCGGGATTGGTAATGCACCATTGCCAGAACTACCAACAAACCCTAAAACACCATTTGTATTTCTTATACAATACCAAATTTCTTTATTCATTATCATATTGACAAAAACGTAACCTGGGAATCTATTTACTACTTTGCTTTTTATTTGCTTGTAATTTCCATTAGGAAGTGTTTCCCATTTTGTTGTTTTTGTATTCTTCAAAGATTTTGGTAAATCTGGATCAGTTTTTGTAAAAATTTTTTCAGCAACTTTATTTTCATAAAAAACTTTGAAATCTTTTACTAAATGTGAATAACCATAATTAAATATTTTTTCTTTTAATGAATCTATAATTGACTTTTCTTTACCAGCTGAAACAGTGACTATAAATCATTGATAAAAATCATTATTTTTTTTGCTCATATTCCTCCAATGTTAAAACAGTAAATTAAATTCTTGTAATTATAAAATCTAAAAATAAAAATAGCAATGAAATAAATAGTGCAATCACAATAACATAAGAAAAATTAAATAATGTTTTTTTTCGAGAAGATCATGACATTCTTTGTAATTCTTTACCAATCCCATATCATCATCTTTTAATTATAAAAACTCTATCAAGCTCATATTCATATCGCATGTCCCTTTTTAGTTTTAATTGAATTTCGGTATTTTCTAACAAAATTTTATTTTGTGTAATTTGACTTTCAAATTCTTTTATTTTTGATAAGTACTCTTTATTGATTGATTTAACATCATTATCACTTTTTTTATCCAATTTTTGCTTTTCTTTTAATGAATTTAGAACATTTTTTCTTTCAGTCATTATTTTTGATAAATTTGATTTATACAAAGTTCGTGCATTATTCAACTCATGGTTGTATTCTCTAAATGCAATTGCTTTATTAATTCTCATCTTTGCTAACCTTTGTTTCTTTTCAGTTAATAGATTTTTTGCTATCTCATAATCACGTGAAATTTTTGCTTTAAAAATTTCATCTAATAATTGACCACGTAAGTCCTTTTTCTGATCAACACTTGTTGCAGCATCAATTTTTGATTTAAATTCTTTTTTTAGATTCTCAACCGATTTTGAATATTCTGCACACGCATGCGATTTGGCGTTTTTTAAGAGTATTAAACGATTCTTTCTTTCTTTCTTTTTTTCTTTTTGTAATTTATTCAATTCTTCTAGTTTAGTCTTATCAAATGCCATATTTATCAAGTTTCTTCATGTATTGTTGTCATTTTACATACAGGACAATACTTCCTTAATTTTAATCTTTTAGTTGAATTTTTATTTTTTTTAATGTGATAATTTCTGCTATTACAGTTTGTACAAACTAATTTAATATTTATCTTATTACCCATTAAAAAAAAGAAGAAATTACTTCTTCATATTTAAGTAATTATACTAAATATATTATTTAATATATTTAGTTATTCTAGATTAAACTAATTGAATAATTGCTATCTTAGTTTGATCACCTAAATGATTATCAAATCTGATTACTCGTGTATAACCACCTTTACGGTTTTCATATTTTTTAGCAACTGTATGAATTCTCTTTAATAATTTATCAACACTAAACTTTTTATTTTTAAGCAAAAAACCCCGAATTATTCGATCGGACGCCAACGTATTTTTTTTAGCTAAAGTAATTAATTTATCAACATGTTTTTTAGTTTCTTTAGCTTTTGTTATAGATGTTTTTATTTGCCCATATGCAAAAACATCACTAACTTGTTGTCGAATTACCATTTTTCTTCATGAAGATGTTTTTCCAGATTTATTAATAAATGACATAATAATTCCTTTTTAAATAAATTAATAGTTTTCTACTTCTGAATCTTCTACATTTTTAGAGGATTCTTTTTTAAATGATAATCCTTCCTCAGTTATTTTCTTTTCTATTTCAATTAATGACTTTCTTCCTAAATTTCTAATCCTTGCAACCTCTGATTTTGTCCTATTAATTAATTGCTCTACTGTTTGAATACCATAACGTTTCAAACAATTATACGAACGAACTGATAATCCTAATTCGTCAATAGACATAGATAATGTTTGAGATTGCTTAACTTCTTTTTGTTCTTCCATCATCCTATATTCATTAACTGTTTTGTCAATGTTCATCAACTGAGTCAAGTGTTCAGAAAGAATTTTAGCTGTTAATGCAATCGCTAATTCAGGTGTAATTGAACCATTTGTAGCAATTTCAATTGTGAGTATATCTCCTATCTCATCTTTTGAAATCTTATATTCATCAACAGAATAAGCAACATTAACTATTGGTGAAAAATTTGAATCAGTAGCAATTATGTGCAATGAATTAATTTTCTCCTGATTTATATTAAAAGGAACAAAACCACGTCCACGTGTTGCAAATAAACTCAAATCTAGTTTAGAATTGTCATTTGTTAATTCACATATATATAAGTCTTTATTTATAATTTGAAAACCTATAGGACACTCTATGTCACTTGCATGGATAATTTTTTTACCTGTAGCTTTAATAACCATTAATGGTCATTTCTCAATCCTTAGTGATGATAATTCTTCATCAGTATAAGCTTGCTCATCAATTTTAATAACTAGACCTTTAAGATTCAACACTATCTGAGTAATGTCTTCTTTTATCCCATCGATTGACTGAAATTCATGAGTAGCATCATTAATTTTTATAGCAAATATACTACTTCCAGGAATATCAAATAAAAGAGTCCTTCTTAATGCATTACCAAGTGTGGTGCCCATGCCTTTTTCTAAAGGTTTAATAACAAATTTTGCCTGTTGTTTATTCTTTTCATTAATTATTGGTTCGATTGTGTATCTTAAAAAATTTTTCATTGCTTTTCCCTTTCTTTAAATTAACGTGGTTTTTTTGGTGGTCTACACCCATTATGTGGTAATGGTGTAACATCATTTAATTCAGTTATTTGAAGACCTGCTGAATCAATAGATCTAATTGCAGTTTCTTTCCCTGGTCCTGTTCCATTCACAAATACCTTTACAGATTTTAAACCCATTAACATTGCTGCTTTTGCTGCTTGTGTTGCAGCTAGTCCTGCAGCATATGGTGTTGACTTTTTACTTCCCTTATAACCGATTGCTCCTGCAGAACTTCATGTCAACGTATTTCCTTTTTCATCAGTTATAGTAACTATTGTATTATTAATAGTTGAATGAATATGTACTGCACCATTAACACTTGCTAATTTCTTTTTCTTTTTTGGTTTGTCTTTTGTTGCTGCTTTCTTTTTTTGATTTTTAACTTCTGCCATTTATTAACCTCTCTATGCAATAATAATAAATATAGCGAAAATACTACTTAGTTTCTACCTTTTTATTAGCTATAGTCTTTCTAGGTCCTTTTCTGGTTCGCGCATTTGACTTAGTACGTTGTCCACGTGTTGGTAAATTTTTTCTATGTCTAATCCCACGATAACAATTGATTTCTTGTAATCTTTTTATGTTTAGAGCTATAGTCTTTTTTAAATCACCTTCTAAAGGAAATTTAACACAAACTTCACGAATTTGAGCTAATTCAACATCTGTTAATTCTCCAGTCTTTTTTTCAGGATTAATTTTTGCTTCCTTACATATTCTCAATGCTAATGGTTCACCAATACCATAAATATATGTAAGTGAAACTTTAATTTTTTTCTGATTTGGTATATCAACACCTAAAATACGAGACATAATTAACCTTGACGTTGTTTGTGCTTAGGATTTTTGCAAATAACCCTAATCACTCCTTGTCTTTTAATAACTTTACAATCTTTACAAATTGGTTTCACAGAACTTCTTACCTTCATATTACAAATTGAAAACAAATTAATTATATTATTAAGACTTTATTTTACTCTATAAGTAATTCTCCCACATGTTAAATCATAAGGACTTAACTCAACAGTAACTATATCACCTTGTAAAATCTGTATCCTATGGAGACGCATTTTACCAGATATGTGGGCTAAAATTTCAACATTATTTTCCAATTTCACCTTATATGTATTATTATTAATTACTTCCGTAATCGTGCCATTCATCTTAATTGCATCATTAGCCATAATTATTTGTTAATTGCTCTCTTATACCTCCCTAAAACATTACAATAGTTTATATTTTACAAAAATAATTAATAAATACATTAAGGTTGAAAATTTATTTCCTTACGCAACATTATTTCATCTAAATCCTCACTCAGAGTTAAAATTTCATAACCTGTTTTTGTAATTAAAACCATATGTTCATAATGACAAGTTAACTCATTATTTGAACTTAAAACAGTCCAATTATTGCTTGCAATTTTGATTTTATCACTTCCAATTAATAGCATTGGTTCAATACAAATAATCATCCCTGGAAGTAATTTAACACCAGTATGTTGTTTACCATAATTCAAAATTATTGGATCTTCATGCTCGTAAACACCGCAACCATGCCCTCCATAGTTTTTTATGACAAAATATCCATCACTCTCAGCAGTTTTCTGAATTTCATTACTGATATCCCCGGTGTATGCTCCAGGTTTAATTTTTTTTATTGAATTAATTAAAGACTTATATGTTGCTAAAAGAATTTTATTTGCTTTTAAATTTGATGATGGCTCTACAACAATTGTAAAAGCTGCATCACATATGTATGAATTATATGAAACACCAATGTCACATGTTACCATATCATTTTCTTTTATTACATATTCATTAGCAATACCATGTATGATCTCACTATTGACACTAATACAAATATTGCATGGGAACCCATACAATTTAAAAAATGTCGGAATCGCTCCGAATGACTTAATTAATTTTTTAGCTTTTTTATCTAATTGTTTTGTTGTTATACCAGGTTTAATATATCCAACTAACTCTGAACGAACTTTCTTTCATATAGAGCATGCTTCTTTTATGCCAGATATTTGCGATTCATTTTTAATAATTATCATTTCTATTTTGAATAATTTTATCTACTTTACTACAAAATTCATTAATTGATTCATCTGATGAAAACACCCGAAACAATTTATGTTGCTTTTCGTAAAAATCTAATAATGGGAGTGTATTTTTTGAATATTCTAAAAAACGCTGTTTTACTGTGTTTTCATTATCATCAGATCTTTTTATTAATTGTCCACCACAAACATCACAAATATTTTCTTTTTTTGGTGGAAAAAAATATAAATTATAACCTTTATTACATTTTGAACAAGACACCCTTCCAATTATTCTTTTGATAGCTAAATCTTGATCAATTTTTATAAAAATCACTTTATCAATGTCACATATCGATTTTAGAAAATTTGCTTGATTAATTGTTCGAGGATATCCATCTAAAATGAAATGCTTGTTTGCTATTAGCAAATCTTTAATCTTAATTTCAATCAAATCATTAGTAATAAAATCAGGTATCAACTTACCTTGTTTGACTAAATCAGTAATTAATTTAGAATGAGTACTGTTTTTTTTAATTGCTTCTCTAAATAAGTTTCCTGTAGATAAATGAACATAATTAAATTTATTTATTAAGTAATCTGATAATGTTCCTTTACCAGCACCTGGCGCTCCTAAAAGTATCAAATTAGGAAAATTATTTTTTATCATAATTCCTCAACTTGTTGATTGCTTGAATCACTTGTACTAGCATAAAAACTTGATTGAATTTTTGTCTTAGTGATTTCATAACCTGTATTTGTTGCTGCAGATTTAATAGAATTTCAAATTTCAATTGTTGATGAAACAATAATAATGACACCAGTTCCCCCTAATGCAACACCACTTGGTATTGTTGTTAATTTACTTACCAAATAAGGAAGGGTTGCAATAATTGCAAGGAATGGACCACCTAATCAATTGACACGATTCAAAATCTTTGTAATATATTTAGCAGTATTTGATGATTTAACTCCAGGAATAAATTTACCTGATTTAGCAAAATTTTCTTCTAGTAAAGGTGGATTCAACTGAATATATGAATAAAAGAAACTAAATAATATTATCAATATAAAGTAAAATGACATACCAAATCATGACTCTAAAGTTAAGTAATCATTTATAAACCATTTTGCCTCACCTTCTTGCAAAAATTGACTAATAATATTTGGGATAGTCGAAATTGAAGAGGCAAAAATGACTGGAATAACCCCACCAGAATTAAACTTGATTGGTAAATACGGTAAACTATTAGCACTTGTTGCTAGACCTTCACCTGTTTGCTGAATTGGTATTTTTCTTATTGAGTCATTTATAAATGTAACAACAAGCAAAACAAGAAAATAAAAAAGTATATAAATGCCAAATAAAAAAGTAATTGTTAACATAACACCTGTTGTATCAGATGAAAATTGCTTGCCAATATAATTGTAAACCATTTGGAAATTACCAAAAATATTAGACAAAATACCTGCCAAAATTATTACAGTAATCCCATTACCTACACCTCTTTTTGTAATCATATCACCAAAAAATATTGCAACATAACTGCCGCCAGTAAGTATTGACATTAATGCAACTATTTCTCCAAATGACAACTCATATAAATGTGAATGACCAAAAATTGTAAATTGTCCTGCAGATGATTCACTACTGCTATTATTCATATTCAAAATTAATGCAATGACTGCATAAGATTGTATTACACAAAATGGTAAATTTAAAATACGTGTGACAATTTCTAATTTTCTTTTCCCAATTTCACCTTGCTTAGCCATTCTTGTCAAAGGAGGCACTAAGTCTGATGAAAGCAATTGGACTATAATTTGGCTTGTAATATAAGGCCCTACTCCAACAGCAAAAATACTCATTCTAGTTAATCCGCCACCTGCTAGTAAATTTAACATCCCTGCAAAATCATTCCCAGGATTATAAACCTTTGGTATCGAAATCCCTGGAATTGTAATTATGCTCGCTATGTGAAATATTATTAACAGAAATAATGTAAAAAAAATACCTGACAATACTTTCTTATTTAAAAAAATAGTTAATATTTTTTTTAATAAATTTTCATTTTGTGTAAGTTTAAACTTATTGTGTTTAAATTTTTCAATATTGGAAGAATTATTCCTAAAAAGTTTAACTTTTGAATACAAAGTTTTTATATCAGAAACATATGCTTTATATTGATTTTCAATTTTTGAAATATTTTTTTGACATTCATCAAAAAAATGGCCTTTTTGTTCTGCAGTTAAATTATCTTGATTGCATAAATTTTTATATGATAATTTATTTCTACTAATTTCATTTTTATATCAAATCTTACAAGCTTTTAAAGCTTCATTTTTACTTTTATAATTTGAAATATTAAATTTTGATAAATCTTCCATTTTATTTTTTAAATTTAACAATTTTAATAGTAGAACCATTCTTTTCTAAAAATGATTTTAAAGGTTTACTTATCTCATTTACTTCAATCTCGTATTTATTTTTATCTTTTAAAAGATCATAATTACGTGGGCCAATTAACTTTATCGGATTTTTTTTCTTCCCTATAAGTTTCTTTGCTAGCAAGCTATCATGAGTTATCTTATCCAGCTTAGCTTTAACAATCATATCCATTGAAATTAAGTACTTATTTGTTTTAAAATTGAATGAATTAAAACCAACTTTTGGTATTTTACGATATATTGGTGTTTGACCACCTTCAAATCCAATTCTTACATTACCTGACTTTCGTGAATGCTGTCCTTTTTGGCCTCTACTAGATGTTTTACCCAATCCAGAAGAAAAACCACGACCATAAGTTTTTTTCTTGTGATGTCTTGCACCTTTATTGTATTTAAGATTATTTAATTCCATTTACTTACTTTCTCCTTTTTTTTCATTAAAAGATTGTTTGCTACTACTGCTTGTTCTATATAAATCACGAGCTTTCATAACATTTGAATAATTTAATTGATTAAGAAGACCTTCAACAACCGCTGAAGCCATATTTAATGAAGTATTTGAACCTAAATTTTTTGAATACAAGTTTTTATAACCAGCAAGTTCAATAACATCACGAATTACACCACCAGCAATAATACCTGTACCGTCCTTTGCAGGTTTTAATAAAACTTTAGTAGCCCCATTATGACATAAAATTTCATGATGTATGGTGTATTTTTTTGTCATTGGTACATTCACAAGATTCTTTCTGGCATTTTTAACTGCTTTTTTAATCGCGCCTGGTACTTCAATAGATTTACCTATCCCATATCCTACACGACCATTTTTATTACCAACAATAACTAATGCAGAAAAACGCATTCTTCTACCACCTTTTGTGGTTTTATTAATTCGTTTTATCTTAACAACTCTTTCCTCAAAATTGTCCCCTAATGAATTTTTTCTCCTAGAAGAAAATATACGCTGTGATGAAACTTGTTTTGATTCCCCACCAAAATTCCTTTTTTGCAAATTGCCAACTACTTGTTTAGTTTCAGTTGTTTTATTTTCTTTATTTTCAACACTTGCACTTGTTGGTTGTTTATTAATTTCTTCAGTTTTAATTTTATCAGCCATAATTCCTACACCTCAAATTAAAATGATAATCCATTCTCGCGTGCTGCATCTGCTAATGCTTTTATTTTACCATGATATAAATTCCCACCACGATCAAATGCAACTGCTTTAATTTTTAATGCAACTGCTTTTTTAGCAATATCTTGACCAACCATTTTGGAATTTTGGATATTTAATTTTTTCAATTTCAAGATAAGAGTAGAACTTGATGCTAAAACTTTACCTTTAGAATCATCTATTATTTGTGCATAGATATGATGATCAGTCTTCGTCACTACTAATCTTGGGAATGCATTCTCACATCTTTTTAATGTGGCTGTTATTCTTTTATGTCGCAATTTTCTTTGTTTTTTACGATTAAAATTAATTTTTTTCATAACCTAACTCCTTTATTTTTTAGCAGTTTCAGCAGTTTTACCAACTTTACGTATTATATGTTCACCAACATACATAATCCCTTTACCATTATATGGTTCAGGTTTTCTAATTGATCTGATGTTTGATGCAAATTCACCAACTTTTATCTTATCAAAACCAGAAATTGTGATACTTGTAGGATTTGCACATTGAACATCTAAACCATCGGGAATGTCAAAAACTACAGGATGTGAAAAACCAATAGCTAAATTAAGTTTTTTTCCTGAGACATTTGCTTTATAACCAACACCTTCTATATGCAATTCAATTTTAAAACCTGTGCTTAAGCCAATTAATGCATTATTTATTAACGAATTAATAGTTCCATGGAATGCTTTAGATTTTTTTTCATCATTCGAACGTGATACTTTAATTTGATTATTTATTTGCTCGACTTTAATAAAATTAGGAAAATCAATTTGCATTTTTCCTTTCGCATTAAAAATCTCAACTAAATTTTGTTTTATTGCAACATTTACTCCTGTTGGAATATTTAATAACTTATTACCTTTTCGTGACATATTTTCCTTTCCCCTCCTTACCAAACATACAATAGTATTTCACCACCAATTTTCAATTTACGTGCTTCTTGATCAGTCATTAATCCTTTTGAAGTTGAAATGATAGCAATACCTAAACCATTTAAAACATAAGGTAGTTTTTTTGATTCTTGGTATACTCTTAAACCTGGCTTAGATATTTGTCGAATACCATTTATAGGAGAAATTGAATTTTTATATTTTAAATTAACAATAGTAGATTTATGCTTATTTTCGACCAACACTTTATAATCATCAATATAACCTTGTCGTTTTAAAACATCAACAATCGAATTTGTCAAATTACTACTATTAAACTTAATCGATTGTAAGTGCGCCTTACTAGCGTTTTTTATTCTTATAATTAAATCTGCAATTGGATCTATCATTTATTTGTACTCCTTAATTATCATGATGATTTTTTTAGACCAGGAATTGCTCCCTTATATGCCAATTCTCTCATGCATATCCTACATAAACCAAATTTTCCATAAACAGCATGTGGTCTCCCACATCTAACACATCGGTGGTACTTTCTTGTTGAAAATTTTGGAACTCTTTTTTGCTTTGCGATTAATGATTTTTTTGCCATATACTATATTCCTTTCCTACCTTTTACTATTGGCAAGCCAATTGCTCTTAATAAAACAAGAGCCTCTTCTTGGCTATTAGATGATGTTGAAATAACAAATGTAACATTGAATCCTCTTATCTTTTTAACATTTTCAAAATTTATTTCAGTAAAAATAATTTGTTCTTTAATACCTAATGTGTAATTTGTTTGTTTATCAAATGAACCAATTGGTAAACCTTTAAAATCCCTAACACGAGGCAATGCTACATTACATAAATTCTCAACAAAATTTCACATCCTCTCTCCTCTTAATGTAACTTTAACACCTATTGGTTGACCTTCTCTAATTTTAAATGCTGCAATAGCCTTTTTTGCATAAGTTAAAATGGGTTTTTGCCCTGTTATAGCCTCAATTTCTTTTGCACATGCTTCGACTTGCTTAGCATCGTTAGCAACATCGCCTATGCCTGAATTAATACAAATTTTTTCAAGTTTAGGGACTTGATTAACATTTTTATATTTAAATTTAAGCATTGCTGCATCAAAAATCTTCTTTTTATAAGTGCTTGCTTTGTTCATAGTTTATTATTTCTTCCCCTTCTCAATTTCAGTATTAGTTTTTTTAGAAACTCTGACCTTTTTATTTGATTTATCAAAACGATAAGAAATTTTTGAAATTCCTTGTGGAGCTTTTGCTACAACTAATGCAAGCTTTGAAACATGAATTGGTGCTTCGAATGTTTTTATTCCGCCTTTATTTTGATTTTTCTGGCTTGGTTTTGCATGTTTTTTAACAATGTTAAGACCTTCAACTATTGCTGTGTTATTTTTTCAATTAACACTTAATACAATACCTTCTTTGGTAGCATTTTTACCACTAATTATTCTAACTAAATCACCTTTTTTAATTCTTCTCATAATCCTATCACCTATTTTACCTACAATACCTCAGTCGCTAATGAAATTATCTTCATAAATCCCTTATCTCTCAATTCCCTAGCAACAGGCCCGAAAATACGTGTACCTTTAGGTGTTTTATCATCTTTAATTAAAACACAAGCATTATCATCAAATTTTACACAATTCCCATTTGGTCTTTTAATATTCTTTCTCACTCTAATTATTACTGCTAATGACATGCTTCCTTTTTTAGCTTGACTTGTAGGTGTTGCTTCTTTTACACTAACTTTAACAATATCACCAACAGATGCATAGCGCTGTCGTGAATTTCCTAAAACTTTTATAACACCAACTTGTTTTGCACCAGTATTGTCTGCCACTAATAATCGAGACATAAATTGAATCATAATTCTAACTCCTTCTACTTATTTTGCATTAACTAGCACCTTTAATACTCGATAAGTTACAGTCTTGCTTAGTGGACGTGTCTCTACAATCCTTACAATATCGCCAACTTTACAAATCCCTTTTGGATCGGCAGCATGAAATTTCTTATTAACAACAACTTGTTTTTTATATAAAGGATGTAAAAATTTTCTTTCAACATCAACAGTAACAGTTTTTGTCATTTTTGTTGAAATAACTGTTCCTTTTAGAAGTTTTCTACGATTTCTAACTATATTATTAATTGACACTATTTAACCTCCTTTAAAGTATTTTTTTTATCATCGACTGTATTCTTTTTAATTGATTCTTTTTTAACAATATTTTCTTTTACTGCCACTGTTTTTTTTGTGCTATTTGTTGTTGCACTTTTATCCTTACTAGAATTTTTATTAGAAGCATTTTTATTTTCCAAAATTTTTGTTACATTATCGGTAACAGATTTAACTTTATTGTTCTTTTTATCAATCAAATATATACCGTGACTACCTATAGAAACATCATAATCACGTTGGTTTAAAATAAACATACATCTTGCAATTGTTTGACGTATTTGTGAAATTATGTGAGTTTTTTGTACTTCGCCCATTGCCATCTTGAAACGTGATTCTAATAACTGAGAATTTAATCTTGTTACTAGTGCACACAATTCTTCATTAGATTTACTTTGTAATTCTTTCACTTCTTTATTCATGTGGTATCTCACCTTTCTTAACAATCTTTGTTTTAACATTTAATTTGTTGCCAGCTTTTCGCAAAGCTTCTCTTGCTTGAAATTCTGGTATCCCTGCAATTTCAGCTATTATTGTTCCTCTTTTAACAACTGCTACTCACATTTCTGGATTACCCTTACCAGAACCCATTCGAACTTCAAGAGGTTTACGTGTAAGCGAAAGTTGAGGAAATACACGTATTCAAATCTTGCCAATAGTTCCAATTGCTTTTGATAAAACAACACGAAGTGCTTCTAATTGCTTATCAGTTACTCAATTACCTTCTAATGCTAATAAACCATATTCTCCAAATGCAACATACTTATTGCCTTTTGCCTTACCATCATATTTGGTTCTATGAGGTTTACGATATTTAACACGCTTTGGCTGCATCATAATCTATCCTATTTAACCTCCTCTTTTTTATTTGAAACATTTACATTTGCACTATTTTTTGGGTTAGATTCTATAAATGCTTTTTTACTAACATTAGTATGTGTATCCCTAGCAAAAGTTGGTTTTGGTTCAATTTGATTATTCAAACCTTTCTTGAATATTTCACCTCTATTGATCCACACTTTGACACCAATTAAACCATATGTTGTGTGTGCTTCTTCAACAGCATAATCTAAGTCACTTCGAATGGTATTCATAGGAATAACTCCTTCTGAATAACCTTCTTCTCTTGCCATTTCCACTCCACCAAGCCTACCACTCACATTTGTTTTAATACCTAATGCTCGTGATTGCATAACCTTTTTAATTGCTTTTTTTTGTGCAGTTCTGAAACTAACTCGATTTTCTATAGCATCAGCTATTTCTCTAGCTATAACTTTAGCACTCCAAGCAACATTTGCATAAGGCAAGCAATTGATGTTAACAACGATCTTTCTTCCAACAATTTTATTAACTAACAAAACTAAATCCTTGATGTTTTCACCATTTTTGCCAATAATCAATCCGGGTTGACCACAATAAACAAATAAATCTATATTTTTTTGGGTTCTTTCAATTTCGATCCGATCAATTTGTGCTTGTTTGAATTTTTTATAAAACAAATTTCGAATCTTTTCATCCTGAACTAATCATTGACTCATCTGAACCTGGTTATTAGGTATTCATCTTGATTGCCAATTCTTATTAATTCCAAATCTTAAACCATTAGGATTAACTTTTTGTCCCATTATTTTTTTTCTCCTTTTAAGAAATTTGATTGATTACTTTTTTTAGAAGCGCTTTTCTTTTTTTGCCTTAGCTTTAATTTGATATCAGCTAAATCTTTTTGCTTTTGATTAACATCATCGCTTAGTGTTATGCAAATTGTAGCAAATCTTTTCCTTATTGGTGAACTACTACCTTTTGCTCTTGGTATTGCTCTTTTGATAGTCTTAGATTGATTAGCTGTTATAGCATATATATATAACTTATTTGCAATCATGTTATGATTGTTAGTTGCATTAGCAATAGCTGAATTCATTAATTTTTTTATAATTCTTGCAGTTTTATTTGGAATATTATCCAAAATCCGTGCAGCTTTAACAACATCTAACCCTCTAACCAAATCACAAACCAAATTTGCTTTCTGACTAGATACATGAATTTTCCCTTGTTTAGCTGTAGTTTTCATTTTTGCCCTTCCCTATCTTATATTATTTTGTATCAGTAACACCTGTTGCAGCAGCGGCTTTGCTATCAGCGGCTTTATTGTTAGAAGAGTGTTCTTTAAATACACGTGTTGGGACAAACTCACCTAATTTATGACCAACCATATCAGAAGTAACAAAAACAGGTTCAAATTTTCTTCCATTGTAAACATCAAACGTTAAACCGACAAACTCTGGGAAAATTGCACTTTTCCTACTTCAAGTTTTTATGCTTTTTTTCTTTTCTTGTTTGCTCATAAAAATAACTTTTTTCATTAATGAGTTTTCAACATACAATCCTTTTTTATTACTTCGTGACATAATACCTCCAACTATATTTTCTACTTACCATTACGTCTTCTAACAATTAAAAAATTAGATGATTTCTTTGGATTACGTGTCTTTATTCCCATATGACGCTTACCTCAAGGAGTTCTTGGTGCATCATAACCAATTGGTTGGCGTCCTTCACCACCACCATGTGGGTGGTCGTTAGGGTTCATAGCACTACCACGAACTGTAGGTCGTATCCCCATCATTCTACTTCTACCTGCCTTGCCTAAATTAACCAAATTATGATCAACATTGGAAACTATTCCAATGGTTGCACGAGCTGTAATTGAAATTTTTCTATCCTCGCCAGATGGTAATTTAATAATTACAAATTTGCCAGTTTCATCTTTTCCAAGTACTTGTGCACCATTACCTGCTGAACGAACTAATTGCCCACCTTTATTTGGACTCAA
This sequence comes from Mycoplasmataceae bacterium, assembly GCA_016288695.1. Lineage (GTDB taxonomy): Bacteria > Bacillota_I > Bacilli_A > Mycoplasmatales > Mycoplasmoidaceae > Malacoplasma_A. The sequence goes on from JAEELD010000026.1 coordinate 91,498, forward strand.
CTCAATGTTATGTATAAAAGTACCTTCAGGAATATTCCCTACTTGTGTACAATTACCTACTTTAATATCAACTTTTTCACCAGAAATAATTTTGTCACCAACTTTAAGGCTTGAAGGTGTCAATATATAATTTTTTGTTCCATCTTCATAAACAATTAATGAAATGAAAGATGTTCTATTTGGATCATATTCTATAGTTTTAACTAATGCATACATATTATCTTTTTTGCGCTTAAAATCAATAATTCGATAAAACCTTTTATGTCTTCCGCCTTTATGTCGAGTGGTGATTGAACCATACATTCCTCGCCCTGATTTGTTTTGCAAAATTTTCAATAATGGTTTATGAGGTTTATCATTAGTTAACTCTTTTTTATAATCAACTAATGCAACAAAATGTTTTCCACTACTTCGTGTTTTTGTATACTTTATAGCCATAATTATTTTTGCTGTTCCTTTTTATTAATTTCATTTAAATCTTTAGTAGGAGAAATTTTAGCAATTGATTTATCAGATTTAATATCATTATTTTTCTTAACTTCTTTGATAGAAGATAAATCTTTTTTCGAACTAGAAGTACTAGCACTTTTTTTACTGTTTTGATTGCTACTAGTAATTTCTTTTAACACGCCTTTTGTATTTAAATCATCTGCTGGTTTTTGCAATTTGGTATTATCAGCATTTTTTGTATCATTATCAACATTAATATCTTTACCTGGTGGTAATGTTATGTATGCAATCTTTTCTAGTTTAGAATAGCCAGGGTGAAAAGTACCCATTCCAACCCTAACTGATTTTTTAATATGTGTATTAATTTTTAATGGTGAAAAATTGTAAAGGGCAACAAAAGCATTAAAAATTTCATGTTTATTAGCCTTTGGATTAACTAAAAAAACATATTGCTTAATGTCACCACGATTAAGACTATATGACTTTTCTGTTAAAATAGGTTTAATCAATATTTGAGTAATATTCATATTATTTATAAACCTCCTCTAGCTTTTTCAAAATCAATTGTTGTATAAAAACAAAATTAGCATTCATAATATCTTTTGTCGAAATTTGATCAAAAAATTTAATCACTACTTTATTAATATTACGAGCAGATTTAATCAATACTTCCTGATTTTTATCACAAACAAATAATATTTTCTTACCATAAAGATTTAGTTTTTTTAGCATTGAAACAAAAATCTTAGTTGATGGCTTGATAATCTTATCAAATGTAAATAAGTAGATGCTCCCTTTATTCATTTTCTCAGTTATTGAAGACTTAAAAGCAAGATGTGTGGCTTTGCTATTCAATTTAATTTTGTAATTCCTATTAGGTTTAGGACCAAAAACTACACCACCACCAACTCATTGTGGGTTACGTCTTGAACCTTGACGAGCATTACCAGTATGTTTTTGCATCCATGGTTTTTTTCCACCACCACGTACCTCAGCTTTTGTTAAAGTAGAATGAGTACCTTGTCTATTACCAGATAATTCTGCATTAACTGCATCAAACATTGCTTGCTTGTTAATCTTCTCAATTAAAAGAGAAGATATAAAAGGCACATCTTTAGTAACTGAATTTTGCAAATGAACTAATTTAACTAATTTATCAGACATAATACACTACTTCCCTTTAGCAGAATCACTTTTTTGTTCTTTATTTTCTTTATTTGCTTCTTTTTCAGCTTTTATATTCGCATCATGTAAAGCATCTTTGTTTTCTAAATTTTCATTTGATTTCAAAATTTCTTCTTTAATTTCTTTTGAAATAATTTTGTATTCTTTTTTAATACCAATGCATTTATTTGAATTCTTGATACAAACTATTGAATTTTTAGGTCCAGGGATAGATCCTAAGATTAACAATGAATTATATTTAACCATTACATCAAGAATAACTAGATTTTGAATTGTCACTAATTCATTTCCATAATGACCTGACATCTTTTTTCCTTTTGGAACTCTTTGTCCCTGACTACCACCACGACCAAAAGCAACTGAACCTTGGTAACGATGTGGGTAACCAGCACCATGGGATTTTGGACCGACTTTAAAATTTCATCTTACAATGGCTCCTGTGAAACCACGTCCCTTTGTTAATCCTTGTACATCAACATACTCACCTTTTTTGAATGTAGAAACATCGATTTTATTCCCATTTTTATATTCGGGATTGGTACCTGATAATTCATAAATAATCTTATAAGGTTTAGAATTATTTTTTTTAAAAAAACCTAATAATGGTTTATTTACTTTTTTCTCTTCCAATTCATGGTAACCAATAATAGTTTTATTTGCTGAAGACTTAATTACTAAGTTTGGCTCACAATAAATTATTGATGCTGGTAACAATTTACCATTTACATCAAAAACCTGAACCATACCAATTTTTTTTCCAACAATATATCTCATTGCACCACTCTTAATAACTAAATTTTCAATTGAATTTGAACACTTGTTGGGATAGATAAACGTTTAATAGCATCAATAACTTTGGCATTTGTATTAAGCAAAATAATTAATCGCTTGTGTGTTCTAATCTCAAATTGTTCCATACTTGGTTTATTAACATGAACACTTCGACAAATTGTAAATTTCTCACATTTGGTTGGTAAAGGAATAGGACCTTTCAGTTCGCAATTATTATCTTTAGAAATTTCAATTATCTTCCTAACTGATTTGTCTAGTAAATCAGGGTCATAGGATAATAATTTTATTCTTAATTCATTACTACTACTCATATTTACGATGCTTTAAGTTTATTTATTAATACTGATACTACCAACGCTTGTTACAACTCGTATTGGTGTATCAATATTGGATAATATTGTATATTATATTTCCTAAGTTTTTATTAAAATTTGCTAATTTTAAAAATTTAGTAGTTTCTTAACATCTTGTTCTATCATCAATTCTTCATTTGTCCTAACTTGAAAAATTTTAATTTTTGATAAGTTATTTGACACCAATTTATAATCATCATATTTTTCAAAAATTCGCTTCTCATCACATGATAATGACAGAATAGGCAACTTTTTAACAACATTTAATATTGTTTCAGCTGAATTCTCCCCAATTCCACCAGTGAAAACAATACCATCTAAGTTTCCACCTATCTCATTTACATAAGTAACAATGTATTTTGCTACTCTATTTTCAAACATATCGATTGCTAATTTTGCATTCTTATCACCTTTTTCTGCAAGTATTGATACATCTCTACAATCATTGTTGCCAGTCATTCCTTTAAAACCGGATTCCTTATTCAACAAATTATCAACTTGCTGAACTGAAAAACCTTGTTTTATCAAAAATAAAGGAATTGTTGGATCTATATCTCCACATCTAGAACCCATTAATAAACCTTCAATAGGTGTAAAGCCCATAGTTGTGTTCATACTTTTTGAATTCTTAACTGCACAAATACTTGCGCCATTCCCTAAGTGACAAATAACAAGATTGACATCTTGCTTATTAAGTATTTTTTGCATTCGTCATGTTATATATCGGTAAGATATACCATGCATCCCATACCTATAAATCCCATATTTCTTCTTTATTTCATCATTAATTGCATACCCATTAACTTCAGGTATTGTAGTATGAAAAGATGTATCAAAAACAGCAACATTTTTAGCATGAGGGATCAACCTCATGAACTCCTTAATTGTAGTTGCTTGTGGAGGGTTATGAAGAGGACATAATGGTGAATAATCAATTATGGCCTTCAAAACATCTTGATCTATAATTACAGAACTGTTATATTTTTTCCCTCCCATAACTACTCTATGGCCTATCCCTACAATATCATTGAAAGAAGAAATAATTTTCTCATTTAATAATGTATTCAAAATTAGTTTGATTCCTTGTTGATGATTAGGTATTGGCAAATTTTGAACTTTTTTTTGGTTATTGATATTAATTGAAAAAATACCACTTTCATTACCAATTTTTTCACATTGTCCATTGGTAATTACATTATTGGTTGACACATCAAATAATTTATATTTTATAGAACTACTGCCTGCATTAATTACTAATATCATTTTCATAAACCTTACCCCCAATTAACAAAATTTCAATTTATCTAATAAAAATAACCTCTTTAACTTGTTTAATTTCTTGCATTATTATGTGTTTTACTCCAACATCGAATGTATCATTATTATAAGGACATTTAACACATTTACCAAGAATTTTTAATTTTAACTTCCCATTATTAAATCCAACAAAATCAACATCTCCACCCTCACTATGTAAATAAATTTTTATAGTTTCAAGCATATCTAAAATTTTTTTAATAATTTTCTTATCTTGATTTTTTATCATTACCCTATATCTAATCTTTACTATTATTTTAAAATTAACTAATTAATCTTATAGATTAATAACCTATTAAATATCAATTTTTTAATAGACACATGGATATAAAAATGAATTAAAAACTAATAATAATTTGAAAATAATTGAATCCCAGCATTGTCTTTTATAAAAATTAAAATCAACTTAATTGCTAAATCAAATTCATTTAAAAATTCATCTATCTTAGAATACTTTGAATTAAATAAATAGAATATTAACTTCGAGAAATGCAATGAATAATTAACTTGTGGTTTTATTTTCTTGAAACACTCATTACATATCATACCCATATTCTTGAAACTAATTGTTTTAACAATCTTATTCCCACATAAAACACATTTATTTACTTCTAAATTTAAGCCTTCAACCAAGCAAAATTTATGTAAAAGAATTAAAATTAACTTTTTTTCTGAATATTTTTTAGTCTTGTAAAGTTTTAAAATAAACTCGAAAAAATAAAATAATTTTTTACCTTCAGACGAAGATTTTATAATGCACTCGCATAAAATATTAAATCAGTTTGAAATTTGAATAGACCACTGAATTTGTCTTATTGTAGAGCATTTTTTTAGCTTACTTATTTTATTTTTTTCTCTTGCAAGAAATAATTCAAATGTGCAAAAATTTCCTACAAATAAATTTCTTCCATTTTTTGAATTTACTTTTCGACTACCTAGTGAAATACATGATATTTTTTTACCTGATTCAGTCAATATCAATATTATCTCATCGTTATCTTGATATTCAATTTTATTAATTACATAACCATTGATAAATGAAGCAGACATTAATAATATCCATGTTCTTTAATTAATTTTTTATTAGATCGTCAATTTTTTGAAACAATGACAAATAATTTTAACATTACTTTGCAATTGTAATATTTTTCTAATTCTTTTCTTGCAATAGTACCAATTTTTTTTATCATCACTCCATTTTTACCAATAACTATAGGTTTTTGTGACTCTCTTTCAACAATTATGTCTAAATATGTTTCCAATTTTTTTTTATTCTCACTATATTTAATTCCCCTTAATACAACACATGATGAATAAGGCAATTCTTGTCGCAAATTAAAAATAATTTGCTTTCTTACTATTTCACTAATAATAAAAGCATCAGAATTTGTTTCATTAACACAAATCGGATTATTAGCAATACTATCACTAATACTATTCAACAATAAATCAATATTTTTATTTTTAAGTGCTGATATTTGAATGGTTTTAACTAATTTGATATATTTCTCGATTTCTTTTTCAACAATGTTATGATTAACTTTATTAATTAAATCCATTTTATTTAAAACAAGAATTGTCTTTTTAATATTAAAACTACTAATCAATTTTAGTACTTGTAAATCTAAAGAATCAAATTTTTTGGATAGATCATAAACAAAAAGTGCAATATCAGCATATTTGTATGCATTCTTAATCTTAGAATTCATATAGATGCCAAAATCATTATGAGGAATGTGAAAACCTGGAGTGTCAATAAAAGCTATTTGCGAACCATTTATTTTAACAATGCAATTAATTTGACTTCTTGTTGTTTGTGATTTATGAGAAACAATAGAAATTTCACGTTTAGCTATTGCGTTCATTAAGGTTGATTTACCAACATTTGATTTTCCTGTTATTACAACAGTACCTTCACGCATAAATTACAATATAATTTTCCCCATTATTTTTTTTTGGACTAAAAGCATTTTATTATAAGAATCTTTATCATTATGATCATAACCGAGCAAATGCAAAATTCCATGGACAAAACTATTTACAAAATCATAATTAAAAGATTTGATTCGATTTTTTTTTATAAATCTTGGAGACAAGAATATCTCTCCTAAAAGATCTGTTTTTATTGATTTTTTACTATCATGAAGAGCAAAAGTTAGCACATCTGTTGAATGATTATTTTGTCTATATTTAAAATTTATTGTTTTCATTTTATGATTAGAAATAATAACAACATCAAAAAACAATTTTTTTGTTATTTTAAACTCATCATTTACTACTCTAATACATTGCTGAAGTAATTTTTTAATTTTGTATTTTCGAATAACAAAACAACTTTTATAACAAATTGAAAAATTTAGCATTGGTGTTTTGTATTATATTTTAACTTTTTAACTGAAATACATTAAGTATTGATAAAAATATATGTCTCCGAAGTCAAAGATGATTTGATATGTGCCAAGTTCCATGTATTCACCTTCAGTGAATTCACAATAATACATATAGTTATTGTTGTCAACTTGTTGTTTGAAATTTAAATAACACTTGTGCCATTTATCCTCATATAAATCTTTAAGAAAAAAATTATTTACTAACTTATTTTGATTAATAAAATTGTTAATTTTTTTATTAATTATCATAGTTGTCTTGTCAACTGTAGAATAAATGGTCATAATTTTATTACAGCTAATTTTGGATAAAAAAATAAAAGAAAACAATAATGCAAGACAAACAATTATTGAAATTAATAAGTCAAATATTTTATTTCGCATATTTTCATCTAATATCAATAATATGCAAAATTAAATAACTTCATTTATTATTTTCTTCATATGAGAAAAAAGATATTTAATATTTGTCCCTTTTTTTGCGCTTATAAAAATAGCTTCATCATTTTTTATACCTAAAAAACCAATAGTTTTTTTAAGTGAATCCATATATCTTTTTAATGGCATCTTATCAGATTTATTTAAACAAACATAGACATTAACAAATTTAGATTTTAAATATTTATTTACTTGTGTGTCTTCATTCGATAGCACATTGGAATCAACAATTTGGTATATGGCATATAAATTTTTTCTCTTTGCAAGAATAGAATCAATAATATTCAATAAACTAGTTTGATTTTTTTTGCTTTGTCTTGCATACCCATACCCAGGCAAATCGATAATTCTAAATTTGCCAAAATTATAAAAATTTACAAGTTTTGTACAACCTTGTTTTTTTGATGAAATTGCTATTTTTTTATTTGCAAGTGCATTTATTAATGAAGATTTACCAGAATTACTACGTCCTATAAATGCTATCTCTAATTTATCATCATTTATTCAATCCTTTTCTTCTTTTGCTGATTTTATAAAAAAAGGCATATTTGAAAAGATTAAAACTTAGACTTCTTTTTAAAATTATTAATAACTGCCCGGATTTGTGATTCAGATGGTTTCCTTCCCATTTGAGCATACAATGAACGTATTTGGTCTTCATTAATTGGTGGATTTTCTTCAATTTGTTTGTTAAATATTTTTTTAGAGATAAAAAAACCTACAACAATACCAATAATGAAAAAAACTATTGGTAACAAAATCATTAATGCTATTTGTCAACCTTCCATTGAAATATATCCCCTTTCTAAAATAATCTATTTTGTAATTTTTTTATGATTAAGTTTCGCTAATATTATTTTAGAAATACTAATGTCATCTAACTTAAAATATTTGATTACATCATTTGCTTTACCTGATTTCCCAAATACGTTTATTCCAAATTGAATGTCTGATATATTTTCCCATAACCTTGTTGAACCATATTCAATACTAACAACTAACTTTTTGCCTAATATTTTATTTCTATAATCCTGAGGCTGTTCATTAAATAATTCCAAGCATGGAATAGAAATTATTCGTGAAAAAATTTTTTTCGATAATAATATTTTGCTTACAGAAATGGCTAAAGCAACTTCACTTCCTGTCGCCAAAATAGTAACCATGTATTTGCTATTATCTTGGAAAATATAAGCACCTTTTGAAATATCAATACTTTTTACACTGTTGACTTGTAAAAAATCACCACGAGAAGTAATTATTGTTATTGGTGTTTGCGAAGAATTAAAAGCAAATTTGAATGATTCTAAAGTCTCTGTAAAATTATAGGGTCTAAATAAGTAGTGATTTGGAATTAATCGTAATGAGTTAATTTGTTCTATTGGTTGATGAGTTGGTCCATCTTCACCAACAGTAATAGAATCATGACTAAAAATATTTATTGATGGAATTTTGCTTATAGCAGCTAATCTAATTGCAGATTTCAAATAATCAGAAAAAGCTAAAAATGTAGAGCCTATGGCTTTAAGCCCTCCATGAAGACAAATTCCATTAATTATTGAACTCATTGCAAACTCTCTAACACCAAAATTAATATTTTGTATGTTCTTTCAACATTTATTTTCTTTAGAAAAACTAATTAAATGTGAACCACCTATTTTTGTTGAAGATGACACATCAGCAGAACCAACCAATATATTTGAATTATTTTTTAATATTGTGTTCAATACATCACCACTTATAGCGCGTGTTGAATTTTTATTATCTGAAAAATTTTGTTGCTTGAATCAATCATCATGTATTTCAAACTTATTATTAAAACATTGAATAAATTGATTGTAAAGTTTGACATCAATTTTTTCAAGTTCATTTAATTTTTCATTAAATTGTAAAGTCAATGCTTTACCACGGATGCATATTTTATTTGCAAAAGAAGTTTTGACAAATGAAGGAACAAAAAAATCTTTTATGTCATTCATCCCTAACTTATTTTTAATTTGCTTTATTTCCTCTTCATTAAATGGTGTACCATGACACTTATTTGAATTAGCTTTATTAGAACCATATCCAATAACTGTTTTAATTTCAATCAATGTTGGTTTTAAAGAATGCTTAGCCTTTGAAATCGCTTTTGATATTTTGTGAAAATTGTTACCATCTTCAACATGTAGATAATTCCAACCAAGAGACTTAACAAACTTTTTAATATTTATTTTCGTTGAATCGGTTACTTCCCCATCTAATTGAATACCATTAGAATCATAAAGTAATATCAACTTATTAAGATTCAATTTTCCAGCTATTGACATTGCTTCATATGCTATTCCTTCTTGTAAACAGCCATCGCCATGAAAGCAATAAGTGTAATGATTGATCAAATCACTATATAAATTAAATACTGAAGACAACTTCCTTTCTGCAATAGCTAAACCAACTGCCATAGCAATCCCTTGCCCTAAAGGACCTGTTGATGCATCTACACCTGGTAAATTAAAATTTTCCGGATGTCCAGATGTCTTTGCATTTAGCTGTCTAAATTTTTCTAAATCTTCAATTTTTATACTTTTAAAATTAGCAGCAATAAGAGTGGAATATAATAAAGAACTTGCGTGGCCTGCGCTAACAACAAATCTATCTCTATTAAAAAAATTAGGTTGATTAGGATCAACATTTAAATGATCATAAAATAATGCATAAAATATAGGGGCAGCCCCCAAAGCAACACCTGGATGTCCAGATTTTGCTTTTAAAATTGCTTGTATGGATAAAATTCTTAAATAATTTATTACTTTTTTTGAATTTGAAAACATAAATTGATATATTCCTAAATAAATTTTGACTAATCTACATTAATTTAATGTTTTAGTAAAACTTTTATGAATTATATAATTTTTGTTATATGAACATTTTAGTTTTGAAAGCAAAAAAACAATCTGTTGTTCCATTAATTCCTTCAGATGTCAAACATCTAATCAAGAACAAAAATAAAATTTTTTTTCAAAAAAATCTTGGGATAGATATTGGATATAACGATAATGAATACATAGCAAATGGAGCAAAAGCAGTAAAAAATATTAATAAATCATTTATAAGAGAAATTGACCTAATCTTAATGGAGAAATTTGAATGAAAAAAAATTTTTAAATTTCTTAATCCTAATCAAATTATCTTGTCAAGAATGAACATAACAAATAACCCAAACCACTTGCTTAAACTTTTAAAAAACAACATAACATCATTATCAGCTGAAAACATTAAAGATGGTGAGAAATTTGGTTATATTGAAGTTATTGAAAAAATTAAGGGTTATTACTCAATTATTTTGTCAGGTAATTTATTATTAAAAACTAATAAAAAAACTATTGGCATGAGTCTTGCTTCACTTGGAAGTGAAACTGAAAAAGCAAACTTGACAATCTTCAATTATTCACTAATGTCAGAATATGTAATAAAGACAGCCATAAGTTTAGGAACCAATATTACACTTTTTGACAAAAACACTAATAATTTAAAAAAAATAGAAAATAATGAAACCTTTAAAAAAATATGTAATTTAACTGGATCATCAATTGTTTGTAAAGAAGCAAAATATGAAAAAATAAAAGATCACCTTATAAAAACTAATGTTTTAATTATTGGAAGTGCTCAATTTAGTAACCAAATAAAACTAACAAAAGAACTACTAGAAAAAATGCCAAGTGGATCAGTAGTAATTGATGCTTCACTAGACTCAAGTTATGCATTGGAAATTGATATTAACATTAACAAGAAAAACAACTACTATAAAAATGTTCATATTTTTGGTTTCAATGATGCTATTAATTTATTTCCAAATAGTGCAAGTAAACTTATAAGCAATTTTAATAAAAACATTCTTTCTAAACTTGATACTAATATGAATGTTTCAGAAATATTAAAAAATGACAAAAACTTACGAAATGCATTAATGACATACAAGGGAAACGTTGTCAACATAGAAGTGGCTAGAGCATTAAAACTTAAATATACAAATTTTGACTCTATTTTATAAAAGGTTAATGTAAAATGAAAGAAGTAAATACAAATATTGATATTTGAATAGCTAAATCAATATGTTTGTTATTAATTGATCTAAATAAGTAGAATCAAATTTTAAATAAAGGAGGTGATGATAAAATGGCAAAAGTTGAAGTTGTTGATGGAAATTTAAGTATAGCAATGAAAAAATTTACACGAATTATGTCTGAAACACGAAAAACAGCTCGAAATTATACTTTTTATCTTCGGCCTGGACTAAAAGCAAAAGAAAAACAAAAAATGGCTGCTAGACATAAAGCCAAAAGGCGTTATTATTATTAAATTCAAGTAATATTTTAAATAGTTTTTATTTATGGAATATATTTTAAGCCCTTGTGATGGTGAAATAATAAAATCAGAAAAAATAAATGATGAAACATTTAGCAAAGAAATGTTAGGTCCATGTTTTGGAGTTGACCCTTCATCAAATAATATCTATGCTCCCATTAATGGAAAAATAATGGTAGCTGAGAAACATGCTGTTGCCATAAAATCTGAAGTTAATGGAATTGAAATAATAATTCACTGTGGAATTAATACTGTTGAGATTTCAGAAGAAATATCAAAAAAAATTTTCATCCAAAAACATTCTGTAGGTGACATTGTTAAACAAGGTGAATTACTTCTTGTTATTGATGTTGACAAAATTAAAAAATTGAATTTTGATCCTGTAGTTGTTGTTATAGTTACAAGAGAATCAATAAAAGGCAAAGATGTGAAATTAATAACTGAAGGAAATAAATTAGCAAAAGACAAAATTATGAGTATTTCATAGAAATATAATTTTACTCACTTTATTTGCTATAATGCTAAGTAGCAATACACCAAAGAAAGTAACGGGTTTTGCCTTAATAATGTTACCGAGGTTATTTTCAAAATTCTGATTTTTATTCTCAGATCTCGCATTAGTTTGTTTAGTATATTGCTAATAAAAGTATTGAAATACTTAATTTATGAAAATTTCTACTCAAAATAAAATAAATGCAGTTAATGAATTATCATCAAATCTTAAAGATGCAACATCTATCTTAATTTTTGAATATCATGGTGTTCCTACAAGCATAATTGCAAAAACAAGAAAAAGATTACATGATGCTAAAGCAACCATTTTTGTTGCAAAAAATAATATATTCAATAGGGCATTAAAAGAAAACAACTTATATGATAAGCTTGGAGAACTATCTGGTCCAAATGCTATGATAATTTCTCATGGCGATGAAATACTCCCATTCAAAGAAGTATTTAATTTATCTACTGAATATAAATTAGTAACTTATAAAAATGGTTTGATAAATAATGATTTAATTGGCCAAGATAAGCTAAAAGAATTATCATCTATCCCATCACGAGATGCACTTTTTGCAACTCTACTAGGGTGCTTACAATTTAGCATAAAAAAATTCTTACTTGATTGTGTAGAAATTTCAAAAGCAAAAAATTAAATTTAAGAAAGGATAAATTATGGCAAAAATATCTAAAGAAGAAATAATTAATGCACTAAAAGAAATGACATTACTAGAAATTAATGATCTAGTTAAATCAATAGAAAAAGAATTCAATGTATCTGCTGTTATGCAAGCTGCACCAGCTGCTGCGGCTAAAACTGATGCACCTGAAACTGTTAATGTAATTTTAACTAAAATTGATCAAACAAAAAAAATTCAAGCAATTAAGATTTATCGTGAAATTACAGGTGTAGGGTTGGGAGAAGCTAAAACAGCTGTTGAATCATCTTCTGCAAAAATAAAAGAAGGTATAAAACCAGCTGAGGCGGAAGAAATTAAAAAGAAATTTGCTGAAATAGGCGCTGAAGTTAAAATTGAAGCATAATTTTCATGGCAATATCAAGTGATTTCAAAAAAAAATTAATTATCCAATTTGGTCATAATGAAAAAAATACTGGATCTTCTGCAAGTCAGATTGCAATTTTGACTGCTGAAATTAATTCAATTACTAATCATGTTAAAAATCACAAAAAAGACTTTAGTTCAAAACGTGGTTTATATAAAAAAGTACAAAAAAGAACAAGACTTTTATCATACTTACAAAAACATGATATAGATCAATATAGAACAATTATTAAAGAACTAAAGATTAGAAAATAATTTATCTAATAAAATTAATTAAATAAATAGCAATTAAAAAAAACCAAACAAAGTTTATTTTAAACATTTGTTTAACTATCACTATATAACTAAATTTATGGTGCACATGAAGGGACTTGAACCCCCACTCAAAAGAATTAGATCCTAAGTCTAACGCGTCTGCCAGTTCCGCCACATGTGCAAATGGGGCGTTTAGTGGGATTCGAACCCACGAATGACTGATTCACAGTCAGCTGTGTTAACCAGGCTTCACCATAAACGCCATTAATAGACAAAAATTATAACATATACAATAGTAATTTTTTTAATTAACTAATGATACATTTTATTAAAATATATTAAATGCCGACTTAGCTCAACCTGGCAGAGCAACTGACTTGTAATCAGTGGGTTGTAGGTTCGACTCCTATAGTCGGCACCATAATAGAAAACCACAAATAACTTGACAAACATTGTTTGTCTATTTTTGTTGTTTATGTCGCAACAAACTAATTTCCTCTTTATAAATTGGCATCCCATTTTTCCATGGCGTTTCCAAAATTTTTGGAATCTTAGTTAATTTTATATGATGTGAAATTTTATATAAAATATCAAAACCAATAGTCCCGCAACCTATATTCTCATGTCTGTCTTTTTTTGAACCCAATATATTCTTTGAATCATTTAAATGAATAACATGTAAATAATTCAAGCCAATTACATTATCAAATAATCATAAAAGTTTATCAAAATTGTCTAATTTATAGCCAGCATCATTTAAATGACATGTATCTAAACAGACACCAATTCTTGTTTTGTCTTTAACCAAACTAATAATGCTTGAAATTTCTTCAAAAGTCTTTCCAATCTCAGAACCCTTACCACTCATTGTTTCTAAGCAAACAACAACTTTAGACTTATCAATACTAAATAATCTATTCAGAAAATTGCCAACATTTGAAATTGATTCCTCAATAGATAAATTTAATGAATTGCCAGGATGAATGACAAAATATTTAGAACCTATCTTAGATGATCGACTTAACTCACTTTGGATAAAATTTAAATTAAAATTTATTTTCTCTAAGACATTTGTACACAAATTTATTATATATGGAGCATGAACTATTATATTTTCTGGAGATATGTTTGTTCTTTTTAACTTTGAATGAAATTCCTCAATTTTTAAATCTTTTATACCAACACGGATGCTTGTTTGTGGTGAACCAGTATATATCATGAAACAATTAGCACCATATTTTTGTGCTAATTCCAAGCTGCCAACTAAATAATTCGGTTTTGACATAGGAATATGACAACCAATTAAAAAATGTTCAAACTCAACCATAAAATCTTAGTCTTGCTAATGTTTATATTTATAATATAAATATTGTTTTATTTATGCTTTTAACACTTACACAAACTTCAAATAAGCCATTATTTAAATCAAATCAAATAATTATTATTTTCCTTGTATTCATCGGGCTTATTACAATCATGTTATTTGCTAAAAAAATATATTTAAAAGTTTATCGCCAAAAAAAGTATTACATTTTTCCAAAATTAACCATAAAAGGAATAACTAGTATTGCAATGACAATTTCATTGTCAACAAGTATTATCTTGCTACTTACAATAATAACTTCTGGTGCATTAGGAGTAATATTTAAAGCATATCCTGGTTGGAGAGTAGTTATTGAAGGAATATTGATCCAACTGGGCGGATTGCTTTTTGGGCCAATTATAGGTTTATTTATTGGTGGTGTGACTGATTTACTCACAATAAGTTTAACTGCAGGAATGTTTCATTATGGGTATTTTTTTGTAAGTATCGCCTATGGATTTTTTTCAGGCGTTGTTAGATCAGTAATGAATTCAACTAATAACAATATGTTTAAATCAAATATTTATCTATCATTTTTAACACTAATTGTTGGCGCAATGAATTTTATTTTTATCCTTATACAAGACTATCAAGAATTTGTTATTTCAATATTATCTTTTGACATAAAAATAAATAAAGAATTATTAGGCATTTTCTCATTATCATCTGTAATATTTCTTATTGGATTAATGTGGGCTTTCTTCTTTTTTTTCAATACAGAGCGCATGATTTTCTCAATTAAAAAAATTAAGTATGAAATTCTTATCAACAACAAAAATAATCACTATTTAAAAAAAATAATGCTATCAAATAACAAAAATAAATATGCTTACAAGCATTTAATTTGATATACAAAAAAAATGACAAAAATCAAGCATCTTCGTGACACACTAATGGAAAAACAAAAAAAGAATTTTCAAATTTATAGTAAACGAAATTGATTTGATTATTTATGTCCTGCAATTTATGCAATTGCTATTGCAAATATGATTGGCAACAATATTATGCTTCCATTTTTTGATATTGAATTTTCATCATTTGGTTATGATTATTGATTAGCATTAAGAAATATAATGTTTATTTTCTTAGTTGTTACTAATTTGATAGTTATCTATCCAACATTCAAGATTACATCATCAATAATCAAATATGATTATCGTATAGATAAAATAGAAAATTTAAATTTACAAAATCATTAAAATGAAAAAAATAACAAAAGAAGAAATTTTAAATTTATCAAGTAGTATAGGCATAAACATTAATGATAAGCTATTAGATAAAATGCTAAATGAATTTAATAATTATCTGTTGCCTGAACTAGAATGCATTCAAAAAATTGATATATCACAATTAGAGCCAACTGATTTTGGCTCAGAATTATCATTTAATTCATTAAGAGACGATAAATATCAAAAATATGATAGTAATGAAATTTTATTAAATTCTGAAAATAAAAATGACAAATATATCAAAATAAAAAAATAATATGCAAAAATCAAGAATCATTGAAATTCATAATAGGTTATTGGCAAAAGAAATTAATCCTTCTCAAATTATTGCAAAATCTAAAGAAATCATTAATAATAACTCAAATTTAAATAGTCTTATAACTGAAAATATAGATAGCATTAATGCAGCTGATCTAGAAAAAAAATTAAAAGATAATGAAAATAATTTACTTTACTGTATCCCATACAGTTTAAAGGATAATATTTGCACAAAAGATATACGCACAACAGGAGCAAGTTTATTCCTTGAAAATTATGTTCCAAAATATGACTCATATGTGTATTCATTAATTAAAGAAAAAAATGCAATTTTGATAGGTAAAGAAAATTTGGATGAATTTGGTTTTGGAGGAACTGGACTAAATTCATTTATTGGACATGCAAAAAATTTGTATGATCCTTATAGGATATGTGGAGGTTCGTCATCAGGTGTAGCTATTAATGTTGCATCTGGTAGTTCTATATTTAGTATATGGGCTGAGACTGGTGATTCCATTAGAAAACCTGCAAGTTATCTTGGAATTGTGGGGTTCAAACCCACATATGGATTAATTTCAAGACAGGGAGTACTTCCATTTGCGCCAAGTTTAGACACTGTAGGAATTCTAACCCAATATGTTAGTGATGTTGCAATTGTTGCAGATACAATCATAAAATTTGATAAATCAGATTATTCAAGTCAAATTTCAAAAGAAAAAAATTATTTTAACAATTTACATACATTGAATTCAATGACTATAAATGTAATTAATGGGTTAGAGGAATTTATGTCTACTCAAATACGTAGTGCATACTTAGATTCATTAAATTTGATTAAAGAAAATGGTCATAAAATTGTCAAAATTAATGTGGATATGGATATGCTTAGAATGTTAGGAACAATTTATAAAATAATTAGCTATTCAGAAGGAACTAGTTGTTATTTCTCATACTCTGGAATTCCATTTGGAAGATGCAATAAATCAATGTCTGGATATAAAAATATATTATTTGAAAACCGTTCCAATTTTTTTGGCGATGAAATAAAAAGAAGATTCATTATTGGCTCATACATCCTTAATGGAGAAAATTATGAAAAAATATTTATTAAAAGTAATAAATATAGAACATTAATAAAAAATATTACAAAAGAATTATTTGAAAATTGTGATGCTTTTTTAATTCCTGGATCAAGTTCAATTGCGCCATTAATCAATGATGTAATTGAAAATAAAATGCAAAAATCAATAATTGATGATTTATTATTGATTGCCAATTTTACTAGTTGTCCTTCAATAACAATTCCTTTTACAAAAATAAATAATCTACCATTTGGAATTAATTTAAACTGTAAAAAATTTAATGAGCAACAACTACTTAATGTGGCTTTAACAATTGAAAATATATTTAAATTTGAAAGGTCCAAAAATGACTAATAATTTTTTACCAACAATTGGGTTAGAAATACATTGTGTCTTAAATACTGAATCAAAAATGTTTTCAGATGCAAAAAATCAATTTAACTTGGAACCAAATGTAAATATTGCTCCGCTTGATCTAGCCTTACCAGGAATATTACCTTCAGTTAATAAAGAAGCTGTCAAAAAAAGCATAGTTTTAGCAAATTCATTAAATATGGAAATTGATTCTTTATTAAGATTTGACCGAAAAAACTATTTTTATCAAGATCTTCCTAAAGGATATCAAATAACACAAAAATTTTTCCCAATTGGAAAAAATGGATATATCAAGATTGATGATGATAAAAAGATACTAATTAAAGAAATTCATATCGAAGAAGACACAGCAAAAGAAATTTATGATAATGAAGGAAATATTTTATTAGACTACAACAGGTCTGGCGCTCCATTAATTGAAATCGTTACTGAACCTGTCATCCATTCACCAAGTGATGCAACTAATTTCTTAAACAAGCTAAAACAAATACTTACTTTTATGAACATTTCAGATGGGAAAATGGAAAATGGTTCTCTAAGAGTTGATCTTAACATTTCCATTTCTCCTCAAGATTCTAATAACTATGGAACGAAAGTTGAAATAAAAAATTTAAATTCATTTACTAACATAGAAAGCGCAATTAAATACGAAATTGAACGTCAATCAGAAATAATTCAGAAAAACCAAGAAGTAAAACAAGAAACAAGAAAATGAAATGAACAAACAAATAAAACAGAATTCATGCGTTTAAAATCTAATGAAACAAAATACACATATTTTCGTGAGCCTAATATTATTGCGATCCAATTACCAAAGGAATTTATTACAAAAACAATTAATGATGCTAATAAACATCCAGATCAGATTGAAAACGAACTTGCTAAACTCAATATTAAACCAGAAATTATTCATTTATTACTTAATGATTTTGAACTTTATAAAATCTTTATCTATGTCTATAACAACACTCATGATGTAAATCTAACATTATCATGAGTTGCAAATGAACTAGTTTCCTATTTGAAAGACAAAAAAATACCTTATAGCAAAATTGATAATAAAATACTGGATCTAATTATTAAAATGATTAATTTAATTTCTCAAAATAAACTAAACAAAAAGCAAGCTAAATTACTTTTCCCAGAAATGATTGAAACACTAAAAGATCCCGAATTATTAATGGAAGAAAAGGGATTTATTCAAATAGTAGATAAGTCAATAATAACTGAATTATTGAAAAAAATTATTAATGAGAATAAATCTATGTTAGATCAATATAATTCAAGAAAAGAGAGAGTACTAAAATTTTATATGGGGCTATTAATGAGCAAAACCAAAGGTCAAGCTAATCCTATAATTGCAAATGAAATTCTTACTCAAATAATTCAAGAATTTATTAAAAAATAATACATATGGAAAATAAGAATAATCCTAATGAACAAAATCTTATCCAAAAAGGAGAAATTTTTCTCAATCGGTACAAAATTATCAAGCAAATTGATAAAGGTGGAATGAATTCTGATATATATCTTGCTGAAGATATTGATTGAAAAAATAATCTAGACATTGAAAAACATAAATATTTCACTATTAAGGTAATCAAAAGAAGTAAAAGCCTTGATATAGAAAGCTGAAAAAAAATATGTGATGAGTGCGTTTCATTATTACGATGTACACAAATTGAAAACATTGTAAAAACATACCAAGTCAAAGAAATTAATCAAAACGGGAATAATTACATAGTTATTGTCATGGAATATATTCAAGGAGAAACGCTTCGTTCAATAATTAACCGTCAAGGTACATTAGGAATTGAACAAACACTTTTTTTGTTCAAGAAAATTCTTATTGCTGTAAGAGGTTTACATAACTTTAGACAAAAAATAATTCATCGTGATCTAAAACCAGAAAATATAATAATTTCAAGAGATTTAACTTCATTAAAAATTATTGATTTTGGAATATCTACTGTTTTATTAACTGCTAGAGATAACAATTCTAAAGAAAACAAAATTCTAACTTCTGAAAATGAATTGTATGGCACATTCCCATATATCTCTCCGCTTTTATATAAAGCATGAGAATCAAAGAAAAGCAATGATAAAATACTTGCTCTAAATGAAAAATGTGATTTTTTTTCATTAGGAATAATTTTGTATGAAATGTTAATTGGTAATAAACCGTTTTTAGCAGATGATTATTCCGATCAAAGTGTATTACTTTTACCACTTACTTACGATTTACCAGCAATAACGAAATTTAATCCAAAAATTCCTACTTTGTTGGAAAACATTATTTTTAGGTGTATTGCTTGTAAAGACGAGGATATAAAATTTCAATACAATCATGTAGATGAAATTATAAATGATATTAATAAAGTGATAAATGATCCAATAGGCTCTAATGCTAAACACTTATTAAAACCATATAACAAAAGAACTATGCAAAATACAACATTTAATCTAACTAAAGAAAAAGAAAAATTAAAAATTTACAATCATCCATGATTTTTCTGATTATTTTTTTTAATCGGTATTATATTAATTTTTGCTAGCTTTATTACTATACATATTAGTACTAAATAAAATTAGTGATTAATATCAGGACTCTGAAATTTTAAACATTCATCTTTAACTTTCTCAAATAAATCAATATTACTAATTAAAAAACTTCTTGTTGAGTCTTTACCTTGACCTAATTTTTCATCTTTGAAATAATATCATGGACCTTTTTTTCGAATAATATTATTTTCTATTGCAAAATTTATTAATTCATTAGTGTGATCAATGCCACAACTAAAATTAATATCAATAGCAGCCTTAAACATTGGTGGAGCTACTTTATTTTTAATAATTTTTGCCATAGTTTTGATCCCAATACATGTGTTGCCATTCTTTAATAATTCAACTCTTTTAAGTTCAATTCGTACAGATGCATAAAATCTTAATGCTCTACCGCCAGTTGTGATTTCATTATTTCCATAAAATACTCCAACCTTTTCACGAAGCTGATTGATAAAAATTATTGTTGTTTGATATTTGGAAATAAGTGGTTGTAAAACTCTTAGACCTTTTGACATTAATCTTGCTTGCAAACCAATTGTTTGATCTGATGATTTTGCATCAATTTCAGCTTCTGGCACGATAGCTGCTACAGAATCAACAACAATTAAATCTATCATTCCAGTTTTAACTAAAGCTGAAATTAAATCAAAAGCTTGCTCTCCAGAATCTGGTTGTGCTAAAAGTAATTTTGATAAATCAATTCCATTATTTTCGCAATATTTTGCATCAAGTGCATGTTCTAAATCTATATATGCACATTTACCATTTAATTTTTGGCAACTTGCTATTGCTTGTAATGCTAAAGTTGTTTTCCCAGATGATTCATTCCCATATATTTCAATAATTCGGCCTTTTGGATAACCACCAACACCTAAAGCCTTGTCTAACTGAATGCTTCCAGTTGGAATGACATCAATTGTATTATTATCATTTTTTATGTTAGTTATATAACCTTTACCAAATTGTAATTCTATTTGTTTAAGAGCTTGCTCAAATAATTTTTGTTCATTCATATCTATTAAAACCTTGCATTAAAATAATATGTAAAAATATTTTTTTAAATCATTTTTTTTAATTTATCAACTAAATTTACAAACAATGATAAAGCAATTTTTTTTCTTTTTAATGATATGCATTCAGTAAATGTTTGTTCAAATTGAACTAACTCAATATACAAAAGATCTAAAGTTTTTTTAAATTCATCCTTTTTTAACTGTTTTAGTGATAATATTCCTTTTTCAAGACCAAAAAAACTAATTTTGATTTTCGAAGCTCATTTATCATTTGAATTTAATAAATTAAAATCAAAATTTATATATTTTTCCAATTTAAATTTTCTTAAAATCTCATTTAATGGTAATTTTGATAAATCACTTTGATCATATTTATTTTTATTTAAAAATTTAATAAATGCAAATTTAAACAAAAAAGAAAAAATAAATAAAAAAATAGTCAGTGACCAAGTAATTAACAAAAATAATTTTGATTTATCCTCAGCATCGAAGAAATGTATCAATAAAATAGCTAAAACTAATATGGATAAGCAAATAATAGCCAAATTAATTAAAATTGTTTTTAAATCAAATGATTTCTTTTTAAAAAGAGAAAATTTTTGATTTATACAAAAAATTATAAATTCAAGTAATGAAAAAAATAATAGTGTTATTGAAGAAACCAACAATATTATAAATACAGGTTTATTGATAGAACTATTAGAATTACTATCAAGTAAAATATTAAGCATTTTTAATCACTTCCTTTAATAAATCTAATAAATGAATATATGTCATGCTGGCAAAATCAATGCGTATATCATTTCTGTTTTTTTTACTAGAAATCAATTTATATGAATATATTTTATCAATTAAACAAATTGATAAATATGCTAAACCTATTGGCTTATTCTCATCTGGAATAGGCCCGGCATTCCCTGTTATAGCAATTGATATATCTGTGTTCAATATTTTATTAGTATTAATTGCTAGTGAATTGGCAGTTTCTTCACTAATGGCACCATACTCATCTAATATTTTTTTGCTCACATTAGCAATTGTTTGTTTGGCATGATTAGAATATACTACTAATCCCCCTTTAAAAACACTACTTGCTCCTGGAACTGAAGCAAGAAAAGATGAAATCATTCCAGCAGTAACTGATTCACATGTAGAAATTGTTAATTTAGCATCTTTAGCTAAATTTATAATTTTTTCATAAAGCTGATCACTCATAAAATTATTAATTAACTAATTTTACAACACTATGTATGAAAAAATAAATAATAAATATGATTGAATAAAAATAATTATTTATACACTTTTTGTCAATTTGATCTTATTGAATATCATTTATTCCATTCTCTCTTAGCAGTAATTAAGTTTAAATTTTTAAAATTTCCACATGATTTAGCATCACTTCCAGGAATTTGTTTTGATCTAATAATAAATTTGTTTAGCTTTTCTAATGATTGATTTAATCAATCTAAACTCTTTTTGCCATAAACTACTAAGTAAAAACCTGTTTGACAACCCATGGGACCAAAATAAATTTTGTCCTTTGGATAATATTTTGAATAAAAATGTGCAATTAAATGTTCTAGTGAATGCATTGCACTATTTAACAAATAAGTGCCTTTATTTGGTATTTTAAAACGTAAATCGTATGTAGTTATAAATGTATTACCAAACTTTTGGATATCATTAATATATATACCAGGTTTTAACTTTTTATGATCAATTTTAAATGATTTGATTAGCATTTATTCCTTTATTTAACCTTTATATTTAAATAATATTATTGATTATGTAAATTTATTAATCACAGCTTAGTAAATTTAAATTATTCGAAATTAATCTATTAAATTGATATAATATTAATGCTAATTTTTTTAGTATCAAAATTAGCTTTGCTTACAGAATAATGATACTAAATTACAATAAGGCTTTATGCCGTATCCGCCTGACCTCTTCATGAATGTCAGGTTTTTTTATTTTATATGTAGTGGAGGTATATGTGGGATTTAAGACATTAGAGATAGTTGATGGGGACACATTAAAACTATATCTCAATAATCTATTGATATATAAGAATGAACACAAACTAATTATTCCAATTGATTCAATTGACGCATTAGTTATTGATAATTGTAGATCGAATATTTCAATCCAATTGTTAAATAAGTTATCTGAAAACAATATCTTAATAATTATTTGTGACAAAAAGCATTTGCCAGTATCACAAGTATTGCCGTTAAGTGGAAATTATAATTCTCTAAAAATCATTCAAAATCAAATCAAATGAACTAATCAAGAAAAAGGATTTATATGAAAACAAATAATAAATGAAAAAATTAAAAATCAAATTGAGCTATTAAATTTTTTAAATATTGATATAGATGAATTAAAAATATTAAAAAATCAAATTGAATTTTTTGATATTTCAAATAGAGAAGGACATGCTTCAAAAATATATTGGCATAAACTATTTGGGAAGGATTTCAATAGAAATGATGAAAATGATATTAACATATTGCTAAATTATGGTTATGCAATATTACTTAGTTATTTATCAAGATCAATAGTAAAAAAGGGGCTCGATAATAGAATTTCAATATTCCATAAATCATTTAATAATCATTTTGCTCTAGCATGTGATTTGATGGAACCATTTAGACCAATGGTTGATTACTTGGTACACAAATTTTATTTAGAAAATAAATGCCTTCTTTTAACAACCCTGAAAGATGAAATAATTAAATTATTTACCAAAAAAATCAAAATAAATGATCAATTCGATTATTTTAATAATGCGATTGATAAAACAATTGACTCAGTTATTAAAAATATGAATATTCCAAACATACATATAGATTATGATAAATTCTAGATTTATGAGAATTATGATTATTTTTGATTTACCAACTGTAGAGTCTTACGAAAAAAAAGAATATAGACAATTCAGAAAAGAATTAATAAAAAATGGGTATATAATGATTCAATTTTCAGTTTATCTAAAATCATTCAACCATCAAATAAAATTAAATGATGAAGTAATTAAAATTAGTAAATATATTCCCAAATCTGGAAATATAAGAGCAATTTTGCTAACTGAACATCAATGGGCAAATGCGGCATTTATTTGTGGTGATAAACAAATAAATGAATTTGTGAATAATAATGAAAGGTTTAACAAAATATAATGATTAAAATTAAAAACAAAAATATTGATGAAACATGAGAATATGAAGGATTAAAAGTTATACAAACAAAATATCCAGATAATTTTAATATTCAAATTCTAGATTCAATGAATAAAGGTGAACTTATCGTACAAATAGATGATAAGTTATGCAACTATAACAGAATACTAAATATTAATCAATATACAAAAACAAAAGATTTACACAATTTTACAAAAAATAATTCACTAATTGATGAATTATCAAAAATTATAGATTACGATAATTTGATAAATGTGACAAACATATGTGAAAGAATTTCCAAATTTAATAATGAAGTAAATAGTAATTTTTTAAGTCTAAAATTGGATAAGACAAAAATATTATCAGCTATTTTTGATATTGATGGTGATTCATTTATGAATGAAAATGAATTAAATTTATTCTTAGAAAATAATAAAAATACAAATGATAAAAAGCTTATTGTACTTTGCAACATAAAATGAATCACAATGAACAAAATTTTAAAATATTTAAATTATTATTATTTTTTGATAATAACATCTGATTTCACTAGTTTTTTTAAAAATTATAAAAATGACAATCTTGATGGAATCTTAGTAATAAACAATGATAATAAATTTACTGATTTAATTGATTTTTGCAAGCTTTCGGAATATTTAACTCAAAAAACAGGAAATCCTATATCTGAGGAAGAATTAATAAGGGGAATATGTTTAGATAAAAATGATGAAAAAATCGAAAAATTTTGCGATTTAATAAAAAAAATTTAATTTTGACGTTTTAGTTTGGTATCATTATTCTGTAAGCAAAAACAAATACCTCGATATTTTTTTAGTTTATATTGTTTTAGTTTGGTATCATTATTCTGTAAGCAAAAACTTAAATCATTTAATAAATCTTTAACATGTAGTTTTAGTTTGGTATCATTATTCTGTAAGCAAAAACACAAGGCAAAAACTTATCAAAACTAAAATAGTTTTAGTTTGGTATCATTATTCTGTAAGCAAAAACCCTTTTAAAAGTATCATGATTATCCATAATGTTTTAGTTTGGTATCATTATTCTGTAAGCAAAAACTTGCTGCTTTTACTTTATTAGAAGTTCGTAGTTTTAGTTTGGTATCATTATTCTGTAAGCAAAAACAATTTAGATTTAATTTTTTCAGTATTCATAGTTTTAGTTTGGTATCATTATTCTGTAAGCAAAAACGTTAATTTTCAAATTGACACAACAAATGCTGTTTTAGTTTGGTATCATTATTCTGTAAGCAAAAACCAAAATACTAAATAATAATATCAACTCAATGTTTTAGTTTGGTATCATTATTCTGTAAGCAAAAACCCAACTTTCTTTAATGCATACCTAGCAGTAGTTTTAGTTTGGTATCATTATTCTGTAAGCAAAAACATATGAATTTTTTAGAAAAGTCAAATATTGGTTTTAGTTTGGTATCATTATTCTGTAAGCAAAAACTAGTATATAATATATTAATATATTAATAGGGTTTTAGTTTGGTATCATTATTCTGTAAGCAAAAACCACAGTCCCCGAATGGTTCATCATCGCCTGGTTTTAGTTTGGTATCATTATTCTGTAAGCAAAAATAAGAACAAATTAAAGTAATAAAATAGTAAATTTATAAATTTAATGATTAACTTAATTTTATGTAGAATATTAGCATTTATTGAATTAATTAATAATACATAAAATTGACTAATATATTAATTAGACGAGAAACGCTTGTCAAATGACATTCTATTATAAACATTACCTAATATATCAGTTTCTATGTAGTCAAAATCTTCAATTAATCTATCTAAAGCAATAGTATATTGACCTTGGCGAACTTTATAGTCAGGATTAATTTCTTTATTGTAAAAATTTAATTTTCGTTGGTAGCACATTATCGGTTTAATTTCAACTCTGTTTCTACTTGGTACACCTACAATATAGAACATTCCTTTCGAAAGAGGTTGGTTTTTTAAACAAATTAATGTATATTTTGCTACATAAACAAGATTCTTCTTTTTATTAAAACCAAAATCAATAGTTATAGGCTGTATCTCCCATTTTTGATCTTTTTTCGTTAAATGAAAACCAATATTATTTTTTTCAGTAAAAAATGAAACATATTTGCTAGATTGTTTTAATTTTGTATTAACAAAATATGAATTAATTTCACTACTATAGTATCTTAATCTTCGAATTTTTATTTCTGAATCCTCTACATAAGCTAATAAATTTTCACCTTGTTTGTATTCAGGATTTTTATTTAAATAATTTTGAAATGGGTTAGTATTATCTAAATAGTATTCTTTATATATGTTGCTCAATGTGTAATAAAGTTTCTTGTCTGAATTAAAAATAAATAAATCATTTTGTTTTTTTGGATTTTCTCCAAAAAACTTGCCAAGCTTTTTAACATCAGATTTTAACAAATCAAGTTTTTTAATCACTCTAATTTTATTATTATATTGAATACCAGAATAAATTGTTTCTCCAAAGAATTGCACATTAGATCTACAATTATTAATTTGTCTACTAAAAGTTGGTGGATTTTCAGATAATTTAATATTGGCATACAAATTAGCAAAATTATTAATTAATTCAGACCTATCAAATCTTAACTCACCTGTTTCTTTATCAATAATATAATTTTCAAAATTATTTCTATATTTCGCAAAAAACCTATATGCTTTTAAAATAAAATTTTTTGTTGATAGATAAGCTAAGACAAGTGCATCATCAGCATGATGTCGGTATAATTCTCTTTGCTTACGTGGTATAAATCTTCATAAATCTTTTCTGACATAATTGGTGACTAATCCATTAATTGAAAATAATTCCATTTTCATATCATTTAAATCATGTCCATTTTTATATGCTCTGAATATGTCTAATAAACATGAAGTAGATGCTCTTGTATCTGCCAAATTCCTACCAATAAAATTTTCAAAATCTTCTAATGGATCTAATCTATAAGTAAGGTTATTAAATTTATCTTTTTCTTTCTTGCTAAACAATTTCTTCCATCAGTCATTCAACCTTTCAAAATCTTTTGATTTACCTGATTTTTCAAACCACTGATATGGTGTTTGGTCGCCTTTCTCTTTGTTACGGCTTTTTCTAGTCAAAACCTTATTGTTTTTATTATCCATAAGGGATTTTGAATATGGAATAATATGATCAACATCAAAATTATTTGGATATTCAAGTACTTCTTCAAGAGTAATATCATCATTATTATCATAAATATCTTTGTATTCTTGCTGAATCAACAAACATAACTTGTATATAACTTTATCCTTCAAGGAACCATTCCATTTAGAATTCCTAATCCATTTTTCAACTTCTTTTCTTCTATTTTCATTTAACTTTTGCAAATCATTCACTTTTTTTTGTTCATCACTAGAATTCTTCTCTCTTGCCATCTCGATCGCAATTGACTTTAATGAAAAATCATTGTGAAGAAATTTAATTATTTTATTAAATACCTCAATTGTTTGTCTAATTGACCTCTTTGCTGTTGGAGAAACAACTAAATTTTTTAATGCTTTATTAGGATTAATGTAAAGATTTTTAATTTTGTTTTGATTATTTAATGATCTTTTAATTAAAATGTTTTGCTGGTTTTCACCGCTTTCTGACTTAAATAATTGAGGAATACATTCATTCAAAAATTTTATAGAAAATGCATGAGTTTGTGTATATCCCTTAATTTCATCAATCATTCCATCTAATTCATTTGAATCAATTTTTATTCCAAAATTACTAATTTCTTTTCTACATGATTCCCGAAGTTTGTCTTTATTTTTTTCTTTTGATTTGCATTCAACTAACTTATTCACTATGTTTAATTTTTCTGGTTCTTGTCATGGATTAAAATTTTCTAATTTTAATGAATGAAAAATAGTTCTTATATTGCTAAGGTCTTCAATAATAAATTTTTTATTTTTATCTATCCTATAACCAAAAATTTCATCTATATCACATTTAATAATTTTTGAAAGTCCTTTTTTTGTTAGTTTACCTTTTTCTATACAATATTTAACAATTTCTTCTTTTAATTTTTGATTAATTCTTCAATCAGGTTCTTTCCTCAAACGTAAATTATTCAAATCATTTAATAAATTAAATAATTCAGCTGAACCTGATTTTTTAACTGATCTAAATTCATTTTCATAAACTGTGCATTTACCGATAGTTGTTTCTCATAAAGATTCGCCTTTTTTCTCAATTTTACCATCTTTATTTTTTATAAATAAACCATATTTTGTTGGTGATTTTTCTGAACCTGGGCCTTTACTATAATCTCGTACACGTGTAAATAAATGAATATATTTCTCTTTAAAATCATCATCTAACTGTTGATTTGACAAAAATAATCGAATCTCACTTTCTCAACATTTATTACTAAAACATAAATTACATGGGTGACCAACATAATAACCATCTTTACTATAGAATTCCTTTTGAATCTCAGATGGTTTCTTTCCACTCTTAATTGAATTATTTACTATTTCCTCTATAGATTTATCTAATTTTGTTTTTTCTTGTTCATTATCATCGTTTACTTGCTCATCTGGAATATCATAAAAAAAACCACGGTGTTGAAGATAATTAAATAATGCAACACATAATTCAGAATTCGACAATTTCTCTTTTAGACCTTTGATTCTTAAGTCTAATGGGATAGTACTATTGTTTTTTATTAGTTCATAAAACTTAGTTTTACTTTCTACTAACTGCTTGTTAACAATTAAATCAATAAAGTCATTATTTCTTAAAGCACGTCTTCTAACCAAACGTCGAAAATGTCTTGCATTTCTTCTTGATAAATTTTTTGGTTTACCATTTTTTTCTTCTGCTGCATCTTCGAATAACCTAACACCATATCAATATCTATTTTTAAAATTTAATAATTTTCCTTCATCATCTACAACTGCTCAACCCACTGATGCCACACCAACGTCAAAAGCAATATGTATATTTTTTTTTTTTTTTTAATTCCATAATTAAATACCAACTTAAACAAATGTTTGAATATATTATTTTACCATTTTATTCATATTTTGATAATGGATGGTTATTTGGGTTAAAGGAGTATTAATATAATAAAAATATGATCAAAAGCGCTAAAGTTATTAAATTTAAAGTAGTAAATACTAATATAGATAAGAAATTTATTGGTAAAGATTTGGATTTGCAAAAAGTTAGGACCAAAGATAGCCCTACAACAAAGCCAAGAGCTAAAGCTCCAGCTTGGTTTGCTAGTTTCAGAGATGAAGTTATACAAAGATTTGATAGACAAGATAAACGTTTTAATAGATTAGAAAATAGAATTGATGGGATAGTTAATGTTAATAACTTAAAAGAGTAATCTATTAATATAAAAACATAATTGTGGAATTACTCATTCCAATTTTTAATAAAGTAATGTTGAACCTTAGAAACAAAAAATAATTTTACCAATTTCATGACTAAACAAAATATATATAATAATAATGTTCAACTAATAAACATGAACTGGTTGCCCAAACCAATTAGCTTGACTAATTCGAATTGGGACTTCTAAATCATTAATGAACAATAAATTTAAAATCTATGAAGTAGATCAACATCTTATTGATTATTTACGTGGTGATGGCGAATTTGCTGATCGTCCAAGTAAAGAAGTAGATAAACAAGTATATTCACACTACGGATTAGACAGAAGAAATTCTGATAAGTATTTTGGCGTAATTATTAAATATAAAAATTTTTCAATGTTTGCTCCTATCACTCATGATGGAGATAAAAAATGATTTAATCGAGATGATACATATGATATTGAAAAAGTATATGATGGTTTTGGTAAGTATTCAGGTGCACTGTTATTGTGCAAAGCTTTATCTTTAGACAAAATATTAACAAAAAATGTTAATTTTCATAAACTCATTCAAACCAATTACCAATATGCACGTTTATGTATTGATGAATTAAAATATTTAAATCAACCTGAAATTCATGAAAGAGTTGTTAAGAAAATGGCAGCATGTTTGGGAAACAAACCATCTAAATGTCAACATTTAAGAGTTAACTATCAGTTATGTGTTAATAATATTCCACCTTATCTCAAATTAATTAAATCTGAAAAAACAAAAGAACTAAAGAAAGAGCAAAAAGATGAACTAGTGAAATAAAATTACAATCTATGTAATTTTTCAAACAAATCTTTATCTTTTTCTTTTGATCAATAATTGATTGGATATCGCTCAGTTAAACTTCTATATAAACATTTTTCATATCTAGGGAAATTTGTTTTAAATCTTTTTATTAATTCTAGATAAACATCCAAATCACTAATAATAACTTTATGAGTATTTAATCTCCACATTTGTTTAGTTTTTCAGCCAGAATAAACATCATTTAATTCAGGCACTAAAAAATTTATAACTCCACCAAAACCAACACTTTGATCTTGCTTTTTATCTTTGTGTGGATTTTCACAAATTAAAATATGAAGGAACAAATGTTCTAGCAAATCACAATATACTAACTTATCAGCATATTGCCATTCATAAGGTGATTGCATAGCATATATTTTTTTTCCCAACATAATTGCATGATCTTCCATTATGTGGTGTATATTAAGTCCCTCATTCGTCCTTTTGATTTTTGGGTTTGGGCTTCAATTCGGAGTAAAGAAATTACCTTGTGGCATACCATATTTTTTATGCAAATAATTACAATAATTTAAATAGTTAAATTCTTTAATTTTTTTTCATTCTTTTAAATTCATATTTTCATTATAAATTTTTAAATTTCAAAAAGCAGAGTTTTACAAGAATAGGAGTAAATGAAAATCTTTATAATTTAACTTATCAAATGTTAAGAAAAAGCTATAAAACAAGCAAAAATCACCAAGCTCACTAGTTCATTTCATTGATAGTTTGGGTGCTGTAGCTAATATACTATTAACAATACGAATTCGACAATTTCAATAAATTTAACTTGATTTTTTTGAAACATTGCTCATTTATTCATATTCTGATATGGGTGATTATTTAAGCAAAAAGAGTAATAATATAATAAATGTATGAGCAAAAGTGCTAGGGTTGTTAAATATAAAGTAATTAATACTAATATAGATAAGAAATTTATTGGTAAAGATTTAGATTTACAAAAAGTTGAATCTAAAGATGGTTATGATGAAGGTGAAAGAAAGCCAAGCATCAACAATAAAATTACTTTGTCTAAACTCTCTAATAAAGTTGATAGTTTATCAAATGATTTAAATAGAGTATCAACTAATTTAAATAAACTATCAAATGATTTAAATGTTTTAACTAATAATTTAAATGTTTTAACTAATAATTTTAATGTTTTAACTAATAATTTGGATAATGTAACTAATAATTTAAATAAGTTATCTAAGATTGTTACTGATGGTTTTGCAGAACAAGCCAAATTTAATAAACAACAGTTAGAATTTAATAAAACTATTATCAATAGAATTGATAATTTAGTTAAAGTTAATAACCTAAAAGAATAATCTATTA
Source organism: Mycoplasmataceae bacterium (assembly GCA_016288695.1). Classification (GTDB taxonomy): domain Bacteria; phylum Bacillota_I; class Bacilli_A; order Mycoplasmatales; family Mycoplasmoidaceae; genus Malacoplasma_A. The sequence goes on from JAEELD010000026.1 coordinate 123,189, forward strand.
ATTTAAAAACATAATTGTGGAATTTCTTATTTCCATTCTTAATAGCATGAGGTTAAAACTAAGATGCAAAACAATTTTGCCAATTTTGAGATTAAATAAAATATATATAATAAAAATGTTCGACAAAAAAGGAGAACTGGCTACCCAAGCCAATTAGTCTAACTAATTCGAATTGGGCTTTTAAATTGAATAATGTCTAATAATAAATTTAAAATCTATGAAGTAGATCAGCATCTTATTAATTATTTAAGGGGAGATGGAGAATTTGTTAACCGACAAAGCAACAAAGTAGATAAGCAAGTATATTCACATTATCGATTAAATAAAAAAAATTCTGATAAGTATTTTGGTGTGATTATTGAATATAAAGGTTTTTCGATGTTTGCACCTATCACACATGATGGAAATAAGAATTGATATAACCGTGATGACACATATGATTTTGAAAAAGTATATGATAATATGAACAAATATGCAGGTTCACTATTATTGTGTAAAGCCATACCTTTAAATAAAACTTTAACAAAAAATGTTAATTTTAGTGAATTAGCTAAAATTGATTTAAAGTATGTCAGATTGTGTCTTAATGAATTAAAATATTTAAATCAACCAGAAGTTCATCAAAGAGTTATTAAGAAAATGATAGCTTGTTTAGAAAACAAACCATCTGAATGTCAACATCTGAGAGTTAACTATCAGTTATGTGCTCATAATGTTTTGCTTTATCTCGAATTAATTAAATCTGAAAAAGCAAAAGAATTTAAGTTATCAAAAAGATAAGAAAAAAGAAAAAACTATATAGAAAAAGAAGAATCAGTGCGATAAATTTAATTTAAAAATATAGTTTTAATAATTCTTCAAAATCCCGTAACAATTCGTTTTTTGTTATTTTTCTCATAAAATTTCATAAAAAAGCAAAAGGTTTGAGTATTAGATCTCTTAAATATGTGATTATTTGTTTAGTATCAATTTTAATATTATAAAGTGATTGTAAGTCAATTTGTTGGGCTATTAATACATCTTCTTCGTAACTTAGAACATCTTTTTTTTCTTTGTTTAAATGAAATGTACTTAATCGGATTTTGTTAAGGCGTACAAAACGAATAAACTCGTTTAAAAAATCATTTTCAAATTCTAGGTTTTCTTTATCTTTTTTTACAAATTTAAAAGGATTATCAATATTACAAATGATTTTGTTTTTTTCTAACAGATTAATTGTCTCGTTTAATATTTTTGGTAATGGACTATCATTCTTCAAATATAAAAATTCATAAATAATTGAATATATATGATTAAGATATATATATATTTTTTAATATTAAGTTTAAAATTTTCATCATTATCTTTAATTTGCTCTTGTTGTTCAATTAAGTTGACTATGAGATCATAAAATTCTAATAAATTAAATATATTTATTTTTTTTGTAATTAGTCAATCATATAAAAAATAAAATTCAGCGGCAATATTAAATGAGTTTAATCTTTTCATATGTTCAGAATTAAATTTACTTAGATATTGTTCAAAATTATTAATTTGCAAAATTAATGAATTTTCTTTATTTAAACGCAAAATAAATTTATTACGAAACGCTTCTCCCATGGAGGGGCAGAATGTAAGATGCAGTCCGGAAATTTTCAAATCAATATTATGATCACAACAATATTCTTTTATGGAAGCATCAATATCCTCGCTAAATAATGGAAGCTGAGATTTACTTTTTTTATATTTTTCTAAATCAATATTTTTCCATAACAATTGAAGTAAATAAAAATTTGCATATAATTCCATATTAATTGTTTTAACATCGCTGTCATATCAATCATAACTATCAATTATTATTTTTACTGATTCTTTTAATTTTTGTTTTAATGCTTCCTCATCCTTGAAATTAAATTTTTTTCTTATTAAACCACCAGGAGGATATGTTACACAATAATTCGGATTTCACATATATAAATTACTAATATCAGTTCATAATTCTGCATATGTCTCTCTATATTTTTTTTTAAGATTTAAATCATTTACCTCTTTCTTAATCTTTTTGATTTTGTCTTTTGATTCACTTTCAATTTTTGACAAATCAATTTTAAGTTCTCAAAAACGTACATTTAATTCCTTTTGCTTAATTTCATTTTTCATAATTTCATTTTCATAAATGTTATACATAATCCCAAAAAAATAGAGCTTTTATGTGGAAAGAATAAAATGTATCCATTTTAACATATTAGTGTTTAATATAATTAAACTTTGGATAAATTTCCTGCCATTTCACCACTTACCCTTAAAAATAATTTACTACATTCAAACTCATAATAAATAAACAAATAAATACATAAACCAATAATAATAAAAAAAGTAGCTAAACTAATTGAAGCTTAACTACTTTTTTAATTTATTGCGTGGCATTTTTCTATTCTCAGATTAAATTCATCCTACCTTCGACTCCATGGTGCTTAACTGCTGTGTTCGGGATGGGAACAGGTGTTACCACACACGATATCTACACCACACAATGGTTGTTTATTAAAGTTTTTATAAAACCAACAAAACTTAAATCAATTAAACAAATTATGAAACATAATCACAACTTTAAGTCTTTCGAATTATTAGTATCAATCAGCTAAACATATTACTATGCTTACACCTTTGACCTATCAACGTTGTAGTCTACAACGATTCTTATCACCCTTGCGGGTGGGGAAGATTAATCTTGAAGGAGGCTTCACGCTTATATGCTTTCAGCGCTTATCCTTTCGACACGTAACTACCCAGCGGTGCATTTGGCAATACAACTGAAACATTAGTGGTGTCTCCACTCCGATCCTCTCGTACTAGGAGCAGCTCTTCTCAATCTTCCTACGGGCATGACAGATAGGGACCAACCTGTCTCACGACGGTTTGAACCCAACTCACGTATCTTTTTAATCGGCGAACAGCCGAACCCTTGGGACCTGCTACAGCCCCAGGATAAGATGAGTCGACATCGAGGTGCCAAACACTGACGTCGATATGAACTCTTGGTCAGTATCAGCCTGTTATCCCCAGAGTAGCTTTTATCCGTTGAGCGATGGCCATTCCATTTTGAGCCACCGGATCACTATGACCTAATTTCTTACCTGTTCGACGTGTAAGTCTCACAGTCAAGCACACTTATACCATTACGCTCATTACATGATTTCCAAACATGCTGAGTGTACCATTGCGCGCCTCCGTTACCTTTTGGGAGGCGACCGCCCCAGTCAAACTGTCCGCCTAACACTGTCCTTTAACCGGTTCCACGGTTGGAAGTTAGAAAAAAAACATCATAATGGTGGTATTACAGTGTTGACTCCATAAGAACTTGCGCCCCTACTTCAAAGTCTCCCACCTATGCTCTAAAAACAATGTATTTTTTCAATATCAAGTTACAGTAAAGCTTCATGGGGTCTTTCCGTCCAATCACGCCTATGGGGCGTCTGCACCCCAACCAGGATTTCACCGAGTCTATTGTCGAGACAGTCAAGAGATGGTTACACCATTCAAGCGGGACGGAATTTGCCCGACAAGGAATTTTGCTACCTTAGGACCGTTATAGTTACGGCCGCCGTTCACTGGGGCTTTGGTCACAAGCTTTGCATTGCTGCTAACTCACTTCCTTAACCTTCCAGCACTGGGCAGGTGTCACCTCATATATATCGTCTTGCGACTTTGCATAAAGCTGTGTTTTTGGTAAACAGTCCCCCCTCGCTATTCACTGCGGCTTACTTGCGTAAGCTCCCTTTATCGCTAACTTACAGGGTAAATTTGCAGAGTTCCTTAACAATAGTTAACTCGCTAGCCTTAGGATACTCTCCTTGACCACGTGTGTTCGTTCTCAGTACGGGCAA
>JAEELD010000027.1 GCA_016288695.1 Mycoplasmataceae bacterium
AGTTCTACCAACAAATCTTTTACATCTTCTAAATATTTTTCTTCATACTCAATTATTTGCATGTTATCACCACTTCAATGATATCATAGAAAATGATTAAGTTTTCACTTAATCTCTGATAATTATTTATTTCTATATTCTTCTCTTAATTTCATCCAAAGTTTACCTAATTAATTTTCTCCATTTCTATTTATACCACAACCCCAATAATCATCTTTTGGAGAATCTTCAACTATTGTGTAATCTTTAGTTTCTAATAATTTTTTCAAAACATATGGATTTTGTTCTATTTTACATCTTAATATATTTTCCATTAATTCTAATATTTCATTAGAACTTAGTTGTATTTTGTCTTCATACTTAAATCTTATTTTTTTGAGCTTTATGTTCTGTTGAAACTCTAGCATATATTGCCACTTTTCTTTTCATTAAATCACCTCTGCAAAGAAATTACCACTTTTATAAAAATAAGTTTAGGGTGCGATAAGTACATAAAAAAGATTAATGATAAATATCATTAATCCTCTATAAATACAATTCCATCATCAATAAATAATAATCAATTTTTTCTCTATCAGGAACAATATTTAGTTCATTATAAAATTGCTGAATATACTCTTCACCATAATTACGTCTGATTGACTTTTCACAAATTGCTAAGTCAAACCACTTATCAGCAATTCCACACTCTCCCACATCAATAAAACCAACAAATTTATCTTTTAAAGCAAATATATTAGGCAAACTTGTATCACCATGTGAGAAGCACTTTTCATCATTAAACTTATTTTCTTTTAAAAATCTAATGATACTTTCTAAACTTCCAAATTTTTTTAATGTTTCATCTTTTAAATCTTCTATATGAATTAAATTGTTTTTTACATTATTTTCTACTAATGCTAACTTATAATCAATAGAAACATCAAAAGGACAATCACTAATATCAACATCATAAATTTGATTAAAAGCTTGTGCAATTACACTAATTCCGATTTTTGGATTATTTAAATAATATTCTGAACATGCCATTTCGCCACCAACAGATTCTGTAATCAAATATTCCGTATCATCTGTATAATCATATAAAGTAATTCTAGGTACACTTAACTTATCATTAAGCCATTTAAGTTTTTCATATTCTGATGTAAGGTTCCCTTTAGATGAAATTTTAATAAAGTAAGTTTTATCTAACTTTTCAATTTTAAAAACTTGCGAATCAGAACAACCAATACTAATTTCTTCTAATTTAGCATCTTCAATAAATGTTTTAACTTTTTCACTTAATTTATAATTAAAATTCATTTTATGTCACCTATTTTCTTCTACCGTGTGAAACATTTTCAGAAGGAGCTAACTTTTTTGTTTTTTGTTCTTTGAAATAATCGTAATTTCCTAAATATTGTTGAAACTTTTCATCTTCGATGTTAACTACTCTTTCAGCTAATTTATTGATAAAATATCTATCATGTGAAATAAAGAAAAGTGTTCCTTGGTATTCACTAAGTGCCTCTTCTAACATTTCTTTTGTATCAATATCTATATGGTTTGTAGGCTCATCAAGAATTAAAAGATTAGCTTTCTTTTGAATTAATTCAAATAGTTTTAAACGTACTTTTTCTCCTCCGGATAATTTGCCTACTCTTTTAAATACATTCTCACCATAGAATAAAAACTTAGCTAAAGATGCTCTTAAATGAGTCTCAGTACCATCATAAAACTTTCTAGCTGTATCTAATATTGTCGCATTCTCATCTTCAAATCTTATTTCTTGAGGAATATATCCTATTGAAACATTGCTACCAATTTTAATTTCACCTTGGCAAATATTATTACCATATAAAACAGCTTTAACAAATGTTGATTTGCCTGATCCGTTTTTACCCATTAGGCACACTTTCTCACCATATTTTAAATATAAATCAGCACCATCTAATATTACTTTGTCACCAACAATTATTCCTAAGTCATCAGCAACCAAAACATCTTTACCAGATCTACCATTTATTTTGAAACCTAATGGTAATTGTTTTTTAGATTCAGGTCTATCTAATAATTCCATTTTTTCAAGTTTTCTTTCAATGCAAGCAGCTCTTCTAAAGAATCTAGGATTATCGCCTCTTTCTCCCCATTCTTTTAATTTTTTTACAGCCGCTTTCATTGCTTCAATTTGCTTTTGTTGATTTTTATATTCGTCAAATTCAGCTAATGCTCTTCTTTCACTTTCTTCTAAATAATATGAATAATTACCATGATATGCTTCATCCTTACCTTTATCAATTAAAACTGTTTTTGTAGCTACTTTATCTAAAAAGTATCTATCGTGTGAACTAATTATAATTGTTCCTTTATAATTAGTTAAAAACTGTTCGAACCACTCTAAAGTATCAATATCCAAATGATTTGTAGGTTCGTCCAATAACAAAATTTCAGGATTACTAATTATTAAAGATGCTAAATTAACAATAGTCTTCTCACCACCAGAAAGTGTATTAAAACTTCGATCTAACATATCATCAGATATTTTAAATCCATTACATATTTTACTTACTTTTTCATCTACTTCATATCCACCCATATCCATAAAGCGTTCTTGTAGTTTACTATATGTTTCAATGACAGAATTTAATTCTTCAGGAGATACAGTAGATAATTTTTCTTCATATTCTCTTAATTGTCTTTCTAACTTAAATATTTCTTCAAATGATTTTGTTAAAATATCTTTTACAGTAACATTATCAGAAACTTTAGGAGGAATTTGGGATAATAAACCTATAGTAGCATTTCTTCTAATAGAAACCATTCCTTGATCTAAATTTTCTTCACCGGAAATGATTTTAAATAATGTGGTTTTACCACAACCATTTGGTCCTATCAAAGCAATTCTTTCCCCAGTTGTTGCCTCTAAATTAAAGCCATCAAAAACTTTTTTAAAACCAAAAGTCTTTTGGGCATTATTAACGCTTATTTCTATCATCGTAATTCACCTCTTTTTCATTGCATATAGTATTATAGCATAAAATCCAATTAATTACACTAAATTACCAACAATGCCTTTTAAAATTTTAATTTGTTTATCTATATCAATATTTCTTGTTCGCAATAATATAATTCCTTTAGCCTGTACATTATAATTATATTTAATACAGTTTTTATTACGTTTTAATTCAGAAAGCTCTAGTTCGTGAGGCAATTGATATTCTAATTCAGTACAATTTAATTTATTAATTATAGTATTATAAATTTGTTCATCTTCAACCCATATTGGAAATCTATGCCAAACATTATTATCATCAGATTCAATATACTTGATTCTTGAACTTTTTGAAAAAAATTCTTTATATCTATTTGCATTAATTATCTGTTCATAAACTATCTCATCTGCAACAGATTTTAAATCATCAAAATCAATTTTTTCACATAGTGGATAAGCATATGATAATAAAATATTTTCATTTTGCCTACTATCATTATCACAATAGTCTATCTTTTCAAAAATCAACTTATTATCAAAAAATACTCCACCACCTATACCATAACTTAATGGTTTAGTCTTACCAAATGAAGTAACAACAATATCACTATGTTCCCCTATTTTGTAATTATCACTCCCAATATTCCATGCTTGAGCAACATCTTCAATTATCTTAATACCTTTGGTTTTATATTTTCTTAGATTAATTTTATTTAAAATACCATATTGATGAACTAATAAAATACACTTAATATTTTGTTTTTCTAACACTTTATCTATATCTTCATCAGTTAAATATAACCTATTTTTTGAGGATACAATAACTGGAATTAAATCTAATTTTAAAATTGTATTTACAATTGAATAACAAACTTCTGACAAGACTAAAACCTTATCACCCTTTACTAATCCAAGATTACTTAGTGCCACTTCAATAGCTAAAGTCCCAGAATATGTAATTACTCCGTATTTCTTACTAAATTTTTTAGCCAATTTTGAACCAAGTAAAAAATTATCATTCATTATATTTGCCTCCTACAGTGATATAAATGCTTATGTTTAAAATCGTCTTTACCATATCCATCATCAATTTTCAATATGTCTAGATTATTGTTTTTTATTACATCAAATAATAAATTTTTATCATAATAATAATATTTTTCACATTCAATAACACTATTATTTTTACTACATATTTTATATTCTACATTAAATTCAATATAATCTTTAAATCGCTTTGAACTGTAAAATACTTTAACTTCATCATTAATTTCACTACAATAATCTTTAAATAAAAATTCGTTAGTCTTTTCAATCTTTGTATTAAAACTTTCAGATACATCAAAAATAGCAATGGCATTTTTATTCATAACATTATATAATTTTTTGAAAAATTGAGTAAGCTTTTTCTTATCGTTATCAAATTGTAAAGTACTATATGGAATAATAATTAAGTCATATTTCTTTGATTTGTTATAATCAAGAAAATCAATACATATCGTATTAATATTTTTTGTTTTATTCTTTAAGCGTGCTAATCTTTCTTTATCAAAATCAAGTGCGGTAATATTTGTATATTTAGATAATGGAATAGCTACACGTCCTGTTCCTGCACCTATTATCAAAGTATCTTTAGAACCATACAATTTTATTTGATTTATATAATAATTAATATCATCATTTTGTCCCTTCAATGTATGTGAATTATAAAAATCATACATTAATGCTAATAAACTCTTTTCGTTCATAATTACTTTTCTCCATAATCATATACGTTCAAATATAAATTTTCATTATTATTCCAATGAAGATTATAAAATCTACTTTGATAAGTACCAAAGGAAATATTCCAGTCCTCGATTGATTCGAATACAGATCCTTCAAAATCCATGTATCTAACAATATTATTATTAATTAAATATTCAAACATTTTGTAATAAATATATGCTATTGCTATATCATCCTTTTCATCTTCATAATATGAATATAAAATATACGCTGTATTTGAGTCCCAAGCAATATGAACACCACCTATTATTTTATCATTTTCCTTAGCAACAAAACACATTCCTCTATTATTGTTTATTGTTTCTTTTATATATGTTTTTACAAAATCAGAAGTAGACTCAAATCCGTATTTTGCTTCCCATTTCATAGCTTTATTTACATCAAAATACTTCATAGTCGAATCAACTATAAACTCTACATTCCTATTTTTAGCTTTTCTTATATCTTTCTTTCTATCACTTCCAAAATTATTATAAATTTTTTCAATTCCAATTGATAAATCTAATTTATAAGTATAACGTACTTCAGGTGTAAAGTTTGCTCTAATAAATGGCATTATATCAATAATATTATTATCAGTAGAAAAATTAACTTCATCATAATTACTTTGCAAATAATCACATAATGCTTTTTCTATATTTCGTATAAATCTAATTTTATTTCTCTCCTCGTTTGGAAGACTAAAAATGACAGGACCACCATATGGAATATACATTGTACTTTGCGCGATTATTTTACTGTTATCACTATTGAAAACTGGCATAAATCCTAACAAGTTCATCTTTTGATCATATATTTTAAGGATTTTTTTACTTTGCTTCAATTTTAAAAACCAATCATATGCAAAACATGTACCATTAAAGCTTGTATCAATTTTTTCATTGATATCTGGTATATCATTTACATTACCTAATTCAATATGCATATTAGTCCTCCTTTTTATAAATAATAATATGTTTCCTATTAATAGAATTATTTTTCAACGAATCATATGTTTTATTTCTTCTACCCCAAAAATCAACATTAATCTGATCTTCAAATGAATCAATATATTCCAAATGATTAAATAGCGCCATAAAACCTGCATATTTTTTTCTCCCAAAGTATGAAGCACCCCATTTAACTGCATACCAACAATTATTTTCATCTTTAAACATTAATGAATATGCTAGTGGATTATCATCATTATCACAAATCACAACCAAATTACTCTTATCCCTTTTTAATAGCAAAAAAGGTAAGTATTGCAAATCTTCACGATTTAAGCTTTTCATATCAGACTTTTCATCTTTTTTCCAAGAATCAAGATCTATTTTTAAAACATAATCCCAAAGTTTCAATATGTCATTATTAACAGAATTATAGAATTTATAGTTCTCTTTGTTATTTTTATACATTTTGTAATTTCTTTTAATTTGATTACCACATTCGTTTAAAAGATAATTTGAAATATCAGTCTTAAGAGATAGTTTAGGTGCTTCCCAACTATCAATCACTTCATATGTAAACATATTATCAATTGCAAGTTGTCTTATGGTATCAAGTTCTTGAGAATCATTAATATAGCTAAATTTAATCTTATTACCTTCGCTTATTTTTTTTATCAATCCTTCAATTTCGATTTTACCAATATTTGGATTAAAAAAGTTTTGACATATTAAGCATCCATTATCACTATAAAAATATAATTGACCAACTTTAACTATTTTATTTATTGGATACCTAATAAACAATGATTCATTCCATATATCTGAATTACTAAAATTCATTTTTGTATTCCTCTAACTTTTTCACGATATATTTTAAATGTTTTTTCTTTAATGAAGCAGATAAACTAAACCAAGCAACTCTTCTAAATAATGATTCAGCATTTGGACATTTAGTTTTATCATATTTAGAAATATTATATGGAAATTTTGAATGATGCCATGAATTTTTATATTTAAAAGTATCAAATGCATTAATAAGATTACTACAATATATATTAAATCCTATACCATTATCATTCATATATTTAATAAATTTGTTACATTCATTTTCTGTATCAAATTCTATCGAAATATTTGAAAATACTAATTTACTATTTTTAACATAAGGTCTAAGTTTATAAAAGTTTTTATCTATATGATCTATAACATAATCATAATTTTTCTTTTGTTTTTTTAATATAGTATTAATTTTCTTTAATTGTTCATTTGCGATAGCACTTTGTAACTCTGTAATTTTAAAATTCTCACCAAATATGGTATTCTTATTCTCCCAAGTTGGATAATCACATCCAACTCTAAATCCACCATTATCATGATACATTTTTGCTATATCATATATTTTTTTGCTATTAGTAGCTATAAATCCACCTTCACCAGATGTAATAGTTTTACCAGCTTGAAGACTAAAGGCCCCACAATCTCCAATAGTACCAGCTTTTTTACCATTTAATTCAGCGCCAAATGCTTGTGCAGTATCTTCTATAACAATTAAATTATGCTTTTTAGCTATTTTCATAATTTTATTCATATCACATGGTTGGCCTTGCATATGAATAGCTAAAATTGCCTTAGTTTTTGAATTAATGTTTTTTTCTATTTCATTTGGATTTATATTCATTGTTTCATCTATATCTACAAATTTTGGAACTGCACCACATGTCAAAACACTACTAGCAGATGCTATAAAAGTAAATGGTGACATCAAAACTTCATCACCTGGTCCTATACCATTTGCAATACAACATAATTTAATTGCACTACCACCATTAGAACAAGCTAAAACATATTTCACTCCTAAATAATCTTTCATATTTTGCTCAAATTCATCTGTTTTATAGAGTAATTTAGGACCATGATATCTAAATAAACTTTTACTTTTTAATACCTTTTTTACTGCTTTAATTTCTTCCTTACCTATATAATGAGTACCTATAAATGGATCATTAGGAATTTTCATATTACCACCTCTTATATATTTTCATTATAAATTGTATCTGCAATTATAACAGACGCATTTTTATCAAATTTATTAAAAAATTCTTTTCGTAATTCAAAACTATTTTCTTGAGACGTATTTAAATATTCCTGTACAAATTTATTAATTAGATTTCTATAATCTCCAAAATTAAATTGTTTTATATTATCAACAACCATATTAACACCAGTTGCTTCATCTAAATACATAGGAATTTCATTATAAAAATCAAATGAATTCCAATTTAAGCTTTTAAATCCAAATTTCATTTTTTCATAATATTGTAATTGTAATAATTGACTATAATTTACCGCTGGCAAATACATAATATTTATATCTTTATCCAGTGTTTCAATAAAATTACCTAACCCAGATGACATTATACAATGTGAAGACTCCTCCATTATTTTTAAATAATCCTCATTTGCTAGAGTAGCAATTTTAACTTTTGGGTTTTGACTATCCAACTTTAGGTTATCGATAACTTTACTACCACCACATATAATAATTGAACTAAATCTACTTACTTCTTTAGTTGATAAAATATCATTTATTATCTTATTATAAAATTCATTAATTATTGATTGTTCAAATAAGAATGATGAAGCTCCACCAACGTTTATAACTAATTGATTTTTTTTACTCTTAAGTGATGAAGACTTCATATCTCGTACAGGCCCAACAAAAATGGGATTTTCAATAACTGTACCTACTCTTTTAAAATTATCTCGACATGGGAAAGTTTCTGATATAAAAAATTTTTTTACCTTTCCTAATTCATTTGGAATTTTATCCCACATCCATACTAAATTATCAACATAATATGTATTTTTTATAAATTTCATTCCATATATAGCACCATTGACATTTTCACTTGAGAAAAAAATATTATATTTTTTAAATATATCATCAAATTTTTTTAAAGCTTCAATATCATATGTATTGCATAAATAAAAATTATCAAAAAATCCACTTAGTTTTGCTTGTTCTAGTGAAATACCAGAACCTATAAAATCCACTTCTACATCTTTATGTTTTTTTAATTCTTTAACCACACTTAAACAAGTTGCAATTGGCCCATAACCAAAACTTTCAGCTGATACAAGTATTTTCATAATTTTCACCCCTTATGTTTAAAATAGCAATAATTAAATTGACAATTAGCTTCATCACATTTTGTTTTACAATTCAATTCACTATTTAATAATTTCTTTTTTAAAACTTTTCTTTTTTCACCATTCCATACTTCTTCCATTGTTTGTTCTTTCAATTCGCCTATTTTGTAAATATTTCTATCCCTATGAATACTGCAATCACATGGATAAACAAATCCTGTAGGTGCATCAATAAAAGTACAAAAAGAAGGATATACACACCTTAAATCATTATTAGATGATCTATCGCCTAAAGAAGAAATATTATTTTTAAAGAAATCAATATTATCACATAGAAATTCTATACCTAATTTATAAGCCAATTCATAGTAGTAAAATAATTTTTTATTATAATTAATTATTTGTTCTTCAGAAAAGAATAACTCATCACAGTCTTTTATAACTATTGGATTGATAAAATCAAAATTAAATTTTTCCTTCAATTTAATAAAATTTTCAAAATCATCTATATTTTCTCTATTTAATACATGATTTATAGCAATTTTTACGTTTGGTATATATTTTTTAATTAAATTTATATTATTAGTAACTCTATCCCATAATCCTGGCAATCTTCTTAAAGAGTCATGTATATCAGCATTATAACCATCTATAGAAAAGAATACTGCCTTTATATTATAGCTAGATAGTTGTTTTATTTTATCCTCATTTAAATTATAACCATTAGAAATAAATATTATATTCAATCCTTTTTTTGTACAATAATCGATATATTGTAAAATATCATCATTGATAAATGGCTCTCCTCCACCTGTAAAATGGATATATTTAGTTCCTAAAGTAGATAATTCATCTATCAATTTAAATATATCTATGTTACATTTCTTTTCTTTATTAGTACGTACATCACAAAACACACAATTTGCATTACACAAATTTGACAAAGATAAGTACACATAAAAAGGTTTTTCATAATAAGAAAAAATTTCTTTAGGAGATTCTTCAATAAGTTTTAAGTACATTTTATACACCTTCTTTAAGTTGCAACTCTTGTTTAACTATATTAATGATTGTATCAAGCATCTCATTATCTAAAAATTTGTTACATTTATGATATTCTGTTGGAGATAAAATATTTAGTCCCATTAAAACTGGGGAATACTGATAATTATCTTCAATTAAAATATGCATTTTTTTATCTAATGCTGATGCCCATCCTAGTTCTACATGAACACCACCAGATATTCCTTTAGATATATTATTACCTGGTATTACTACTAAAAAATCACTACTTTTTACACCTTCAAAATCACTTTTTGTGCATTCTTCTGGTCCTTTATGGTCAATTCCCCAATTTTCTCTTTTTATAGCCAAATAATATTCACAATCCATATTTTCTAATTTTTCAGTTAATTTATTAAAAAAATCTTTATATTCATCTTTTATTTCATATTTTTTTTCATCGCATAGTCCAGTAAAAGGACAAGATATAAATACTTTCATTATTTCACCTTCCTAAAATATTTTTTAGATTTTATTATTTCATTTGTTAACGAAGTCTGTGTTATACATAAATTATTATTTATTCCTAAACCTATTTGTCTTCCATCGGAATTAATTGTTCTATGAAAATCACTTCCAACAGAATATAGCAAATTGTTATCACTAACAATTCTATTTAACCATTTTGAATCGTCACACAGGCAATCTGATTGATATATTTCAACACCATCAATTCCCATATATATCAGATTATTTATAATCCTCAATACCATATCTTTATCATTCGAAAATTTATATGCCATAGGATGAGCAAAAACAACATACCCTCCAGCTAAATGAATGGCTTCAATCACTCTTTTAACATCTAGATCATATTCACTACCATAACTAAATCTATTAATCTTATAATGGTTTCTGAGTTCATCAATAATCTCTTTAGAATATTCAGCTTGTTCTAAACAATTAATTACCTCTCTATCAAACCAACAATACCTATCAATATTTAATTTTTGAATATTTTCTTCAGGTAAATTTTTTATTTTTTCTCTTAATTTTTTTAGTAATTCTAAATGTTTTACTTTTCTTTTTTCTCTCATTTCATTTACAAGTAATTGAAACAAATAATTATCTTCATCAAAACCGTACCCTAAAATATGTAGTTTTATTTTTTCATTATTATCCATAATAAATGATGAAAATTCTATTCCTTTAACTCCAATCACATCATATGGAATACTACATTTAAATTCTTCCAATCCACTTATACTATCATGATCAGTAATTGATAATATACCAACGTTATTTTTTTTGGCAATATCAACTAATTGCTTTGGTGTAAAAGTTCCATCAGAATTATTTGAGTGAATATGTAAATCAATATATCTATCAGCTGCCATAATAATTCCTCCTATTTAAATTATAAAAATAAATTCCAATTTTTACCAATATCAAAAATTTATATTGCATAAGTATTACTTATAACATAAAAAAACAGAATAACCTAATCATTATTCTGTTTAAAAATCTTTATAAATTCTTTTATAATATCGTGATTAAATTTCTTATTATAAGCAATAGACACAGGTGTTAGTACTTGATCAAAATCCACATTCAATTCATATAAATTATGATTATCAATATCTTCTTGAACAAACTCTTTAATCATCCATCCAATTCCAACACCCTCAATAATAAGCTGCCTAGATATTGATGAAGAATTAGCTTCAATTAATGGTTTCAATACAATACCTTTTTCCTTAAATTTATAATCAATCATTTTTCTATTTGAAGTAGTTTCACCTGGTAATATTAAAGGATATTTCATTAATTCATTTAATTCTATCTTTTTCTTATCAGCAATATCCTTATATTTTTCACTACAAACAAAGCAACTATCCAAATCAAGTATTTTAATAGTTGAAATCAAATCATCTCTAAAGTCATCCATATTTGTATCTATAACTACGTCTAATTCTCTTTTCTTCAACATAGTAATCATTTCATCAGATTTTTTATTGATAATATTAAATTTAACATTTGGATATTTTTCATTAAACATTTTTAAATATTTTACTAGATAGAAAGACCCAATATGAGTAGGAACCCCAATATTTATTACCTCAAATGATGCATCTCTAGCCTGTTCTACTACAGTTTTATTTGCAATTGCCAAATTAAATATTTTTTCAGCATAATAATAAACTACCTCACCAGCGGCAGTTAAAGTAATTGTCCCATTGGAAGATCTATTAAATAATTTAATATTCAATTGCTCTTCAAGTTTTTTTATAGTTTGAGTTACGGCAGGTTGAGATATATACAATTCTTGAGCCGCTTTCGTAAAGCTTTTATACTTTGCAACTAAATAAAATGTTTTATAGGCATTTAAATCAATATTCATAATTAGCACCTTCTTTATTTAATTTAAAAAAATTATTTCCTGCATTAACTAAATTTATTATATCATAAAAAACATAATTTTTATAATTAATAATATTCACTAAATAAGTCATAATTTAATTTCCATTCCAGATATTCTTCATCTGAAATTTCATAGTTTTCTCTCTTATCTCTCATTTCTTTCCATTCTTTGATTGCAGTTTGTACTTGCTTATTATATTCAGTTTGTTCATAGCTACTAGTATCAAAGTAAATTTCATAATATGGAAATTCTTCTTCCAACCACATTAAGTTATAAATAACATCAATTGGATTACTAAAATCATATTCTTTTATGGCATTAATACTTACTTCGTATAGTTCTGCTATATCTTTTAACCTTTCTTTACTAGGATGTCTATAGTTATTTTCATAACTATTAAAAGTCTTATGTGGATCATTACCTCCATATCTAAAATAATCTGCGACATCATCCATATCCATATGTCTTATCCTTCTCACATACTCTAATCGAGCTCCCTGTGATAAATTGTTTAATGTTGGTTTCTTAAAATACATTCTCATCATTCCTTTCTTTTTTTATTTTTTCTTCCAACAAAAAAATAGTCATCCGAACAATATCGTGACTATTTTTTATCAAATTTTAGATTATAGTTATCATCTAGGTTTTTATCTTTTATGCTTTCTAACCTTCTTTAACATTAGTATCATCTCCTTTAATTACAACAAAAAAAGACTATTTCTAGTCTTTCTTGTATTTTATATTTTATCACGCTTATGCGTTCTAATTTTTTCTCGCTTTAATAGCGGCTTGTCAATATGTGAGGTTCGAGCCGAATTAGACCAAAATGACTATTAATTATTTCTTTAATACTTTTAATTTTTCTTTGATAGTGGTTTCAAATAATTCTACATTTCCATTATAACTTAATGGTGATATTGGACTCGGATGATATATAGGTATTACATCATATCCATTATATTCAAAACATTGTCCAACCACATCTGCAAATTTAGAATACTTAATTTCTAATAACGATCTTGTAGCAATATCTCCGAGAGTAAGTATCATTTGTGGATTAATAATTTGTAATTGGCTTAATAAAAACTTTCTACAGTTATCACTACATGCTTTCAAATATTTTCTATCTTTTGGATAACACTTAACTGCCTCTAAAAAATATATATCATCTAGTGTATAACCAATTATTTTTAGTAATTTTTGTAAAACAACACCGGATGGTAATAATTTATGATTTTCATCGTACCATGCTATGCCACTTTTTCTCCAACCATTATTTGCAGGTGCTTCTCCAAGTATAACTATATCTGATTTACTACCTACTGAAACTGTAGTATTACTATCAAATTTTTCAACCATGCAACCGCAAATATTACACTCTGTAATTCTATCATCTATTTGATATAGTTCCATATAATGCACCCTTTCAAATAATTTGATTACTATTATACCATAAAAAAACTAGATTTATCATCTAGTCTTAATTATAAATAATTACTTATTCGCCCCAAACTTGATTGCAGCTTGTACTGCCGCTTTCTAACGTAGGCGATAAATTATTAACTAATTTAGGATTAAGTAAACTATATTTTTTCGTTTTATATTAATAGTTTTTCTGCTTGTTTAAATGCTTAATTATTTTTTACTGTCTATTTCGAGTTGTATCATAGCTTTTTTAGTAATATCGAAACTAAAATGATTAACTCAAATATCACTAATTATCTAGAATTAGTATTCTTTTTATATTGCTTGCATCTTTTTCTTGAATAAATATTTCTGTAAGTATAACCAAAATATCTTCCTCTTGGAGAATATTTTTCTATTACTCTTAATAATATATAATCGAATTTTACACTTTTTTCCATTTCTCTTAAATATTTTTGATGATTACAAGATTCAAAATATATTTTTGCATTATTCATATCATTCAAATATTCATCAGCAAGTTCCTCGTCACTTATAGAAGAATCATTTAACCTATTAAGCCATTTTATTAATAATTGTCTTCCTAGTTTACCATAATCTGATATAAAATGTTTGACAAACAAATCTGAATAATAAACGCTATCACTTATATGTTGCTCTGAATAATAAGAATCATTATCAACAACCTTTAGCTCTTCTTTTATTATTCTCTCATATGGCTTGATAGTTTGATTAATTTCTTCATTTATTTCTATTAAAAGAGAGAACCAAGACTTGCAATTATATAAATGAGCATTTGCTAAATATGTATCGTTAGTAAAACATTTTTCCTCTTTTACATATATTATATTTCTATCAAATGTTATTTCTTGTTCATCTTTATCATAACTATAATTTGATCTATTTTCAAAACCATCTCGTGTTATTTCCCAAGTGTGTCCACAACATATTTTATCTTCTAAAAATTTCTTCGTTCTATATTTCTCTGATATAGTAAAATCTATCAAGTGATATCTATATACACAATCTTGTAATAACTTACAAAATAAAATATCTTCTTTATTCTTTTTGCTATTTTCAAACTTTCTTTCAAATAATTCAGTACTATAACTCATATGTGTCACCAACCATTTCCTTATATAGTACCAAATTATCAATACTATGTCAACGAAAAAGACTAGTTTTTACTAGTCTTAATGTTATTTCTTATCAGCCAAATTTGCTTGGGCCACAGTTTAGTTCGGACAGCAAATGGGACTCACTTGTGGACTAAAATGACTTGATTTTTTATTTTATTTTCTTTGCTTACTACCATTTAAATATAATGTTAAATGTTTTTTATCTCTTGCTGTATCCTTTTTTGTATCCTCATATTTTATCGGATTATTATTGAAAGAAATCGTAGCATTGACTAAGTTTTCATATCCAATTTGTTCAATGTAACCAATCACTTCATTTTCTATATCAAAATCATGATATTCAGCAACAAAATTTTTACCATAATATTCTTTAATATGTTTTGAATATGATTCAAATATTCTTTCCGCTAAATCACTATTTAATTCATATTTTTCCACTAATAAAGAAAGGTATTTTTGAAGGCAATAAAGAATGCTATTTATATTGGCTTTATCTTCCTCATAAGCAAAATCAGTTTCACTATGTAAAGTACCTGGGAAATCGATTATAGTACCATCTTTAGTTTTTCTCTTTTCTATTTGTGATTTAGAAACACAATAATAGTGCTGGTGCAAAAGAGTAATATTTAATTTTTCTATAAAATCTTGAAATTTTGTTAAATAATCTTTATCATCAATGAATTTAGTTCCATCAAAACAATAATCTGGCTTTAGTTCACATTGATCAACTGAATGTTGTGGTATATATCCTAGATAAGAAAGTACTATATCCGTCATTATTGTTTGATAGCTAGTACCACTACAAGATGATAAATTATTATTAGGAGAATATAAAAATACTCTTACTTTACTTAAATCATCTCTAATACCATCATTACTGATAAGTCTTTTATAAGTATCTGAATCCATAATTATGACTGCATTTTGCCCGATTTTAAATGAACTGTCTTCTAAATCATAAAAAGTATCAACTGGGTTCAAGTTAACAAGATTATCACCTAAGTGATCTTTAAAAGGTTCAATCACTATTATCTCTTTATTATCAAAGGTGGCTGTTGCTTTACATAATACAACTACATTACTTGCAAGTCCATTCAAGCTAAAATGTTTTGTATTTCTAAAGAGTGGATACTGTAATTTTAATTTTGATACATCAATATTTGAGCGTTCACAGCCGATATCAATGTTTTTAAATTCCTCAAGATATTTAATATATTCTAAAAACTTACTAAATGGATTATCAAAATATCCCATTTTATTATCTGCTTGAAGTGTATGATATATAAGATTTCTAGGAAAGTTATCAGTAGCCATAGTTCTAACAAGTGCTATGTCACCAAGACTAAAAGGTACATTCTCTTCAACATTTTTTCTTTTTTGAGTAATAATACATTTTGCAAGATTTTCAACATCAATATTATCAATTGTTCTTATTTCAAATAAACGGTTGTCTATTTCTTTGATAAATTGTTTTGAATAATTATATAGTTCATTTGTTATTATTGGCATAATACACCTCGAATCAGTTGTTTATTATATATTAAGAAGTTGAAATTTGCAAGCAAAGTCACCTATCAAAAAACTAACATAAAAAAGGCCAGATTTATCATCTAGTCTTGATTACTTTTTTACTTGTTCGCCCCAGATTTGATTGCAGCTGTCACCATGTGAGGTTTGGGCCGAATTAGACCAAAATGACTAATTAATTACTTTTTTAATACTTTTACTTTTTCTTTAATAACATGTTCAAATATTTCTACATTTCCATTATAACTTAATGGTGATATTGGACTAGGATGATATATAGGTATTGCATCATATCCATTATAATCAAAACATTGTCCAACCACATCTGCAAATTTAGAATACTTAATTTCTAATAACGATCTTGTTGCTATATCTCCAAGAGTAAGTATCATTTGTGGATTAATTATCTGTAATTGTTCTAATAAATAATTTCTACAATTAATACTACATTCTTTTAAATATTTTCTATCTTTTGGAAAACACTTAACTGCCTCTAAAAAATATATATCATCTAGTGTATAATCAATTATTTTTAATAATTTTTGTAAAACAACACCAGATGGTAATAATTTATGGTTTTCATCGTACCACGCTATGCCACTTTTTCTCCAACCATTATTTGCAGGTGCTTCTCCTAGAATCACTATATCTGATTTATTACCTACTGAAACTGTAGTATTATTTTCAAATTTTTCAACCATGCAACCACAAGTATTACACTCTTTAATTCTATCATCTATTTGAAGTAGTTTCATATATTACACCCTTTCAAATAATTTGATTACTATTATATCATAAAAAAGACTAGATTTATCATCTAGTCTTAGTCTTAATTAATTCTTACTTATTCGCCCCAGACTTGATAGCGGCCTGTCACCCTGTAAGGTTCGGGGCTATTTAGACTAAAATGACTTATAATTTATTTTTTGTAGCCATATTTGGGTACTAATTTTAATGTTTTTTCAATTGTACCTTCGATTAAATCACATTCTTTTTCAGATACTTTCTTATGTTCGGTATCAATATAATCTGATAAACTATGCAGTTCCAAAATTAAATGAAAGGCATGATACTTCTCACTGTCTTCAACTTCAGATACATGCTTATATTTTTCCTTTTTGTTAAATAAATTTATATATTCATTATTCCTAAAGAATATGATGGTATAATAATCCATATAATCAGGGTGAATAAATCCCTCATCTGGACCATCTATATTAATCATATCCATAATAGGCCACCTACACTTAGCAAAAAATAAATTATGAATATCATATTTCATACAAAAACCTCCTAAAGGTATTATATCATAAAAAAGACTAGATTTATCATCTAGTTTTTTTTACATTTTACTTATTCACCCCAGACTTGATAGCGGCTTGTGCAGCAGCTAATCTAGCAATAGGAACCCTGAATGGTGAACATGATACGTATGATAATCCTATTTCGTGACAAAATTCTACACTTGAAGGATCTCCTCCATGTTCTCCACATATACCTAATTTAATATTTGGTCTTGTTTCTTTACCAAGTCCTACTGCCATTTTAACTAATTTTCCTACACCCTTTTGATCTATCTTAGCAAATGGGTCTTGTTCATAAATCTTATTTTCATAATATGAACCTAAGAATTTACCAGCATCATCTCTTGAAAAACCAAATGTCATTTGCGTTAGGTCATTGGTTCCAAATGAGAAGAATTCAGCTTCTTTTGCTATTTCATCTGCTGTTAATGCAGCTCTTGGTATTTCAATCATTGTACCAATATGATATTGCATATCTGATTTCTTTTCTTTTTTAACTTGTTCTG
>JAEELD010000001.1 GCA_016288695.1 Mycoplasmataceae bacterium
ACATGAGTTGTAGTTTGAATTTTAGTTGCATTATTTGTAATTCCAAAACGAAATTTACTTGGATGAATAGTTGTTCAAGTATTAATCGAAACAATATTTATGATATGAGCAATGATAGTTGCAAAAACATTGAAAGTTTTTCCAAAATTTCAAAAAAAAGCTTGATTACAATTATTATGAATACTAATATTAATGTTAATTAGTTGATTTTTTATAAATAGTTGGTTAAATAACCATGAAATTAGTTGGCGAATATTCTTAATAATTGCAGGAATTTATAATGTAATTATAATTTGAGTATCTTTAAAGCCAATAAAATCAATAGCAAAAGGATTAACTATAGATTAAAGCTTTAATTAAATATAATTTAATTAAATATAAATATTAAATTTTGAGAATTTTTATGAAAAAATCTCTGTAGATTTTTGACAAAATAAAAAAAATTATTATAATTTTTATTGAATAAATTCAATTTTTTATCTTTTAAAAATTATAAGATGGTTAATAATACTTTTGAAGGGGGAAAAAGAAAGGAATCAGAAAAATATGAAGTTGAAAATGAAACTAAATGATGAGTTAGTAAACTTAAAAAAGAAGTAGAAAAACAAGACAATATAGAAAAAAGAAAGGAATCAGAAAAACATGAAGTTGAAAATGAAACTAAATGATGAGTTAGTAAACTCAAAAAAGAAGTAGAAGAAAAAAAAGATAAAATGGAAAAAAAAGAAGAATCCAAGAAAAAATATATAAAATTAAAGAAAAAATATGAAGAGGTATTAAAAAAAATATGAATAACATTAACCAAAGAAGATCGAGAGAAACTTATAAAAAATCACGATAAAAAAGAATTAAAGCATTTTTATAATAAAATGAATTATGCAACAAACAAAAATAAGACTAGTAAATTTTTAAAAAAATGGAAGAATAAATGATTTGATGAACTATTAGCTAAAATTTCAGAAAAAGATAAGAAAAAAGAAAAACATAAAAAAAATTCAGATAAAAAAGAAAAGAAAAAGAATTCAAATACAACAACAAACAATTCCACAGAATCAAAAGAAGAACCGTCTACAACAACAAACAATTCTACAGAATCAAAAGAAGAACCGTCTACAATAACAAACAATTCTACAGAATCAAAAGAGGAAAAAAATCAAGAAGGATTAGATAAAGAAAAAAACACTTACACAAATTCCAAAAGTGGATTAACTTACAATTTATACGATCAAGCAAAACGAAATAACAAAGATTTAGCGGCACGATGATGCATGCTAACTTCTGCTGCTTGTATTAGTTCTGCTGTGGACAGATCAATAACTCCTGTAGATTATTACAACAAACATCGTCACAGCCTTGTCTATAACTCTATCCCCAAAATGACTAATAATAAAATAGAATCAAAAGTTCTCTTACCTGGAGAAAAAACTAAGTGGCCAAAAGAAAAAACTCAACAAGCAATAGAAGAAATGATAAAAAATCTAGAAAAATGATACCCTGTGGAATTCATGGTACATTGACCAAGACATGGAGGGAATAATACCCTTACCACATGACAGCATTACATGGCAGCTGTAGATATCAGAGAAAATTGAGGTAATAAAGAGGTATTTATCGCAAATACGCACAACGGTAAATGATGAGGTCGATATCCTGTTGATAAGGCTTTTGCTAGCCTGAGACAAGCTTCTATATATACACCTGCACAAGCATAAAATTACTTTAAGATCCTATTTTATACATAAATAATTATAATAAAGTATTTTTTAATATTCTCTTGCATTTATAAACAAATAGACAATACTGGACAATATATTTAACCATATGTCTACTTTATATAATGAAAAAAAAGATAATAGTTATGGCTTGAGGATGAACAGGTTGACATGTTTTTCCTATAAAATCTTTAATAGAAACAATTTTATCAGAAAAAAAATATTCAGACCAAATAAAACAAATAATTCGATTTTGATCTAAAAATTCACTAGAGCAAGAAACAGCAACTGAATTTTGAGATAAAGTAAAATTTATTTCTATTCTTTCATGAAAACGACGTAGAGAAACTCCGTTAAAATCACGTTTGAAAAATATCAGAGATTTGTTTTTATTTACTGTAGGATTTTTTCAATCAATTTTTTATTTACGAAAATCTAAAGCTGATGTAGTTTTTTGTAAATGATGATATGTAGCCTTACCAGTTGTTTTTGCTGCTAAATTTTTTCATAAATCAATTTATGTTCATGAATCAGATGTTAAACCATGATTAGTTAATAGAATTTGAAATAAATTTTCAAAAAAATCGTTTTGTTGATTCGACTGAGTTTTTCCATGAGCAATTGTTGTATGACAGATTCTTTCTGATGAAATAGTACCAAATAAACACAAAAAATCAGAATTGTCAGAAATTTTAAAATCTGAAAAACAAGATTGAAAACCTTCTATCCTTGTGATGTGATGATCTCAGGGATCTAAAAAACTTTATAAATGTTTATTTGATTTACTTAAAGAAAATAAAACTCTTTGTGATTCATTTCATTATCATATAATTTTAGGAAAATTAAACGAGGATTTAAAGCAAATTTTTGAAGAAATCCATTCAGCAAAAACATACGATTTTCTTTCACAATCTGATATGTGAATTTTATACCAGCATTGTGATATTTCTCTAACTCGCGGATGAACTACATCTTTAGCAGAACAAAAATTATTCAATTTAAAAAGTATTATAGTTCCAATACCTTGGACACATGATCAAAAACTTAATGCTGAACGATATGTTAAAAATTTTAATGATATAATGGTTGAGCAATCTACACCAACAACATCTCAAGATTTATATAATGCTATTAATTCACTTAAAGATTATCATAAGCCAGAAATTTTAATAGATATTCATAAAGAAATTTGAAAAGCTAAACATATAATATTGGATGAATTGTTAAAATAAAATTTATAGAAAATATATATTTGATTTTGACAACAAAATAAAGAATTTTTACTAAAAATTTTTGATAACTATTGTATAGCAATTAAAATTATTTTTAGAAAGTTTAATTTATAACTAGGATTATGTAAAATAGATAGACAAACTAGACAAGTTTTTGACATTATATTTGTTATAATTTAATTATTAAAAAATATAGGTTATAATCATATTTTCTTTATATAATTCTAAAGCAGTATTGACAACACAATAATGATTTTTTTATTAAAATCCATTAAATTAGTTATTTTTAATAAAAATTTTACACATTTAAGTTATCAAAATTACATTTAAAATAACTAAAATAATAGATAAAAGGTATTACAAAATTTGACAAAATAAAAAATTTGATTAATATATTGTATAATATCTTTAT
>JAEELD010000002.1 GCA_016288695.1 Mycoplasmataceae bacterium
CCTTATTTTATCAGAAAAAAGCAAAAAGAAAGATCTCGTTCCCTAATTTCAATGCGTCATAATAAAGATGAAGTATGGAGAACAATAAAACAATATTTGAAGGATATGAATCGATATGGAGAAGAAATTATTGATTCATATGTTGCAAAAAGGAACCCAATTGATTATATCAATCCAAGTTCTCCAAGGTTAGTTAGAATAAATCAGAGACAAATAAATCTTATTAGGGAATTTCAATATAAACAAGAAAAGAATAAATCAAAGCTCTGTGGAGAAAAAGTAAAATTTGTCCGCCCAAGGTTAAGAGACTTGTATGTTGTTTGTTTTATCACGAAAAATATTAAAACAAACATTGTAAATGAACCAGAAGTTATTGAGTGTGAAGTTATTGTTAAACATTTGGATAAGAAGAATGTTGATAGGAACATAGTTATAAATGGTAGGTTAGATTATGAACAAGAAATACAATGACTTGCTCCATTGCGTTTTGCTGAGTACGAACGAACTAAAAAGTTTGAGAAAAAACAAGATGAGAAACATAAAAAGATTTTAAAGCAAATGGAAAAGATCAAAAAAAGAGAAATTAAAAAAAATAAAAAAAGTAAATCAAAAGATATTAAGAAGTAAATACTATGTTAGGTAATAAGGATATACGTGTATTGTTTTTAGGAAGTGATGACATAGCTAGCTCCACATTAGAATCAATAATCCTTTCAGGAGTAACATTAGTTGGTGTTATAACTGTTCCTGACAAACCGCAAGGTAGGAGCAAAAAAATTATTTTTAATGAGGTCAAAAAAATGTGTATTGAAAGGCATATTAAGTTATTTCAACCTAATAACTTATATAAGCAATCAAATTTGATTTTAGAAGAATTAAAACCCAATTTGATAATTACTTGCTCTTATGGGAAAATAGTTCCGGAAAATATGTTAAATTATCCAATTTATAAATCTGTTAATATCCACCCATCATTATTGCCTAAATATAGAGGGGCTGCACCTATCCAGCATGCAATACTTAATAACGATAAACAAACAGGAGTCACGCTTTTATATATGTCAAATGAATTAGATGCAGGAGATATAATTTGTCAAAAAACAATACCATTACATGGTGATGAAACTTTTTCTTCGCTTAAAGAAGTTATGAAAATAAAAATAAGGGAGTTAATTTTAGAAAATATTTTTGATTTGTGTAGTAGTTCTGTTACTCATTTTAAGCAAGATAAGGGAAAAGCTTCATATGTGCAAAAAATTTCATCTATTGATGAATTAATAAATTGGGATACTAATGCAATTAAAATTTATGCAAAGATTAGAGCACTTTACTCAAAGCCACTAGCTAGAACAATTTTGGATGGAATAAATATAAAAATTATAAATGCTGTTATTTCTAATGTTGAATCATCAAATTTTGTTCCTGGCGAAATTATTGATGTATCTAAAAGTGGTATTTTAGTGGCTACAAAAGATAAATCAATTTTAGTTACCGAGTTGCAAGTTCAAGGAAAAAAACCACAAAAGGTCAGTTCATTAATAAATGGTAATAATTGTTTCAAAAAAGGAAAAATTTTTGAAAAACCAACAAATAGTATCTAAATTGTTATGCATTTTTTAATCTACTTTTCAATAATGAAAAAAAGTAAATATATTTAAATATATTTAAGAAATTTTTTTTATTTTTTTAGAAAAAATATTATTTAATTATATTGCAAATTGATAGCATAAATATTAGATTTGCATTATGTAATGAAGTTCACTTTATTTTTTTTAAGTTACTTGCATTATGATCAGGTTGATTGTAGTTTTAGTTATGAGAAAAAAATTTGTGAACGGTAGTTTATAAATCATTTAAGTATTAAAATTGATTAATATTTTAAGAACAAATATTGGTTAATTATTGGTGTTTGAATAAATTTATTACTATTAATTTATTTATTGTGTTTAGTTTTATGCATCAATCTGTGGATGTTGTATACACATAGAAAAAAAAAGAGAATTAGATTGCAACTTATTCTCTTTTTTTTATTGTTTTATGGTAACCCGTGCGGGAATCAAACCCAGCAAATCTACGCTTGAGAGGCGTATGTGTTAAATCATTTCACCAACGGGCTATGAGAAAAAATTATATATTAACTAAATTTAACATTATTAATTTTTGCGGATTTCTTAATATTATCTAAAACAGGAATAAGTTTATCAAGAACTTCTTTATATTTGTTTTCCTGATATAATTGTTCACAATGGGAAATTGAATCTTTTATTTTTTCATTTTCATGTCTATATTTATTTGAAAAAAATATTAAATTCCTAGCATAATTTTTTAAAGTTTTTGTTAATAAAAATGAATTATACAAAGGTTCAATTGATTTTTCAAGTTGACTAACTATATTTTTTGCTTCTTGAAAATTATATGAGAAATCATGCTTAATAATTTTGATTAATTTATTAACTGATGAAATGCAACTATTTATAGAATTGATTGTGATGTCAGAATGGGTGCTTATTGATGTATTAAAAATATTTAATTGTTGGATTGTCCAATTCAAATCATAAATTTTATTAATAAGTCTAATTGTCTCATCATATTTATTTATTACATATTTAGTAAATTCTTCTAGTTCATTTTGTCAATTAGATAAATTTTCAATACATCAATTAATCCTTTTTAGGAAAGTAATACGATCAACATTGTTTAATTTATTATTTTCTTGATTTATTGATTTGTGATATATACAAGCTTTTTTGAATGATGAGTCTAGTTCTTTTATTCTCTTTCCTATTTCATCATTGTTATAACTATTAAAATATTTTCCAATATTGTCAAGAGAGTTTTTTAGATTAGGTAAATTGTTTGTTCACAATTCAATAGTATTTGTGCAGTATGTTATCCCTTCTTGGATAAGAAAATTAATTAAATCATTGTTTTTAATGGTGTTAAGTATAGGCTCAAGCTTTATTGATATAGAAAAAATTAAATGTTTAGCCTTATCTAAATCTAATTCTTTTAGCGATAATGATAAATCATTTAAAAGAATTCGTGTATCTATTTGGATTTTAATAATATTTGTTAATTCAGCATCAGTAAAGAGGTCATTTTGTTTTAATAAAATTTCTTCTATTTGTTTTTGACACCTAATTAAGTAGAAATTGGCTTCAGTATAAATATAAATAGTTTTTAAAAAGCGATAAAAATTATTATTTTTTTCATTTAACAGTGTTAATATCTCGATTATTTTTTCATTTTCCATTTTTAATGATTTATCATTTAAATCAATTAGCATGTACGAAATTTCTTTTTTTATTCAACTAAAAGCTGAATTTTTAAAATCTTGGTATAGTATTTTGTCATAAAAATTGTTAATATTATCAAAACAAATCCTAGATCAAGCAATTGTGGAATTTACGGATTGATTATAATCTGTTGTTGATGTGTAAATGTCTTTTATCAAAAGATTTAGGTTTTCAATTTTCTTTATATCAATTTTTATTTCTTTTAATAACTTAAATGAACAAATGAAATCATATTGCCTGTTACTTGAAGTAATTTTCATTATTTTTAATTTAATTATTCCGGTTTGTTCTTTATAAAATTTACGAGCTTCATCTAGTTTTGAAATTACACCCTTTAATTGCTCAGCTTTGCTTGATAAAAATTCTAAAAAAGTAAAAGAATTTCATGTAAAATACGTTGATATTTCGTTATATTTTTTTTTAATTTTTCTTTCTTGAGCAATTAAATATGTATTTGTTATGAAAAATAATAAAAAGATAATAAGTATTATTGCAATTGAGATACAAGAGCCAATTAATATATTGTTCACAACACTAATGTAACTATTCATTTACAAGTTATTTTATATTAACTAAAATTAAATTCTATGTCAGGAAAAAGATTTATGATTTTTAAATTATCATTTTCTTTCGTGTTACGGATTAATGAAGAAATCATATTAATAAATTCCATTTCAATTTCATGGCCTGCATCAATTAAATTAACATTGAATTGTGAAGCATAAATTCAGTCGTGTCATTTTATATCACCTGTAATAAATGCAACATTAGGTTTAGAATTATTTATGGTTTTTTTTAAAACAGAAAAACCACTGCCACAACATAAAATGATTTTATTAATATTATTGTGTGAATTATTAATGTATTTAATTTGGTAACACATAAATTTATTTTTTAATTTACTTATTATTTTTTTTAATGAAGTTTTGCTAATGTATCCAGAAAAATAAATACCATTGATATTTTTATGAAGTTTAATATTAAAAGCACCTAGCTTATTGAGCAAATAGTAATTTAAACCTTTTTTATTATTATCGACATTTGTGTGCAATGAAATTAGATTAATTTTTTTATTTTTAAGTTTTGAAAATATAGATTTATTTACATTATCAACCTCTTTATTCTTTAAAAAAATTGGATGATGAGAAATTATCAGTTTTGTATTTGTTTGAATTGCTTTGTTTAAAATTTTTGTTGTTAAATCTAAGCAAATAATAATCGAATTGATCTTTGTGCTTCAATTTGTTGTTCTTATTATCCCGGATTTATCTCATTTTTCTTGGCAAGAAAGTGAAAAGTTTTTAGTTAACAATTGATATATTTTTTTTAAAGTAATCATTAATGATTTTTTTTTCTAATTTGAATTTATTATAAATTGATAATTTATTCATCTCAATGAATTCTTTATGTTCTTTTAATAATTCAATAAATTTTTTTGTTGGATTGTGAATATTATAAGGACCTAGGAACATTGATTCTCTACTATTTGCAATATATTTTGATTTTATTTTGTTGACATGCATAAGTCAATAGAATCTTTTATTTTCTTTAATAATCTCTTCATAATGAAAATAAAATTTTTTTAGAAATTTTCTTAACTCAAATGGATTTGTATTAGAGACTAATATGAAATTTTTTATTTCCATATCTTTAGGAATGTTACTTAATATTTTTATTATTGTTTTTGCTCCTATACCTGAGATTGTAACAAAATCAATTTTTTTTTGGTATTTTCAATTTTTTAATCCATCATTTTGAATATTCTTTGTTTGTTTTGATAAATTATTTTTTTTAATATTTCTAATTCCATTTAATAGTGGTTTCTTGTTAATATCAACATTGTAAACAAAATTGCAATGCTTATTTTTTAATAATTTAATTGACAACAATGCATGATCACATCCTATATCAATAACAGTGGCATTTTTATCATTTATAAGATTCACTATGGAATCTATTCTATTCATGATTAATTTTATCTGTGAATTTTATTAGTTTATAACTCATTGATGGTTGTTTTAGTTTTCGTAATGCTTTTGCTTCAATTTGTCTCACAACTTCACATTTCAAATCAAGGTTTAAACTAATTTCATCTAAACGTTGCGGTGCACTATATGGTTTTAAACCAAATTTTCTTCTAATTATGTCTTCTTCTTGCTTAGTAAGAGCATTTTTAAATAATTCATCTATTTGCTCTGACATTAATTCATCATTTGTATATTCGTCAGGAGTAGGTGCATTTTCTTCTTTTATAAAATCAACGAATTGTGATTCTTCATCTCTCCCAATTGATCTATCAATTGAAACTGAATCAACAGCAATTTTTTTAATGCTACTTATTTTTTTAGATGTGATCCCTTCATATTCTGTACTCATTTCTTGAGCAATTTCATCTATGGTTGGGGTTCTTCTTAATTTTTGTGTTAATTCTTTTTCTGCTTTGAATAATTTATTAATTAAATCCATTAAATGTATAGGAACTCTAATGGTTCTTCCTTGATCAGCTACAGCCCTAGTTATTGCTTGTCTTATTCATCATGTTGCATATGTTGAAAATTTATTTCCTAGCCTATAGTCATATTTACTAATTGCCTTGATTAAACCCAATGCACCTTCTTGAATTAAGTCCTCAAGGTCAACACCTCGATTTAGATATTTTTTTGCTATTGAAGTAATTAATCTAAGATTACTTGTAACAAATTGATTTTGCGCATATTCCCTTATTTCAGGATCAGGATCATCTAAAAGTTTGGCAAACTTAATTTCTTTTTCATCAGTTAGCATTTTTGAGAAGCTAAGAACATCTAAAAAAGATTTTATTCCATCATTTGTCTTTTCTTGAGTTGAAATCTTTAAAACATTGGATAAATCATTTATTTGATAATCCTTATTAAATTCTTCTCCATCTAACACTGCTTCATCATTAGGGTTATTACCAATAAGTTTTATTCCTTCTTTACTTAATCTATTTGATAATGTTTCATACAGATCATCAGGGATTTGATAACCATCAAATAATTTAAAAATTTTTTTTCATTCTATTGAACCTCTATTATGTTTTTTAGTTTTAGTCTTATGAATTATCTTTTGGATAATTTCGTTCATTATCAACTTTGATATTGGTCTTAATTTAATATCTGCTTCAAGGATAGTTGATGTTATTGTTCCACCATGTTTAGCAGAGGCAGATTTTTTGTTTAAAATAAGTTTCCTAACAGTTGGCTTTCTTCCTCTTTTTTGTTTTTTTTGTTCAACTAGAACTTGATTTATATCATTATGTTTCTTGACAATTGTCTTGGATTTAAATGGAGTATAGTTGTTCTTTTTTAAAGAAGAATTTGATACAAAAACGTGTTTATTTTTTTTTACTTTTTTTAGGTTTTTAGTATTTTTATTTGTTTTAGCTTTAGTTTTTTTTTGCCTTTTATTAATTGATTTTTTTTTGATTATCTTTCTCTTATTGGTATTTCTTATTTGTTTTTTTTTATGATGTTTATTGATGATTTTTTTTGCTTTTTTAGAATTTTTTCTTTGCTTTTTTATTTTTATTTTTTTCAATTTATTTTTTTTAGTTGATTGTTGTTTTTTGTTAATTTTAGTTTTTTTATTTTTTTTTGTTTTTGACATAGGTAAATAAATAATAATTTTTCAAATATTATATATAAACCTAAAGTTTTGATGATATAGAGTTAATGAAGATTGTTCATTTCGACTATACCCAAAAATTAATCGCACTACGACTTGGCATAGCTGACATGCGAATCATTGTTGATTTTTTATTACTGTAATTAGCCTTTGAGTAAGTATAGTTTGAGTTATTAACAGATGTAATGTTAGACACAAAAGTGTTTATCACTGATAATGCTAAACTCACACCAATAATCGAAACTCATGCAACCATTGCAGGACTTCCGCAAACAATTTTTTTCTTTTTATCTATCGAAAGTTTTTTCATTTTTTTTACCTCATTGATTAATATGTAAAAAAATTTTTTTAGAAAACTTTTGTAATTATCCCACCGCCTAAGCAGAAATCGCCAGAATATAGAACAGCAAATTGACCTTTAGTAACCATTAGTGTTTTTTTATATTTAATTATTATTTTTGATTTACATATTTTTAAATTGCAGTTTATCAACTTTTGCCTATGTCGAAAACGTACTTGTATTTTTTGATTTTTTCATTGTTTATAATCATTAATTCAATTGAAGTGAGATAATTCACATTTTGTTGATGATAAATATTTGCTTTTTTTAGCTTCTGGCACAACATACAAAATGTTCTTTTTAATTTCTTTTTTGCAAACATAATATTTTTCTTTCATACCACCCAAACCCAATGATTTATTTTGTCCAATTGTATAGAACATGATACCATTATGTTTTCCTATGATTTTATTAGTAGATATATTGACAATATTGCCAATTTTTGGTTTAATATAATTCTCTAAAAATTTATTGAACTTTCTTTCACCAATAAAGCAAATTCCTGATGAGCTTTTTTTATTTCAATTATTTAATTTTATTTTTTTTGCTAGGCTACGTACATGGGTTTTTGACATTTTGCCTATAGGGAAAACAATATGTGATAATTGTTCTTGGTTTAATCAACATAAGAAGTATGTTTGATCTTTTTCTTCACATAATGCTTTTTTTAAATAGTATTGGTTATTTTTATATTCAACATTTGCATAATGTCCTGTAGCTATTAAGTTGGTTTTGAAGTGTCTTTTTGCATATTTTAAAAATGATCCAAATTTTATGTATTTATTACAAAGAATATCTGGATTTGGGGTGTTACCATTTTTATATTCTTTGATAACATATTTAAAAACTTTGTCTCAATAATTAGTAATAAATTCTATGTATTCGATGTCTACATTTAGTTTTTTTGCAACACTTTTTGCATCGTTAAAATCTTTTTGGCTATCACATATTTTATTTTGATTATTGATATAACCTTTAAAATCATAATTGAGGTATCTATCTCAATTTTTCATGAATAACCCATTAACTGTATATCCTTCTTTTTTTAATAGATAGCATGCAACTGATGAGTCAACTCCTCCACTCATAGCTAAGACAATTTGTTTATTATGTGTTTTGTCCATAATTTATAATTATTTATCATATATTTAAAGTCTTTAAATAATTATTTATGAAGTTTTCAATTGCAAACCTAAAACAAAAATGTTTAAATTTATTAGTAAAAAAAATGGGAGTAAATTTAAAAAACATTATAAAAATTGAGTATCAAAGTGCAGGTTACACAAATAATACATTTAAGGTTATTACAAATGATTCAAGTTATATTGTTAGACTTGGAAATTATGACAAATTGCTAGATAGAAAAAATGAAAAATTAATATATTCAATTTTGGAACAAAAAAAAATATTTAAATGTTACTATTTTAATGAAAAAAATGGCGATATGATTAGACCATATATTAATGGTATTATTCCTGATAAAGAGAATTTAAATGGAAAATTAATAAAATTAATTGCCAAAGAAATTAAACTTGTTCATTCTATAAAATCACATCTCAATAAAAATGTTCTCATAAACAATTATTTGCAATATAAGAAGTATTATTCAAGATGTCAAAACAAGTTTGTTGATTTGTATAAATTCATATTGAAAAAAAACAAAAATCTTGATTTAGTTTTGTCTCATAATGATTTATCAAACAAGAATATTATTTATAACAAAGTTAAACATACAATAAACTTTATTGATTTTGAATGGAGTAGGTTAAATAATAGATATTTTGATTTAGCAAACATTGTTAAAGATTTAGGAATTCATAATTCTAAATATGAAGATATGTTGTTAAAAGAATATGGACATAATTTGAAAAAAACTATTTTAACTGAATTTATATATGTATCTGCTTTTTTTTCTTATTTATGAACTTTTTCGATTCATTCTTATAGAAAAATAAATTCTTATAGAAAAGAATCTTTATTAGTTTTTACAAGAATATATGATGAATTAACAAAATAACTATCATTTATTTTGTATGTCATTTATCATGTTTTGGAGAACACTTTTTGAAATTTTTAATAAGCTAAATAACAAATATGATTCGATTAAAATTTTTATACTTTCTATTGCTACACGTGGGACTAAATAATATACTACTCCATATTTAATCCATGTCTCTGGGTATCTTCCATTTATATAATGTAAGTATTCAACAGCAGAAATAGGGCCAAGAATAAATGAAAATAAGACTATTACAATTGTTACAGTCATAGTTGAATATATAAATAATGTTTGTTTTATCTTGTCCAAATCTTTTTTTAATAAATTAACAAAAATAAAAAGCTCAGTTGTCACAAAATACACTACTAGAAGAATGATTATTATGTTCTGATAGGTGGCGAAATCTTTCATTTCACCACTTGAATTAAGTCATTTCAACAACACCCACAGACATATGCTACAAAAAAATATATTTGATATCTGGTAAATAAAAATATCAACAAGCATGTTTTTATTTTCGTTTGATATTCTTATAGTGTAAATACCTGCAACTATACCACTAATAAATCCCACAAGTGGTTCTTGTATTGCATACATTCAAAATCATACATTTCCAGGGAACATAAAAAAAGTTATAGTATCAGTTACTGCACCAAAAAAAAATCCGAAAATAGGACCAAATATTCAGCCGAATACCATTATTGGTATTCATGCGAAAGAAATTGTTTTATTTACTATTGGTAAATTAACATGTATGATACCAAAAGCTATTCTTAATGCGAGTAGAATGCCTATAAATGCAATAAATTTTACTTCAGAAAATATTTTTCATTTGTGCAAGGGAACAAAGAAGTTCAAAAATGCATTATTGTGGTTTAATGATTTGTCTGTCATTTATTAATGTTCAGTGATATTTTTAGTTTACTAAATCACTTTGCTTGGTTTGATTGTTACTAAATTCATCCATTGCTAATTTACTAATTAAATCTTTGTTTTCTGTTGGTTTTAAACGATAAAGAATTATTGACATTATTAGTAAAATTCCACCAATAATAAGCATTGTTAAAGTCATTCACTGCAAAACTAGGCATATTTGTTTTGCATTTTCACTAGCCTTTTCAGCATAATCAAAAACTCAACCTAAACCATCATTACCAGAAGTAGAAGCTGGGAAAAAATTGTTATATGCATAACACCCAACTAATATAATTACAAAAATAATGTAGAAATTAGGAAGGTTATTTTTTTCATTTTTAGAAACACCATTTAACTGGTTAGTTTCAGACTTAGAAAGTATTCTAGATTTTATGTATGTGTATCATGGCTTCATAACTATAGAAAATATATAAGCAAATAAAGCAGATGCAAGAAAATTAAATATTGCAGTAAAAATTAAATTATTAAATCGATTACCTAATATTGTTGTTTTATTTTGAAGAAATATGTCAGTTATTGCTAATCCAAACATTATTAATGAGAAAAATATTATGAAAAAACCATAAATTATTCGTAAACGATGAAATAAAGTAGGATAAGAATTGTAAATAAGAATTTCATCATTTTGAATTTTTCTTTTTAAATTTTCATGAACTTTTTTTACTAATATAGGATTTGGAAAAGCAAAATTTTGTTGGTATACATTGGGTGCGTTGGAGAATTGTTGTTGATTAATTTGTGGATTAACTAATAATTTATCAGTTGGTTTTAAATTGTCATTTAAATCTATGTGCAAAATATTTTTGACATATATTTTTAAATAATTAATGAAATCAATTATTTCATCATCTGTCATATTTTTTGTTTCTAAATCTTCATATGTTTTTAATTCATTTGGAAAAATTGAATTGAAATTTTTAATGACTAATTCAGTGTCTTTATTTTTCATTTCTTTTATACAGTCTGTAAGTTTTAACAAAATTAGAATTTCTTTCTTTACGACTACTTTAAATTCATTACTAGATTTTAAGAAAGAAACGCATCCTGAATTAGAAGTTAAAAAAATTAATCATTTTGTTAATTTTGTAATTAATTCATTATTGACCATAGCAATTGCTTATCAAAAATAAGATAAAACCACTTTCTGGCAATATTATATTATTTTTAATTTGTATATCTAACTTATACAAGCTATCTAAAATCTGCTTGATTTGATCTAGTGATATGTTATTTAAAAGTTCATAATTTTTTTTGAGGAAATATGCATTCATATCATATTGTTTTGATATTGTTGTTAAATTTCTTGTATTAGTTTCAAATAAGATTTTTAATAATTTGAATTCAAATATTTGTTGGCTAATTATTTGAATCAATGCAATAACATTGTATTTCTCAATTAATAATTTTTTGAAAAGATTTATAGATTTTTTTAAATCTCCAGTGACAATAAATTTTGCTAAATCAAAAATTATTTCTTTTCGATAACCAAAAATCAATTTTTTTATTTGATTTTGATCTATTTTTCTTTGATAGGAAAAATCAGAAATTTTTTTAATTTCATTCATAACTGAATTGCTATCATTTTGAAGATGTTCAATTAAGTAGTTTAAATCATCAGAAGAATTGAAATTTATTGGAAATTTTTCTTTAAGCAAATCTATAAGTTTTATTTTGCTTGTTTGATTAAATTTAGTTGCCTTCAACAGTTTTACATTTTTTAATTCAGGAATGTTTTTATTTAGTAATGAAGTATTCCTTACAACTATCAAACAAATTATTTCTTTTTTAGTTTCGATTAATTCCTTTATCTTTGATAATTTGTCACTATTTTTTTCAGTCAAAAATGATGCATTTTCAATTACATAAACTAAATTAGAGTTTTTTTCTTCAAACAAATTAATTTGATTTATGTTTGAAATAATTTCTGACAAGCTATCATTTTTGTAATCAAATTTTTGTTTGATTTGCTTATTGAAAGTAAATATCTTAAGCATGTCATTAATTTGATTGATTGAATTGCCAAAAATTATAGTCATAATTTTGAATTTGTATGTGTTTCAATAATTTTAAAAAATCAAATTGTAAAAAATAAAAAATAATAGTAAATGATTGACATGAATATTTTTCATTCATGTAGCATTATTGAATTATTGAATAGTGAAAATGTGTTTATTGAAGTTGATAGTAAATAACACATATATTCTTGGAAAGGATATATAAATCACATTCAAAAAGAAAGAATAAATATTGCAAAGAAATATGGGATGATAAAACTAAAGATTAGTGAGTTAATTATTGCAAATAAACTTAGTTCTCCATTAATTTTGGATATAAATAAAATTGATATTAAAACACAAATAAAATTGGTAAATATTTTCTTTAAAATAACTGAATTGATATTAAAGCTATTAGCATAAATAACACCAAATGTGCACATATACGATAAACAAAACCCTATATTTAATGCAATTTTAGGAAAGATGAAAAAAGAAAGTATCCCAGATGCTGCTGTTTTATCATATATGTTATTCATAATGTTTAATTTTTTAAATATTTTTTCAATAATTAAGCTAAAGATTACCCGGCATGTAGCGATATTAAAATTGATTAAGTAAGTATACAAAACATCAATTGCTAAAGTTGTATAGAAAGTTAATTTTTCAAATTTACAAAGTATTTTGTTGATTCATTTATTAATGAGTGATATATGAAATCCACTAATCACTATTAAATGAATAATTGATAAATTTATTAAATTTTTATAAAAATCTTCTACGTATTTATTTTTTATATTAAATATGAAAAACTTAATAAAACCAGCTGTAAATTTGTCATATTTATTATCAATAAATTTTAGTAATTCATTCCGTAATGAAAAATTTATTAATGAGTCTATAGATTTTCCCAATCATTTAAATGAATTAAAATCTTTTATCCAAATGTTCAGAATAATAGGAATTAATATAAAAAACAAATGGATTAGAAATTTTGATATTTTTTTGTTTTCATTTATTGAATATTTAATTCAAAAAAATGTTGGTATTGGTATAAGTAAAAAATATAAGTAATTATCATTAAAAATCAACAGTAAAATGTAGATGCATATAAAAACAAGACCAAAATTAAATTTAGTTTTTGTGCATAAATATCTATTTATCATCAATAATATAAATAGATATTTTGCTTTATTTTTATATCTTTTTTATGTAAGTATGGCGTCCTGAAGTGGAGTCGAACCACTGACAGACTGCTTAGGAGGCAGTTCCTCTATCCAACTGAGGTACCAGGACAATCTCCAATTAAATATAATATATAAGTAATTTTACTACTATAACAAATGGATATTTTGATAATTTGATATGAAATTATATAGCAATAAAAAATATGACCACAAAGCTATAGAATCTGTTTGAAATGATTTTTGAAAATCAAATAATTTTTTTGAACCAAAAAATTCAAAAAAAATAATGAGATTTTTTTCAATTTTGCTTCCCCCACCAAATGTTACAGGTCATTTACATTTGGGCCATGCATGAAATACAACTATTCAAGACACAATAGCCCGTTATAAAAGACTTAATGGCTTTAATGTAGTTTGAGTTCCTGGAGTTGATCATGCAGGCATATCAACACAAACAAAATTTGATTCTTTATTAAAAGAAAAAAAGTTGGATAGAAATTTATTATCTAGAGATGAGTATCTTTTTAAGTTAAATGAGTGAATTTTAGACCAAAAAAAATATATCCACCAGCAATGGGGAAAATTAGGTCTTTCATTAAGTTACAAAAATGAATGTTACACTTTTGATGAAACTGCTAAGAAATTAACCAATCAAATATTTATTAAATTGTATAAAAATCATTTAATTTACCAGGGTTTAAAGCTTGTCAATTGAGATTGTAAATTGCAAACAGCAATTAGTGATATTGAGGTAATATTTAAACAAGTTGATTCAAAATTGTATTTTTTTAAATATTTTTTGAACAAAAAAGATTATTTAACTATTGCTACAACCCGACCAGAAACAATGTTTGGTGATACTAACATTTTTGTTAATCCAAATGACAAAAGATATAAAAAATATGTTGGTATGAAAGTATTTAATCCAGTTAATAATTGTTTATTACCAATTTTAGCAGATGATTATATTGATAAAAATTTTGGTACAGGTGTAATGAAGTGCACTCCAGCACACGATTTTAATGATTATCAATTAGCCATAAAACATAACATAAAGAATTTTATTAGTGTTATGAACTATGATGGTTCTTTGAATAAACTTTGTAAAATTGGTAATATTTCATTTGAAAATTTAGATAGATTTGTTGCAAGAGAAAAAATTGTTGATATTTTGAGAAAAAAAGGTTTATTGGTAAAGATAGAAAAATATAAAACAAACATCGGTTTTAGCGAAAGATCAAATACCATTATTGAGCCACTACTATCAAATCAATGGTTTGTTAGAATGAAAAAAATATGTAATGATTTAAAAAATAATTTATCTAAAAATGAATTAAATATAATTCCAAAAAATTTTAAAAAATTATTAAGTAGATGATTAAATATAACAACTGATTGATGTATATCACGCCAAATAATTTGAGGGCATCAAATGCCAGTTTATTATGATAAACAAAATAAAGTTTATGTGGGGTTGAATCCAAAAAAAGGATATAAACAAATTAATGATGTTTTAGATACATGATTTACTTCAGGTTTATGACCAATAATAGCTTTTATTGAAAATAAAAAAATTAATTCTGCTAATTATTTTCCTATTTCTTTGCTTGTTACAGCTTATGACATATTATTTTTTTGAATTGCGCGAATGTTATTTCAATGCAATTTTTTGATAGGGAAAATACCTTTTAAAACTATATTGATTCATGGTTTAATTCGTGACCCTCATGGTAAAAAGATGTCTAAATCTCTTGGAAATGGGATTGATCCAAATGACTTAATAAATAAGTTTGGAGCAGATGCATTGAGATTGTTTTTAATTTCATCTTCATCATTAGGGGAAGATTTACGATATTCTGAAGAGAAAATAACATATGCAAAAAATTTTTTAAACAAAATATGGAATGCCCACAATTATTTGATTCAGTATAAAAAGATATTAAATTCTAAAATTACTCATCCATTAAACATTTGAATTTGTCAGAAATTTAATATTTTTTTAAAAAAATATATTGATTTATTTGATCATTATAATTTTTCAGTTTTATCTAAAAATACAATCAATTTTATTTGAGAGTTTTTTTGTAATACTTATTTGGAATTAATTCGGTTTATTTTAAAAAATGAAAAATATAAAAAAGAAACAATTTACACTTTGCATCTTATTTTCAAAAATATATTGATTATTCTTCATCCGATATGTCCATTTATAACAGAAAATATTTATCAGATTTTTAATTATGGAAATAAGTCAATAATGCTTGAATCAATTAGTGAGCTAAATATTTCTTTTGACAAAAAAAATCAAATTCTGATTATGGATAAAATTGCTGAGATTATAAAGAAAGTTAGGGAGTTGAGAATTAAACACTCAATTAAATCTGATAAAGAAATTAAAATAAATATTATTGATAAATTCTTAATTAAAGAACATGACTTTATAAGAGATTTTTTGTTGAATTTTAACATTAAATTATTATCAATATCTAATAAACAAAGTAGTAATGAATATAAAACAATAGTCCTAGGCGATATGATTATTGAGTATCATGAAGATTTCATCAATGAAAAAGAAATTATTAGAAAATTGTTATTGGAAAAGAAATTTTATCAAAATGAAATTATGCGTTCAGAAAATATTTTAAATAACAAAAATTTTCTTTTAAAAGCTCCAAAAGAAAAAGTAATTGAAGAAAAGAAAAAATATGAAAAATATAAAAAAGCTTATGAAAATGTTTGTAATTCTCTTAAAGAAAAAAATTAGTGTGCTGACGACATTGAAATAAAAAAATAAATGCTTGTCAATAGAGAAAATGTTATTAACAAAACAATAATTTTTAAAATATTAGTTTTTATTCATTTCGAAAATCAATTTTTTTCATTAATTAATTCGACTTGTGGATATGGATGCTTATTTTTAAAAACATAATAAGCAATCAAAATTATTGTTATAAATAAAAAAATTATGCCACAACTTAAATAAATAAAAAACTTCACTTTTAAATTAAATTAGTTTTTTTCATTATGTCACAAATGCCATCTATAGCTTCATCTTCATCGATTCCTATAGCTTGAATTTCAATTTTGTCATTAAATTTTACACCCAATGCCATTAAATTTATTAATGATTTTGCATCCGCAGTTTTCCCACCCACACTAAATTTAATATCTGATTTATATTTATTTGCTTCATTTGTAACCTTGCTTGCTGGACGAGCATGTATACCTATCTGGTCAATAATTTTAACAATTTTTGATTTCATAAATATCTACTTTTCATTAATTATACTTTAAAAAAAGTATATGAGTTTTTTACAAATCTCATAAGATGAAATCTTAATCATCAATTATTTAATATTATTAAATAACATGTTAAATATACTCAAAAAACTACTTGATTAGCTGTAAAATAATATAAATAATTATTATGGAGTATTAAGATGTTATTTGCACATATATGACAAGGTTGTAAAAAATTTTTAAAATTCATATGTACACCACTTGTTTTTATCCCTTTTGTTTCTTCTAGTTGTATTAGTAATTTTCCAATTATTGTTGATAAAGAAATCGCTAAACATGATGACAATGCATGAGAAACAGCAATTAATGAAATTGCAAATACTGATTGTCCAACAATTTATCTAACAGCTGATGCATCATATCCTTTAATGTTGCAATCATTAATTTATTACACAAGCTCAGAGCTTTCACGGATTATTAATAACCAAAATACTTTTGCAGATCAAATTATGCTTATTAGTTTTAAAAACTTTAAGTATAAGACAAATGAAGAGGGCACACAATATAACTATAGTTATAAAAATCTTTTAGGAGATGCTAGTGGTCATCGTTCCGAATATAAAGATATTCTTAAGTATGGTGTTGTAGACGGCGATCATATGGTGATCACAAATCTTGAAGACTTTAATAATGAAAAAAGTTATTCATCTCAAGCCGATGACTGGACCAATGCATACTGGTTATATACATGAGATACAACAGCTAAAATTCTTGAAAAAATCTATTCTATGTATGATTCATACACTCCTAATCAAAAATTTAATTTTGTAATTACAGATTGATTACTACAAGATTTTGTAGAAAAAATTAATGAAACTTTAAATCTTCAAAGAACAATATATTCTAGAGCTAATAAATTATATTTTGTTTCTGATGGCGGTTATTCATATTTAACATGGCCAAAAATATATGGTAATGCATTCAGACAATATGGTTATGTTAATTGCGCAACACAAAGAGAATGATGAAATGATATTCACAATTATGATATTGATAACATAAGTAAGAATAATTTGATAAAAAAAGATCCTATCGCTATATTAAATAATGAGCAATATTGTTTGTTTTTAGGTAATGATGGAGATTTTTATAGAGCTTGTTATGGTGAAAATAATTTAAGTCCATCAACAATGACTAAATATGCATATGCTAATATAAATTTCCTTTCATATAAATCCATATTTGATCTTTCTGATGAAATTTTTAATTCATTATGTTATTCAATTATTTCATATTTTGATAATAAAAATGCTGATGAATTTGTAAAAGATGAGGATAATTTTATAAATTTGTATGCTACAAATGATACAAAAAATCATTTTGATAATAACAAAAAATCAATTATTATTCCTACACCTTCTTTTATAGTTGATACAAGTGAAGTAAGAGATAAAAATATTATTGATATTTTTAAAAAAATTATTGAATTTTTCCCTCCTAGTAAATACAATTATGTATTAAAAAGTCATCCACGGATTGATGAAGATTTATATGATAAAAGAATGCAAGTATTGTTTTCAAACTTTTATAATTACATCACCATTTTGAAACCTAAATATCCACTTGAACAACTTATAGTATTTGATTGGTTTAATCATTCAAAGCCATCTATTAATAATTATTGTTTAATGGATCCTTTATCATATGCTAACAATGATGCATCATGTTTTATTGGTGGATGAAGTATTGAAACAACATCAATCATTTCAATGATTAATTTGATTGCTAATTATCAATTAGAAGATCATTCAGTTATTGGGAATAAAAATGCTATAAAAATGATTAACAATTTGTCTATTTTTATTCCAAAAAATTTCTATATTCCTGATGGAACTGTAGGTGAAAAAGTTCTTGAAAATGTTTTATTTTTAATTCAAAGTTATTCAAAATTTTTTACTTTAGGAAAATTCATTGATCTAAATCTATTTTATGTAATCTAAAATTTCAATTAATTGTTACTTATTTAATAATATCCATGTGCACACTAAATTAGTTATTTTCGAATTTTGTGCCTATTATTTAAATAATTAATATTAACACTTGTATAATGTTTTGTT
Source organism: Mycoplasmataceae bacterium (assembly GCA_016288695.1). Lineage (GTDB taxonomy): Bacteria > Bacillota_I > Bacilli_A > Mycoplasmatales > Mycoplasmoidaceae > Malacoplasma_A. The sequence goes on from JAEELD010000002.1 coordinate 18,755, forward strand.
TGCGAAATCATATATGTCAGTTAAAAATTTATTTAATGAATTTATTAAGAATCTATATAAATGAAATGTATCTAATTAGAATACTTTTTATCTTTATGAATTTGTTTCTATTCTTTTAGATTATTCGCTTTAACTAAATTGTCAATTCTGTTGATGATAGTTTTATTAAATTTGGCTTGTTCAGCAAACCCACTAGTAACAATCTTAGCAAGTTTATCTAAATTGTTGGATACAGCATTTAAATTGTTAGCTAAAGTGTCTACTTTATCAGAAAGTTTAGCTAAAGTAAACTTATTAGCACTGCCTGGTTTTCTTCCACCATCACCAAGACCGCCTTTAGATTTAATCCTACTTAACTTAATCTCATCATTGATTAAGTTCTTATTCTTTTTAGCATCGTCAATTTTATACTTGCTACTCATAATGTATATTAAATATTACCATTCATACTCAAACAAGTTCTTTTGAAAAATATATTATTTATTTTAACAAGATAAACATAAACAGCAAAATTATCTATATAACAGGAATATATTCTTTA
>JAEELD010000003.1 GCA_016288695.1 Mycoplasmataceae bacterium
GTATTAAATCACTCATATTATTTTCCTCCTTAAATATTAAAATTAAAAGAGATAAGCGAACTGCCTATCTCTTATTTTTAGCAAGTTCTCAAATTGAGGTTGTCTTATAGACTTTTTGCTATTTTACTTTTGCATTTCCATACCAGTTAGAACCATAAAAACCATTTAATCCAACATAAGGTGAACTAGCAGTATAAGATGGAACTGGATAAGGTCTTACAGAATTGATAATTGTTGAACCAATTCCATTTGCTTTAATAGTATTTTTCAAATCATTTACTTCTGAACGAAGATTGTCGATTGTGTTTTGGTTCATAGCATCTAGAATTTTTTGAGTATTTTCAATGCCTTGCGCTCTTAATGTGCAGCAACATTCATCCATTTTAGCTTGTGCTTGAAAAGCTGTTGTTAATAGAATTGTGTTCAACTTATTTGTTTGAGTTAAGATATCTCTTTGAGTTTGACAGGCGCTTAATTGATTTGCATATCTATTTTCTAATACTTGATTTTGGATACCCATATCACCAACTAATACATTTTGACGTAAATGATAAATATTGTCATTTGTTCTTTCAAATCCTGCAACTATTGCATTATTTGTATTTTGGAAACTATCATTTAGATTTGTATTTACATCAGCAATATCTCTTTGAGTAAATTCACTTGCTACATATTCTTGAGTAGCTAGATTTCTTCAGTTTCCACCGAAACCAAATCCACCATTAAATATCATAGCGAAAATTAATAATGCCCAAATTCCATCTCCGCCAAAGCCAAAACCACTATTTCCACCTACTGATAGAGTAGGTACAATTCCTGTATTTCCTTCCATAGCATAAATCTCCTTTCATAATATTTATATCAATGCTTAATTAAGCATATAGATATCTAATTTTGATTTAATAGTTCGTCTGTTAATCCAAATTGCTTACCCTGTTCTTTAAATCTTTTCTTTGTAGCTTCATCATAATTAGCCGTTAATTGTTTTATCAAATCATTAGGATTTGCGTTTTGCTGTCTTGCTGCTTGATAAAACTGATACATCTGTGGATTGTTTTGTTTCAATTGGTTCTCCAAATTCGCTGTTAAATTCTGCATCTGGTTGTTCATATAGTAATTTGACATTTGATTTACTAAATTCATTTAATTTATCCTCCTTTAAACTTTCTTTTTCTTTTTGTAATTTTTCAATAAGTAAATCTTTTTCATCTTTGGGTTTTATTTCAGATAATTCAAAAGTTCTAATATCATCCCTTGAATTTTTTATCCACAAACTATTTAATGAATTCGCTAAAAAATAAGTATCTGTTAAAACAATTTCTTTTTGTACATAGTCTACTCCATTTACTAAACTAATATTTCCATTATTATTAGAAGCTAATTGAAAATTTTGTGTTAAATTTGTAGGTTGCTGCATAGGTAATTGAGGCATATTTTGTTGTCGCCGTTGAACCTGTTGTATTTGATTATCTATTCTACCTCGCATATTATTTAATTCCTGCAAATAATTTCCTTGCATAGTATATGGATTATGAAAATTATTCATTATCTATACCCCCTCTTAAATCATCTATTAATTGTCTTAATTCTTCAGTATTATAATCAATATTTCTAAAAGTAGCAAAAATAATAAGAAGTAATAATAAACCGGGCTTATTTTTACCATCTAATATTGAATTAAATAAATTTTCATAATTATCCATAATTTATACTCCCATTTGTTTTTTAACTTCTTCTATAAATTCATCATAATTTATACCATAATTATCAGCTACACTCATCCCACACTTAATTCCATTTTCTAACATTTTCTTAAATCTATTTCGCTGAGTTTCTCCCATCCCATTTATAAATGCTTTAGCATATTCTTCTATAGTATAATTTGTATTATTTATAGGAACAACATTAAATGTTTCAATAGAAGGTACTTCCATATTAATTAATCTATTTATCATTTTTACCAATCCTTCCATAAGCTAATGAAATTACAACTCCTACAGCTTCAGCTAAATCTTTACTAAAATAATTTTTTGATTTTGCCACAGATACTTGATTATACGCTAAATCAATAATTCCTTCTAACATTTCATCAACTTTATTTAATTTATCTTCCATTTTTATATCCCCTTTAATTTTATTTGTTATTATTATATTTTTTAAATTTGCATAAAAAATTAGTAATTAATTATGTATTAATTACTAAATAATTATCAATTATTTATTTTTAAATATAAAAAAGAAAGTGTTATTATTTAATAACAACATGGGGATTGGGGATTGGGGATTGGGGATTTGGGATTGGGCCCAAACCCCAATCCCCCTCCCCAATCCCCAATCCCCAATTATAAACAATTTCTTATTAAATATTTAATAATTATTATTTACATAAATATTTAATTAATAATTGAAAAAAAAATTATGATTTAATTGGGACAATCCCAATAATAAGTATTTGTAAAATAATTATTAATTATATATAAAAAATTATTTAACATAAAAAAAGTTAATTGTTTTAAACCCATTTTTTAATATTTAAGATTGGGTCTTGGCAAAATAAATCAATTTAAATGAAAACATTCCAAGCCTTTATATTTATAATTTTTTTGGTTTTAAAAGTTAAACCTTTGGGTGCTTGTTTAACTATATGAGGAAGTGCTTGTTTTGTTTCTCTTACAAAAGCAATTTGTTTGGCTTTTTGTATGGGATCATGTGCAGCAGTTACTAAAAATTGTTTTTCTGTTGATACAACTATTCAAGTTCAAAAAAATGATACCATTATAGAATTACCAATTTCAAGAGTAAAAGA
>JAEELD010000004.1 GCA_016288695.1 Mycoplasmataceae bacterium
ATAATTCTTCTAAATCATACTTACAATTTGGAAAATCTGATAAAGCCTTCTTTGATAATTGAGATATTTATTTAAACATTTTAAATGCTTCAATTGATCAACAACAAGTAAGATATGAATTAAAACTTACCCCTAAATGTTTGAACGGGCAAATCAAGTTTAGTTCAACTGATGAACAATATAGCTCAGTTTATACAGAACAAATGCCTGTATCTAAGGCATTATATGCTAATTACATTAACCGAATATTATTGTTAAATGAAGCATCATATTTGATTAAGAATTTTGTTCTGTCAGATTTTACTAATGCTTATGAAAAGGATTTTAATGAAGATCCTGCGATGTATCAGTTTTTTATTGAACAAATTGGCGAAGTTAAATTGCAACTTATAATTTTGGTAGCTTTGATTGTTATTATGCAATTATTTTTTACACTATTTATGATAATATACCTTGTTAAAGCAGCGTTTGGATTTGGTGTTGTTGAATGGTGATTATTTGTAGCTTTTGTGGCTTGTTGTGTAATTGCTTTGGCATTAAATGTTATCTCATTGTATTTTACATATGATTTAATAACTTCATCAATTCCAAATGATAAACGTTTAAAAGATAGTTATAAAATCTTCACTTCTTTAAAAAATATTAAAAAAACAAATGAAGTTTCTCCAAAAATAATTATTGATTTCACTAATTCAGATGAATATAAAAATCATTTAAATAATGTTACAAATTACACTTTTCCTAATGAAGTTATAATAAATGATTTCTTGAATAAGATGGGTTCACCAGATGATACTGATCCTTCTTTACCTATGTATCAATGATCAGAAATAAATAAAATTATTGCTTTGGAGAACAATTTATCTTTATTTAATCAAAATGGCAAAATTATTAACTATTTTTCTCATATCACTACAGCAAATAAAGCACTTGGAGAAGAATATTTATCTCAATTAAAACTTTGTGGTTTAGGGATAGTTGGATATCTTGTGTTTTTTGCGGTTGCTATTGTTTTGTTATTACATCTAACAATGGTCGCAGGTTATAATAAGGATGAAATATGAAGAAAAAAAATGTTGCAACAAGAACTTTTTGGTGAAAATGGTGGTAATGATAGAATAGCTAGTGAGATGCAAAGTAATATTACTAGCAGACAGGAATCACTCTCAGTATCTTATGATGTTCTTTCATTGAATCTTTGTCAACAAATCAATAATAATAGTGGTCAAGCTAATAGTTATTTTTCATGGTTTAAAAGCACATTTTTTGAGATTATAATCGTAATACCTCAATTGTTTACTCTTTATAAATTTTCAAAAATTAATTTTATAAGACCCGATAATAATGAATATGGTCCAAAATATGGTATTTTTTGTGTTCTTATATGCATTTTGTGCATCATAGGATATTATTTTTTGATGGATTATTTGGAATTTCCAGTGTCACAATTATATATACTTGATAAGAAGGCTGCATCATTTGTTGATGCAATTTAATTAGTGCTTAGCATCTGCTATTTTGTTTATAGTATAATAAATTATACAAGGCATATTTAGTCAATAAGAGTCCTATTTAAGAAGGAGTTTATATATATGACAAAGAAGATTCTTTTGGGGTTAATCCCTTTATCATTGTGCTCAATAATTGAACCTACTTGTAATGCTAGCAGTTCATTATTGAATAGTGTTAAGACTTCTAATGAAGATGAAAAGGGAATTAGTTTTGAAAATCTTGAATACATATACCATAGTGGGGTTATTAACTATTATCGACTAGATAAAAAACAACAAATTGAAATTAATAACCAGATTAAAGAAGAAAAATCAGAATTTTATGCCAACTTCTTAGGTAAACTTGACTATTTTTATAAAAATAATGATTTAAAGATAAGTGAAAAATATTCAAAAATTAATGATGCTTGCTATGCTGCATCAATAAAAGTTGTTGATTTTATTTCTGTTGAAGAAGATTTGAATAAGCAAACAAAAGACATAAATGGAGTTAAATCAAATAATAGAGTAAATTCAACAGTAAATTTTTGCAAAAATAATTACTTACTTTATGATGAGTCATATGATTTAATTGATAAGGCTGCAATAGCAGAATCAATAGTTTCTACTTCAAAATCAACTGTTGTTTTGAATACAGGTATGATTTTGAAAAGATTTTTGAAATCTGTAGAAAAATCTGAAGAAAATAAAGCAAAATTAGATTCAATTTATGTTAATAAGAAAGTTTCAATTGATGAGCTTTATCAAGAAGGGAAATTAAAAGTTGGGGAAGATTTAACTGAATATGTAAGAAATAATGAATTGGATATTAATTATGAACATGAAAAATCTCAATTTTTATTACCAAATTTTCATGATTTTGAATATAAAGACAAATTTGATTTATATGTAAAAATTGATTCATTTAATTTTGATTTAAATAAAGGATATGATGTAACATTAAACTTTGGTTTAATTAATAAAGATTTCAAAAATCGCCCAGATTTTAATGATTTTATCATTTGATCTAATGACAAAGAAAGAGTTCCTCAATTAGCAAATAGTCAAGAAAAGCAAGAGATGACATATTATATGACTCCTTCTAATGAATATTTGCAAAAAGAAGTCAATAATGCCTTTAAACAAATTAATATGGATTTAAAACCAAAATTATTGACTAATAATGCGATTGGTGTAGAAACTTACAATGAATTAAAAAATAAAGGTCAAATTTATCAATTTGATAATTCTTCTAAATCATACTTACAATTTGGAAAATCTGATAAAGCCTTCTTTGATAATTGAGATATTTATTTAAACATTTTAAATGCTTCAATTGATCAGCAACAAGTGAGATATGAATTGAAACTTGCCCCTAAATGTATGAATGGGCAAATCAAGTTCAGTTCAACTGATGAACAGTTTAGTTCAGTTTATACAGAAAAAATGCCTGTATCTAAAGCATTATATGCTAATTACATTAACCGAGTATTATTGTTGCATGAAGCATCATATTTAATTAAGGAATTTGTTCTAAAAGATCAAATCAACGCTAATGAAAAAGATTTTGAAGAAGATCCAGTAATGTATCAGTTCTTTATTGAACAGATAGATGATGTTAAAGCGAAATTATTAGTTATGTTGGCTTCAATTTTTGTTGTACAAACAATAATGACAATAATTTTGGTTATATATGTTTTGTCTGAGTTATGTAAGTCAGTATTAGATATAGCTGAATGACTTGAGATGGGATTACTTATTGCTTTTTTTTGTTCAGTTGGGATAGCCTTGATATTAAATGCTGTTTCTATGTATGGTTTATATAATTTGATAGGTATATCAATTCCAAATAATAAACATTTAAAAGACAGTTACAAAATCTTTAAATCATTAAAAGGCATTAAAAAAACTAATGAGATATCTCCAAAAATAATTATTGATTTCACTAATTTAGATGAATATAAAAAACATTTGGATAATGTTGCAAATTACACTTTTCCTAATGAAGTTAAAATAAATGATTTCTTAAGTAAGATGGGTTCACCAGAAGATACTGATCCTTCTTTACCTATGTACCAGTGATCAGAAATAAATAAAATTATTGCTTTAAAAAATAACTTATCTTTATTTAATCAAAATGGCAAAATTATTAACTATTTTTCTTACATCACTACACCAGTAAAATCATTTGGAGAAGAATATATATCTAAATTTAGATTATGTTGTACAGGGATATTTATTGCTATTGTTCTTTTTGATGCTTCAATTGTTATATTGCTTCATTTAATAGTGTTTGCTGGAACGTCCAGACCAGGTATAGATGCGAGAATTTCAGGATCAAGGCTTCAAGGACTTTTATATAATTCTCATAATGTTGATCAATTCAATAATGTTTTAAATAATGAACTTGGTATTATTGGAAGCGTTATTTTTAATAGTCAAAATGGTGCTTCTGATTTTTCATGATTCAAAACTATAATTTCTACTTGCTTAATTGCTGTGCCTCAAATACCAATTGTTTTTAAAGGCTTTAGAAAATTGTTTGATAGTAAAATGAAATATGCTTGTTTGGGTATAGCAATATGCATCTTGAACGTTTTAGGTCATGCCTTAATGTTACATAATTTATCTCTCCCTCTCTCTGAACTTTATTTATTTCAAACAAAAGTTGCATCATTCATTGATGCAATTTAATAAATAGTTATAAGATAAAATCTATTCTTATGTGTTTTGATTAAAGGAATTTACTTATTAGGTATAAATTTTCTTTGTAAATAAATTTTTGAATTTTATTTATTATTTATTTGTTTTTTTGTAGAGATATATATATAATTACTTATGTTATTTAAGGAGAAATTAATTATTTATGGCAAAAATAACTGAACAGAAATTATCACCATCTAGTGATTTGGCTGATTTGATCGGTGGAGGAAAAATAACACGCCCACAAGCAGTTAAGAAGTTCTGAGATTATGTTAAAAAACATGGTTTGCAGGATAAAAAAAATAAGAGAATGATTAATTGTGATGATAAATTAAAAGTTCTTTTTGGAAAAAAGCAAATTTCAATGTTCGAAGTTGGCGGAATGATTTCTAAAAACTTAGACTAAACTTATAATTTGTTTTTTTACTTTTTTATAATTTTTTATTAGTGTAAATAAATATTGTTGGATTACTAACAGTGTTTATCTTCACTAATATTTTTTTGTCCTGATCAAAATATTCTTAATTTATTTAGTTAGTGAAGGCAAATTATATTAGTATATTTTTGCTTTTTATTATTTTGCTATCAATTATGATATTGGTAGATTTCTTGTTCACTTCTAGTATTAATATTCAATGAAATTAAATATAAAAAAAGTATGCATTAAACTATAATTAATTAACTTAATTATTTTATGACTCCTCATATTAATGCAAAATTACAAGATATAGCTGAAGTAGTCTTGATGTCTGGCGATCCTTTAAGGGCAAAATGGATTGCTAGAAAATTTTTGGAAAAGCCTCGGCTTGTCAATGATATTCGAGCAATGTATATTTATACTGGTTATTACAATAAAAAAAAGGTTACAGTGATGGGTCATGGCATGGGTATCCCTTCCATTGGTATTTATTCTTATGAATTATTTAATTTTTATGATACTAAATTCATTATTAGGCTTGGTTCTGCAGGGAGTATTAACAAAAATATAAATTTAGGTGATATTTTTATTGCAGATGAAAGTTATAGTAATTCATCTTATGCAAGTGAAATCGGTGTTAATGCGACTAATAAAGTTCTTAAATGTGATAAAAAATTAAAAATTTTAGCTGCTAGAACTGCTAAAGAATTAAAAATTCCTTTTTTCTCTGGTAGGGTATTTTCTATGGATGCCTTTTATTCAAAATATTCTTTAAATAGTTTAAAAGCAACAAAATCTGATATGCTTGAAATGGAAGCATTTGGATTGTATGCAAATGCAATAAAGTGTAAGAGGTCAGCATTAACTATTCTTACATGTAGTGATTCATTAATAACAAAAAAAAGTTTATCTCCAGCTGAGCGAGAAACTTCATTTGTTAATATGGCTGAATTAGGGTTGAAATTAGCTGATAAATTATCAAAAAATAGATGAAGCAAAAAATATTAAATTTGTAGCATGAACTTAAATAAATATATAGATCACACTTTGTTGAAACAAACCGCAACCATAGATGATATAAATAAATTATGTAAAGAGGCAATTGCACATAATTTTGCAAGTGTTTGTGTGAATCCTTGTTTTGTTAAGTATGCATCAGATTTATTAAAATCTTCAGATATTAAAGTATGTACAGTTGTTGGTTTTCCATTAGGTGCAAATAGTACATTATCAAAGATGTATGAAGCTAATTTGGCAATCACAGATGGGGCAAGTGAAATTGACATGGTAATTAATATTTCTGATGCAAAAATGCACAATTTTAAAAATATAGAAGATGAGATAAAAAAAGTAAAGCAAGTTTGTAAAAGTATAGTTCTAAAAGTAATAATCGAAACTTGTTTGTTATCTGATTATGAAAAAAAATTAGTTTGTCAAGCCATAATTAATGCAGGTGCAGATTTTGTAAAAACTTCAACAGGTTTTTCATCTGGTGGTGCAACTGTTGAAGATATAAGGTTATTAAAAACTATTTGTGATGGTAAACTAAAAATAAAAGCCTCAGGTGGTATTAAAAATAAGTCAACAGCAATTGAAATGATTACTGCAGGTGCAGATAGAATTGGTACAAGTTCCGGAGTTGAAATAGTTAAATAGTTTTATGAATATAATTTCCATCATTGAGAAGAAAAGATATGGTAAAGAACTTTCAAAGGAAGAAATTAAATTTTTCATAAAAAATTATGTACTAAAAAAAAATATAGCTGATTATCAAGCTTCAGCCTTTCTTATGGCAATTGCTATAAATGGGTTGTCATATAATGAGACATTTTGGCTAACAGATGAAATGATTAAAACTAGTAAAATTTTTAAATTCAAAAATTTTATTAAAGGTCATATTATAGATAAACATTCAACAGGTGGGGTTGGTGATAAGGTTTCACTAATTTTAGCTCCAATATGTTCAGCATTAGGGATTAATGTTGCTAAGTTATCAGGCAAAGGTTTAGGTTTTACTGGTGGTACAATAGATAAATTAGCATCTATTAACATAAATACTCTATTGAACGAAAGAGATGGGGCAAGGATATTAAAATCAACTGGTATTTTGATTATGCAACAGCAAGATAATGTTGTTCCAGCAGACAAATTATTATATAGTTTGCGAAATTCGTCTGGTTCAGTCGACTCTATACCATTAATAGCATCTAGTATTGTTTCAAAAAAAGTTGTTTTAGATTCAGAGTATATTTTTTTAGATATTAAAGTTGGTGATGGTGGTTTTTGCACAACATTACCAAAGGCTATTAAGTTAGCAAAGCTTATGACATTTCTGTTTAAGAAATTCAAAAGAAAAGCAATCATTTTTATTACTGGAATGGATCAACCATTAGGTAAATGTATAGGTAATGCATTAGAGATAAAAGCAGTCATAAACTTTTTACTTGGTAAACCAGAATCAAAAGAGATAGAGAATTTGATTATGATTTTCATGACTGATATTCTATTAACCTTAAAGATGGTTAAAAGTAAAATTGATGCTGAAAAATTAATAAAAAAAGTTATAAAAAATCAACTTGCTTATAAAGCTTTCTGCCACTGGGCTATTGCTCAAGGGTCAAATAAAAAATTTTTGTTAGATGGATGTTTTAAACCAAAACATAAGGCTAATATTTATTCTGATAAAAATTGTTATATTTCATATAAGTCAACACGTGAAATAGGTAACATATCTTTTTTGCTTGGTGCTGGAAGAGTTAAGGTTGATGACCAAATTGATTATAATGCAGGTATATATCTAAATAAAATCCATAATGACTTTGTAAAAAAAGGTGATTTGATAGCATCACTTTATTCATCTAAAAATATTGAAAAAAATTTAATTGATAGATTTAGAAAAAATATTATTTTTCAAAATAAAAAATTTAAAACAACAAAATTAATATTTAAAATTTTTAGATAGTTGGAATGTTATGATAGTTTCGAAATTTAGTGAATTAAAAAAAATTTTAAAAAATTCCTATTCACCATATTCAAAATTTAAAACAGCAGCAATAGTTGTTACGGATAAAGGAGATTTTGTTGGTGTCAATGTTGAGAATTCATCTTACCCTGCAACAATTTGTGCAGAAAGGAATGCGATTTTCTCTGCCATTGCAAATGGAGCAAAAAAGTTTAAGTCACTTTATGTTATTAGTTCTTCAAAAAGAAAGGATATAGTTCCATGCGCCATGTGTCTCCAAGTTATGAGCGAATTTTTTACTCCTAATATAGAAATTATCTTTTTTAATATTAATGGAGCATATGTTAAATATAAGTTTAGCCAACTATTGCCATTTTCTTTTAATAAAAAACAGTTAAAAAAAAATTAATTTTCAATTATGAATGCTCTATATAAAAAATTAATTAATTCAAAAAAAATTAATTCTAGAGAAAAAAGTAAATTAAAAAATATGTCTTTAAAAGAAATAAATAACCAGTTTATTGACAGGAAACTCCATTTTGGCACAGCTGGGATTCGTGGAATAATGGGAATTGGTCCTCAGTTTATGGATAAGGTAAATTATCAGCGTATGGCATACGGATATGGTAAATATCTGTTAAGCAAATTTAGAAATCCAATGGTTGTAATTGGTCATGATAACCGTTTTAATTCTGATAGTTTTTCTTTAGCATGTGCCGATGTTTTAACAAGTATGGGCATTATTGTTTATTTGTTTAAAAATAATAATTTAATGCCAACCCCAATTATTTCATATTCAATAAGAAAATTGAAAGCATCAGGAGGAATAATTGTTACTGCAAGTCATAATCCTAAAGAATATAATGGATTCAAGGCATATAATCCTGATGGTGGTCAAATTTTGCCAGATGTAGCAACTAAAATCGAAAAAAATATGCCAAGTTACTATAAGACATTAGATATGTCATTTATTAGAAATAATAGTTGCATAAAATATATTAGCGATTCAGTTATTAGCAATTATTTTTCTGATATTGAGTTGCATATTCTCGGTAAAACAAAAAATAAAAATACAAATAATTTTCCTATTGTTGTTACTACTCATCATGGAACAGCAAGCAACTATTTACCAAAGTGATTAAAATCTTTAGGTTATAAAATAAAACCTCTTTTAAGTCAATGTTATCCAAATTCTAATTTTGAGAATTCTAAATGTCTTAATCCAGAAATGTTTGAATCATTTGAACCTACCATCAAATATGCTAAAAAATGCAATGCTAAATTGATTATAGGTGTTGATCCAGATGCAGATAGAATGGCGGTTATGATTTTGCATAAAAATAAATGAAGACTTATGACTGGTAATGAAATGGGAATAATTTATACACATTATTTGTTAAATAATGTGAAGTTTAAAAAGCAGCCATTTATTATTAGTAGTTATGTTTCGACAAATTATATTGATGCAATTGCAAAAGAATATAATGCTAAAGTCTACCGAACTGGGACTGGTTTCAAATGAATGGGAGCAAAAGTTTCTGAATTAGATAATAAACAAAGTTTCGTAGTGGCATTTGAAGAAGCAATAGGTGGATTAAATACAAATGTAAATAGGGATAAAGATTCATTTGCTACCTCTTTATTGGCTCTTAAAATAAATGATTTCTGCTTGAAAAAAAAGATGGATTTACTTGACTATCTGCAAGATATTGTTTTTAAAAAGTATGGTTATTGGATTGGAAAAACAAAATCATATTTAATAAAAAAAATTGATTGAAAAAAAACTGCAACAGCAAAGATGTCTTATTTTAAAAAATATTTAAAAATTGGTAGTTCAATATGTGGATTGAAAGTTAAGAAGATTGTTTTTAATAAAATTGGTGGATGTTTAGAGTGGCATTTTGTCGGTAGAAATTGAATAAAATTTAGAATGAGTGGTACTGAGCCAAAATTTAAAGTTTACTATGAATTATATGGTAATTCATTAGACCAACTTAATGCTAAACTTAATGAACTTGATAAGTTAATATCTTATTTGGTAATTAAATAAGTTTGTCTAATATTGTAATGTTTATTTTAATGGGTACATTAAGTTAATATTAATTTATCTTTTATTTTTAAAATAATTATTAATGATGGTGGATTATGAATATAAACAATTTAATGCAGCAAGCACAAAAAATGCAAAAAGAATATTCAAAAAAAATTAATGAATTTAATAATAAAGAATTTGAATACAATTATCAGAATGGCTGTGTTATTATTAAAATGACAGGTGCATTAAAAATCATAAAATTGACAATAAATAAATCATTAATTGATCCTGATGATGTTATTACATTGGAGGAAATGGTAAGCGAAGCAATAAATAATGCAATCGCTTTGATAACAGATAAAAAAAATGATTTAGCTCCATCAAATGGTTTATTTTAATGAAAAATATAGAAGCAATTAATTTATTAGTTGATAAATTAAGAAGATTACCAGGTGTGACTGAGAAACAGGCAAATAACATCTGTAATGCATTAATAGAAAGCAATAATGATGAAGTTGATTCATTAATATTTTCAATAAAAAATTTAAAGAAAGTAGTTAAATTATGTAAACAATGTAATAACATATCGCAAAATGATTTATGTGAAATTTGTTCTAATCCATTAAGAAATACAAAACAATTATGCATAGTTAATTCATGTGATGATATAGAAAAAATTGAACAGACAAATAGTTATTTAGGATTATACTTAGTTGTGCCATCTGTCAATATAAAAAAGAATAAATTAATTAATGAACATTCAATTTTACAACTTAAAGAACTAATGAACAAATTTCAATTTATTGACATATTGATCGCAACAAATTTAACTCCAAATGGCGAAGCTACAGCCTTTTACTTAAAAAAAATAATTAATGACATTTTTCCAAATGTTAGTTTGTATAGGATCGCTATAGGCTTGCCATTAAATTCTGATTTGAGTTATTCAGATGTTGAAACATTATCAATGGCAATAAAAAATAAGACAAAGTATTAAAAATATGAATAATTCATCAATAGATTTTTTTTTAAAGAAAATAAAAAATAATGATTTTAATTTTAAGATTTCAGATTTTTTAGCATTTGTAAATAAAGAAAATATTGATATTTATTCTAAATATTTGCAAAAAATAATGAATTATCTTTTAGGTTTAGTTAATGATTTTATAAATTTTAAATTTGATTCCATACCTGGAGAAAATCTTTTTTTTCAATATTTAGAAATAACAGACAACATCTCTTTGATTAAAAAATTAGATAGTAATATTTTGTCAACAAATTTTGATTTTTTCAAGTTTATTAAAAAAAGAATTCAATTTATTAGAAAGAAATTAAAAATTTGAGAGTATAAGTATTATGCTTTAGAAAAACCAGAAGTTTCAGATACAATTTATGATCTTGTACTTAAAGAATTAAATTTTATTGAGCAAAAATTTCCAAATCTTGCAATAAAATCTTCTCCTACAAGTAAGCTAGGAGGTGCAATCAGCAATAAATTTCAAAAAGTCGAACATAAATTTCCTATGCTATCATTGTCTAATGCTTTTAATATTGATGATTTAAAAAAGTTTGATGCTAGCATCAAAAAGAAAACTTCTAGTATTAAAAATATAAGTTATGTTGTTGAACCAAAAATAGATGGTTTAAGTATTTCATTAATTTACAATAATGGGTTGTTGGTGCAAGGGTTAACTAGGGGAGATGGAAAATTTGGGGAGGATGTAACTAAAAATATTTTGATGGTAGATTCTATTCCAAAAAAAATAAAGTATTGCGGTAAATATCTTGAAGTAAGAGGAGAAATTTTTTTAGACTTTAAGCAATTTGAATTGATAAATTCATCTATAAAAGATGAAAAAGATAAATTTGCTAATCCACGAAATGCTGCATCTGGAACAATAAGAAGATTAAACACGAATTTAGTTAAAGAACGAAAACTTCAATTTATTGGTTATCATATTCCTGATTTTTCATCAATTAAAGAATTAAAAATTTCTAAGCAGAGCGAAGTCTTATTAAAACTTAAATCTTTTGGATTTAGGGTTCATGATAATGTTTATCATTGTAATAGTATTGATGATGCATATAAAGATGTAGTTAAATTAGAGCAAAATCAGAATGGATTGCTATATCCAATAGATGGTGCTGTTGTTAAAGTTGATGAAATAAGTTTATATGATAAGTTAGGGTATACTTCAAAATTTCCACATTGAGCAATTGCATATAAATTTGTTCCAGAGGAGGCTAAAACTAAGTTATTATCCATTTCAACAAGTGTTGGTAGAACTGGAAAAATTACTTATGTAGCAAATCTTAAACCAATAGAATTATCAGGTTCAAGAATTTCATCAGCGACATTGAATAATGCAAACTATATAAAAACTAAGGATATAAGAGTAGGGGACACAGTAATAGTTTATAAAGCAGCAGAAATTATTCCATATATTAAAGAATCAGTGAAAGAAGATAGAGGTCAAAATATAAAACCATTTGTTGCGCCTGATCATTGTCCTATTTGTAATTCAAAATTAGAAAAAAAGAATGATTCTGATGTAGATCAATATTGTGTTAATACTTCATGCCCAGCAAGAGTATTAAATTCAATAATTCATTATTGTAGCAAAGATGCAATGGATATTCAAGGCTTAAGTGAAAAAACTATTGCTAAATATTTTAAATTGGGTTATTTAAAGAATATACAAGATATATATAAATTAAATGATAAGCGTGTAGATATAATAGAGAATGTCTTTAATAAAAAATTTAAGACTTTTAATAATGTTATTTATTTTATTAATCTTTCAAAAACAAAATCATTAGAAAAATTATTATATGCATTAGGGATATTAAATGTTGGCTCTGTTTTGGCAGAAAAGTTGGCAAAACATTATAAAAATATTGATAATTTAATGTCTGCTTCAATCGATGAACTTATTCAATTAAAAGATATTGGTTTAACTGTTTCTAAATCTATTTATGAATGATTTCACAATAGTGAAAATATTAAATTAATAAATGAATTAAAGATAGCTGGAGTTAATATGACATTTTTAGAGCGTAATATTTCTTTAGCTAATAAACAAAGTGAATTTTATAAAAAGAACATATGCATAACGGGCAGTTTTGAGATTCCACGTGATCAAATTAAGAGTAAACTGATTGAAAAATATGATGCAAATATTCTAGATAGTGTTTCAAAGTCATTAGATTATTTAATAGTCGGCAGTAATGGCGGCAGCAAAATAGAAAAAGCGAAAAAAATTGGCATCAAGTTGATTTATAATAAAATTTGAGAAAATTAGTAACATGATAAAAATTAAAAATTCTTCTACAAATGAATATTTTCACATAGATATAAATAAACAATTAACTATTTATAATTGTGGTCCTACTTTATATAACCATATTCATATAGGCAATTTACGTCCTCTTATTGTTTTCGATATATTTTATCGATATTTACTTCGAATAGGATGTAACGTTAAGTATGTTCATAATTTAACTGATATTGATGATAAAATTATCAATCGTGCAGAAGAGTTACATAAGGCTGAATTAGAGATTACAAATTTTTATCATAAGGAATATTTAAAAATATTTGATGAGCTAAATGTAAAAAAGATGGATATTATGCCAAAAGTTTCAGATAACATAACTGGAATAATCGAAATGATAGAAAAAATTGTTGATAATGGCTTTGCATATGTCTCCAACGGTGATGTTTACTTTAAAACCAACATGATTAAAGATTATGGTTCAGTATCTGGGCAAAATATAGATAATTTAATTTCTGGTGCTCGTGTTGCTTCTAATGAGGATAAGGCAAGTCCTTTGGATTTTGCCTTGTGGAAGTCCACTAAAAAAGGCATTGGATGAAAAACAAAATGAAATGAACATGGTAGACCTGGTTGGCATTCAGAGTGTGTATTTTTAATTAATAAATATATTGGTAAACAAGTTTCTATTCATGGCGGTGGAGTGGATTTAAAATTTCCTCACCATGAAAATGAAAATGCCCAAAACATTGCTTTGAATGGCATTCCATTAGCTAAATGTTGGATGCATGTTGGGCATTTAAATGTTAATAATCAAAAAATGTCCAAATCGTTGAATAATTTTATTTTGGTTAAAGATAACCTAAAAGAATATAGTGGTAATGCAATTAGATGATTTTTAATTTCGACAAATTATGAAAAACCAATTAATTACTCAAGTAAAATATTAGATTCATTTACTAATGAAATTTATTTGTTATTTTCTAATTTAAATTTGGGAATTATTACATTGCATAATGCAAAAAAGGGATTTGAGTTAGAAAATAATTTAGATTTTGCTTTACCAAAAGAATTTATTGAAGCTTTAGATGATAATTTAAATACACCTAATGCAATAAGTGTTGTTTGGAATTGTGTGAAATGTATATCCAAATTGATAAAAGAAAAACAATATCAAGAATTAATTACTAAATTAAAAGAAATATTGTCTATGATTGATGTTTTAGGTTTAAAATATTCAAATCCACTTTCTGATGAAAGCATATTGGTCCTAGTTAATAAATGAAATTCTGCAATTAAATTAGGTGATTATAAAAAGGCAGATGAACTACGTGAAGTTTTGAAGAAAAAGAAGATTATTTAAATTTATTTTTTGGATGTTTTCTTATTATTCCTAAAATTGATGTAATTAATAACAATTGGTGATATTGATAATAGAACAGAAAAAACAGCAAAAGTCAACATTCATCATCATGTTGGTTTTAAAATGAATTTGTTTTCTCGTTTATTAAATTTTAATAGTAAATTTTCCAAAATATCATCTGTAAATTGGTGAGAGTTAAAAGTATTTGAACAATAAATAATGAATAATATTATATTAAGAAAAATCCCAGTAGCAATCCCAATATTTGATAAAACATATTGCTTATTGAACTTAGATTTTGTAAGTCAGAGAATATAAAACAGCAAAAGTGAAGTAAATAAAAAAATAACAACAACTAATATAAAAAAATTATTTCATCAATCAAATGTTACTTGCGTTTTTTCAATGTCATAAGTCCAAAAACCTGCATGATATAATAATGGAAGCGATTTTTTATGTCAACTATGTGTACCATATCTTTGTCCTGTGAATGAATTTATAGCAAAAATAATGATGAGTAAAAAAACAGAAATAAATAAAAAAATATAATTAAAAATTTTTTTCTTGTATTTAATATCCTTGTTATTAATTGAATTAATATTTTGGTTTTTCATATGAAATACTTTATATCTGTATTTTACACTAATTAGGTGTATTGGTTATTTTTTCAGTATCTAACAATTCCTTTTTAAGAACAGCAATATCCTTTACTCGATCATCTTCATTTTCAATGTTTACAAGTTTTACACCACTTGTATTTCTACCAGTCTCGCGGATTTGTGATACAGGTATTCTAATAATTTTATTTTTTATTGTAATTATTAATATTTCATCATCAATATTTACAGATTTTATTGATACTAGTTGTCCAGTTTTAACAGTTACTTTTAATGCTTTTACTCCCTTTGCGTTTCTATTAGTTTTTCTGTATTCTTCAATGGGCGTTAATTTTCCTATACCTTTTTTGCCTATTGACAATATAAATTTCCCTTGATTAAAAGTTGACACTCCTATAATTTCTCCATTTGGTATTTTCATCCCCTTCACACCAGCTGCTGTTCTTCCCATAGGTCTGACACAAGAATGATCAAATCTTATTACTTGCCCATTGCTTGCCCCCATAATAATATCAGTTTCATTTTGTGGAATCTTTAATACATCAAATAACACATCATTTTCCTTAAGTGTAATGCATTTTTTTCCAGCCTTATTTATATTTTCAAACAATGCAATTGATGTTTTTTTAATAATGCCTTTTTTTGTAACAAAAAATAAATAGTTATCAGATTCATATTTATCAACTGATAAAAGAGTGATAATGTTTTCATTTTTTTCAATGCCAGGGATAAAACTAATGGCAGGAAGACCTTTTGAGATTCTACTACCTTGCGGGAATTGGTGTCCACGCATCCTATAGACTTTACCCTTATTTGTAAATATTAAAACATCAACATGTGTGTTTGAAATAATTATTCTTGATACATCATCATCACTATACGTTGATGTGCCAATTACTCCAACACCACCTCTATTTTGCGTTCTATATGTATCAACTGGGAGTCTTTTCACATACCCACGACTACTAACTGTTAATAAAATATCCTGTTTTTTTATTAAATCTTCGTCAGATATATCCATTTCTTGATCCAAAAAAACTTCAGTTTTACGTTTATCACCAAATTTTTTGTCTAACAATTCTAGTCTATTAATGATATTTTCTATTTGTCTTTCACGTTTAGACAATAGATCATTGAAATCATTTATCTCAAAAGTCAATTTTTCTAGTTCTTTTGTAATTTTTTCATGTTCTAGTCCACTAAGCGTTCGTAGACGCATGTCAAGAATAGCTTTAGCTTGTTTATTGTCTAAATTATATTTAGATATAAGTTCATTTGTTGCTTGATTGTCAGTTTCAGATTGTCGAATTATTTTTATTACGCCATCTATATTAGACATTGCAATATTTAGTCCTTCTAAGATGTGTTTACGTTCAATATCATTTTTTAGATTAAAATTAATTTTTCTATTTAATACATTTATCTGGTGGTTTAAATATATTTCAAGTGCTTGCTTAATGCTTAATAATTTTGGTTCACCATTAACTAATGCAAGCATGTTGACATAGAAAGATGATTGAAGTTGAGTTTTTTTGTAAAGCTGGTTCATAATAACTTCAGGCGAAACATCACGTTTAGTTTCGATTACTATTCTTATACCCTCTCTTGATGACTCATCTCTTAAATCAGCTATACCAGGAATTCCATTATTATCTGCATTTTTAGAACTTGATAACTCAGCAATTTTTTCAATTAAGTTTTTCTTATTTACTTGATATGGGATTTCAGTAAAAATTATTGTTGATTTTCCTGTAGAGTCATTAGTTGTGTAACTTCCTTTTGCTCTAACGACAATATTACCATGGCCAGTTGAGAAATAATCATTTATTCCTTTTGCACCAATAATTTGTGCACCTGTAGGAAAATCAGGCCCTTTTATAACTGTTTTTAATTCTTCAATTGTGCATTCAGGATTATTAGAAATTAATTTTATTCCTGCAATAAGTTCACTTAGGTTATGCGGTGGGATATTAGTTGCCATTCCAACAGCAATACCATTAGCACCATTTGCAAGTAAGTTGGGGAATAAAGATGGAAGAACTGTAGGCTCTGTTTCACTGCCATCATAGTTATCAACAAAATTAACAGTGTTTTTATCAATATCTTCTAACATTGAATCAGCTATTTTGCTCATTCTAGTTTCAGTATAACGCATAGCTGCAGCAGAATCACCATCTATTGATCCAAAATTCCCATGCCCATCAATTAATGTATATCTCATAGAAAAATCTTGCGCCATACGAACCATAGTTTCATAAACTGCTGTATCACCATGTGGATGGTATTTACCTATAACTTCACCAACTAATCTTGCTGATTTTTTGTATGGACGTGAAGAAGACATCCCTAATCCATATGCTGCGTAAAGAATTCTTCTATGAACAGGTTTAAATCCATCCCTTGCATCAGGTAAAGCTCTTGCAACAATAACAGACATTGAGTATTCCAAGAAGGAATTTTTCAATTCTTGTGTTATTGGCTTTTCAATAATTTTAGTTTGATTTTGTTGTTCTTTTATTAAATTTTCATCTCTATTTGTTGCCATATTTAATCTCCATTAAATATCTAAATTTTTTACAAATTTAGCATTGCTAGATATAAATTCTTTTCTTGGGTTTACATCATCTCCCATCAAAAAAGAAAATTGTTTATCAGCTTCTATTGCGTCTTCAATTGTAAATTTATGTAATTTTCTAACTGTTGGGTCCATAGTGGTTTCCCACAATTGATCAGGATTCATTTCACCTAAACCTTTATATCTTTGGATATCAAATTTACTATCTTTTTTAGCTAAAGACTTTAAATTTTCTAATTCCTCATTATTGTATGCATATGTAATTTTTTTGTCTTGGGTAAATTTGTATAGCGGAGGGACAGCAGCATAAATATGACCATGTTCAATTAAAGGTCTCATGTATCTGAAGAAGAATGTTAATAATAGAATACGAATATGTGCTCCATCCACATCAGCATCTGTCATGATGACTATTTTGTCATATCTAAGTTTATCAATTGAGAACTCAGGCATAACTCCTGCACCAACCGCGGTTATGATTGCATTTATTTCTTCTGATTCAAAAATTCTTTCAGTTTTTGCTTTTTCAACATTTAATATCTTTCCACGTAATGGCAAAATAGCTTGATAATATCTATCTCTTCCCAATTTTGCACTTCCACCAGCTGAATCACCTTCCACAATATAAATTTCACTTATGCTATGGTCTTTTGTTGCACAATCTGCTAATTTACCTGGCAATGTGCCAACATCAAAAGGTGATTTTCTTCTTACTGCTTCTTTTGCCGCAATTGATTTAATTCTTGATTCTTTTGCTAAATTAATTTTATTGACTATTAAAGAGGCTTCATCAGGATTTTCATTTAAGAATTTTTCAAAAATTTCACCAGTTACTGAATTAACAACTTGTCTAACTTCAGTATTTCCTAGTTTTTGTTTTGTTTGTCCATCATATTGTGGATCAGGGTGTTTTATAGAAATTATTGCAGCTAGTCCTTCTATAGTATCTTCTTTTGAATATTTGTCATCTTGTTCTTTTAAGAATTTATTTCTTAATGCATATGAATTTAGCACACGAGTTAATGCTAATTTGAAACCCTCTTCATGAGTGCCCCCATCTGCAGTGTCAATATTGTTACAAAAAGTATAAATAGATGATGTGTAGGAAGCATTATATTGGAATGCGACTTCAACTTTTATTTTAAAGATTAATGGTTTTGTTGGGTCATTAGGATCAATGCGATTGGCTGATTTAACCATTGATTCTTTTTCACCATAAATAACTGATTCAAAAAGTTTATTTTTATCAGCATTAATATCAGATATATATGAAATTATTCCATTAGGGTAATTGAATGTATCTTTTGTATTTAAATTTTCATCAATGAAAATAATTGTTGCATTTTTATTTAAATATGCCACTTTTTTTAAATGAGAAGATATTAAATCATGATCAAATGGATATTTTTCCATAACAGTAAAATCTGGAAAAAATTCTATTGTCGTACCTTGTAATTTATCAGATTTTCCAATAGTTTTTAATGGAGTATTTAGTTTACCACCATCTTTAAAATCTATATAATATTGATTATGATTTCGACAAACCCATACTTTCATTCATTTACTTAATGCATTTGTAACAGATGCACCAACACCATGTAAACCACCAGAAGTTTTATATGAATCATTATCAAATTTACCACCTGCATGTAAAATTGTTAAAACAACTTCTACAGTAGGTTTTCCTTCTTCAGGATGCATTTCTATTGGTATTCCTCGCCCATTATCTTCAACAATTACTGACCCCTGTTTTGTTAAAGTCACTATAACTTTATTACCATATCCACATGCTATTTCATCAATTGAATTATCAATGATTTCCCAAGCCATATGGTGTAAACCATTTATTCCAGTTGAACCAATATACATTCCTGGACGTTTTCTAACCGCTTCTAGACCTTTAAGAACATGTATAGATTTAGCATTATATTTTTGTGCTTGTTCCATTAAGTGTTGTTCTTCATCTACAACAAGATCAGCATTTCTATTTAAAAATTCTTCAACATTTTTTATTACTTTTTCTTCAGGTTTCGACATAGTTTACTTTCTATATATTTTTTTGTTAATTAGTTAATAAAAAAAAGAACACATATTTTTGACAAAGCAAAAATATGGAGAAATTCTTAATTTTACTATATTAATTATATTAATATAGTAAAAACAATAAAAATTATTTAATTCTTATAGATGGTCCAAAGGTTGATGAAATAAAAATTGATTGTATATAGTCACCTTTAACTGTGGATGGACGTTTTGAAAGAATAAAATTGACAATATACTCTATATTCTCAACTATTTCTTCAATTTTTGATGACTTTTTCCCAATTACTATGTGCACATTACCATATGTATCAGTTCTGTATTTAGATTTACCTTTTTTAAATTCTTTGATTGCCTTTAATACATCCTTAGTTACATTTCCATTTTTAGGATTAGGCATTAAGCCTTTTGGTCCTAGTATTTTACCTAATGTACTGATTTTAGGCATAAATTTTGGACTAGTAATCAATACATCAAAACCAAGTCAATTTTCTTTAATCTCTGCAATTTTTTCTTCGCCACCAAAGAAGTCCGCACCAGCTTTTTTTGCTTCCTCTTCAGAAATTGAGTCATCAATAACCAATATTTTATTTGTTTTTCCAAAATAATGTGGAAGTGAAAGTGTGCCTCGCAATTGCTGTTCTGCTTTTGATGTGTCAACATTTAACTTGATTGCAATGTCTATTGACTCATCAAATTTAGCATAAGCTATATCTTTTACTAGTTTTACAGCATCATGATATGAATAAATTTTTTTGTTATCGATTAGTTTCTTAGCATTTATATATTTTTTCCCTGGCATTGTTATTTATCCTTTTTTTTGTTGGAATTTAGTACTGGAGTTAAATCTAAATCTTTAATCTTTATTCCCATTTGTTTTGCTGTTCCAGCAATCATTCTAAGCCCCATTTCATCATCATACGCATTAAGATCTTCTTTTTTTTGCTTAACAATTGCTAATGCTTGCTCTTTTGTAATAGTAGCTACATTATCTGTTAATTGATTTTTTCCACCCTTTTCAATTTCTGCTGCTCTTTTTAAAAGAACAGAAGCAGGGGTTGATTTACATACAAATTTAAATGATTTATCAGAAAAAGTAGTGATTACACAAGGGACAATATCACCATTACGTTCCTTTCGTGTAGCATCATTAAATTGTTTGCAAAATTCTGCCATATTAATGCCATATGATGCTAAAGTTGGTCCAGGTTTAGCTTGACCACCAATTAATTGAACAACAGCCACACGTATAATCTTTTTTTGTTTTGCAGCCACAAGTAAATCCTCCTTAAAAAATATAATTTATGAATACTCTACGTAGTAACAACGTAATAAATATTTATTACTCCTACATACATGCTACAAATAATAAAGTTTTTGTCGCTTCATGCTACAAAGTATATAAGCATGAATAATAAAATGATACTATTTAATTTAATTAAAAAACTATAAAGTTATATTTTTCAATAAATATCAAACTAAATGTTTAATGTTACTCGTTTTTTAATTTTTCTTTCATTTGGTTTTTAATTATGTCTGCACTAGTACCAAAAACTGCGTAAACTAATTGTTTACTTGGCTTTATAACACCTTTTGCACCTAGCTCAATCAGCTTTCTTTCATTAACTTTACTTTGGTTAACAACTTTAATTCGTAATTTTGTTATACATGCATCAACATTAACAATGTTTTCTTTACCACCATATGCTTTTATTATTTCATCAATTTTATTATTTTTTTCATTTATGCTTTCGGAATTTTCAACTGCTTTTTTAAGTTTAAGTGACTGATAGTCTTTTTTGTTAAATAATCTAACTGTATCGTTTCTACCTGGTGTAGAAATGTTAAATTTCTTTATAAAGAATAAGAAGCCAAAAAAGTATATTGGAGATAAGCCAAGACCAATGATTATTGCAATTCAACATTTTGCCCCAGCACCAGCAATATCTGGCAATACACCATAAATTAAAAAGTCTAATACCCCTGCAGAAAATGTCATCCCAACATGTGCATTTAATATATTCATCAATCAAAAACTTATTGCACATAATACAGCATGGAAGCCATAATACAATCATGGAGCAAGAAATAGGAAAGTAAATTCAATTGGTTCTGTTATCCCTGTTAGGAATGTAGTCATAGCTGCTCCTATTATTGCACCAAATGCCAGTTTTCGTTGTTCTCCTCTTGGAGCAGACATTATCATTGCTAAACCAGCAAATGGTAATCCAAGCATCATGAATGGATATTTTCCTTGCATATACTGTCCGGGGTTAACACCTTTAAAGTTTTCTTTAATTAAATCAAAAGTTATTAATTTTCCTTCAATAGTTCTTCCAACTAAATGTGCATTAGCAAACATTCAACAATATTGGTCACCAGCAATTGTTGTCCCTCCTGTATATTGAGGTTCCACTTTATGCAACCATTCAATTCATGTGTATGATAATTCATTCCCATCTATCATTATTTTGTTGCGTAATTCGATAGTCCCACCAGCTGATGTAAATCATAATGGGGTATAAAATGCATGATGTAAACCTAATGGAACAAGTGAACGTTCAGTGTACCCAAAAATTAATGAATTCACCCCCCCTGGTGCTTGTCCTACGATTTCTCCAAATTTAATTAGACCTAAACCAAATAGTGGCCAAATTATAGAAAAAATTAAAGAAATGAATATCATTGAGATGAAGACAATTATTGGTATAAATCTTACACCCGAGAAGAAACTAATAGCTTGTGGCAGCTGGATATTTTTGAATTTATTGTATAGAATTGAAACCACATATCCTACAATAATTCCACCAAAAACAGAGGTTTGTAATGAAGTTATACCTACATTTGAGCCAAAAATTGCATCAAATTGAGTTTTATCATAGTGGTATCAAAGAAAGTTATATCCTCCACCATTTTTTATAATCAGAGCACTTTGAAATGCACAAAATGTGATTCACCCAACAAAGGCACTTAAACCTGCTGTACCTACATCACTACTAAATGTTATAGCAACAGCGATGCAAAATAATATAGGAAGGTTATTAAATATTGCTTCACCTGGCATTTTCAAAATTTGTCCAAGAATTCTTCAAATAGTTCCATCTTGTGTTTTTGACACAATTGTAGCACCTATACCTAAAAACAACCCAGCTATTGGAAGCATTGCAATAGGGAGCATTAATCCTCTTGACAATTTAGCAATAAATTCCTTTACTGAATCAGTTTTTTTTATGCTAGTATTATTAGACATATTTACTGATGATTTTTCTTTATTTGATCGAATAATTCTAAAAAAATTCATACAATGTACACGAAGTAACAAAAATATTTTATCTATTCATTTTATTATAGTTTAAAATGAATATAATTACATTTTTCAGTTTTTTAAAAAGGTTGATTAAATATTGCTTGTACCTTTAGAGATAATTTTGGTCCCATTGTTGTTTATTTGAAAAAAAGAATTTGGTAAGAATTTAGATTGAGAATAATTGATAAGTAATAATGAATGTACGTTGAATATGTTTAATCTATAATGTTAAAAACATAAAATTAAACTTTATTAATATTATTAATGAACAGCAATTAATTTCATTTATAAAATGTATTAGATATGATAAGTAACATTTTGGAAGAGTATGACCCTTATAAAATTCAACCACAAATTTTTTCAATAATAGTTGTTTTTCTGATATTGTTATTTTGTTCACTATTTTATTTTTTTGAATTAAAAAAACAAAAGCCAGATAGGGCACCAAATGGTTTTGTATTAGTTATTCAAATGTATGTTGAATATATTCGTGATTTAACAGTTTCAATTTTAGGTTATAAATATGAAAAACTGACTCCTTATTTTATTGTTTTATTTTCATATTTGCTTATTTCTAATACTATTGGTATTATTGGTATTTCCAACCCCACATCATCATTAACTGTTACATTATCAATGGGTCTGGTTACATGAATTGGGATGTTTGTTTTTGGTTTTAGATATCAGAAAATCTCATATTTAAAAAAATTTTGCTTCAAAATTGCCATAAAAAATAAAGATGTTCCAATTATGCTTAATCCATTAGAAATAATTGGTCAAATTACACCATTAGTAAGTATTTCCTTTAGGCTATGGGGAAATATTTTTGCTGGTAGTGTAATTTTGGAATTATGATATGCTTTTTGTAATGAAATTTTTCAGCATGTTCCATTGTTAGGTGTTTTTAATTTATTAGGTTGTATAACATCTCCACCAATTCATATTTATTTTGACCTGCTTTGTGGAGTTATACAAGCACTTGTATTCACGCTCTTAACAATGGTTTATTGAAATTTAGAAAAAGGGGAAGAATAAAACATATTTACTTATTCAATATAATAGTAAAATTAGTTAAATAAAAATAAGTTTATTCAATTTAAACTAGAGGTAATTTATGGATATAGATATATTGCTAAAAATATCAGAGGTAGCAAGCCAAACTGATAAATTTGGAGCATTAATTGGTGCAGGTATAGCATTAATTGGTGCAGTTGGAACAGGAGCAGGGCAAGGATATGCAGTTGGTAAAGCATGTGAAGCTGTTGCAAGAAACCCTGAAGCAGAATCAAAAATTCGTACTATGTTAATTGTTGGTTGTGCAATTGCAGAAACTTCTGCCATTTATTCACTAATAGTAGCAATTTTATTAATTTTTGTTTCATAGATGAAAATATTTAGTAAAGTTATCGCTATTTTAATAGCTATAGGTTGTTTTTTTATTTTATTTTTTCTAACAGGCTGTTCCCCAATTGAAAAAGGTACAGTACTTGATTTGTTGCTTCCAGATGTTGGTGTTTTTATCACTCATGTTGTTGCAACATTATTTTTAATTCTTATCATTTTCTATTTGGTTTGAAAGCCAACAAAATCATCTTTATCTAAACGAAAAGAGTATATTCAAAGTAAAATAGATGAAGCTAATAAGGCCAAAAGTGAAGCATTAAAAAATTTTCAAGATTCAGAGTCATTAAAAATTAAAGCTTTTTCTGATGCCAATGAGATAATTGATCATGCTATAAAAAAGGCAGAAACTGATAAAGAAAAAATTTTATCCGAAGCAAGAAAAATTTCAAATAATATGCTTAATCAAGCCTCTGAAGAAATTTTAAAAATGAGAATTTTAAATGAAAAAAACATAAAAAAGCAGGTTTTAAATATTGCATTTGAAGCCTCTAAATTTTTTCTAAAAGATAAAATTAATCGTGAGGAATCTGATGAATATGTTGATGAATTTATAAAAAAATTAGACTCTAAAAAGAGTAGCGATAAAACAATGAATACCAAAGCTAAATAATATTAACATTTAATAAAAATAATAATGAATAGTAAATTAATTTCTTTATATTCTCAAATTCTATTTGAATATGCTTTAAAAAATAATAAATTAGAAACATATTATGATTTATTATCATCTTTGTTAAAGACTTTTGAAGATTCAGATAAATTATTTTATTTTTTATTCTTATCATATGCTAAAAAGCAATTCAAGAAGAAAATAGTTTATGATATATTTCATGAACAATTAGATTTTTTTATTATTACTTTCATTTGAGCAATTATTGATTTTAACCACGTTCAATTGATTGTTAAAATTTTTACTGATTTTTTATTTAAGGTAAATAGATTCAAAAAAATAAAATATGTAAAAATTTATTCTAGTAATAAGTTGTCTAAATCTAGTTTAGAAAAGTTAAAGAATTATTTAAAAAAATATTTTAATTCAGATATTCTTTTAAAGAATATTGTTAATAATGATTTCATAGGCGGAATAAAGTTAGAAACAGAAAACTTTTCAATAGATAACTTAATTTCATCTAGATTAATTAAGATGAAGAATAACCTTATTGATGATGTTATCAATAATGACAATAGCAGTTATCTTCATAGTGGTTTAGAAAGTGGGTTAAATAATGTCAAATAAGTTAGATATGTTTTCATCAATCATAAAATCAAAGATTGATAAGTATTTGGATAAAATCGAGAAACATGAAGATGGTTATGTGATTTCAGTTAAAGATGGTGTAGTCATTGCAAATGGGCTATCAGATGTAATGTTGGATGAAACAGTCATTTTCGAGAATGGCACACATGGTATTGTAATGAATCTTGAGGAAGATTGCGTTTGTATAATTTGTCTTGGAAATTTTAGTGATATAAAAGAGGGCTCGCTAGTTAAAAGAACAAAAAATATTCTATCAGTTGGTGTTGGTGATAATTTGTTAGGGAGGATCGTTGATCCGTTAGGAAAAGCAATAGATGGAAATACACCAATAACTAATTACACTGCTTTTAATCCAATTGATACATTAGCACCAGGTGTCATGAAGCGAAAAAGTGTTAACCAACCACTCGAAACAGGTATTTTGTTAATTGATTCAATGTTTCCGATTGGTAAAGGACAAAGGGAATTAATTATTGGTGATAGACAAACAGGAAAAACAACAATAGCAATTGATACAATAATAAATCAAAAAAATAAAAATGTTTATTGTGTTTATGTAGCAATAGGTCAAAAAAATTCATCAGTAATGCAAGTTTCAATGACCTTGAAATATCATGATGCTTTGAAGTATACAACAATAGTTAGCGCTGCTGCTAGTGATGCCCCCGCTATAAAATATATTGCTCCATATTCTGGTATGGCAATTGCAGAATATTGGATGTCAAAGGGCAAAGATGTTCTGATAATTTTTGATGATTTATCTAAACATGCTGCTAGTTATCGAACAATTTCATTATTATTAAGAAGACCACCAGGGAGAGAAGCGTATCCTGGTGATATTTTTTATCTTCATTCACGTTTATTAGAAAGAGCTTGTAGATTGGATAAGAAATTTGGTGGTGGGAGCATTACAGCATTGCCAATTATTGAGACACAGGCTGAGGATATTTCAGCATATATACCAACAAATGTTATTTCAATCACTGATGGACAATTATTTATGGTTTCTTCAATGTTTAATGAGGGACAAAGACCTGCTATTAGTACAGGACTATCAGTTTCTAGAGTTGGTTCAGCTGCACAAATAAAAGCAATGAAACAAGTGTGTAGTTCATTAAAATTAGAATTAGCTCAATATGAAGAATTGATTTCGTTTAGTCAATTTAGTAGTGATTTGGATAAATCAACAAAAAAAATTTTGGAACACGGAAAAAGAATAATGTTAGTTATAAATCAAATTAAAAACAATACAATGGATCAATTTGATCAAATAATTATTCTTTTTGCGGTCAAATATTATTTAATTGATTGGATCCCATTAGATAAAATTTCATTATTTAAAGAAGAATTGCCTACATTTATTAATAAACATAAAATAAGAAAAATTTTAGTTGAGAAAAAAGAATTTACTAACGATATGATTAATGAAATGTCAGCCCTTATTAAGTCATTTGTTAAGCAATTTGTTAGTAAGATAAAAGATTATGATCCAAAAAAATATGGAGATATAAATATTTTTAAAAAGTTTTAATTTGGTGCATTATGGAATCAATTAATGGGATAAAAAAAAGAATAGGTGTTATTTCTATGATAGATAAAATTTCACAAGCCATGGAATTGGTATCTATTGCAAAGATTAAATCGATTAAATCAAAGTTTGAAGATTCTAAAAAATTTACTTATAACACATTTCAAATAATGTCTGAATTAATTAATTCTGCTTCTAATGTTAATAACAAATATTTAAAAAAAATTAATGACTCAAAAAAGAAGTTATATGTTTTGATATCCTCTTCTATGGGCTTATGTGGATCATATAATATAACAATATGTAAATTTTTGCTTAATCTATTAGATAGTAATGATGACATAATTGTTATTGGTCAAGGTGGTTTTAATTATCTAAGATCTTGTGGGTACAGAAAGCAGATAATTAGTTTTTATAGGTTTGATTTAAATGATAATTTTAGTATGATAGAATCTGCAATTGGAAAAAAAATAATTAGTGATTATTTTGAAGGGTTATATGATAATATTTTTATTGTTTATACATCTTATATCAATGCTTTAAAATTTTCTCCTAAAATTTTTAGTTTTTTACCAATTGATAAAACTTTTTTTACTAGTATAAACAAAATAAATCCGAACACTGATTTGAATAGTTTGAATCAGGTTATTAGTTATGAGCCAAATAAAGAAAAAATATTTATCAATTTTTTATTATTTTTCTTTTCTTCATTTTTACATTCATGTTGTATAGAATCAACATTATGTGAATTTTCTGCCCGTCAATCAGCTATGAAAAATGCTAATGATAATGTTAAAAAAATTAAAAATGAATTAATGGTTAAATACAATCAAATAAGACAAGAAAAAATAACTCAAGAAATAAATGAGATAATTTCAGGGAGGGACATTAGTTAAGTTATGGCTAATAACATACGGAATAATAATGATGATTCTGGAAAAATAGTTGAAATAATTGGCCCAGTAGTTAGTGTTAAATTTCCTGAGAATAAACTTCCAGAAATTAATGATGCATTGATTGTTCCTATTGGCAATAAAAAAAATATTGTTTTAGAAGTTGAACAAATATCGGGTGATGAAATTGTTAAATGTATATCAATGCAAAGAACAGATGGTTTGTTCAGGGGCCAAATTGTTAAACAAACACATAATCCAATTTCTGTACCCGTTGGTGATGGGGTTTTGGGGAGAATGTTCAATGTTATTGGCGAGACCATTGATGATTTATCATCACCAATAAAAAATATTAAATATTCTCCAATTCATAAACAACCACCAAAGTTAGAAGATCAGTCAACAAAAATTGAAATTTTAGAAACAGGCATTAAAATAATTGATCTACTTATGCCATACATGAAAGGTGGTAAAATTGGATTATTTGGTGGTGCAGGTGTAGGGAAAACTGTATTAGTTCAAGAATTAATTCATAACATTGCTGTATCAAAAGGTGGTTTATCAATATTTGCAGGTGTTGGAGAACGATCGCGTGAAGGCAATGATTTATATTATGAAATGAAGGATGGCGGAGTAATTGATAAAACAGCATTAGTTTTTGGTCAAATGAATGAACCACCTGGTGCAAGAATGAGAGTTGCATTAACTGGTTTAACAATGGCTGAATATTTTAGGGATGAAAAACATCAAGATGTTTTGCTATTTATTGATAATATTTATCGTTTTACACAAGCAGGGAGTGAGGTTTCTGCATTGTTGGGGAGAATACCATCTGCTGCAGGATATCAACCAACTTTGGAGTATGAAATGGGATTGTTACAAGAACGAATAACTTCCACAAAACATGGTAGTATAACATCTGTTCAAGCTATTTATGTACCTGCAGATGATTTGACTGATCCTGCACCTGCAACAACATTTTCTCACTTAGATGCAAAGACAGTATTGGACCGAAAGATAGCTTCTTTAGGAATATACCCTGCAATTTCTCCTTTAGAATCAAATAGTCGTTTGCTTGATCCAAATATTGTTGGTGTTGAGCATTATAAAGTTGCTAAGCAAGTACAATCAATATTACAAAAATATGAAAAACTACATGATATTATTGCAATTTTAGGTATGGATGAATTATCTGAAGATGATAAAATTATTGTTAGCAGGGCACGAAAAATAAGGAATTTTTTATCGCAACCATTTTTCGTAGCTGAAAAATTTAGTGGATATGCTGGAGCATATGTTAAGATATCTGATACTGTAAGATCATTTAGAGAAATTATTAATGGTAAATGTGATTCAATTCATGAAAAACATTTTTTATATGCTTCTGATATAGATCAAGTTTATAAACGAGCTAAGGAAGAACCAAATGAAAAGTAATTTTACTATAAGAGTTAATTTACCAACTGGGACATTTTTTACTGATAGAATTTCACAATTTAGAATTAAAGCAATTGGAGGCCAAATTTTATTATTACCCCATCATGCTCCAATTGTTAGTTCATTTTTTCAGACAGCTTGTTATATAGGTGATTTAGAAGGCAACATTGTAAGAGCAGTGGCTAATTCAGGAATTTTCAAATTTGACAATAATGTATTAGATATATACACAGATTTTTTTTATTTTTCAAATAAAAAAAATGAGGATATTTTTCAAAAAGTTGATGCTGCACTACAAAATATAATTGATTTGTCATCAAAAGACAGTTTTCACCTAGATAAGAAAATTGTTAATGATATGAAAAAAAGAATATATGTACTTAAGTCTATTTATAATGAAAAGTAATTATTAATTGAAATTATCAATTAATTTCTTTTTTTAAATATTTTTTAAGATAATTATTTGCCTTTGAAAATGGTTTAGAACCAAAAAAATTTCTATTTGCACTTAAAGGGGAAGGATGGGACGATTTAATTACTAAATTGTTTTTTTCATTTATAAATTTTTGTTTAGATATGGATTTATTTCCTCATAAAATGTATACAAGATTTTTACATTTTTTATTAAGGAATTTAATAATTTCATCTGTTATGTATTCTCAACCCAGAGCCTTATGTGATAAAGGTTTATTTGATTCAACTGTAAGTATTGAATTTAATAGTAAAACTCCTTGTCTTGCTCAATCTGATAAATCCCCACTTGTTCTTTTTATTTTTAAGTCATTATTTAATTCTATTAATATGTTTTTTAGTGTTTTTGGAAGAGTATTATTTTTTACACTAAATGCAAGACCATTTGCATATCCAGGGGTATAATATGGATCTTGTCCAAGTATAACAACTTTTGTTAATTCATAATCAAAATAATTAAAGCACTCAAAAATTTTATTTTTTTCTGGAAAAATAATTTTTTCATCATATTGTTTTTCAACACTATTAAGAATTGAAGTATAAAACGGAAATTTAAATAACTGATTAAAAAGGGTATTTCAGTTAGTTGCTATTTTTATTTCCATTAATAAACTAATTTGTAGATTTCAGATGATTTAACAGTATTTTTCCTTGTTGTAAAATCACCATTTGGAAAACAATTATACATTCATTTAAAGATTGCAAATGGATCATTATTAAATAAGTCAAATGATCGTTTGAATTCAATTTCATTAATTGTCTCGATTTTAAAATTCATTAAATTGTTTATTATTTTGTAAAAATTTTTTGATAGCTCTTTTTCATCAGAGAAATCTAATACTCATGATTTATATGAATTATCTTTATCATCGATATTAATTTGTTTGTAGCATTTAGTGTTGAATGCTAGATATGCTGGAAAAATTGTGCTATATCCATTAAAATATGGAACTTTTGTTTTAAAATGAACTGATTCATTTTTTTTGTTTTTATACTCATAATTAATTTCTGTTAATGTATAGTTTGCTAATGCAATAAAATCACCCGTATTGATGTCGTTGTTTTCAATTCAAAATTTTATAGTTGGATCAATTTTTGTTAAGTCTATTTTTTCTGTTTCTCATCAACCATCATACTTTGTTGGTTCTGTAGATTGGCTACTAGAAGGAAAGGTTTGATTAAAAGATAAACCACTAATTTTTGGTTCTGAATCAGTTTTATTTTTAAATGATGATCATACATTTGTTGCATTGATTGCATTATTTATTGCTATTTTATCTGTAGATAACCAATCACTATTAAAAATAGAATTTTTATCCATCATTGGGTCATAATACCCATTTAATATGTTATTTAATTTTATTAATACTGGCACATTTGCTATACTTGTTAAGTCTGTGCAAATGCCATCATCATAAGCATATTGAAAATATTTTGAAAAATTATTATCACTTATTTCTTTTCTTTCATATGTCCATTTATTGTCACCTTCATATTTATAATTTCCTACTCCATCATTTGTCATTACAAATGGTGGTATTTTTTTATTTAGATTTTCTTGGTTATCATAATTAAAATCAATTAATTCTTTTTTTTCATTTAAAAGTGGGAAGGGAGAATTATTTTTTTCACTTAAATCAACTCCAGATTTTTTAGCTTTTCATTCAACATCATATGGACCAAATTTGAAATGAGAATTTCCCTGTGAAAGTAAATTAGCTTCGTCATAACAAAATTCAAAAAAATTTGTATTTGTTTGACTTCCTATTTCTCCTTTTTCAAAACCACTTTTCTCATTATTTGCATATATTATTGAAAGTTTTTTAGATATTTCATCATTATTTTTTTGTTGAATAATTTTTGTCTGGCATTTATTCATATATCCTATAAGTGATAACAAATTATTAGTGATCAAATTTGTTGAATTCATAGCTATATATATGTTGTAATTTTGAAATGAAGTTGTATCATAATGATCTTTTGTAGATATTCATTTACTATCATTAAATAAATCTTTTTTAAAAGTTCATGGCTTTTGGTTGTCTTCATTAGAGTATTTAAGATTTGGATTATTTGTGTTATACGAATATGCATATAAATCATTAATTTCTGGTGAAAAGTTAGCATTGTATGATCTTGTAAATTTATAATTTTCTGGCAAATATCAAATGATATTTTTTTTATTATCTTCTATTTCTTTTGTGCTTTCTTCATATTGACCATTTTCAATGAATGGATCTAGAACTTTACTTCCATCATATGGATTAGTATTTGTTGAAATAGGAATTAAGTGTTGTGATATATTTGAACATGAAGTTAAAGTAACCATTGGCATAAATAAAGTAACAATTATTGCCAAATGAACTGCAATATATCTTTTTAATTTATTTTTTGCTTTTATTCTTCTTAATTTCATGAAATTATTTGATTTCTTTTTTATCATATTCTGTAAATTTTCCATAATTTTTAATGAAGTTAAGAACAACTTTTCCAGTAGCTCCATTCCGATGCTTTTCTATTATGTATTCTATTTCTTCTGCATTTAATGGATTAACTTCATTATTATCTAAATTATCTTTTTTATATCTATAGTATAGGAAACTTACTATATCAGCGTCTTGTTCAATTGCCCCTGATTCCCTTAAATCTGATAGTAATGGGTGAGGATTTTCGTCAGTTGATGCTTTTGCTCTTTGTTCTATTGCCCTTGATAATTGTGCCAATGCTAAAATTGGTGTGTTGTTTTGACGTGCAATAATTTTTAGTAGTCTTGAAATATTAGAAACTTCTTGTTGTCTATTAATGTTTGCAAATTTGTTTCCTGTATTCCCTTTCAATAATTGTAGATAGTCTACTACAACTAGTTTTATATCATAGTTAGCTGACAGTTGCTTTAGTTTTGATTGAATGTCAATTATTGAAAGATCACTCGAATCATCAATAATAATTGGTAATTTAGCTAGCAATGATAGAGTCATAGATAAACTATCATATTCTATAGGAGATAAGTTTCCTCTTTGTATTTTTTTAAGATCTACGGTCGACTCATTGGCAATCATTCGTTGTATAACTTGCTTTGCTGACATTTCAATAGAAAAAAGAACTATTAATGGCTTTTTTTTGATTTGATTAAAATTTTTTGTATTTAAGATTGATTTTGCACTATTTAATATAAAGTTCAATGCTAATGCAGTTTTTCCTACACCCGGTCTTGCTGCAAGAATAATTAAGTCCCCTTTTTGGAATCCATCTGTCAGATTGTTTATTCCTTTAAAACCAGTATCAAGGCCTGATATTTTTGAAGTGTCTTTATTGATTAAATTAGCTAATTGATTGCGATAAGAATTAATAATTTCACTTATTGGATGGATCTGATCAATTTTCTTCGAATTTATAATATTTGTAAATTCAGTTAGGGCATTAAATATATTTTCATTAAAATTCATTAATTCAGGTTTAAAATCTACTAATTTTTTGCCAAAATTATTTATTTGTGAAATAATTGATTGCTCTTTCACGTAATCAATATATACATCAGCATCAGCACTTGATGTGTATTCAGAATTCACAATATTAATAATTTCATTAAAATTTTTTATGTTGTTTGATAAATTTTCATTAGATTTAATATTTTCAATTAATAAAGATACATTTATTTGCTTACCAACTTTGTATATATTGCTAATTGCTAAAAAAATATATTTATATGTAAGATTCGAAAAATCAGAATATGTCAATTTTGTTATTGCATTTTCGAGTACATTTGTGTCATTAAGCATACAGCTAATGATATATCGTTCATATTTGGAATTATCAATTTTTGGATTATTATTTTTGTTTGACATTTTTTTTATTGTATTTATTATGATTCAGTAACTAATACAGTTAATTTGGCAACAACATTTTTATAAAGGTTTAGCGGTATGTTTGCTTTGCCAATTTTTAAACTTTGAAAATCATTACTGAACATATATTTACTAATGAGAATACCTTTTTCTTTTAATGAATCAATTATTTGTTTTTGACTAATTGACCCAAAAACATTACCAGAATTGGTTTTTAAACTAAAATTTAGAGTTATATTTTCTATTTGTTTTTTGAGTTGAATTGCATCCTTGATATTTTTTTCTTCATTTTCATTTTGAATTTTTAAGTCTTCTTTTAAATGTTCTAGACTATTTTTAGAACATACAACAGCATATTTTTTAGGCAAAAGGAAATTTTTATAATATCCATCAGCAACATTAACAATGTCGTTTTTTTTCCCTAGATTTTTTACATCTTGAAGAAGAATAACTTTCATTTGATTAATCTAACCTCTAATAAATGGAATTAATGCCATTATTCGTGCACGTTTTATAGCATTTGTTATCATTTTTTGATGTTTAGCACAAAGATTAGTAATTCTTCGTGGTAAAATTTTTCCATTGTTAGCTATGAATTTATTTAATAATTCAATATTCTTATAGTCAACATGTAAGACACCTTGTGAACATAGAGGACATGGTCTTTTTATTAAAAATTTGTATTTTTTTATAAATTTTCTTCCAGTTGTTCGCTCTGTATTTGTAGTTTTAGTAGAGGCATTATTATTTTTCTTTTCCATTTTATTTTTTTCTCTCCTTTAATTATTATTTTTATTATTTAATTCATCAAACCATTCAACATCATCTTGCTGAGTATTATGATTTGATGTATTATCTAATTTTTGCTCACTAATTTCAATGTTATTTGTTGCTGATTCAGGAAATAGATCATCAAATGGAATTTGTGTGTCAACATTACTTTTAGTTTTTTGTTCATCATTTTGATTTTTATTATTTAGTGATTCAATATTTTCTACAGTAACATTAAAAATGGTCATATTTTTATTTGTTTTGTTGCTGATAAAACTTCGTCTATCAATTTTCCCATTGACACATACTAAATTTCCTTTTTTTAAATATGACTGTATGAAGTTTGCTTGATTATTTCATGCTACACATGGAATAAATGTCGTTCTCTTTTTTGAATTATATGTATCATTAACTGCTATGTCAAATGTAACTCTATTTACACCATTTGCTGAAATTTTGCTTTCTGGATCAGCAGTTAAACGTCCAATTAAAATAACTTTATTCATGATTTTTTTCCTTAATTTCAGATTCATTTATTTGCAGTTGTTGTTCCATTTTTTTAAAATTTTCTTTTTCAATTGCAAGTTGTTCCATTTTCTTTTTATATATTTCTGCCTTCTTTGCAGCTTTGTCAACTTTCTTCTTATTTTTTAATGCTTTAGCACCATAATCTTTATCAAGGTTTATTATTAAATGTCTGATAACATTTTTATTAATTTTTGTTATACGATCAAACTCAAAAATATCTTTGGGTATTGAAGAAATAAAGTTAAGTTGAAAATATCAACCTTTTGTATAGCCTTTTATCTTGTAAGCTAAATCCTTTAACCCAATATTGATTTGTTTAAAATCTTGACTTTTATTAATGGTTTTTGTCAATTTATTTAATTCCGAAACAGCTTCAGATTCAGATAAATTACCATTAATTATTGTTAAAATCTCATAACTTGCCATAATAATCTCCTTTGTGGTTATAACTTAATTTTTAATGAAAGACAAAATTAAGAAAGAATACGTTTATGAAAGTGATGTAGATAACATAAATGTATTACTTATAAGAGTATATATTTATTTAAATAAATATTTGCTATATTTATTCAATTTCATCATCTATAATAAGTTACTTAAAGTTAATGTTAATAAATGTTGTGTTAGTTAAGGAATAAATATGTTTGTTTTTAGTTCAAAATTCAATATTGATAAAATTCATGGTTATGAAATTTTAGATTCTCGTGGTTTTCCCACTGTTGCATGTGAAATAACGTTGAAAAATGGTTTAAAAGGTAAAGCAATGGTACCTTCAGGAGCAAGTACAGGTGTATCAGAAGCTATTGAGCTTAGAGATAATGACAAAAATAGATTTAATGGCAAAGGTGTATTGAATGCTGTAAACAATATAAATAATATTTTAGCTCCTTATCTATATAATTGCGACCCAACAAAACAGAGTTACATTGATAAAAAAATGATTGAAATTGATGGAACGCCAAATAAATCTAAACTTGGAGCAAATGCAATCTTGGCTGTTTCATTAGCATGTGCTAATGTGTCAGCAAAAATAAAAGGTTTGGAATTATATGAGTATATTAGAAGGTTTATCTTAAAAGATAAATATGATGTTTATACTATGCCATTACCAATGTTGAATGTGGTTAATGGTGGAGCTCATGCAAACAACAGTTTAGATTTTCAAGAATTTATGTTTGTTCCTGTAGGTGCAAAAAATTTTAGAAATGCTTTAAGAATTTCAAGTGAATGTTTTTATTCACTCCAAAAAATACTTATCGAGAAAAAACAATCAACTGGAAAAGGAGATGAAGGTGGGTTTGCTCCGAATCTAAAAAATCATGTTGATGCACTTGAATTAATGACTCAAGCAATTAAGCAAGCTGGGTATCATCCAGGAGTTAATAAAGATGTTGCTATTGCACTTGATTGTGCTGCGAGTGAATTGTATGACCAATCTACAAAAAAATATATTTTCTCAAAAGCAATAGCTAATAAAGTTATGGATAACACTTTAGGGCAAAAAGATTCAAGCCAGATGATTGCTTATTTAAAAACATTGGTTGAAAAATTTCCAATAATTTCTATTGAAGATGGACTTGCTGAATCAGACTGAACAGGTTTTGCAAAGTTGACAGCAACATTAGGAAAAAAAGTTCAAATAGTTGGTGATGATTTGTATTGTACTAATATTGAACTTCTCAAAAAAGGTATAGAATCAAAATCAACTAATGCAATTTTGATAAAACTTAACCAAATAGGTACATTAACTGAAACAATTAATACAGTTTTATTAGCTAAAAAAAATAATTTAGGTGCAATCATATCTCATAGGAGTGGAGAAACTGAAGATACATCAATTGCGGATCTTGCCGTTGCTTTAGATGCAAAACAAATTAAAACAGGTTCAGTTTGTCGAAGCGAAAGGACATGTAAATATAACAGATTATTTGAAATTGAAGATTCGCTTTACACAAAATCTAAATTTGATGGTATCAAATCATTAACTAATATAGAACAAATCGCTTCAGGAGAACAACGATGCTAAAAAAAATTGCTA
Source organism: Mycoplasmataceae bacterium (assembly GCA_016288695.1). GTDB lineage: Bacteria > Bacillota_I > Bacilli_A > Mycoplasmatales > Mycoplasmoidaceae > Malacoplasma_A. The sequence goes on from JAEELD010000004.1 coordinate 36,959, forward strand.
TTCTTGCATCTGGTGGAAATTCCCCAGGAATGAACAATGTTATCATCACATTAGTTAGAAAAGCTGCTAGTTTGAAAATAAAATGTGAATTAATAAATGATGGATATAAAGGATTGGTTAATAATTTATTTTTTAAACCTATTTTGCAAAATTTGACATATTTTTATGCTTCTGGTAATGTTATTATTGGGTCCAGTAGGTTTCCTGAAATGAAAAAAAAGGAAGTTTTACTAAAGGCAAAAAAAAATTTAGTTAAACATAAAATTGATTGTTTATTTGTTATTGGTGGAGATGGGAGTTATCGTGGCGCATTAGAATTATCGAAGCTTGGTGTGCATGTGATCTGTATACCAGGTACTATAGACAATGATATTGCTTCAACATCCAAAACAATTGGTTTTTCTACTGCATTAAATTCAATAGTATCGAGTATTGATAATATAAGAAATTCTTTTGATTCTCATAATGGCATTATATTAGTTGAAGTTATGGGAAGGCGTTTCCCAGATTTAGCAATTTGTGCTGCTTTTGCAACTCAAGCAGAAGGCGTAGTTACTACAGATAATATTTTATCTGCAGATGAGATAATAGAAATTTCTAAACAATCAGCAAAAAATGGACACAGATCATGTTTAATAATTGTTTGCGAGAAAATATACGGATTTAATGGTTTACCTACATTAAAAGAAATTGCTGATTTAATCAGCAAGAAAACTAAAAGACATTGTCGTGTAGATGTTTTAGGATATATACAAAGAGGTGGGACACCAACAGCTGAAGATAGAATATTAGCATCACGTATGGGTAGTTTTGCTGTAGATTATGCAAGAAAAAATAAAAAATCTGCAGCCTTATGCTACAAGTTTAATAAAATATTTGCTTTAGACCTACATGATAGTATAAATTGTCTCCCAAAGAAGACAAATTCTATCGATTTGCTTGATTATTTTTCTTATAACAAATTTTAGTAACATGAATGACATATTAGAAAAATACACAAAAAGAACAAAAATTATTATTACTATAGGCCCCGCTTTTGTTCCAACTGAGTTGACATTAAAAAATTTAGATAGTCAGAATTACAAGAATAAAGTAAATGAGGCAGTTGAAAAAATTAAAAAAGCAATCAACTTAGGTGTTTCATGTTTTCGCTTGAATTTTTCTCATGGTTCTTATGAAGAACATGAAGTAAAAATTAGGCTAATAAGAAAAGCTGCATTTGAATTAAAAAAGAATGTTGCAATAATGTTAGATACTAAAGGACCAGAGATTAGGTGCGGAAAATTTGTTAATGGTAAATGTAAGTTTGAAATGAATCATACTGTAGTCATTTATACATTAAAGAAGATTATTGGTAATTCAAAAGAATTTTCTGTCATTCCAACAAATGAAAAATATAACATGGCAGATGATATTAAAATTGGACAATCAATCTTGGTGGATGATGGTAAGTTAGAACTGATTGTTGAATGATTTTCACGAAAAGAAGGGAAAATTAGAAGCAAAATTATTAATACACATACATTATTTGATAATAAGCGTATAAATCTCCCAGGCTCAAAATATTCGATGGATTTTTTATCAAACAAAGACAAGAATGATATTGCTTTTGGTTGCAAAAATGATGTTGATTATATAGCTGCTAGTTTTGTTGCTTCAAAAGATAATATCAAATCAATAAGAGATATCTTGGTTTCATCTGGCAAAAGAAATATTCAAATTATAAGTAAAATTGAAAATTCTGAGGCTATTGATAATATTGACGAAATAATAAGTGCATCAGATGGGATTATGATAGCAAGAGGTGACTTGGCTCTAGATATTAATTATTATGATGTTCCATATTGAGAGAAACAGATAATACGTAAGTGTCGTTTTTCAGGTAAACCATGCATTGTTGCTACACAAATGTTAGATTCATTAGAACGTAATGTTCAGCCGACACGTGCAGAAGTTACTGATGTTTTTTTTGCAGTTGAAAGAGGAGCAGATGCAACAATGCTCTCTGGTGAATCTGCACAAGGTCTCTTTCCAATTATTGCAATAGAAACAATGGCAACAATTAATGTTTCAAGTGAATTGCTATTTGATTATAACCGTGCAATAAATTATTATTTTTCTAAAAGTATATTTAAAGGTGATATTTATCGTCAAGCAAAAAAAATTGCAAAAAAAGTTCTGCCTGATTATAAAAAGTTTCAGCAATTATTTAAATTTGATTTTGTTGTATTATTTTCAAATGACAATCTATTAATACGAGCCTTAAGTGCTATTCGCCCAGCTGCAACAATTGTCGTAGTAACCGAAAAAGAAGATTTATTAAAAAAATTTGCTATTAGCTATGGAGTACAAACATATTTTGTACAAGATTTGGATAAAGCAAAATTAAATTACAAGAACATTTCAAAAAGTGCTATTAAATTGATGAATAAAAATTTTAATTCTGCAATTGCATATTTCAATAAAAAATTTCATTCTTTGTAATAATTTAGTTATTCAAATTCCCTTCATACTCTATTACTAAATCACGCAAATATGCTGCGCGTTCATATTCTTTATTTTTTGCTGCATTAAGCATTTCTTTTTTCAATTTATTAATTGCTGCAGAATATTTGTTTTTATTGGTCTTCTTTTTCTTTTTCATTTCATTGTATTCTTCAAGAATTTTTGCTTCTTCGTCAGTAAGAAAGTCATTTCTTATTTCTTTTTTTATTGTTTCAGGTATTATGTTATTTTTTTTGTTATATTCCATTTGGATTTTTCTTCTTCTGTTTGTTTCGTCTATTGCTTTTTTCATATCAATAGTTGTGCTATCAGCATACATAATAATATGTCCATTTTTATTACGTGCAGCACGACCGAATATTTGTATTAGTGCTTTTTCATTTCTAAATATTCCTGGCTTATCAGCATCAAAAATGCAAATTAATGATACTTCTGGTACATCCAATCCTTCTCGGAGTAGGTTTATTCCAACTATAGCATCATATTTATTTCTTCTTAAATCATTAATAATTTTTGATCTCTGCAAAGGTTTTAATCCATGATGTAAGTAAGCAATTTTAAATTTTTGATTTTTTAAAAATTCTGTAAGCGTCTCAGCCATTTTAATAGTTAATACAACAATGAATGTTTTTTCATTTTTTTTTATTTGATTAGTTAATTGTTCAACTAAATCATCCACCTGATATTTTGTTGGCTTTATTTCTATAGTTGGATCAAGCAATCCTGTTGGACGTGTTATTTGTTCGATAACTATGTTGTTAGATTTTTTAATTTCATATTCATTTGGTGTTGCAGAGCAATAAATGACATTTTTAATTTTTTTATTAAATTCTTCGAAATTTAATGGTCTATTATCCAGTGCACTAGGCAATCTAAATCCATAGTCAACCAAAACTTTTTTTCTATTGTGATCAGTGTTATACATTCCTCTAATTTGAGGTATAGTCATGTGCGATTCATCAATAACTAAAAGTCAATTTTTACTCTTAAAATAGTCAAAAATTGTATAAGGTGTTTCACCTTTATTTCGTAGTTCTAGATGTCTTGAATAGTTTTCAATTCCGGGGCAAAAACCTAATTCTCTCATAGATTCTAAGTCATTTTTAGTTCGCTTTTCAATTCTTTGTGCTTCTAATAGCATGCCGTTTTGTTTAAAATATGCAATTTGATCTTTTAGTTCATTACTTATTCGATTTAATGATTCTTCAATTCGCGAAGTGTTCATTATGTATTCATTAGCCGGCGTAATTAAGTATTCATTTACTTTCTTTTTAGTCTTCCCAGTTATTGGATCAATAATCATTATTGATTCTATAGTATCACCAAACATTGAAAAACGCACTGTATATGTATCATCTGTTCCTGGTGCTAATTCAATTACATCACCTCTAACTCTAAATGTTCCTGGCTTTAATTCAATATCATTTCTTTGATATTGCAATTTGATTAATTTGTAAGTAATGTCTTTATATTTAATATTTAATCCAACTCTTATCAAAAATTTAAATTCTTCAAAATCATTTGGCGCAACAGATGCATATATTGCAGCAACAGAAGCAACAACAATACATTTTTTTTTAGTAGATAATGATGATATTGTTGATAGCCTCATCATTTCTATATTGTCATTTCTTTGAGCATTTTTTTCAATGTACAAATCACGTTGAGGGATATATGCTTCAGGCTGGTAAAAGTCAAAGTAAGATATATAATACTCAACATTATTTTCTTTAAATAGTTCTTTAAATTCGCCATATAGTTGGGCAGCTATAACTTTATTGTGAACAATTATTAAGGTATTTTCTTGAATTTGATTTATTACATTTGCAATTGTAAAAGTTTTTCCTGTTCCTGTAGCACCTAGTAGGACTTGTGATTTTTTTCCATTTTTGATGTTTTTTACTAAATCATTAATTGCTGTGATTTGATCGCCTACAGGTTTCAATGTAGTTGTTAGTTTAAATTTATCATTTGGCATAACAAATATAAAGTTAATAATAAAATTTTATTTGTTACTATTTTCACTATTTTTAACTTGATTTTCTTGGATTTGCTTAATTTTCTGTTTTAATATTTCTTTAGAGTCAACTTGTGTATCTGAAACATCAGATGATTGAGCACTAGTAAATTTAATGTTGAATGTTGGTTTAGCATTAAATGCATTCTCAATTATCTTGTTTTTGTTTTCTTCCTTTAATCTATCAAAAGCTGCCTCATCAATTTTTAAATTTGGCAGAATGCTATTTAATTCATTCATAATTGCTTCATTAATTTTTGGAATATATATCCTATTTATACTGCATACACATTGATTTGCTACTAGTGTTTTCATTTCTTTAAAATGATTATCTGCTTCTTCAACATAAATGTTTAATGGTGATCTTTGCTCAAAACTTCTCAATGAAACACCTTCTCTAATTTTTATTAATAAATCAAGATGTTTAGTCCATGCATTATCTAGAGCTTGGATCATAATATTTTTGAATAAGTTATTTGCCCTTTCTAATGTTAAGAGTTCAACCCTTTTATCTATTGATAAACAGATTATTTTATGAACAATATTAGCTGCTTCGGTAGCTGTTTTTTCAATAAAAAAGTCAGGTGACACAATATTGTAATTGAAAATTTGTTCGTTAACTATTTTTGCTATATTATCTTTTTCAACAAATAAATGTTTGTTTGAAACAACACATTTTTCAGCAAGCATCTTGCTTATAATTTTTGCCATATTTTTAGCAATTTCGATATTTGTTAAATTTTTTAAAATTTGATCCCTTTGTTTATAAATAAGCTCACGTTGATTAGATAGAACCGAGTCATAATCAATTAAATTTTTTCTCATGTCATAATTTAGTGCTTCAACTTTTTTTTGTGCATTTTTTATAAGTCTTGTAAAGAATCAAGAATCATAATATTCATTGTCTAGTTTAAGATTAGCTTTTTTAGCTTTTTCAATGGCGAAACGTTTAAATAAAGTATCTTCAAGTGAAACAAAAAATCTTGTTACTCCAGGATCACCCTGCCTTCCACTTCTACCTCTTAACTGGTTGTCAATTCTTCTTGACTCGTGATGAGCAGTACCTATAACATATAATCCACCAAGTTCAGCAACACCTTTACCAAGTTTGATGTCAGTACCTCTACCGGCCATGTTTGTTGAAATTGTTATCATTCCTTTTTGACCAGCATTGGATACTATTAGTGCTTCTTTTGCATTATTCTTTGCATTTAGTAATTGAAATTTTAATCCTTTGTTTCGCAAAAAATGGACTAATTCTTCTGAATCCTCTACAGATTCAGTACCAACAAGTATAGGTTGACCAGTTTTATTTACTCGGCTAATTTCTTCTGCAACATGAGTTCATTTAGATAATTTATTTGTAAATATGTAATCATTTTTGTCTTTTCTAATTACTGGTTTATTTGTTGGTATACTAACAACAACCATGTTATAAATTTTTAAGAATTCTTCAGCTTCAGTTTGTGCTGTTCCTGATACTCCTGCAAGTTTTCCATATAAACGGAAAAATGATTGATATGTAATAGTTGCAACAGTAACATTTTCAGGATCAATTTTTACTTTTTCTTTAGCTTGTATCGCTTGGTGAAGACCTGCATTATAACTTCTATCTTGAAGCACACGACCAGTAAATTGATCAACTAGTGCAATTTTATCATTCTGTACTATATATTCAACTCCATTTTGAAGAATAAAGTTAGCAGTTAATGCATTTTTAATTTTATGGTAAAGTGTGGAATTTTCTATATTAAATAAATTTTTAACTCCATAGTATTTTTCAGCTTTTTTAACTCCTGAATCTGTAAGGTTTATTGAATGTGACTCCATATCAATTTTGTAATCTTCATTAATCAATGTGTTGGCAAATTCATCAGCTTCAATGTAAAATGATACATCTTGTTTTGGTTGGCCTGAAATAATTAATGGAACACGAGCTTCATCTATTAAAACAGAATCGGCTTCATCAATTATTGCAAAACTTAATTCTCTAATAACTTTGTCATTGATATTATGAACCATATTATCTCTTAGATAATCAAATCCAAGTTCAGAGTTGGTTGTATATGTAATATCACATTTGAACATTTCCTTTTTTTTCCTAAAATCAAATGCTGCTAAATTATAGCCTACAGTAATTCCTAATGGATTTAGGGCTTGTGCACAAAATTGTGCATCACGTTGAACCAAATATTCATTAACTGTAACAATATGCACCCCTCGTTTTAATAGTGCATTTAAATATGCAACTAAAACAATAACTAGTGTTTTACCTTCACCAGTATACATTTCAGCAAAATCACCATCATGAGCAACAATTGCTCCAATTATTTGGACTTTATATGCAAAAAGATTATGAACACGATATATAGCTTCTCTAGCTGTAGCAATAGCTTCAGGCAAAATATCATCTAGACTTTGCCCGCTTTTTAAACGTTGGATAAATAGATTTGTCATATTTGACAATTCTTCATTTGATTTTTTTCTAAAAGAATATTTCAAACTCTCAATATAATTGGCTATTTTTTTTGCCTTATTTAATATTTTCCGACTTGGTGCAAATATATTTAAGCTTGTTAAAGACATATATTAATTGAAAAATATGATATTTATAATCTATTATAAATATTAATATCAACTTAGAATATTTTGCATAATTTGCTTTTTGTTTGCAATGCTATATAAACAATTTATTGAGTTAAATAAAAAAAAAGTTTATTTTTATTCAACAGATGACTTGAAGGAGAAATTATGAATAGTGATTTATATTTGTCCTGCAAATATGCCTTCATCAATTGCTAATTATTTTAATATTCCTAAAATAAGGAATTTTTCATTTATTGGTATTGACTTATCACCTAGAAATTTAAGTATGAAAAAACCAAAAAAAAATTATAAATGGTATATAAAATTTTTATGTTCTTTTATCTTAAAAGTTACTGAAAATTATCCAGATAAGAGAAAAAAGCTGATAATTTCTGGTGAGTCATGAGGAGGAAATTTATCTTTGCTTTTTGCTAAATTTTATCCTAATTTACCCAATGCAATCATTTGCTGAAACGCTCCATTTCAAGTTATAAGTTCAGCAATACAAGAAAAATTTATAAAAAAAGATAATTTAGTTTTAAGAAATAATGACAATAAATTTTTGTTAATTATGAAGCACTTAATTTCATATTTTTTTGGTATTAATTTCAAATATGTTCATAACAACATTTCGTTAATAACAAATAACAAGAAAGTCATTAATATAGTTAACAATTTAAATCAGCGAGATAGGTTTTATGGTTCAACCTTATTGAATATTGCTGTTTTTAAAAGCATGTATAAATCATTTAAGTTTTTAAAGAAATGTTTTATTAAATCAAATAAATTTAAACATATTATTTATATTCAATCAAAAAATGATATTTATTTTAAGAACAACTATAAGAAGTTAAAGAAGTGCTTACCCTTTGTTAATTTAAATAATAAAATAATTTTAAATAATGATGGATTTCACCTTTTATCGCTTGATCCCAATCATAATGATGATGTCATATGGAATGAAGTTGCCAGTTTAACTTCTAAATAATGAAATATATGAGTGAGTTACATTTAATTTTTAATCCAGCATCAAATAATGGCAAAAATCATCATGCATTTTGTGATATAGAAAAATACATGAAGTATAAAAAGATAAAATATTTTTTACATTCTACTAAATATCCAGGTGATGCAAAAAATATTGTCAATAAGTTAACTACCAAGAATAATAAAATTGTAAAGATTATTAGCATTGGTGGGGATGGGACTCTTCATGAAATAATTAATGGCATTAATGATTTCAAAAAATGTTTAATTGGTGTAATACCTGTTGGTCGTGGTAATGATTTTTTTCTAAATATAAAAACTGATAGGAATTCGTTACATGAATTAATTGATAAATATAGTAATTCCAATAAATGAAAATTTATAGATTTTATTAACATTAATAATAAGATACGTTGTTTAAATTCATTTGGTTTTGGTATTGATTCTCACATTATTAAGGAGTGTAAGGAAAAACGTAAAAGTAATTATAAGTTCATTACAATAAAAAAATGTCTATTTTTTTCAGTTAATGAATGCATCTTTAATGTTGATGATAGTAATCATGAAAGTCATGAGAAAACAATTGTTTTTGTTATAAGTAAAGGAAAATGGTTTGGTGGTGGAATCCAGATATCTGAGAATTCTCAAATCGATGATGGTTATTTAACTATTTCATATATTAAAAAGTTAAATAGATTATTTACTATTCCTAGTTTATTTAAATTATTAAAGTATGGTGGACATGCATTAAAGCAACATAAAGAATTTAAATGCAAAAAAATTAAATTAACTATTGATAAGAAATTTTATCAATGTGATGGTGAACTATATGAAGATACAAATTTAATCAATGCTAGTGTAGTTAGCAATAAATTAAAAATAATAATTTAATCACTATTAAGATGTTTTTTTAGCATTTTAGCTAATTTGTATCCAATGATTTGTGAAATTTCTTCAATATTGGCATTTTTTATATTGCTTATGTTATCCCATTGTGCTAATAATTTTTCAATTTTTTTTGTTCCAAGTCCAGGTATTTCATTTAATTTTGTTTTTAAAATAGAATTATTTTTCTTTGTTCGGAAAAATGTAATAGCAAAGCGGTGAATCTCATCTTGGATTTTTGTAAGATACATATACAAATTTGATTTTTTTTCAATGTTTATATATTTATTCCCTTCAGCATAAATTTTTTCAGTTTTATGGAATTTATTTTTTGTTAATCCTATCACAGGTATTATTAAATTCAAACGTAGTTTTTTTAGTATTTTCTTTGCTATCTCAGTTTGTTGTTTGCCACCATCAACAATTATGAGATTTGGTAAATCTTCTTTGTATTTCAAAATCCTTGTATATTCACGTTCAATAATCTCACCCATATAATGGGCATCACCTTTTAAGGTTTTATTTTTCACAATAAATCTACGATAAAAATTTTTGTTAAACTCACCATTTTCAATTGCAATCATTGCCCCAACTTTATTTTCATTGTACAGATTTGATATATCAAACACATGGATCAAACTTAAATTATTAAGTTTTAGTATTGATTTAAGTTCACTATATCCTAAATCTAAAATCGATTTAGTTTTTAGATATTGCAAGAAATTTGAATCATATTGAAATTTAGCATTTTGCATAGCATTTATTAATGCCTCTTTATATTTTCCTTTATCAGGATTATTGAAATTGATATTTAGTACTTTAGAAAGATTTTTTAATATTTTATTCTCTAGTGAAACAAAGCATTTTTTCGGTAAATTTAAATTATTCTTGTAATATTGAAATACATAATTTGATACAACATCTGAAACTTCTCCATTAATTTCTGAAATTTGTCTGTTCTTAATTAATAATTTATTATTTCGATATGCAAATATAACAAATGATATGTAATTTTTGTTTATATAAAAACCAATAATATCAATTTGATTATCATACGAAAAATAAATATTTTTTATAGTAGTTAAATTTTTTATGCTATTAAAAATTTCATTATAAAGTTTTGCATCTTCATACATGAATGAATTTGCTGCTTTTTTTTCTTTTTCCAAAATTTCATTGATTATTTTTTTATCATTTCCTTTAAAAAATGCATTTATATCATCAAAAATTTTTGAATACTGATTGTCATCTATTTTTTTTATGCATGGTCCAAGACATTGTTTTAAATCATAGTATAAGCATTTTTTCTTTGGTATGTGCCTACACTTTCTAAGAGGAAAAATGATATTTAACAATTTATAAATTTTATATGGATTTGATTCACTTGTCGCAAATGGTCCATAGTATTTACCTTTTATATTATTAATTCTTGTATATATTAAGCGCGGATTTTTTTCATTGGTTACTACTATATATGGGTAATTACTTCCCTCTTTTAAAAGGATATTAAATTTTGGTTTATATTTTTTGATTAAATCATTTTCTAAAATTAATGATTCATTTTCTGTTTTTACAGTTATAAAATCTATGTCATAAATATTTTCAACAAGCTTGGTTGTTTTAGGATCACGATTTTTAAGAAAATATTGGTGTGTTCGCTTAAATAAATCTTTTGCTTTTCCAACATATATTACTTGATTGTATTTGTCTTTCCATATGTAGCACCCAGGTGAATGAGGGATTTTTTTAAGTTTGTATTGAAGAATTTCACTATTATTCATTTTTGTGAAATTATTTTTTAACCTCATTTAATGTATCTACACTTCCATATATAATTAGATTTTTGTAAATATTTTCTAAAGAAGGAAGGTTTTTATTAAAAGAGTTAATAAATATTTTATTATCTACCATTATCTTTTGTATATTTTTGATCAATTTTTGATCATTAGTCTTAAGTAGGAATTCTCCTTTTTCTATAGATACATTAATGATTTCAACATTTTTAACATTTACTAGTTTAAGGAATTTTTGACTATCTTTTGGATCTATCTTTATTAAATATTCATTGTTATCAAATTTTTTTAAAAGTTTATCCTTTTTTCCAGAATAAATTATTTTTCCACCATCAAGTATTGTTAATGAATCAGCATATATATCCAATTCGGCTAATACGTGGCTTGATATAAAAATAGATTTGTTTTTATTTTTAAGTTTTAAAAGAGTATCAAAGAAATTTATTCTTGATTTTGGGTCAAGATTGGCTACAGGTTCATCCATAATGATAATATCTGGATTATGGATTAGTGCTTGTGCTAGTAGTATTTTCTTTTTTTGTCCACTACTAAAAGTGTTTGGGGATCTATGTCTTAAATTTCACATTCCCAATTCTTTTAATTTTTCTTTGGCTATTTCTTTTGCATCTTTTGGATTAATTCCTGAAAGAGTGACCATCCATTTTAGATAAGATAATGTAGAAATTCTTTCAGGGAAATTTGCTTTTTCTGGTATATATCCTATCTTTTTCTTCGCTGATTCACTAATATTAGGTTTCCCATCAACCAATATTGTTCCAGACCAATTTTGGTATGAAGTTATTAATGATTTTATTGTTGTTGTCTTTCCTGCTCCGTTTGCACCGATGAAAGCATGAAATTCACCTGGGAAGACAGAAAAATTAAGTTTATTTATGGTAGGTATTTTTTTAAAGGGATAATATTTTGTTAGGTTTCTAACATAAAGAATGGGTTTACTTTTTAAATTTTTATATTCTTCAATATCGTTTTTAAAAAATTTATGCGTTTTACCAGTTCTTCATTTCAAAATTTCAAATATTAAGTTTTTTACATATTTAATTTCTTTCTCATTAAGTTGTTTTTTTTCTACATCGCTTTCTAATAATTCTTTAAATAATTTTTTTAAGTTCAAAATTAAATTTTTATAGTCAACTTTATTTTTTTTATAAGTTATTTTTTCATCATTTATGTTAGTTTCTTTCTTATTGTTTAGAAAATTCAATTTGATACTATTTGTTTTTGTATTAAATTCATTTTTTATTTCATAATACGATGAAACAGAAGATAAAAAATGTGATAATTCATTTTTATCTTTGATAATTTTTTTTAATTCATTTAAAGTCAAATTTTGATAATTCATATTTATGTTAATTAGCTGAAGTCATGTCGAATATAGCAATTAAAACTAGTAGAAGTTGTAATTAGTGAGATTAGTAGATAAATAATATATAAAAATAAATTGCTTATTTTTTGTTTGGTTGTAAAAATGAATGAACCATATAGAAAATTTGGCGAACTAATATTTGTTTTAAATATGTAATTTACATATTTGTTTATTGGTTTGCCAAGATATGATGGTATATTTGTATTTGTGTTAGATGCTCAATTTATTAGTGATTGCGCTCTTATCCCCATTTCAGAGAATCAACCATATGAATAATTCTTATCATCCCTTTTTAGTTTTTGTCACTTTTGATCACTATTAATATTAAATTGAACAAAATAATTTTCTAGATCATTACTTGGTTTCATAGTACCATCATAAGTTGGTGAGAATTTAGACAAAATGTCATCATGATTTTTTCCAATGAAAAAATTTATAGCATTTTCACTAGGTGCTTTATTTTTGTCATATAAATAAGGAAGTGGTATAAAACCATATGAAAATAGTTCACTTAATTTCTTTGAACTACTATTGTCAATATTCTCATAATTACGTGCAGTGAAACAATTAAATTGTGGCAAGAAACAAAATTTGAAATATTCAGTTCACTTAACTTTAATTTGTTGCTCAGATTTTTCAGATGAATAATCATTAGTTTCAACATCATCTGTACCATAATATCCTGTTAATTGATGAAATAAAAAATATTTTAATTTAAGAAATTCAATCCCATAGTCATATTCATTTTTTAGATTTAATTCTTTTTCATATTTTTTAAAAATTTCATCATAAAGTATTACATCTATTTTCCGGCATTTAGCATGTTGAAAATCATCATTTCCATATGTTTGTTCATTATATGATCAGGTTGATGTTGATTTTTTCATAACATCACTAAATCAATCATCAGTATAAAGTAATTTGTATAAGACATAGTTAAATAATTTGCATTCAAATGGAGTTGGTTCTAATTGTTTTGATAAGAGAATGTGCTTGTGATTTTTTAATGATGAACCATTGTAGATTAAACCAGCTGCATAATCTGTAGAGGTTGTTCAATTATCTATACCCGAATATTTGAATCATTGTTCTTTCATTTGTTCAGTTTGATAGTTGTATTGAATAGAAGAACCATTAACTAAGAGTGATGTTAAGTTTTCTATTGATGATATGTGTTCTCACTCTTTGAACCCACCATTTAATTTAATAAAAAAATCTTTTAAGACAGATATATTCAAATTTGAATAGTTAGTTAAGAAATATGGAATATTTTTTTTAACAAAATTCATTCATTCATAATTGTCATCATTAAGATTTATATTCAATTTGTTCTTTTCAAATAAAGATTTTTCAATTCCATATGTATATCATTTATTTTCCCCAATTGATGAAGAATTTTTTGTGTCATACGCATGTTTTAATAAAAATAGATTTCCCATATATGAAAAATGTTCTGGTATGTCAAAAAGCAATAAGGGATCTACAAAAGATTTATTCTGTATGTCATTTCAATAATTTTTTATTTCGTCAATATCAAAATATTTAGTTAAATCGTTTATGTCTGTACTAATACTTGTAATTTGCCCAATTGTTGCTACCTTTCAATCTTTTGTCCAATAGTTGTATGACAAGGATGTTTGTGATTTTGAATTTTGAATAATGGCTTTTGGATCTTTTTGGATTGACATACAAATAATTGAGTAGATTATGCTTAGAATATTGATTGTTGTAATCCCTATAAAGACAACTATTTTATTAAAGAATAATGATAAAAGAGTTCCCATTGAACCAAAAAACATAATTTCAATAAATGTTAGAGCAGCAATTGTTGCAATAACTGAAAATATTATGTTTTTATTGGAATTTGGTATAAAAAGAGCTGCAAACATAAAAACAATTGTTAATAATGAAAAAAAAACTGTATAGAGAGCAAAAATTAAAAATTTTATTAGTATAAGTTTTTCTCTTTTCAGTGGTTTGGATTGTATTATTAATTCTGATCCATCTTCTAATGAAGATCTAAAAATATAAACTACTAAGATAGCAGAAAAAAACGACAACATGTAAGATACCATAATTTGTGCAATGGTTCCGCGTTCACTCCAAATATATCCTACCCATTCATTCAAGTTTATTGGTAGGAAAATGAAGAAAATGTATAGCACCAAAATATAAGCAAGAAAAAAAAGCCACATTATTATTTTTTTGCTTGTTATTTTTAGCAAATATATAAAATATGTGAGCATATACTTATTCTAAAATGTGTTTGCACCGTGGGCACAAGTTATCATGGGATAATTTCCCTTCTTCATAATAATTTCAACAACGTTCACATCTTTTATAGTTGCTATTAGAGCATTCTATAATAAATTCATTTTCTTCCATAGATGAGTCATTTTCAATTAAAACGCATGCAACATTTAAATATTTCTTTAGGTTATTTTCATTAAAATTAAATTTGTTATTAAATTTTATTTTCACTTTTGCCATTGTATTTTTACTAATTGTTCCATTTAATTTTAATGTTTCAAGTTTTGAATAAACCTTATCTTTAATTTTGAAAAAATTATGAAAATAATTTTCATTAACATTTAGATCATTAAAATTAATTTCATCTGTGAATTTCTCAAAAAAAATTGATTCTTTTTTGTTTTTTAAGCATTGATATGCTTCTTCACATGTATGAGGGATTATTGGTGCAAGAGAGATTAAATATGTCCTTAATATTGTATATAACACGGTCTGTATTCCTAAGCGGTGCTTATTATTCTTTTCATCACAATATAAGCAGTCTTTTATGATATCGAAATATCATGTTGATAATTGTATTGTATGCAAATTAATAATTTTAATAATGTTAGAAAATTCATATTTTTTATATGCATCAGTAATTTCTTTTAAATTATTTTTTAAAGTGAACAAAATATACTTGTCTACTTCATCAAGATAATATGAAGAATCATCATTATTAAATTCAAAATCACTAATATTAGATAAGATAAACTTAAATATTGAATTTCTAATTCTTCTATAAATTTCTGCTGTTTGCAATAAAATATTTTTTGATATCCTTACATCCTGTTGGAAATTTGTATTTGCCGCCCATAATCTTAATATATCAGCCCCATACTCATTACAAACAACATTAGGATCAATTACATTGCCTAAAGATTTTGACATTTTTCTACCTTGTTCATCTAATACAAAACCATGGGATAATAAAGACTTATATGGTGCACACGAATTTTGAATAACACTACAGATTAGTGATGAATTAAATCAGCCTCTAAATTGATCACTTCCTTCAAAATATAAGTCAGAAGGCAATTTAAGTTTATTAAATGTTATTACATTATAACTACTACCTGAATCAAACCAAACATCCATAATATCTTTTTCTTTGGTAAATTTTTTATAAGAAATATTGGATAAATATTTTTTTGTGAGAAAAAAATCAACAGGTTTTTCGAATCAAGAATCAATTCCATATTTTTTTATTAACTCAATTATGTTAGTGATTAATTCTTTGTCAAAAATAGGCTTATTATTTTCATCAAAAATAATTGGTATTGGCACACCTCAAATTCTTTGTCTAGATATACATCATTCTTTACGATTAGAAATCATTGATTTTAATTGCTTTTTATTGTTTTCATTAAAAAAAGTAACTAATTCAATTGATTTGTTTAATTCATCTTTAATTTTTTCGATGTTAATAAATCACTGTTTAGTAGCTCGATAAATTATTGGTTTTTTTGTTCTTCAATCCACAGCTGCCGAGTGATTAATTTTAGCTGAAACTAAAAGAGAATTTTGCGCTTTTAATCTATCAATTATTATTTGATTAGATTTTTCATAAAATACACCCATAAGTTCATTGTCATTAATTGATTTATCAAATTTACCATAAGAATCAATTGGGCAATAAACACTTATGCCATATTTTTTGCATGCAATAAAATCATCAGGCCCAAAACCAGGTGCAATGTGTACTAAACCAGTACCATCTTCATTTGTTACAAAGTTAGCTAATATTATTTTACTAACCCTATTAATTCATGGATGCTTATATAATGAATTTTCTATATCTGAACCTTTAAATTTACTAATGACAGTGAAGTTATTTCATTTAAGTAATGAAGTAATTTTTTTTAATAGTGAATTTAGAAGAATAAAATTTTCGTTTTTATATGAGATTTTTACATATTCATATTCTGGATGAACTGCAATTGCAAGATTACTTGGAAGTGTTCATGGTGTTGTAGTTCAAACTATCAATTTATCATTTACATCCAAGAATTTATTTTTTTCAGCTATTTTAAATGTGAGATAAATTGAATCTGATTCCATTAATTTATATTCAATTTCAGCTTCTGCTAATGCAGATTGACTTGATCATGATCACCAAACAGGTTTAAAATCTTGGAATATTAAGTGCTTTTCAACCATTGATAAGAATAGATTCAATTGATTGTATTCAAACCATGGATACATTGTTAAATAGTTATTTTTTAAATCAAAGATTAATCCTAATCTTTTAAATTGTTCAATTTGCTTATTAACATTTTCATTTGCAAAATCTTTACATTTATTTCGTTTTTCTGTTATTGATAAAGTTTTGTACAATTTGTCATTCTTTTTTTCTAATGCATGTTCAATTGGTAGACCATGTGTATCTCATCCTGGGATAAATGGTGCATTATAACCATTCATCAATTTGTATCGAACAATAATATCTTTTATTATTTTATTTAGTGCATGGCCAACATGGATATCACCATTGGCATATGGAGGCCCATCATGCAAAATTCATTGTTTATTATTTTTGTTCATTTCCAATAAACGATGATATATTTTTTGTTCAAACCATTTATTTTGAATGATTGGTTCTTTTTTATTTAAGTTACCTTTCATTTCAAAATCTGTTTTTAAAATATTTAATGTGTTTTTATAGTCTGCCATTGTCCTATTTATTTTAAATATTATTTATAATTATTTAATTATTAATTAAATATGATTTTACATGCTCATTTTTAATTAATATTCTATGATATTTTTTGGTTATGGATCTTTGGTCAACAAATAAAATTCGGAAAGCTTGATTAGATTATTTTGTTAGCAATAATCATTTAATTATTCCGCCCCATTCTCTTATCCCAAAAAATGATCCATCTATTCTCTGAATTAATTCTGGTGTGGCAACATTAAAAAAATATTTTTCTGGTTTGGCATCTCCACCATGTAAAAGATTAGTAAATTGTCAAAAAGCAATAAGGACTAATGATATATCTAATGTTGGTTTAACTTCTAGACACCATACTTTTTTTGAAATGTTAGGGAATTTTTCTATAGGTGATTATTTTAAGAAAGATGCAATCGATCTTGCTTTTAATCTACTAAAAAATATTTTTTTGTTAAATATAAACAATTTATACTTTACTGTTTTTGAAGATGATAGTGAAACATATGAATTATGAATTAAAAAAGGTATAAAGCCTAATCACATATTCAAGTGTAATAAAAATCGTAATTTTTGGGATTTAGGTTCAGGACCATGCGGCCCCTGTACAGAAATTTTTTATGATAGAGGTGAAAAATTTGATTTTTCAAAACAAGGAATAAAATTGCTTCAAGATGATATTGAAAATGATCGTTATGTTGAAATTTGGAATATTGTTTTTTCCCAATTTAATAATGTAGGGAATGGCAAATATACTGAGTTGACACAAAAAAATATTGATACAGGGGCTGGATTGGAGCGCTTAGCTTGCATATTGCAAAACAAAAATACTGACTATGAAACTGATATATTTTTTCCAGTAATAAAAGTATTAGAGAAATATACAAAACATCCGTATGTGGCAGAAGCGTATTTTTCAAATAACAAAAAGCAAAAAAACATCAATAAAAATTTTTCAATTATCGCAGACCATTTAAGGGCTATTATTTTTGCAATTGCCGATGGTGCATTACCTTCAAGCAAAGAGCGCGGAGCAGTAATAAGAAAATTAATTAGGAGAATGCTAATTGCAGCCAAATCACTAGATCTTAATAATTCTTTTTTAAAAGAGTCAATTAGTGCATCCATTTCAACAATGAGTGAATTCTATGGATATTTATTAAAGAAAGAGGATGAAATTTATAAAATTTTAATTAGTGAAAGAGAGCTTTTTTCAAAGACATTAAATCATGGATTTGATTTGTTTAAGTCAATAATTAGTAAAAACAAGATTATTGATCCAGAAATGGCTTTTAAACTTGTTGAAACATATGGTTTTCCATATGAAATTTTAATTGATATTTGTGCTGAAAAAAATATTAATTTTGATAAAGACAAATATGAAACTTTGTTTAAAAAACATAAATTGATATCTAGAAATGAAGCATTTGTTAATGCTAAAGGTATGGAGGAGCAGAATTCCTTAATCAATTTTAAAGTTCAATCTTTTTTTAATTATGAAAAATTTGATATTCTTAATTCAAAAATAATTCAGTTATTTGATTCAAATTTTGAACCAGTTGAAAACTTTAAAGGCTTGGGTTATATAGTTGTTCATGAAACTCCATTTTTTGCAACATGTGGTGGTCAAGAACATGATGTAGGTTATGTAGTTATTAATAAAAAGAAAGTTAATGTCATTGATGTAATAAAATCTGTGAATGGTCAGCATCTTCATAAAGTTGAAACTGATTTTGTTATAAATATCAATGATTCCATTGATCTATATGTAGATAAAATGAATAGAAAATTGCTTGCATCTAATCATTCATGTGAGCATTTAATTCAAAAAGCTTTACAAGCAGTAATCTCAAATGAAATAATCCAAGAAAGTTCAAATAAAACAGCTGACCATTTATCTTTTCAATTTTCATACAAAAATAAATTAACTACTGAACAAATTATTAATGTTGAGAATGAGGTTAATAAATATATTAAAACCAATGCAAAGGTTACAACCAAATTAATGTCACTGGATGAAGCTAAAGCATTTGGTGCCCAAGCACACTTTGATGATGTTTATTCAAAGATTAATGGTCCATTAAGAGTTGTTATTATGGAAGGAATTACTTCAGAAATTTGCGCTGGGACTCATGTAAAATATTTAGGTGAAATCGAGCAATTTTTAATATCAAAAATTGAGACAAAACGTGCTGGCGAATACCGATTAATTGGATTAACAACAAACAAAATAATTAATTCATATTTAACAAATTTTTTTGATAATCTTAAGAGTAAAATTTTGATGCAAAAATCAGAATTGAAAAAAAGAAAAATTTCTGATTTAACTTATGACAATATCGTTTCAAAACTTTCATTTTCTTTATCAAGAGAAAATTATCATATTGTCTCATCTATTTGCAAAGAAGTTGATGAAGCATTTAATGAATTGATTAAAAAAGATGATATTAAGAATAGTTTGCTCTTATCTAATAAGATTATTAATGAGTTTAATATCACAAAATCAACTATTGTTTATGCAATATTTGATGGATTAAGTGTTAAAAATATTTCTAATGCTTTATCAAAATTAGTTAATGCAAACAAGGATAAATGCTTTGTAGCTTTTAATAAAAATAAAAACAAAATTCAGTACCTTGTATGCACTGGTTCAAATGTTAAAAACGAAAAATATTATGCTTTGAACATAGTGAGAGAATTTAATAAAATTTCTAATGGCACTGGTGGGGGCAATAATTTTTTTGCCCAAGGTGGTTCACTAAAATTGTCAAGTTTATCTGAAATAATTAATCTTTTGTCAAAATCATTTATTGAATGTCAATAAATTTTTTAAATATCACTAATATTTATTTTGTTTTTTTATTTTGGTTCTCTTTTTGGTATTCTTTGCTTATTTTTAAAATATTTTTAATGAAATCTAAATAATATTTTTTAATTTCTGTATTTTTTATTTGTTTTGAATTTATATTGATAATTTCATTCTCTCGTTTTTTATCAAAAATCGGAATTTTATTTCTTTTCTTGTATAGACTAATCATTTTAGATATTTCCATTCTTTTTTTAAATAGAAGCATCATCTCTTTATCAATTTTATTGATAGATTTTCTATATTTGCTTAAGCTTGGTTTTTCAATTTTGCATTTCATTGGTAAATACTATTATGATAATGTGATATTCTTCTTAGTTTTATGTATCGAATTACATTTTTTGCATTTAAATAAAAACTCCTAATGATTTTGGTCAAACAAATTTGATATATAAAATATTACTTTTTTAATTTTTAGTAATATTAAAAAAAAGTAATTATGGTGGAGTGTGAGGGGATCGAACCCCCGACCTCCTGCTTGTAAGGCAGATGCTCTCCCAGCTGAGCTAACACTCCAATAAAATGGTGACCTGTACGGGATTCAAACCCATGAATGTACGCGTGAAAGGCGTATGTGTTAAGTCACTTCACCAACAGGCCATGGATGGCGGCCACAGTAAGGATCGAACTTACGACCAACCGGTTAACAGCCGGTTGCTCTACCGCTGAGCTATGTGGCCAAGGTAATATGTTAGTAATTATAATATTAATAATTATTAGACTTTTAATTTTGGTTAGTTTAGAAATAGATATAAAAATATATGAATGTTTGGATGCTTACAAATATTACAAAAATGCATTTTGTTTTTGTAAACTTTATTTAATTAATTATTGCACTCACTACTAATAAAATAGATCTATATTATCAACTATGTATAATCACAATCTTATTGAAAAAAAATGGCAAAAATATTGACTAGAAAATGAAACTTATAAATTTTTTGATGACCCAAAAAAGCAAAAGATTTATATTCTTGATATGTTTCCTTATCCAAGTGGAGTTGGTCTTCATGTAGGTCACCCAAAAGGATATACTGCAACTGATATAATTGCTAGATTTAAAAGATTTTGCGGTTTTAATGTACTTCATCCAATAGGTTGAGATGCATTTGGTTTGCCAGCTGAGCAATATGCCATTAATACAAACAATCATCCTGCTTCATTTACAAATAAAAATATTGATAACTTTAGGAAGCAATTGCAGTCTTTAGGATTTAGTTATGACTACAAGAAAGAAGTTAACACAACAGATCCTAAATATTACAAGTGAACACAGTGAATTTTTTCAAAACTTTTTGAAAAAGGTCTTGCAGAGATAAGAGACATAGATGTGAACTGATGCGAAGAACTTGGCACTGTTCTTTCTAATGAGGAAGTTATAAATAAAAATGGTTATATGGTTTCAGAAAGAGGTGAATTCCCGGTAATTAAAAAACCAATGAAGCAGTGAGTATTAAAAATTACGGCTTATGCAGATAAATTACTGGATGGATTAAATGAAGTTAATTGACCTGAATCATTGAAATCAATTCAGAGAAAATGAATTGGCAAATCATGTGGCACAGTTATTAAATTTAAAACTGAAAACAATATTATTCTTGAAGTTTTTACAACACGACCCGATACTATATATGGTGTTACTTTTTTAGCTATTTCACCAGAGCATGAATTAGTTAGTAAATTGATAAATTCAAATAACATGCATGAATGTAATCAATACATTTTAAATGCTTCAAAAAAAAGTGAATTTGAAAGAAAAAGTAATCTTAAAAATCAAACAGGAGTTTTTTCAGGTTCATATGCAATAAACCCTGTAAGTAATGAAAAAATTCCAATTTATATTTGTGATTATGTATTATCAAGTTACGCAACAGGTATATTAATGTCCGTTCCTGCACATGATGAAAGAGATTTCAATTTTGCAAAAAAGAACAATTTACCAATAAAATTTGTGTTAAAAACAGATTCGCATGATAAACCTTTTTTAGGAGATAGTATTCATATAAATTCACCAATATTAAATGATTTAAATATTAGTGATGCAAAATTAAAAGTTAATAAATATTTAGTTGAAAAAAACATTGGTTATGAAAAAGTTTATTACAAAATGAAGGACTGAATTTTTTCACGTCAACGATACTGAGGCGAACCATTCCCTATCATATTTGACAAAAATAATAAACCACATCTTGTTGATGATTTACCAGTATGTCTTCCTGAATGCAAAGATTTTAAACCCGCAAAAGATGGTCATTCACCTCTTGCAAATTTAAAAGAATGGTTAAGTGTTAATATTGGTCATAAAGAATATATTAGAGAATCTAATACTATGCCACAATGAGCAGGATCTTGTTGGTATTATTTGGCATATATTATGAAGCAAGATAATGGTGAATATATTCCTCTTAATTCAAAGGAAGCTTATGAGTTATTTAAAAAATGGCTTCCAGTTGATATTTATGTAGGTGGTCAAGAACATGCAGTTCTTCATTTACTGTATTCACGTTTTTGACATCGTTTTTTGTATGATATTGGTATTGTTCCCACAAAGGAACCATTTTATAAATTAATTAATCAAGGGATGATACTTGGTAATAATGGGGAGAAAATGTCAAAATCTCGTGGTAATGTTATAAATCCTAACCAAATTGTCGAAACCCATGGTGCCGATGCACTTAGACTATATGAAATGTTTATGGGGCCATTAACTGCATCATTATCTTGATCTGATGAAGGATTAAATGGTGTTAGGAAATGATTGGATAGAGTTTATAGATATTTTGATTCACACATTTCTGAATTTGGTAGTTCCACAAATAATGATCTTGATCATGCTTACAATATCTTTGTTAAGAATGTTACTAATAATATCCAAAAGATGAATTTTAATGTTGCTATTAGTGATATGATGGTTTTTATTAATTACTGTTATAATTCAAAGATCCACAATAAATCTTATTGTGTTAATTTTTTAAAAATATTATCTTGTTTTGCGCCCCACATTGCAGAGGAATTAAATTCATTACTTGGGAATAATGAATCAATAACATTGGGCGAGTGACCATCTTTTGATGAAAATAAAACAAAATTAGCAAATGTGAGAATGCCAATAATGGTAAATGGAAAATTACGTGATGTTATTTTGGTTAAAACAGGCACTATTGAAGATGAAGTTTTAAAAATGGCATTACAATCACCAAAGATTAAAAATTATGTTTCTGAAAAAAAGATAAAAAAAGTTATTTTTGTTGTTGATAAAATCATCAATTTAATTATTTAGTTATGTTATTTAGCTCACTGAATTTAAAAAAATGAATTCTTGATGTTTTGAATTCAATGAATTTCAAAACCACAACTGAAATTCAAACTAAATCATTTCTTAGAGAGAATTCAAATAGGAGCCAAATTATAACATCAAAAACTGGTAGTGGGAAAACATTTTGTTATGTGCTTCCAATATTGAACAATTTAAATTTAGATGAAAATAAGGTTCAAGCAATTATTGTCTTGCCCACTAAAGAACTATCCCAACAGATTTTTTCACTTTTTTACAAATTTACTGCATTTAGTAAATTGAAAGTGAAAATATTAAGAAAAAATGAAAATATTTTGAAAAATCAACCCCATATTTTGATTGGCACACCACATAAAATTTATAATGCTGTTAGGTTAAATATATTTAACAAGTCTATTAGATATTTTGTTTTAGATGAAGCAGACATGCTATTAGATTTTGGGTTTTATGACACGATTTATCAAATATTTAAAAAAATTAATAGCACTCATTTAATTAAATATGCAACAAGTGCTACCTTACATACAAGTTTAGCAAACCATTTGCGCAATATATTAGGTAATGCAAAAGTTATAAATAATTCTTCATCGATTTGGCTGAATGAAAATTTGTGTCACAATATTGTTTATCAGTCAGTTAATTCTGATCCCATCAATACATTGTTTAAGTTATTGAAAATAATTAATCCCTACTTTTGTATTATTTTCACTAATACAAAAAATGAAGCAAATTTAATTTACAAATTAATGATTCAACAAGAATTTAATGTTTCTTTGTTACATCAAGATCTTTTTGAGCGAAAACGAAGAAGAGAATTTAAGAAAATAACTAAAAACGAATATCAGTATATAGTTGTCACTGATTTGATGGCACGTGGTGTGGATTTACCTCTTGCTGATGTAGTAATTTCATATGGATTACCAAATGATACAATGTTTTATATTCATCGAGCTGGGAGAGTAGGTAGAAATAAAAAAAATGGCAATTGTTATTTGATTTATCGAAATAACCAAGATAATTTAATTAATAATTTGATAAGAAAAGGAATTAAATGAAATTTTCAATTAATTAAGGATGATAAATTAATTAATAGAGAAAAAAAATTACATTTTAGAAAAAAAATATTATTAGATCAAAGTATAAATGCTTCAATAAAACGTATATATGTTCAAGGAACAAAAAAAGTTAAACCATGCTATAAGAAAAAAATTAAACTTAAGATTAATAAAATAAAGCAAAAACAGCGTCATTTATTTATTGAGAAAAAAATTAAGCAAAATTTACTATTGAAAAATATTAAGAATTCAAAGTGTGATAAAAATAAAATTACATAATATAAAATAAGAAAATCAAATGCTAACTTATGAATGATATTTTGATTTCTATATTAATTACTGCTTATAATTGCGAGAATTTTATTGAAAATGCAATAAAGTCTGCAATTAGTCAGACTTATAAAAATATTGAAATTTTAATTTCAGATGATTGTTCAACAGATTCAACACTTAAAATAATTAAAAAATATGCAATTCTTGATAAAAGAATTCATTTTTTTACATCAAATAAAAACCGCTCTATTGGTTATTGAAGAAATTTTCTAATTAGCCAAGTGAAGGGTCAGTATTTTACTTTTCTTGATGGTGATGATTTTTTAAATGTGAGGTTTATCGAGAAATTGTCAAACCCAATTTTTAAGAAAAGATCCCATTTTGATCTTATTTCATGTAAATCTGTTTGTATATGGTTAAATAAATTTAACAAAAAATTTTTTCGTATTCCATTTCTTATTAATTATTTCCCGTTATTTGGGAGAATTGACAATATAAAATTTGTTAATAAAACTCTCTGTGTTCTACTTTGGGGTAATCTTTTTAATACTAAGTTTTTTCGTTCTTTGAATATTTATTTCATTCCTTTTAGGAAGTATGAAGATGTTGGAAATACTTTATATATCTTTTTAAGAGCGCATAAATTCACTTTTGTTAGGTTTAATGGCTATAACTATGTGCGACGCAAAAGTGGGAATTTATCAAACATAAAGGAATCAAATTTATCAAATATAACTGATTTAGTTTGACAAATTGACCATCTTTTAAAAATTTTAGATGAAAATAATATGCTATCTAATCCAATTTATCATAAACCTATTAGTCGGTTCGTTATCCCAATTGGTTTTTTATTGTCAATATTAACTGCAAACGTGTTTAAGCCAAAATATGACCATAAAATAAAACTACTTTTATTAAGAGAAAGAATGCGCTTTGTTTACCTGATTATCTGTAAATATAAATTAAATACTAAAATTTCAGTTACGTGATGAAAAGCAATCTTAAAAAATTTTAACAAAATTTCTTTTAATAAAGAATTTATTACAATTAAAAATTTGTATAGTCTATAAAATTAATAAATAGGTCTTTTATCTTATTCATAATATTTTAAAAGTGAATGTTTTAAATTAATTTAATCATCAAAACACTCTTATCATGCATAAAAATATTTAACATTTTTTTGTTTTATTAACTAATAGTTATAAAAGTTTTGTTCTTTTTTTTTTTTGGCTAAGTATACCCCAAAGTACCCACATAACTAAATAAAGCTCATTTGATCTCTTTAAT
>JAEELD010000005.1 GCA_016288695.1 Mycoplasmataceae bacterium
AATTTTGGTTTTAAATCTGTATTAATTTGTTTAAAAGCGCTATTGACTTCTTTTTGCAAATATTCATTAGAAGGAGTCATGTAATATTTCAACTCTTGCTTTTCTTGACTATTTGCTAATTGTGGAACTCTTTCATTCTCGTTAGATCAAATAATAAAATCATCAAAATCTGGGCGATCTTTGAAATCTTTATTAATTAAACCAAAGTTTAATGTTACATCATATCCTTTATTTAAATCAAAATTAAATGAATCAATTTTAACATATAGATCAAATTTATCTTTATATTCAAAATCATGAAAATTTGGTAATAAAAAATGAGAATTTTCATAATCATAATTAATATCTAAATCATTATTTTTTACATATTCAGTTAAATCTTGACCAACTTTCAATTTCCCTTCTTGGTAAAGCTTATCAATCGAAATTTTCTTATTAACATAAATTGAATCCAATTTTGCTTTATTTTCTTCAGATTTTTCTGTAGATTTTAAAAACTTTTTTAAAATTAAACCTGTATTCAAAATAACTGCTGATTTTGAGGTAGCAGAAAATGTTTCTATTATTGTTTGCTTATCAATTAAGTCATATGTTTCATCATAAAGCAAGTAATTATTTTTGCAAAAATTTACTGTCTCATTCAATTTACTATTCGATTTAAATTCATTTATGTCTTTTGTTTGTCTATTCAAGTCTTCTTCAACAGAGATAAAATCAACAACTTTTAATGATGCTTCATAGCATGTGTCGTTAATTTTTGAATATTTTTCACTTATCTTTAGATCTTTATCTTTATAAAAATAATCAAGTTTGTCTGAAAAAGTAGTGTAAAACTTAGATTTCTCTTCCTTAATTTGTTTATTAATTTCAATTTGTTGCTTTTTATCTAAGCGATAATAGTTAATAATCCCGCTATGGTATATGTATTCAAGATTTTCAAAACTAATTCCCTTTTCATCTTCATTAGAAGCCTTAACACTATTCAATAATAAACTATTAGCGTTACATGTAGGTTCAATTATTGAACATAAAGATAATGGGATTAACCCTAAAAGAATTTTTTTTGTCATATATATATATATAAACTCCTTCTTAAATAAGACTCTTATTGACTAAAGAATCTTATACACTTTAATTATACTATTACAATTAAGCAAAAAAAGTAACTAAGGCTAAATTACATTAACAAATAATACTACTTTTTTTTAAAGTGTATAGAGCTGAGATGTTGAAGAAACTAAATTTATAATCATTTCTTGATAACTAGCAATATTAATAATACATATAGGTGCGCAAAATGCTATCTTTAATGAACTATTAAGAACAAAACTAAACCCTTTATTAATTACTAAGAAGCCCTTATCAGATAACAAATTATAAGATAAAGAAATTCTTTCGAACATAAATTATAATACCCTTCCTCATAATCGCCATCTTTGTATCTAATATAATCAATGTGCGAATTATAAGGTGATCAAATCAATATTGAATCAATCTTGTTTTTATAGGCTTTTTGCATGCTTTTCAATGTAAAAATATTGTCTGATTTAAACAAATAATTACTATTTATTTTTCCTTATTTCTATTGTTGATGGACAGTTAGAAAATGCATTGTTATCAATTATCGTTCCATCTTTTACTGATACATTTTTTAAAGACTGACAATATGCAAATGCCCATTCACCAATATATGTAATCAAATCACTACAATAGAGTTCTTCAAGTGATGTACAGTTAGTAAAGCAGGATTTATTAATAATATTTACATTATTCAAATTGATTCGAGTCATCTCCGAACAGCCAGAAAATGCACCTCGCTCTAATGTTATTACTGAATCTGGAATTGATATATTTCCTATTGCCTTCCATGTGGGATAACAAACTAATTTACTCATATCCTTATTGTATAAAACGTCATCGACGACTTTGTAATATGGTGAATGAGATTCAAAATGAATATTTGAACATCCAACGAAAGGGTTATATCCAATGTCGTTTAATGATTCAGGAAACACGATTGTTTTTATTCCTTTACAATTCCAGAAAGAATTTCTATTAATTGTTTTTATTCCTTCTAAAAGTTCTAGTCTATTACTTGTTATCTTATTTAATGCACCAATGACTGCAGTTTTAAAGACGTTATAAATAACATCATCTTTAATAAAATAAGATTTAGAATTATTAATTAATTCAAGTTTAGAGCATCCAGAGAATGGGTTGTTTTCCATTCTTTCTAATGATGATGGTAATGTTATTTTTTCAAATCTATCACATAAGAAGAATGTATGTTTGCAAATAACAAAAACGCCTTCTGGAACTATAAATTCTTTTTTATATCCTTTGATAGAGCAATAGATCATTTGTTTTCTATCTGCCGTATATAATGCTTCATTCTCATACACATATGCTGTTGATTGGTTATCAATTTCAATAAGTGGGCATCCAGCAAACGGATTATTACCCATTAAAATTACTGATGAAGGAATGTTTATTTTTCTCAAATTCTTACAATTATAAAAAGTGTCACCACCCATATTTACTAGTGTGCTTGGTAAAACCACTTCTTCAATATATTGATTATCCCAAAACAATGATGATTCTAATTCTTCTATTCCTTCTGGAACTATAACTTTTTTAGATTTGCCAATATATTTCATTACTCGATTTTCTTCAATGACAAAATCGGGAGCATCATAATTACATTGAATTTGCTTTCTTAAAGATGTTTCTTTGCTTTCAAAAAGCCCGTAATCATAGATATCATCATTTTTAATTTTGCATTTATACTCCAAAACGCCACTTGCTAAACGAGATTTATAAAATACTGATTTATCTGTTAATCCATCAACAATAAAAGTATCATCCCAAGCAATAAATTTTATATTATACCCTTTGAATGTCATTTCATATTCAGATGTATTAAGTTTGAAATCCGATAATGTGAATCCTAGCATAAGCAGTCTATTAACACATTCTAATTTAACAAAACTTTCATGAGTATCTAACTCAAATGATTTTTTTTCATTAATAAATACAGATTGTGTGTTTGATTCAATCCTAATATAGGTCCCATTAGAATAATCTTTTTCAAAAACATCTGGCTCATGTTCAAAGAATCTCATTGCAACGTACAATGCAGTATATTTCATATTTTTACTTAGTCTTAAATCACTTAGTTTAGCCACGTTTCTTCAACTCATTTAATATGCAATCAACCACCTCATCGGGAGTTAATTTTGATGTATCTAAAACTATATATGGAAATTCATATTCTTTACAAAAAGTGATCATTTTATTGTAAATATCTTCCGATTTGCTAGCTCGCTTAATATCTTTATCGCTAACATCTCTACTTTTTAATCTGCTAACTATAACATCTGTAGGTGAATATAAGATAACTGTCATATTAGGTTTTCCAATTTTAGAAACGACTAATTTATAAACATCTTTATTGTATTCGGTACCACTCCATGCATAATTTGATGCGAGATGTCTATCTGTTACAATGTTTTTATCTTTAAAAAGTTCATACATATAAATACTTCCAAGTGAATAAAACATTGAAGTAAAATTTCTGTTTAGATTGCTATTTACTTTTTTTGCTATTTCTTGATAGTTTCTAATATCATCATTATTATCAAATAGATAATGCAGAGGTTTTTCAACAAAAACATATCCAAGTTTTTCTGCTAGTTTTTTGCATGTTGTTGATTTCCCAACACCATCCATCCCCTCAATTGATATATGGTCCATTTTTGTTTACCTCCTTAAGCCTTATCATCCCATCAAGTGTTACAGGTTCAAATTTGTAACGTCTACTCCTGCATTAAATGCTAATTTATCTTTGTAGTATTCTTTTATTTGTGTGTAAGCAGGATCATTTTTTGAAGTTTTGTTGTGAATATGCCCATAAACGTGATATCCGCCTCTACTAAATTCCATCCAGTCCATAAGTGGATAATGACATAAACATACTTTTCTTCCGTTGTTATCAATAAGTTTCATGAACTCAACTGTCTCAAAAACATATGATTCTTCTATTTCTTTCTGCATTTTCAAGTCATGATTACCAACAATTAAATGCTTAATTTCATTTAATTTTTTATAAATATTAATAGCTTTTATATAGTTGCCTTCTGCAATATCACCTAATACATAAACAACATCATCACTATTTACCTTTTTATTCCATCTTCTTATAATTTCACTCTCTAATTCATCTAAACCGGCAAAAGATTTAGATCATTTATTAAATACTCTTAAATTACCTTGATGTGTGTCTGGAATGTAATATATCATTAGTTTGTCCTTCTATTTTTTGATTCTTTCATTTTTCCAGCAGTGAAAAAATCCTGAATTTCCAAATATCCACTAACTCTTCTTATGCGTGTAATTTTGTGACCGCCACATTTTGGACATATATCGAAGGTGCCACTTACACCACAATTAGCACATACGTTTTTTGGAAAGTTAAAGCCTAGATATTGAACTCCGCTTTCAATAGCAATTTCGATTAATACATATAATCCTGATGCATTTCCAAGCAGAGCTTCTGCTAATTCAACATAAGTAATACATCCTCCGTTCGCATAAATATGGAAAGGTCCTTCAATTTGAATTTTCTTATAAGTAGGTAGCTTACTATCTACATCCACATGAAAAGAATTTGTATAATAACCTTTATTAAGTACGTTGCTCTCAAATAGCTTTTTGTCAGTTTCAACAAAACGTCCGCTTATCAATTCACCACTTGTTGCTAGTAATGAAAAATTCAAGTTATATTTTTTCTTTTGAATATCTACATATCATCGCATAAATTTAACAAAATCAAGTGCGATATCGTATGATGCATCGTCTTTCCAAAATTTCTTTCCTGTTAAAATTTCTATCATTTCTGTTAAGCCAATAAAGCCAATTGACAAAGTGCCATGTTTAAAAATATCTTTTAATTCATGTGTTTTAAAGTCTTCACACCAAAGATTGTATTCTAGATTTGTTGGAAATAAGCTCTTGTCACTGTTACAAGTTTTTTCAAATCTATCTAGTAAAATATCCTTTGTTAATTTTGCTACATTTAACCATTTACTTTTTAATAAATCATATCTTGTAGAAATGTCATCTGTTGTTGATTCAGATATTGCTTCGAGCGCTAATCTTGGTAAATTTATAGAGATATTATCTATATTACTTCTTCCTATTGCTCCTTGAATTCCGTATAAATCATCAACAACACGCGTTCTACATCCCATAATTGATAATAATGATGGATCAGTGTTTTTATCTGCTTCACAATCACAAAGTAAATAAGTAGGTATCATTTTTTTTGCAGTACATAATAAAGCTTTTTCCAATAAATCAAAGTTTTTATCATCTTTGTATCAACTTATTCCTCTATGAACTTTAAACACTATATTTGGCTTAAAAACAAGTGCACCGCTTTTATAAAATTCATCTATTAATGTAAAAGCCAAGAAACGTGCAAAATCATTATTAGCTAATCCTATATTAAAAGTAACATAGTAAGAAGTTTGCCCCATTCTTGTATGAATATTATTACAAAATAGAATTAATGATCGTATTGAAGCTGCAAAAACATCTTTATAGTTTTCATATTTAACATTTAATTTTGCGAATATTGTCGCAAAGTCATTATCAAAATTAGCAAACGACATGCCTCCAGATTGTTCATTACCCATTTTGGCTATTAATTCTTTTATAAAATCAAAGACAGATATAATCTTTTCTATTTCTGTAAGTCCGAAAAACTTATCATATGGAAATGCTTTTAATATATCAAAAGTTAAACAATTATAGGTTAATCCATATGCATCTAAATCATGAATATGTATGTATCCTTCTTTATGAAGTTTTTTCCATTCTGGATTAAGACCATCTAGAATATCATTTTTTATCTTTTTTTCACCTATATTGTACACTTTACCGACATAGCTTTTTCTATTAGCAGCATTATCGTTTTTATTTTGTTTTTGCATAGTTCTTCGCCTCAATAAACTCTTGATTCTTTGAGCCAATAAATGGTTATGTTGTTATTTTAAGTTCTAAACAAGCATCCTACATTAATATATTTTAAATAATTTAACATGTCTTGAGGAATTTCATTAAATAGATGACCAGTATAAAGGCACAAATCAAAATCTTTCAATTCTTCAAGTAAATCTTTTAATGCATCTGCTTGCATCAGAGGCAAATTCCTTATTAAACGGTATCGAACCCTGTAATTTTAGCCATTTTAGCCCTAAAAATGAAAAAATTGTGACAGATTTCTCGTATCACAATTCTAGTTCTTTTATGGAGCAGATGGCGGGAATCGAACCCGTATATTAGCTTTGGGAAAGCTACATTCTACCACTGAACTACATCTGCATTGAGATTTGTGATTTATGTAACAAATGTTTGAAATATTTTAGCAAATAGTAAAAATAAGAAAAATAAAATAAATTTATTCAAATTAAAAAATAAATTAATTTTTAATATTACCTCCTTCATATAATTTCTATATTAAAAAGTGGTAAATCATATGTCATAAAATACTAATCTATGGTGGAGATGAAGGGAATCGAACCCTTTTCCACAAATAATAACTTAATTAAATACTACAGTTTAGTCTATTTATTCAATCGTCTTTTATTACTTTTTGGATATAGACATCCACTAATAAAACAAGCTAAGATTAAAATTCATTCTTATTATTAGCATCGTAAGAACTAACTTTTTAGTATTAATGTATTAGACCAAAAAAGTTAAATCACCTAATACCTTACAACAAATAACTTATGCTACAAAATTATAGTTAAGTTTATTTTGCTTTGATAATTCATTGATCATGAATGATTGGTTCACATCAAGATTATCATTATTAGATTTTGCATCTATTTTGTCTCAGCTATAAGGGGCTAACCCCACTGCATTTAATTAATTATTAAGTATGTCGAATCCAGGACATCCCCATAATTTGCACTTAAATAGGTGCAATTAATTTATATCTAAATTTTGGATTTTAAAAATAAAAATTAAAAATTTAATGTGTTAATATGTTTGCAATAGGCAAACCAATAGCAGTAATTATTACAAATGAAATGAATGTTAATATTGAACCATATTTAACTACACTTTTCATGTCACAATATTCATCTAAACAAATTAATGATATGTGGGGCATGCTTAAAGGAGTAGCAAAAGCAAAAGAACTTGCTAAACCTATTAACATAATTGATGTTTCTAAATCACTAGAATATGATGTCTTTTTAAATATAAAAACAGCTATTGATGAAACAATTGTTGCAGTAACAATATTTGATGATAAATTAGTCTGAATTAATGCCCATAAGCACAAAATAGAACATAACAAAATGAATGGTAAATTAGATAATTGAGTTCCTATAAGATTTTGAATATATTCTTTAAATCCTATATTACTTGACATTGCAAAACCTAATAATGAAGAACATGCGCACATTAATAATGAAGATCATGGCACATTTTCTTTTAAACTTCTTTCTAAACTAAAAATATGCTCATTATCAATTTTTATTACACTTAATATCAATGCTCATAAGATTGCTGGAAATGCTATCCCTAATCTATTAAAATATTTGGAAAAATCTGCTCAAAAATATTCAAATAATGGTGGAATTATTCATAATGAAATAATAAAAATAAAAGTAAATAGATAAATTTTCTCTTTTTTACTAAGTGGACCACATTTATCTATTATTAATTCTGTATTTATTTCATTTAACTTAGAGACATCAGGATTAACTACAAATCGAAAAAGAAGCAGCATAGTTATAAAACAACATATCCCAACTGGAATTCCAAATAACATATATTTCAAATAATTTATATCTAAACCAGCAATATTAAATGCAATTATTGGAAAAACATGTGAAATGGGTGTCATTCCAGATGAAATTGATACAGTAAATGCCACGCCCATAAGCAATATTTTCCCTACTTTTTCATCTTTTTGAATCTTTGCTACACTAATTATTTTTTTCACAATTGGTTGGAGTAATAGGAAAAGAACAGTAGGGGAAACAAATAAACCTATAATCAATATGCTAGTTAGAAATAAACAAATTAAATACCATCCATTTTTTCTTGATAAGTTATTATTAATAAAGAAAAATGTTATTCGTTCAATTATGCTTGAACTTGTTATTGAATATGAAGAAACAAAAGTAAAGAGTAAAAATATGATTGTTGTGTTCCCAAAGCTATTTGCTAATACTTCTTCAATTTTAAGTTTTGGTATAAAAAAGAAAGCAAATATAGATAATAAACTTGTTCATGAAGCGCATTCATTTGTTAACCATAATGTTAACATGCCTATTAAGATGCCTAAAATTCCTAAAATTGAAATATCTATATTTACTAAATAACCAAAAAATTTAAAAATAAATAGGAAGAAAAAACCAACAAGTAAACCAATTGAATTTATTCAATATTTTTTCTTATTTTGGCAAATAATCTTTTCTTTCATAAATGATATCTTATTACATAAAACAATGTAATAAAGTAAGCAATATGTATGTGATTAACTTAATATAAATAGTTAGATCTTACTTATAATTTCTTTTCTTTTTTGTTCGTACTCTTTTTTATCAATAATTTTATTTTCATACATTTTTTTTAATTTGGATAATTTATCTTCTGCGGATTCTTGATTAGCATCAACTTGTTTAATTGGAATATAATATCTGTTTTGTTGATAAACTATGTACTTTTCATTCTTGTCTTTAAATTTCCCAGAAACTATTAATATTAAATCAATCAATGCTCATATCCCAAATCCACCTAGTGTTAACAAGAACAAAACTCCAGTCCCAATTTTACCAACATAAAATCTGTGGAGACCTAAAAATAAAGATAAAAGTAATGTTGCAAGTCAAGATTTTTCACTATACTCTTTATTTTCCATAAATATTTTCTCCTTCAATTAATTGAAATTGATTCCTCTATAATTATAAATAAACTTAATTAGTATATTACCGCTTAATTAGCATATTATTAATCATTTTAATTAAGCTATATATTCAGTCATAAGCAAAACTATGTGATATGACAGATATATTTGAAACATCACAATAAATAAATATAGACAAATAAATTAATAGTAACAACAAAATAAATATTATTAATGTTTTCATAGTTTTACCTCAATATTAAACAATTAACATATTATATAATATGTTTCATAAAGTAATATAGTGTAATTAACATTGTTGGAATAGGAAACACACGACCATTTTTCCTATATGTGATTGACCCAGCAATGTCAAAGTGAATTAAATTTCTATTATTAGAAAATTTTCTTAAGAATTCAACTGAGGTAGAAGAAGAGCCATAATTATTAATCGAATCATTTGTAGTATCTGCTATAGTTGAAGAAACAAGATTATCTTTAAAACATTTTCCTAATGGCATATTTCATACATACTCACCGGATTGTTCACTTGCCAAATTAATTTGTTTTATAAATTTTCAGTTATTAAGCCAATAACCTGTATAATTTTCACCTAAACCTACAGAAATCGCTCCTGTTAGTGTAGCGACTGTTATTATAGATTTTGCATTTAAATCCTTAATTGCATAACTAATTGCATCAGCTAAAAGTAGCCTTCCTTCAGCATCTGTATCAATAATTTCTACAGATTTGCTAGCATATGACATTAAAACATCATGAACTTTTATCGAGTTTTCACTTATATTATTTATTGCAAGTGGTACAACAATATTGAAATTTGGCTTAATTTTTTCTTTCAAGAAAAGTAACATAAGACTAACAGCAATTGCTGCACCTGACATATCATATTGCATATCAGTTATGGCTCGTGGTGGTTTTAAATTTACCCCTCCTGTATCAAATGTAATACCTTTTCCTATAACTGTAAATTCTGGACATATATTTTTTGGTTTTATAATTAAAAGCTTGCATGCATCTATATCATTTGAGCCTTGTGAAACTCCAAGTATAAGTCCCATTTTCTTTTTCTCGATGTCACTTTTATTTAATACACTCACTTCAACTAATCCACTATATTTTTTAAATTCATTAACAACAATTTTTGCAAATTTTTCTGGATTTAAATAATTGTTTGGCATAAGTTGCAACTTGCGAGCAAAATTATAACCATAAATTATGTTTTCAATTTGATATATATATGAAATATATATCTTACCAATGATGTAATTGTGAGTTATTTCGCTATTTTTTTTTGTTTTTAAATTAAAAGGCAAATTATATGCAAGCTCATGATTTGCTAAAATGATAACTAAAAATGAGTAAATAAATTTCTTTGGTATGAACCGCAAAAAAGAAATAAGATCTATATTTACATTAAAATCTATAGATTTTAATAATTTCTTATATCCATAGTTAAATGCGCAAGAATTGTAATACTTATGCATAACAAAATAATAAGTATTGTCATTTTTAAAAAAAGTTCATGGCTCCTTATTTTTTGCTAAATTATCGTTTGTCGAAATAGCAGTAATTTGTTCAGAATACTTTTCAGATAAATTAAATTTGTACATATTAAAAATGTATAAGTATATTTTAAGTGATAATTATGAAAATAATGAGAAAATTTGTTTTGTTTTTTTTATCAATATTGCTTTTTTCGCAAGCAACAATTTTGCTTATTTTAAATACAAGCTGTTTCGATGACTCACCTGAAGACCCAAAAGAATATAAAGATTACTATGAATATATACATAAAAGAACATTTTCACTTTGAGGATTAATCACTGTTGAGGATCGTGAAAAATTAATTTCTCATGGAACAGCGTGAATTTTAAATAAGGTTAATAATGAATTAAATGATTTTTCTTATTACGTAGCGACAAATTTACATGTTTCATATCCATTATTTATCAATCCTACTTATAAATTGACAGAATGTAAATATGCAGATTACAAAGATGAATCATTTAAATCATGACCTGCTAGTATTCATTACACAACAATTGATTTAGCAGATGTCCAAGTAATCAACAAATACTTAACTTTTGAATGTGAAGACGATGAGACAATATCTGAAATCCAAAAAATGAATAATTCAATAGACTTTTCAATCTTAAAAATGAATTTTAATAAATCTGCAAGTGGAAGTTTTAAAAATAAATTAATTGAATTAAATAACTTCTATAAAGAAAAACATTACATTAACAAGTTTGCATCAATTAATCCTGCACATAAAGTTAAAGGCTGGTGTGCTGGTTTCCCTTCTGTTGCTAATGAAAAATATAGTGTTAGATGAACAAAATTTTACTTTGATGATCTTGTTTTGTCAAATGATGCAAAGCATCAAATTGTTTCCCAACAAGATGATATAACTCTACCAACAAACATTATCGACATATCTCCTGTTTATATATCAAACAATTATTATCCATACAATACATTCCCATTAATAGGTGGTTCAAGTGGAAGCATGTTAATTAATGAAGATTTTGAAATACTAGGAATATATTGAGGTGGTTATTTTTCAGATGAACTCAAAACTAGATTTTATCCATGCTTTGATATTTTTCATTCATGAAGAAAAAGTTTTATATTAAAGTACATCAATCAATAAATAACATCTAATACTCTTATATTCTAAATCTATGATTTAATTCCTATACAATATTAACTTTTCTTATTTTTATCATCGTCCTTTTTATCATTAGTTGTAGTTTTCTCATCTTTTTGCTGTTGAGCTTGTTTAAATTGCTGTGCAAATTGGTTAGCCATCTGATCAAATGCATCTAATTTATTTTTTAGCTCATCTCACTTTTCATCCTTAAGAAGTTGCTTAAATTCATCAATTTGTTTTTTAGTTTGATTTTTTTGTTCATCAGTTAAAGACTTATTCTTTTCATCTTTCAAACCAAGTTCAAGCATACTAATTAATGACTCAGCACGATATTTGATTTCAGTTTGTTCTTTAATTTTTTTATCCTTTTCCTTATTTTCTTCTGCCTCTTTAACCATACGGTTAATTTCTTCTTCTTTAAGATTACTGCTACCTTTTATTGTTATGCTAGCCTCTTTGTTATTTTTTAAATCCTTTGCAGTGACATTCATAATTCCATTTGCATCTATATTAAATGTTATCTGAATTTGTGGCACTCCTTTTGGAGCAGGATCAATACCACTTAAAGTAAATGTTCCAAGTGATTTATTATCTTTTGCCATAGGTCTTTCACCTTGAACAACATGAATATCAACTGCAGGTTGATTATCAGCGGCAGTAGAAAAAATTTTTGATTCACTTACTGGAATAGTTGTGTTTCTTTTAATTAAAGGTGTTGCCACACCACCTAAAGTTTCAATTGATAAAGTTAATGGAGTAACATCCAATAAAAGTATGTCATTTACATCCCCAGTTAATACACCACCTTGGATAGCTGCACCAACAGCAACCACTTCATCAGGATTTATTGTCATATTTAAAGGTTTATTTGTAGTTTTTTTAATTAAATCTTGGAACATTGGCATTCGCGAGCTTCCACCAACCATTAATACTTGGTCAATATCTTTAAATTGAAGTTTTGCTTGGCTCATAACATCGTTTATTGGTTTTACACATCGATCAAGTAAATCACGACTCAAATTTTCAAACACTACACGACTTAATGTTAATTCAACGTTAAGAGGTTCATCACCTTTCTTTGCTAAGAATGGTAACATTATTTGGGTTTCTTTTTGACCAGACAAATCAATTTTAGCTTTTTCACTAGCCTCTTTTAGTCTTTGCATTGCCATCTTATTAGATGTAATATTGATGCCATGATCTTTTTTGATATTGTCAACAATTCAATTGATTATTTTATTATCTCAATCATCACCACCAAGCAATGTATCTCCACTAGTTGCTAGAACTTCAAATGTTCCATCAGCAATTTCTAGTAATGAAACATCAAAAGTACCACCACCAAGGTCACAAACTAAAATTTTTTGTGCTTTTTTACTTTTATCAAGTCCATAGGCCAATGCTGCTGCTGTTGGTTCATTTATTATTCTTTCTACTTCTAAACCAGCAATTTTACCTGCGTTTTTTGTTGCTGTTCTTTGAGCATCATTAAAATATGCTGGTACTGTAATAACTGCCTTGTTAACTGGGAAACCTAGTTTTTGTTCTGCATAACTCTTGATATAACTTAAAATTTTTGCTGAAATTTCTTCAGGTGAATACTTTTTCCCATCAAGTTCAACTTTATCTGATGTACCCATTTTTCGTTTAATACTATAAACTGTATTAGGATTTGTTACCATCTGTCTTTTTGCTGTGTCACCTATTAAGAATTCACCATTTTTGACTGCCACAACTGATGGCACAGTTCTTTTACCTTCAGGAGTTTCTAATACACGTGGTTTTGTTCCATCAATAACAGATACACATGAATTTGTAGTTCCTAAATCAATTCCAATAATTACATTTTTTGCCATAAATATATTTCTCCTATCAATAATTTTTGTTAATTATATCATAAAATTAGCACTCTAACACAAAAAGTGCTAAAATATTTTTAAATTGAATTTTTTAAATTTTTTAGAATAGAAAATGGAATTATTTTATTTAATCAATTTATGAATGAATTCATATCAATAATAAAAATTTTTTTCATAAATCATATTAATTAATAAAAAAAATTTTAAAGTCTAGCAAATTCTCAATCTTCCGGAAAACCATAATCTTTTGGATTATATACAAAACGCCATGCAGGAGTTGCGTATAGTTGGCCATAAGGATTAACGCCAATAGCCCAATCGTGGATAAATGGTTGCATGTCCCCAGGTGTATCTTTATAACCAATATTAACATACACTAAACCTTTGCAATTATAAAATATATAATCGTAACATCCTTTTGCTAAATATTCCCCAGGAAGAACGCCTCTGACAATTCTTTCACAACCACAAAACATTCCATAATAACAATATTCGCTTAATTGCTCTGCTGGTAAATAAGGAAAAACTAACAATGATGAGCAACCACTAAACATAAATTCATAGCAGCTTTCAGCTAAAACACTAGCAGGTAACTGAGGAGGTACCAATAAAGATTTACAATCTTCAAACATAAATGAATAACAATTTGAACATATTAATGTGGCAGGAAGACTAGGAGAATTAGATAGTAAAGAACATCCACTAAACATACATGAATAACATCGATGAGGAGCAATTGGTGAAGGCAAAAAATTAGCATCAATATTTTTTAATGCGCGACAATTATTAAATAATGAAAAAAAACAATAAGGAGGAAGGGCTGATTGACTAGTTTTTGCTCCATTATCCAACAAATTCATAACACTGCCAGATACTGATATATTACCTGTGATATCAAAATATGAATATTTATCAAGACTTTTTGACCATGATAAATTATCACCTTTTAAATACAAAGATTTGCCTTTATTAATTGATAATTGTGTTTGATAAACATATAAGAACCAATTATATTTATCATATGAAAAAAATAAATTTGGTTCATTATCACCTATATTTACTAATTTAAATAATGAATCTTCATTTGCATTAATTTCAATACCAGAATACTTTGAACTAATTACATTTAATGTAACTGATTTAGATTCATGTTTTTTACCTTCATGTTCAGCAATAACTTTAAATGAATATGTCCCATTACTTATTTTATTATTTCATGAAACTTTCCCATCAGCAATTGAAACTCCATCAACATTAGGATTAATAGACCAAATTATGTCATGAGTTATTTCTTCAGCATTTCTTTTTAGTCTCCATTTTTGAGTATCTAAACCTGACACATAAGACATAGTATCTATTTTTAAACTCCCGCCAACTAAATCATATATAGCTGGCCCACCTATAATTAAGGTAATAGACCCTGAAGTAAATACATATTTCTGTAATGAAATAGGATCAGTATATGTAGATTTAACTTTAAATCTGTAAGTACCAGAAGATATATCAGAAGTCCACTTAACTAAACCTTCCTTAGAAATAGATATAACACTAATATCCCCTGATTCTTTTTCAATTGATCATTTTACATTATCAAATAATGAAACACTATCTTTTTTCAAAACTCAAGGTTTTTTGTCTGAACCTGATTCTTTTTCATTACCAGATAATGAGATAGACCCATCTGTTAATTCATAATTTGAAATCGTTAGTGTAATTTTATCAGATTCCGATATGTTATTCTCATACTTAGCAACAACTTTAAATGTGTACACTCCATTTAAAATTTCATTAGTTCATGAAACTATTCCATTATTAACTAATATATTACGGTTTGGATCATGAATACTTCAATTCACACCATCTGTTAATGGAATTCCATTTTTGTATAAAACCCATTTCTTGCTATCAAAACCTGGTTCACCTTTTGCACCTGATAAAGATAACCCACCACCACTTAATTTATATTTTACTTCATTAATTTCTAATGTGATTTCTTCTGATTCATATGTATTATTTTCATATTTAGCATTGACCTTGAATTTATGCTCACCTATCGATATATCAGAAGTCCATTTAACAAATCCATCAGAAA
This sequence comes from Mycoplasmataceae bacterium, assembly GCA_016288695.1. GTDB lineage: Bacteria > Bacillota_I > Bacilli_A > Mycoplasmatales > Mycoplasmoidaceae > Malacoplasma_A. The sequence goes on from JAEELD010000005.1 coordinate 15,552, forward strand.
TTAATAACCCATCAATATCATCTCCTAAAATAGACCAAGTTACACTCTCAGTTACTGGTTCATCATCTTTGTATAGGATCCATTGTTTTTCATCATAACCCACTTTGCCCTTTTCACTTGATAAAGATAAACTTCCACCAGATAATTCATATTTCACTTTTGGTGCTGGTTTCATAGCACAACTTGTAATAGCTAAGGATACTGAAAAAATTGAAGAAACTGACAAAATTGGAATTAACATGTACCTTAAAAATTTCAATTTATTCATATTCAATTACTCTCAAAACCCCTAAACAATCATTAATAGTTAATTTAATATATGTGAAAGTTTATGTATGTTTGCTTACCTTTAATTGGTTATGTCATACATATTATTACATAAAAATAATAAATAACACTAATAAACTAAACCAAAATATTTGTATATAAAACTTTTAAAAAAATTTTATCTTCATTAGATAAATAATCCGATTCAACTTTTTTAACATCAGATTCTAAAAAATAAATTAGCTTTTTTAATGCATCTGTCGGTTTAATATTAAGAAATGGGTAAGATAAATAAGCTAAATAAATCTTTTTTAAAATGTCTAAATACATATTTATTTTTGATGGATCGTTTTTAAAAATATGATTTATTTCAAATACTATTGATTTATAAAATAAACTATGGTCATAATTATCATATCAGTTATCAATAGATATATCTAAAAACCTACTAATATTCGAATTGTAAACAGTCAAAATTAATTTACTTTGTGAATTAACTTCTTTTAATCTATTTAAAATATAAATTTTTTGGTTAATAGGATGCTTTTTTGAATTCAAAATTTTTTTTATTGGATTTAGATAACTGTTAGTTATGTTTCCATCCGAAAAAAAACGATTAAAATAAATATCAATACACTCGAAATCTATTAGATTATCATCATTGGAAAAGAAAGAGATTATCTTTTTTTCATCCATTTCTTTTAATGATTTATAAAAACTATGATTTGCCAATTCATTTTGCAAAATATTTACTTTGTTTTTCACTATTTTCAATTGATCATCATATAAGAATTCACTATCCAAAATAGACTCTAATTTATTTAAATCATGTTTTATGCATGTAGTTGAATTAACGCTATTAGACAAAGATTTTAAAAATTTAGTAAACTTTAATTTCTCCATAAAGTCTAAATCAAATTATAAAATAATATAGCTATTACAATAGTTAAATGCTAACCGTGTCAGGGTAGAAATACAGCAGCACCATGCATAAATTAATTATGTGTAATGGCACTTTATTTTACATTAGTTAAAACTAGTTAGTTGATTTTCAATCACTTACTCATTTATTCCCTAATTTATCATTGAATCTACGATCAAAGACTTTAATTTTCTTATTATTGAAAACATCCTTAATAATAGAATTTAGTGCATCAGATTGAATTGAAGATAATAATGCATATTGCACTGCAACCATGGACAATAAGTTGCCAGGAATTGCTTGTCGCAATGCAGAAATATCCTTAATATCATCTGAATTTAATTGAACTGTATAAACACGAGAAACTTCATTAGAAGAATCAGATGAAGATTTAATAACATGTGATTTTAAAGATGGATTAGAAGCATCAAAAAGTTCAGATGCACCATTTTTAGAACCAAATTTATCAAATAAAGATTTCACAATTAATGCATGATTATCAATATATGAAGCTAAACCTCACTTTGCACTCTTATAACACTCTTCATCACCTAAAAATCTTTTTTGCATCACATCTCAATTAACAGACTCACCAACTTTATGTTCTCCTCGATCGGGGTCATTCTCTTGATATGCATTTCTGTTAACTATATCAACAACATTGGAAGTAAAATCTTGATCTAAATTTGATTGTGACATATCTTTAACAAGTGATTGTAAGTCAAATGAAGTTTTCTTTTCCCTAATAAATTCCTTTAAACGATCAATGGATATATACTTATTTCAACCACCTAAATGATTTTGATTATTGTCAATCTTAGAGTAATATGTATTAGTAAATAACATATCTTGGATGACAGAACCTAAAGATGATGAATTAGATTGTGTATATAAACCCACATACCCCATGCTAATTTTGCTGCTTGTTGGCATTTTAGCAAATTGACTATAAAATTTATTTTCAACATATGATGATGGTTCATTAGAATCATTGCTAACATCTAGATAATTAGAATTATAGTTACCAACATAATTATCTAAAAAATCAAAAAAATCAATGTCATTGGTTTTATCAATACCAAAACTTGAATTGATTGTAATATTATCATTAACAACCCAAATGATGTCAGCTTCTGATGGATATTGAATATCATTATTTAACCTTTTTAATAACTCTGAATAATTATCCCTAATTAAATATGAAATAGTTGCCAATAGTGTTCAATATTCAAGCAAATCTGAGCTTGATGAAATAGAAGAAAATGATTTATAATTTGCTGCTGCTAATTCATCTAACAAAAATGAAGAATAGTTCTCTGAATTAATAGTTTTAAATTTAGAAAAATATGAAAATGCTTGCTTGTCATTAATAATTTTTTTAGACACATAAAGACTTGCTATTGCATCGCTTAATTCACTATCACTAATATTTGCTAAACAAGAAGTATCATCAATGCTTTTATAAATATCCGAACTATAATACTGGAATGCTTTAATTTTTAAACTATTGAAATCGTTATTAGACAAATTGCTTACTAAAGCTTTGTATGCAGCATTATTAATTGAATCCTTTTTGTCCCTATTTTTTCATTCAGGATAGATATTCTCACTAAATTCCATAAATGAAAAATCTTTGCGAACATCAGGCAAAACCTTACTAAAAGCTTTTTCAATTGAGTTGTTAAAAGTGCTTTTAATTTTTCTAAAATTACCATTTATATCAAAGAAATATAGGCAATTTTTTGATCACATATCTTTATCTAATGAAATAAATGTTGCATCATTAAAACTAGAGAAATTCATTCATAGTGCTAATGCTGTTACATCATATTTCATTGAACGTAACAAAATATTATTATTATCATAATCACCATTAACAAATAAGAATGGGTATGGATTTGCTAATCCATTAGTGTAGTTCTTTTGATTTTTCTTAGTGTAAAATGCAAAAAGATTATTTTTAGCATTATTAAATTTGTTATCAAACATTTTCTTATTTGCATTATCATAAGCATTTATTGTAGCTTGATATTCAAAATATTTATTTCCTATATCAACCACTGAATAAAATTCATTTGCTGATTGATTTAAAATGTCTGAATCATTAAAAATAATTTCCTCATCTCTATTTGCTCTTTTAACTTTGGTTTTTGCCATTTGCAAAATAATATCATCTAAATTTGAATCAAAATAAGATTTTATTTTTTCAGTAACATCTATTCCTTTTTCATTTATTGAAGGGAGTTTTTGAAATAATGTTTGTGCAGAAAGCAATAAATTTTGTCTCCCTTGTGAAAATTTTTCAGTTTGATTGTTATCACTGGATTTTGGCTGCTTTAAATAACCATCAACTATGCTACCATTTTTATAACTATCAGCACCATTTATCCCAATTAAATGGACACCAAATGCATCACGAATTAAAGCATATGGCAATGATACATTAGCATCATCAGTTAAATCAAGGGAAGAAACAACAAATTGAATTCCACCTTGTGAATTCATACCTTTGTAATAATTACTACGTGAATCAAATAAATAAGAATGAAAATCATCACCTTTAATTAGTGGATCACTAGACAAAGAAGATGGTGTTCCATTCGATTCATACAACTGACTTAAATCTACTTTACTAGCATTATCTCTTAGGTTTATACCTAATGATGTTAGCGAACTATCAGATCAAATTCGCTCATCAGCTGAAGCAAATAAAAAATTATGCAATATATCAGTATCAGATGCTTTTTTCTGATTTAATTTAGTAGCGTTATATGGAAGAAAATATTTGGTACTTACAATGTCATTATTTTGCAATCGACTATACAAAAGAGAAACAGTTGCAGCGAAATCTGCATCCAAAGACCCAAAAGCATCATTGGAAGTAACTATAATACTTGTAGCTGAATCATCTGTTATTGCTGAATCTTGTCTAATTACAGATACACCATTAGAATCTAAAGCAAAATTTTTATCTGGTGTTAAAAATTTAGAAACGAAATTAAAAAATTTTGAGTTAGCATTTTGTGAGCTTCCCTCATATGCTGGAAAACTAGGAAGAGAATAAGATGGTGAAAAAGAATCATCATTAGTTGTAGAAGCTGGACGTCTAGACTTATCATATACTGTTTCCAAACCACTTGATGGAGCAGCATATTTTCATAAAGACATACTAACTGAAATAGGGTGAGTATTAGATGTTCACTGGTTGAAAGCTTCTTTTTGAATTAATGCATAAACATCATCCAAATCATTATTTTGACTACTGTATGATGGATTAGCATATGCATAAAAATCAATGTTAATTCAATTTTTAGAATCATTAAAAATTTCTTGAGAAAAACTATTAATGCTACTATTTACTCGCTTATTACCTGCAGATGGATTACTTGAATATGACAAATAATTATGGGCAAAAACATTACTTGTAAAATTCGATCTAATCTTTGAACACATCTGATTAAATTTTCAAGATTCTTCACTTCCACCATCATCATTTAGTATTGTATTTTGCAAATAATACTTTCAATTCTTACTATGTTGATTTTTAACATCCTGGACTTTTGAATCATAATCTTTATTAATTTCATTTGTCCAAGTTGATCAATTGTCTTTAAAAATTTGTGGAGCATCGCTTCTTTCTTTTTCCCTGTAATACCAATCATACAAGATTTCATTAACGATTTGCTTCTTAGCAGATTTAAAACCATCATTAGACTGAATAGCAGAATATAATTGATCATAAAAGGAAACTGACACTTTATCATTGCCATCAGAAAATGCAAAATTATCCCCATTACCTCTATTAACTAAATTTAATCCTTCAGCTCCATTACCACATGAAGAAAGGAAAGGAGTTGTTAACAATAAAAAAGAAAATATTGAGAACAAAGTTTTTTTTGATTTTTTCATAAATTTATTTGTGATTTGAACTATTTTTTATATGTTTACTAATTATAATAATTAAAACTAATTTATTTGAATGTAATTCATGGATGTATTTTCTATAAAATCTTTATCTATAAATGTTTTTAACAAAAACATACTACATGATATCACTTTCTCAGCTAAAACAGGAGATTTTATTGCAATAGTTGGGCCTAATGGGGCAGGAAAATCAACTTTGTTAAAAGGGATAATGAACCATTACTCAACTAAAATAAAATCAGGGGATATATTTTTCAACAAAAAATCATTAAAAAATTTAGATACATATAAAATTGCACGTTTAGGCATCCACTATATAGATCAGAATCCTATAGAACTTGATGGGGTAAAACTAATTGAAATAATAAGGGAAATCCTCAAAATAAAAAATAAAAAGAAATCTTTTTTAGAACAAATCAAAATAATAAATAACACATTTGATGATTTCGAATTAAATAATAATTTGCTTGAACAATATGTTAATGTTGGTATATCTGGTGGGCAAAAGAAAAAAAGTGAAATGTTGCAATGTAGTTTATCAACACCTAAATTACTACTTATTGATGAGATAGATGCTGGATTAGATATAGATGCTTTGAAATTAGTTAAAAAGTATCTAGATAAAATCCGAAAAGCATCAATTATTCTAATGATTTCCCATGATTTAAATTTCTTTAAAAATCTAAAACCGAATAAAGTTATTTTAATAGCAAATAAATCTATAGAAAAAATTGGAAATAAAAATCTTATAGAGAAAATTATAAGTGAAGGTTATAAGTCATATACTACATATGAACACAAAAACATTTGCAAATAAAGTAATTTTTCTTAATCTAAATGCTTTAAAAAATAAAATTGAAATTGCTAAATCAGGCAATATCTTTTTTTTACTCAATAAAAATCTAAGTATTAATAGAAACATTTATATCATCATTAAGCCAAATATTAAAGTCAATTTCTTTCTATATTTGCTTTGTGGACAAAATAACATTGCATTGAATTTCAATATTTATCATAGCTCTTATAGTGATGTAAACTTCATTAGTAAAACATTCTTAACTAAAAAAAGCAAATGTAAAATTAACATCCAATCAAATATTCCAAAATATTCCATAAAGACAATTGCCAAGCAAAAATTTGATGCATATTTATTGTCAGAAACAAACCAAATAGATATAACACCATCATTGGTAATAAATACAAATTTAACAAAGGCATCTCATTCAGTTAATATTTATAGAAACAATCCAGATAAATTACATTACTTAATGTGCAAAGGAATTGATAAAAAGAAGGCAATGCAAATATTATTTTTAAAAGAATTTGAATATTTAAAACTAATCCATGACAAAAATATTATTTATAATAGTTTTGTTAATAAAATCCGCTTTTAAATTAATGCAATCTTTTGAACAAAAAATAAAAAATGATTTCCCATGATTTAAAAAAAATCCTAATTTAATTTATTTAGATTCAGCTGCGACTACATTGAAACCAAAATGTGTAATAAATAAGGTAGTTGAATATTATGAATCAAATACAGCAAATTCTCACAATGTTGATTCAGCTTATTCATATAAAATAACAAAACAAATAGAAAATTCAAGAAAAAATATAGCAAAGTTAATTAATTCATCACATGATGAAATTGTTTTCACCTCGGGTGCTACAGAGTCAATCTCTTTAATAGCAAATGGATTAAAAAAAATAATAAAAAAAAATGATGAGATAATTCTTTCATTTTTTGAACATGCTTCCAACATTATTCCATGACAAATTTTGTCTAAACAAACAGGGGCAAAAATTGTTTGAATTGGAAAAAAATTTGCTTTAAATGAAGAAGACGTAATAAAAAAAATATCAAAACAAACTAAATTAATTTCATTAGCAAGTGTAAGCAATATTCTTGGATATGAATTGAATATTGAAAAAATATTAAATTCAACAAGAAAAATTAACAAGAATATCATCTTTGTTGTTGATGCAACACAAGAAATCCCTCACAGAATAATAAACATAAGAAAAACAAAAATTGATTTTTTAGCATTTAGTGGTCATAAAATTCTTGGTCCGACTGGAATAGGTGTATGCTATATCAATAAAAAATGGATAGATAAAATTAATCCATTAAGGTATGGTGGGGGGATGAACTCAACGATTAAGACAGACTCTTTTAATTACGCTAATGGGGTAGAAAAATTTGAGGGAGGAACACCACACATTGCAGGAATAGTAGGTCTTAATGAAGCAGTTAATTATCTAAATAAAATTGGTTGAAACAATATAAAAAAACATGAAAAAAAATTGAAACAATATATAGATTCAAAAATAACAAAAATTAATGGCGTAAAATATTATTCAAAAAATAGCAACTATCCAATAATTTATTTTAATTTCAAAAATTTAAATCCTCATGATTTAGCTAGTTATTTATGAACTAAAAATATTATTGTGCGTAGTGGAGTTAGTTGTTGTAAATTATCACCAATTCCAACCAATGTAAATGGTGCAGTCAGGGCAAGTTTTTACATATACAATACATTGAATGATGTTGATGCATTAATAAATGCTCTCAAAACATATAAAAAAGGGGATGAATTAGCAAATGTCTTATAATTTTGATAATCCTGAAATTGTCAGAACCATAATAATTGATCACTATGAAAAACCAGAAAATTTTCTCAAAAATCAAAAAAAGATCGACAAGAAATATTGCTCATACAATTTGTCCTCATCTAGTTGCATTGATAACATAACAGTATTTATATTCATAAAAAATAAGGTTATAAAAGACATAAAATTTTCTGGAATAGGATGTGCAATATGCACATCATCGACTGATATTATGTCATCTCTTTTAAAAAATAAAAGTTTAAATCAGAGCAAAAGAATAATAAAAAATTATTTATCAATGATTGATGGTAAACAGTATGATAATAAACTATTGTCAGATTTACTTATATATAAAAATGTTAATAAACAAATTAATCGTATTAATTGTGCAAAGATAGGAATCCAAACAATTTTAAAAGCAATTGAGAAATATGAAAAAAGCAAATAAATTTGGCTTAAACACTAATGTAATTAAAGAAATATCAAGAATAAAAAATGAACCAAAGTGGATGCTTGATATTAGGCTAAAAGCATACAATTCATTCAAAAAAATTAACACACCAAAATGGGGACCTGATTTATCTAAAATAGATTTCAGCAAAATTATTTACTATAGTTCTCCATTAAATAAAAATAAATACAAAAAGACATGGAAAGATGTGCCAAAAAATATAAGAACAATTTATAAAAAACTAAATATTCAAAAAAATGAAGCAAAATATTTTGCTGGTTTAAATAGTCAATTTGATAGTGAAATTGTTTACAACAACCTAAAAAATGAACTAAACAGAAAAGGTGTAATTTTTACAAACATCGAAACTGCTATCCAAAAATATCCTAATCTTGTAAAACATTATTTTTCCACACTTATACCATACACAGATAATAAATACGCTGCATTAAACACAGCTGTTTGATCTGGTGGTAGTTTTGTTTATGTGCCAAAAAAAACAAAATTAGACCAGCCACTACAAGCATATTTCAGAATAAATAAAAAGTCATTAGGGCAATTTGAAAGAACTTTGATAATTGTTGATGAAGGTGCTTACCTTCATTACAATGAAGGGTGTACTGCACCAGTATATGATGAAAATAACTTACATGCTTCTGTTGTAGAAATTTTTGTTAATAAAAATGGGTACTGTAGATACTCAACTATTCAGAATTGAAGTGACAATGTCTTAAACCTTGTTACAAAAAGAGCAGTAATAGAAGAATCAGCCATTATGGAATGAATTGATGGAAATCTTGGTAGCAAATTGAATATGAAATACCCATGTACGATCTTAAAGGGTAATAATTCAGTTTCAAAATGCATTTCAATTGCTTTAGCTTCTAAAAAAAATGTTATTCATGATACTGGGGCAAAAATGATTCACATTGGAAAAAATACAAAAAGCCAAATTATTTCCAAATCAATTGCTCAAAATGGTGGAAATGCTACATACCGTGGATTAGTAAAAATTACAAAAAATTCACTAAACTCATCTGCTGATGTTGTTTGTGACACATTAATATTGGATGATAAATCTAAATCTGATACTTTTCCAACAGAGAAAATAATGAATAATTCAAGTGTTATTAAACATGAAGCAAAAATTAGTGATTTAGATAAACAAATGTTATTTTACCTTGCAAGTAAAGGAATTGATCCTACAACAGCCAAGCAAATTATCATTACTGGATTTATAAAAGAATTTAATATTGAATTACCAATAGAATATTCTGTAGAATTAAACAGGTTAATGAAATTAAACATTAAATAAATAAAATTTATAAAATTATTAAATTATGGCAAAGACACAAACATTAACTAAGCGAAATGAAAATTTTTCTAAATGATATACAGATGTAATCGAAAATGCAAATCTAATATTTTACTCTTCAATAAAAGGAGAAATAATTCTTAGACCAAAAGCATGATCATTATGAACAAGGATTCAACATGAACTTGATAGTCAATTTAAAAAATTAGGAATTTTAAATGTTTGTCTACCAACGTTTATAAAATATTCAGAATTTGCGAAAGAAAAAAAACATGTTTCAGGTTTCGCACCAGAAGTATTCATAGTCACACAAAGAGGCAATGATAAATTAGAAGACCCGTATGTAGTAAGACCTACAAGCGAAGTTTTATTTTGTGAATACTTTAAAAAAATTGCTATTTCATACAAAGATTTACCTATAAAAGTAAACCAATGGTGTAATGTATTTAGAGCTGAAAAAAATACTAGACCATTTTTGCGAACAACTGAATTTTTCTGACAAGAATTGCATTGTATTTTTGATAATCAAAAAGATGCTGAAATATTTGTTAAAGATATAATTGATCTTTACTATAAATTCATTACTGAAATACTTTTAATACCATGTGTTGTGGGAAGAAAGACTGACAATGAAAAATTTGCAGGTGCTGAAGTTACTTATACAATTGAAGCAGTAATGCAAGATGGTCAAATTCTCCAATGTGCAACTAGTCATTACCTTGGAAATAATTTTGCAAAAACTTATGAAATAAAAATTCAAAATAAAATGAATAAGTCAGAATATGTTTACCAAACATCACATGGATTGAGTACTAGAATTATTGGAGCACTAATAATGACTCATTCAGATGATAAAGGTCTCATTTTACCATTCGAAATTTCACCTTGTCAAATTTTAATATCAGGAATAAATTGTAAAAAAAATAAGGATATTATGTCATGCATAAATTTGATAAAATCTAACATCACAAATAAATATAGAGTAGAAATTGATACTTCTGATAATAGCTTTGGTGAAAAAATTTACAATTGAGAAAGACAAGGAATACCATTTTTAATAATTGTTGGAACAGATTATGTTAAGAAAAATGAAATAACAATTTTTTGTCGTGATTCATTGGAAAAAATAAATGTAAAAGTTGATGAACTAATGAAATCTCTAGTTTTACTTAAAGATAAATATCAAAAAAATTTATTTAAAAAAGCTTCTAGATATTTAAAAAATAAAATACATGAAATTAAAAACATGGATGAATTTGAAAAAGCAATCAATCAGCATGGATTATTGATTGCACCTTGGGGTGGTGATGCTGAAGATGAAAAAAGATTAAAATTAAAATATGGTATCACTACTAGATGTATTAAATGTGAAGTTAATGATAAACATATTAAATGTTTCTACACCAAAAAACCAGCAAAATGATACATATATTTTGGTAGGGCGTATTAATCTAATCTTCTAATAAATAATATAATCTAACTAAAATGAAAAATGTAGTATCTGAAAATAACAAAACTTACCAAACTCCAATTGAAAAAATTGATGAATTTTCATTAAATAAAATAAAAGCACCACTTTTTAATCAATTTATGTCTGCAGTTCTTGCAGGAGCATGTATAGGATTTGGGTTTACAAGTTTACTTGTAATTTTATGCTCTATTGAAACAAGCGACAATTTATATCAAATTGTCAAATATTTAACATCTTTTATTTATTGCACTTCAATTATATTATGCTGCATACTAGGCGCGAGTCTATTCACAGGAAATTGTATATGCTTTGAATTATTAATGCAAAAAAAGATTAAATTAAGTTTACTGGTTAAAAATTGGGTTACAACAATTATTGGAAACTTAATTGGAACATTTTTATTTGCATTATTTATTTTTTTAATAGGGGTTTTTGCAAAAAAATCAAATGACAATTGGTGGTTTATTGCTGATATTAAAACAATAAACTTAATAAACCAATCTCTTGATAGAGTTAAAATGCCATTTTGACAATCATTTTTAAGTGGAATACTATGCAATATTATTGTCGCAACTTCAATTTTATCATGAATTATATTTAAAAATAAAACAACAAGTATTCTTTGTATATTTTTTTTAATTACTAGTTTTACTCTAAGTGGATATAATCATGTTGTTGCAAGTTCTTATATAGGCTGGCTCGGATGACTACTATCTACAATTGCTGGGGCACAGCAAATACCAGATAACTATGGAATTTTATTATTTTTCAATTGTTTAATCCCTGCATTTTTTGGTAATCTTGTTGGTGGAATGTTAGTTACTTGAATTTATTTCAAATTAAATAAAAAATAAAAAATGTAGAAATAGCTTAATTAAAAACATGATTTCACTTAGTGCAAAAAGCAAAAACTTTATAAGAATTTTAAGAAAAAGCATAATATCAGCTATGCCTTTAATTGCTTTCTTCTTAGCAATTTTTTTATCATCAAATATTTTTAAGATTTTTGTAAATTCTAAATCAGAACCAATAATCTCTAAAGAAAATTTTTTTGCTTTTATTGCTTGCTCAATTTCCCTTGCTTTTGGAAGTGCTCTTTTTCAATTTGGTTGTGAAACAAGTATAAAAAATATTGGTTTAATTCTTGGAAAACAAGTTTCAAAATTCAAATCAATACTAAATATTGCATTAATAAGTGTTCTTCTTGGAATTTTAATAACAGTTGCTGAGCCTGATCTTTCAATTTTTGGTAAATTTTTTAATAATGAGAAAAGATATTTTAATTTTCTGACTGGTGAATGATTAATAAGGATAACTGCAGGGGTAGGTGTTGGCATTTTTCTTTTAATTGGTGTATTACGAATTTTATTATTCAAAAATTTTAAACAAATTGTTTATGCATCATATATATTGATATTTTTAATTGCATGCTTTTTTGGTCCAGATAAAGGTGATCCATTCATCCGTATTTCATATGACATTAGTGGTGTTACAACAGGACCTGCTACAGTGCCTTTTATTATGTCATATGCGATATCAATAGCTGCAACACAAGGTGGGGATAAAACTACAAATGACTCTTTTGGAATGATTGGAATAATGTCTATTGGACCTATATTAACTATGCTAATTCTATTGATTAATACAGATTTAAATTTAATACCAAAGGATATAGAAAAAGATTTCAATATTTTAGATATGCTAAAATATGTTTTTTATAAAGAATTAATTAATTCAGGGTATAGTTTATTCCCACTAATGTTATTTTTTTTAGCATACAACTTCTTCTTTTTAAAAGTAAACAATAATGTTCTTAAAGAAATTTTAATAGGTTTTTTAATAACATTTGTTGGATTATATTTATTCTTACTTTCTGCAATGCTTGGTTTTAGACCAGTATCATTTGAATTAGGAAAAAATATTGCTAGTAATGAATCAATACATTATCTATTTTTTATCTTTAGCGGGTTCATGGGATTTGCCATAATTTTAACTGAACCTGCAGTAAAAATTCTCTATACACAACTTGGATCAACATCAAATAAAATTATTAACAAAAATTTACTTTTTTTATTTTTGTCTATTGGTGTTAGTGCAGCTATAACTATCCAATTTGCAAATAATTTATTCTGAAAACAAAGTTCATATTTTTTTATTTTAGGTATCTGTACAGTTATACTTGTACTTATGTTGTTTGTATCAGATTCATGTTGTGGGCTAGCATTTGATAGTGGAGGAATTTCTACTGGTACAATATCAACTTGTTTAATCTTGCCTATTTTCATAGGCTTAAATTGACAACAAAAAGATACAGCTGCTAAAGATCAATTTGGTGTAATTGGTATGATTTCATTAATGCCAATATTGTCAGTACAAGTCATAGGTATTATGTCAAAAATACGAGAAAATTGATTGCTTAATCGACGTCCAAAAATTGCTATTAATAATGAATTAACTATTGAATCACAAATAATAAATTTTGAATAAATTATGGAAAAGAAAAACAAAGAACCATTAAAATTACTATGTTTGATCGTTAACAAAGAACGAACAAAATTTTATATAAAAAGGTTAATTAAATTTGGAATGTCAGAAGTATATGACACAATTTGTTTAAGCTCATTTTTACCAAATGAATTAACTTTAAAATATGATAATAAATCACTGATTGCATGTGTTAACACAAATGACAAAGTTGAAAAATGCATATTTGAATTTGAAAAACATGCAAAAAATGATTCTGTTGACAAAATATTATTTGTTATGCCGCTTAATTCTATTATTGGAAACTTAATCTATGATTATCTAACAAATACATTTAATAATGGAGGAAAATAAAAATGGAAAAAACAAATGATGTATTAATAGTAGCTATTATCAATAAAGGAAATCTTGATTTAGTTATGCAAAGTGCAAAATTAGCAGGCGCAAAGGGTGGAACTGTTCTGAATGCGAATGGTACTGCATCAAAGAAAATTAAAAATCAATTTGGACTTCCAATTCTTCCTGAAAAGGATCTCATTCTTATCTTATGCAATAGGAAAGATCGAGATGCAATTTTTTCAAACATTTATAAAGCACTAGGAATTGAAACAAGTGAAGGAACAGGAGTTATATTTGCTCTTCCAGTTGAAAAAATATCAAAAAAACTATAATGGTATGATTTAAAAAGCGAATATCAAAACTGATATTTACCATATAAATTCTCACTACAATTTTTAATTTTTACATTATCCAATTTGAATTAACATCTATTCGATATATCTGAAGATCTATAAGTTTTACCTTTATATTCTACTTGGATATAAAATTCAAAAAGACCTATTCACCTAGGCTTTTACTTAAGTTATATGATTAACTATAATAATGCCTTCATCAAGTCTTGGGCGCCTTCTATAGAAACTATAGATCATTCTACTTCAACAGTAATATCAAAAACATCTTTATAAAACAATCATGGATTGCCATCATCAAATCATGTAAAGTTTACAGTAACAGGTACAATTTTTTTTACATTCAACTATTGTATAAATGGTTGAGTGGTGTTTCATCACAACTTGTAACTGAAGTTGCAATTGAACATAAAGATAATATTCCTAAACTAGGAATTAATAATGTTTTGAATAACTTAGATTTTTTCATTCTTTTTAATCTCACAAGTATTTCTAATATTATATGATTCA
>JAEELD010000006.1 GCA_016288695.1 Mycoplasmataceae bacterium
AAATTTATCAATTTGATAATTCTTCTAAATCATACTTACAATTTAGAAAATCTGATAAAGCTTTCTTTGATAATTGAGACATTTATTTAAATATCTTAAATGCTTCAATTGATCAACAACAAGTAAGATATGAATTAAAACTTACTCCTAAATGTTTGAATGGGCAAATCAAGTTCAGTTCAACAGATGAACAATTTAGCTCAGTTTATACTCAACAAATGCCTGTATCTAAAGCATTATATGCCAATTACATTAACCGAATATTATTGTTACATGAAGCTTCATATTTAATTAAGGAATTTGTTTTAAGAGATCAAATTAATGCTAATGAAAAAGATTTTAAAGAGGATCCTAAAATTTATCAATTTTTTATTTCTGAAATTGAAGACAACAAATCAAATATTGAAATTTCACTCACAATAATAGTAATTTTATCTGCATTATGATCACTATTAATGATTTTTATCATAATATCTGAACTAGTACAATTTGGTGCTAACATTGCTGTTCTTATTACATTTGCAATCTATGTTGTAGTTTCACTTATTGCAATGTTTATGGTTTCTTTTAGTTTACTTTTTTTACGTAATTTACTATGTAAAGAAATTCCGAATGATAAAAATTTAAATGATAGTTATAAAATTTATACTTCTCTAAAAAATATTAAGAAATCAAATGAAGTTTCTCCTAAAATAATTACTGATTTCACTAATTCAGATGAATATAAAAAGCATTTTGAAAATGTAACGAATTACACTTTCCCTAATGAAGTTGTAATAAATGATTTTTTAAATAAGATGGGTTCACCAGATGACACTGATCCTTCTTTACCAATGCATCAATGATCAGAAATAAATAAAATTATTGCTTTAGAAAACAACTTATCTTTATTTAATCAAAATGGTAAAGTTGTTAATTATTTTTCTTATGTTACTACACCTACTAAAATACTATGGAAGGAATATTTTTCTCAATTTAAATTTTATGCTGCTTTAGTTATAGCATCTGTTATTCTTTTTGGTGCATCTTTTGTTTTATTTGTTTTCATTGAAGGAATGATTTTTCCTGCCCATCAAGATGGTGGTGCAAATCCTGTGAATCAAAATAACCTTGAAGATGCAGCTAATGTCGCTCGACGTTTGTTTGATGCTAATGGTGATTTGATAATGGGTGGTCCAATTGGTCTAAATTCTTTAATTAATTGTAATGGAACTGATTCTGGTGGTGTGAATTTTTCATGATTATTAGAATTTATTGGTACATTTCTTACTACTGTTCCAAAATTTTTGATTTTTATTAAGAAAGTTCGGGAGCCATTTGGTGTAGGCAAAAAAAGATACATACCAGCTATAGTAACTACACTTATTGCTTTTGTTGGTGTACTAATTGTTGCAATTTATTTGTATGTTCCACTTGCGCAAGTTGATACTTTACAAAAGCAAGCATCTTTTGTTGATGCAATTTAATTTAGTTATTTTTTGTTTTCCTACATAGCATAATAAAAATGTAAAGGATTTTAATTGATAAGAACCACTGAATAACTTTAGTAGTTATATTTTTTCTAACTTAATGTGTTTTAGGCATTTATTCTTTGTGTACTATTAGCATGATACTTAATTAATTAGAATCAAAATGTGCATATATGAGTTTACATATTTTACTCAATTTCAACATGTTAAGTTGTCTTTTAAAATAATGTGTGTTTTGCTAAATTAGTTATATAATATGACAATATTATTTATTAAGTTTTGGCATTTATTGCTTTGATATAAACATATATAAGAGAGGGAAAAATGAAACAAGTTGAAAACTTCAAATTAAATAATTCTATTCCAATGTTTGATACTTCTTTAGCTAATTTTAAAGAAATTATTGGAAAATTAGTGAATTTAAAAGACAAAATTAATGCTAGTTTATCGAATGACAATTTTTGTGATATACCTTTATCTGTTTTTGCAAAACAAAATTCTTTGAACTTTATTGAAAATTTATTAGCTTTTAATAACTTTTTTCATACTATTCAAACTAGTACACTAATTGACTATTATTCAGAAAATACAATAGATACAAAATCTGAAAAATTTAATGATGAAATTGATATTAAATCAATATTTTCACCTAAAAGACTTAATGAATTATTTGTTAAAGGTGAGGTTCAGATTGATTTTTCAAAAGAGAAACTTGATTTTTCACTTTTCTCAAAACTTAATAAATTATCGAAAGTGTCAGCATCTTCTGACAATGTATATATTGGTTATCCATTTATTTCATGCCCACAATATTTATTTGGTTCTTCGACACAACTATTGAGTGTAAAACCTATAGCTAATGTTACTAATTCATATAAAGTTTTTGCTCCATTATTCTTTTGATTTGCCTCTTTTGAAGTTGATGAAAATAATTTGGTTTTCACTATTAAATTGCAAAGAGACAAAAATAAAATGTATCAATTTACTCCAAATTATTTATTGATTCTTAATAGATTATTGCTAAATTTTAATGCTGAAACCATTGCAAAATTTAATTCAATTATTGATTTGTTTTCTAATGTTTATAGTAATTTAGTTAGCAATAAAATTAAAGATGCAAATAAATTTATTACTCCATATGAAATTATTAAAAATTTCTTCTTGAAATTTTTAACTACTAATATTGATGATTTATCCATAGATGAAATTAAGACAGTATTACAAGAGAATTATCTTGAGACTTCTCCTGTTGGTTTAGAAAATAAGACTGCTACCATGAAAAAAATTATAGATTCAGCTGTTTTTAATCCATCTAGTTTATTTGGAACTTTTGATGCTTATTGTTCAATTTCTAATGATTTTTTTAATATTTTTAAACAAAAAAACTTTAATCTAGATTCAAAAAAGGAATCATCAAAAACAAAGTCTAGTTCTTCTAATAAATCAATTACTGCAAGTTTAGATAGTGGTTCAAGAGTGAATTATAGGATTATCCCATGTGGATTAATTGATTCATTTGATTATGTTTTATGCTCATTTCCGATTTTTGATGTTTTGTGTAAAATCTCTCTTTTTCACAATAATAGTTCATTAATAAAGAAGATTTTCAAGACAGACATTAATAACATTTCATTTATCGATTTTTACAAACCTGATAAAAGTTATGTTGAGTTTGCTAAAGATAGTGCTTATAACATGGTGTGCAATCCATCATTCTTAAATGTTGTTCCACTAGATTATGATCAATCTAAAGCTTTGAATTCTATTATTAATTCTAAATCATTAGTTGTTAATGGGCCACCTGGGTCTGGTAAATCTCAAGTTTTAACTTCAATTTTAATCAATTCTCTATATAGAAATAGGCGTGTGGCGTTGGTTTCTTCTAATTTTTATGCTGCTGAAGTTGTAAAAAAACGTTTAGGTTCTTTTAGTGCTTTTTGTTTAGACTTTTTCCCTAGGTCAACAATGTCTGATCAATTAAATTGATTGATTTTTCAGACAAAAATTCTTGTTTTCAAAATTCTTAATTTTATTTCAAGTCATTCTAAATTATTATCTAATCACCAATTTAGTGTAGATACAATTAAGCTTAGAGCATGAGAAATTGAATCACTATTTGCACAAGTTCGTGAAATTCGTAATTCTTTCAGTTATGATGTTGGTAAAGATGTAGCTTTGACTAATAACTGGTATTCTTCAAATACAAAAAAAATAATTGAGACTTTTTCTTTAATTGCTAAATTTATAAAAGAATCAAGTTCTTCATATGAATTTTGGTCATTAATTGAAAATACAACTAAAATGTGTGATGCATTCTTACATATGTATAAATCAATGTCACTTTACTTTTCTGAGCAAGAAATTATGCTATTGTTAGATTCTGATTTTGAATTTAATAAATTTAATCATACAGATTTTGGTTCACCTCTTGCAAGGAAAAAATTAATTAATTTGATTAGAAGTAAAGGAGCAATGATTAATAAAACTCCTCTTGGAAATGGATATAATCAACAATCTGATGATGCTAAAAAACCTGCACAAAAGAGCAAAAATTCTAATGCTGAATCAAATGTTCTTATATCAAATAACAAATTATCAACTAAGAATGAATATATTAAGGATTTTTTGAAGCGATTATCATTTTTTGTTGATATTGCTGATTCAAAAGTTTTATCTTTTCTTTCTTCTATTGCAATTGAGAGTATTGAAAAAAGAAGTTCATTATGATATGCAAAATATTCTATGTATGTCTCATCTGCTGATTACAAAAATTTGTTAGCTTTCAAAAAAGAATTTAATCCAACAAATTTTGAATTTGATAAATATTCTGAACTTTCTTATATGCTAGATTTCATAACTAAAAATGCTGCATCAATAAGTTTAGATTTGCATATGCAAATAAATAATGAAATTGAAGATTTGTTTGCTAAAAAAACAAGTGCTGATTGTAAAAATTTGGAGTTCTTATTTTTTACTAATGTTTTGAATGAATTAATTGATAGAGATCTTTTAGGTGTTTTAAATTCACTTGCTTCTGTTGTTAATTACTCAAATAGTTCTAAATTATTTAAGAATACTAGTCATTTCTTAAAAATGTATTCAAGTATTCTTTCTGTAATTTTTAGAATTATATCTGCATCTCCAAAATCAGTTATTGATTTTTTTGATTTATCTATTTTCTGGGAAGGCAAATATATTTTTGATTCAGTTTTTGTTGATGAATGTTCACAATTATCTGCATCTTATTTACCTATTTTACATGCATTATCTAATAAATTATATTTATTTGGAGATGACAAGCAACTTTCTCCACGTGCTTGAAGCACTAATATTAGATTATTAAATTTGATATATAGTATCAACTTTAATATGCCTACATCTAGTGTTGATGCATATATAAAGCTTATGACTTCATTGTATTCGTTATCAACAATCTATTTAGCTTCATTTACTTTATCAAACCATTATCGTTCATCATTTAGTCCTCTAATAACTTATAACAATGTTGCTTATTACAATAATTCTCTAATTCCAATATTGGAAAATAATGTAAATAGAGGGGATATTTCTGAATCATTAAAATACATTTATGTTAAGCCATCTTCTTCTGGTGCATATTTCAGCAATGAATTAAAAAAAGGTATTGAGTTAGTAAATGCAATTTATAAAAAAGAAATTAAGGATAAGAATAAGCCATCTATTCTTTTGGTTGTGAATTCAATAGTTTCTAAAAATAAAATTTTGAAACTTTTTGCTGAGTCAAATGATCCTATATTTTTAGAATGTTTCTTTGGTTACAAACCAACTTGCTTTGTTCGTTTGGTACCTGAAGTTCAAGGGATGCAAGCAAGTAATGTTATTTTATGTTGTGAATGTGATTTATCTAACATAGACAAATCAACATATATTCATTCAAGTTCTATAGGTTATTTTGGTAAGCCTAATGAAGGTGTTAATTATTTAAATGTTGTAACAAGTAGATCCCTTAATTCACTAACATTAATAGGTACTTTCATCATACCTCATAACTTTGATGTCAAGAAAAATTGTGGTTCACTAGAAACATCAAACTTTATTAATTACATATACTATTGTCAAAACTTTACTAATTTAGTATCTAAGAAAGTTAAATCAGATAATAGTTCAATTGTTCAATTAATGGATGATATATTAATGAGATCTGTTTTATCTACTTCATGCTTATTGAATGATTCATACAACGTTGATGACATTAAAACAGACACAGCTAAACATCAAGCAGTTAAAGACTATTTCGATGCTGATTTTGAATGATATACAAATGAGATAAAGAAATATTTGTCTTCATTAATAAGCTCATCCGATTTGAAACATATGAATTTATCAATTCATACAAATGTTAAGATTTTTAAAGATTTTGATATTCAATTCGGGTTATTTAGTAATAAATTAAATAAATATGTTTTAGGGATTAAATTAGATGATTACAATGATGATTCTGCATCAGTTGGTGAGTTCTATTCTCCTGAAAATTCAATTTATTTCAAATATGAATTTGCTAAGAAATTTGGATGAAATTTATTAAGAGTTTCTATGTTGAATTGATCAACTAATGCACAAAATATTAAAAACAATATTAGATTTGAAATTGACAAATTTGTAAAAAATATGAAAAAGAATAAAGTTGCAATGAGGTAAATTATTTTAGTTATGCATTCTTGAAATAAATTTTTTAAACTTATTAAGTTGCCACTTCTTTTTGCTGTTTCTGTTCCAGCTACTGCTATTTCTTTTTTATCTTCATCATGTTTTGCTAATATTCAACAATTCACAATTAAAGGTAAAAATGAGATTACTATAACGCAAGGGGAAGCTGGTAATGAAGTCTATAAATTAGTTGATGATAATGACAATCTGGTAGATTTGGGGAAATATACATTGGATTTTGAACAATATCCTAGTTTATTTAAACCAGAGGATTTTTGTTTATCTAAGGACGAAAAAAATAATAATTGAGTTATTAAATGAACTGATCGACTTTCAAATATTAATGATACTACTGTAAAAATTATTGCAAAAGATACAAAAGATAATCAAATAGGTTCTTTACAAGTTTTTATTGGGTGTGTTGGTTTTAAGTCATTAAAAGTTAAATCTAATAATAATATATATTCTTTTTTAGATTCACGAGTTCTTGGTGGTAAGCAAAAAGTTTCTGTTTTATATCCAAACGGTGAACAAGAAGCAGAAGCTAAGTCTTTTAAATGAGATGTAACAATTCCACAACAAATTCAAGATTATTTAATCTTTAATAAAGATTCTGGTTATTTTGAAGTAAAGAAGGATTTTGATTCTTCTTTATCAGGAACTTATGAAATAGAACTTGTAGTTAGTGATATTAATGGCAAGTATGAGAAATCATTTCCAAAGAAAATAAATTTTGTTGTTCAAAATGTTTCGAAACAGTTGTTATTATTTTCAACCAAAACTAATGATGATGGTGTGATTGTTTCTATAGATCATGATACTCCTATTTTTCCTGTTAATTTCTCTATTCCAAAATATACAGATGATGGTAGAGAAATTACAGGGTTAGGTAATTTTTCTCTTAAGAAAGAAGCAAAATTCACTAAATTAACTAATAAATGAGTAATTGAAAAGATTCAATTTGATTGTGCTGAGAATATTAGATACATATACAATGATTTCTTTGCTGAGAGTGATGAGGAGTCACAAGTTGATATTTCAAAAGTTAATTTTGATTTCTCTATTTTTACAAAACTTGATACTATTGGTTCTGACTTTTTAGCAAATAACAAATCATTTACTGGCAATGGTTCAAATTTTACTTTTTCTTGTTCTTCTTTGAATATTGGGGAATTTTTTATTTCAAATTGTCCAAAATTTAATTCAAAAATTTCCTTGAATGGTTCTGGTTTAAAAACTATTCCTAAAAATTTTGTTTCTTATGACAATCAATTTAATTCTGAAGTAACACTACCAAATCAACTCGAGAAAATTGAAGATTGTTTTTTATACAATGATCCATTATTTAATCATCAAATTTATTTTCCTAATGACATAAAAGTAATTGGATCTAATTTTTTATCTGGGGACTATAGTTTTAATTCTCCAGTTGATTTAAAGGCATTAAAAAAATTATCAAAAATTGGTGAGAATTTTTTGGATAATTGTAAGCATTTTAATTCTTCTTTATGTATTCCTGAAAATGTGAATGAAATTGGCAGTGGTTTTTTACACAATTGTAATGATTTGACTGTTTTAATTGAAATATTATGTGATGGAGCAGTTTTTGCTGGTTCAGACGATTCTTTTTCTGTTTCTAGTTCTGATGCTATTGTTTATAAAGGTAGTGGTTTCAAGGTGTCACCTTTAAGCGCTGATTTTTTCTATAAATTTAAAAATATCTCTAAACCAGGATGTTTTAGAAAAATTTATCCTAGTAACTTTCAGACATATTTGGAATTAAAAACAGAAGAAAATCAATCTTATTCAGTTTCGTCAAAATCTTCTATATCACCAACTGAATTTAATGGACATATAATTTTACCAGGAAATTGACATAATAATGGCATAGATAGAAAATTATCAATAATTAATGATGATTTTTTCTTAAATTATAGTCAGAGCTTAAAGTCTATATTTATTCCTGATAGTTTGAAAAAAATAATGGACAATTTTTTTAAGAAGTCTAAATTCAATTCTAGTATTGATTTTTCTAATTTGACATTATTAGAAACTATTGGCAATGGCTTTTTTGAAGAATGTGATGAGTTTAGTTTTGGGATTGATTTATCTAAGACATCAATAAAGAGTATAGGGTCTAAATTTATGTATGGGTGTAAAAAATTTTCTGTTAATCAGTTAATTCTTCCTGATACATTGCAAACAATTGGTGATTCTTTTCTTCAAGATACTTTTTCTGATTCTGAGTCTGATGAATTGGTTATTCCAGGTAAAGTCAATGAGATTGGAATTGATTTCTTGCGTAATGTAAAATTTCTTGGGAAGGTAGTTATTAACTCACATATTAAATTTGGGAATAATGCTTTCCAAAAAAATTCTTCCCAAGAAAATCCTACTAAGGTGAAGGTCCCAAAAGATGAATTAAATTACTATAATAGCATTTTTAAAGACCAAATTGATAAAGGATGAATTGAATTAGTATAAACCGGAGGTTAATTTATGTTTAATTTATTTTGAGATATTTTGATAGTATTAGTAGCAATTTTTGCTACATTGCTTGCATTGTTTTTATTTATTCATTTTATTTTAGTGCCATTGTTTAAAAGAGGATTTACTGGATTTCATATATCCAAATTTAAAGAACAGGAAATAAATATCATTTCAATAAAGCGTGGTAAATTATATTGCAATGATGCTGAATGCGATCCACGAGATTTACTATTATCATTGATAAAAAATAATGATAATGAGAAAAATGCAAAGAAATATTACTATGGTAACCGTGAGGTGCTATGTAATAAAGATCTTTTTGGGAAATATCATTTTAATCTTTCAATTTTAGATTCTCTTTTATTGTTCCAAAAATATTCAAATTTTGATTTTTTCTATAAAAAGACTAATAGCATAGATAGTGATCACAAAAAAGCAAAAATTAATGTTCCAAATAAAGAATTGATTAAATATTTTTAATTTTTTTATTGCGGAGGAAGAGATTTGTTTATGCAAAAAATATGATTTAAGTTAAAGAAAAATTATTTTAGGTGTATTAATTTTTTATTTTCCTCTTTATTAGTTATTATTTCTTTATTTTTTGTTATTAATAATGATGTAACTAATAAAAATACGAATTTTAAATCCTCTTATACGACATCTAAGAATGGTAAGGTAAATGTTGCTGATACAACTGGGTCACGTTTGTCAAATGAAGAATATAAAAGTTTAAAAGATGGTGTAACTTCAATACCTGCAAAATATTTTTGCTCATATTATGATGGAAAATCATTAGCTACTGATAATAATTTTGATGTTGAAGTTCAACCAATCAAATATAAAGATCCATGAACTGGGAAAGAGTATTATTCTTTAGCAATTACTAATACTGATTGAGGGTTGGATATAGGTAATAAAGGAACATATTATTCTGATAAAGATTATGGTTTTGAAGATGTTAGTACATCTGGTTGAAATATGGATCAAGGTGAGGAAAATGACTTTAATAAAGCCATTGCTTTAAATTTTACTACACCAAAAGAACTATTAATACCGTATCATGAGCAATGAGCTGAAGGGCATGTTTTTTATGGTGGAGTAGAGTATGTTGTTACTGCAATTGATGACAACGCTTGTAAAGAATATGCTTATTCTCATATTCATTGTAATGTTTTTTTTCCTTGTACAGTTACATATATTGGAGAAGAAGCTTTTAAAGAAACTAATAATTCAACTGTTGATGGGAGTGCTAATCTTGGATTCCATGAGCGTTATGGAAAAAATGATGAAGGTGTTGTTATTCATGAAGGACTTATGTTTATAAAAAAGAAAGCTTTTTATAAAGCTGGTCTATTTGGAAGAAATATCGATGCTGCACATCCTAATTTATTTAATTTACATTTTCCTTCCACTCTATTAAGAATAGAGGAAGAAGCTTTTAACTCTACATCAAACGATTCATCAGCTACATATGATAGGGATAAGATTTTTATTGCTTTTATTGATTTTAAAGATGCTAATTCATTGAATTTTATAGGTACAAAAGCATTTTATTCTGTTAGTAAATTGATAAATATTTTTGGTTTTGGAAATACATCATTAACAGATATTGAAGATTATGCATTTTCATCTACTAATGTTATGACAGCAAGTAGTATTAAATTTCCAAGTACGCTTATGCGAATAGGAAAAAATGCGCTTTCTGGTTATTATGATGGCAAACTTGGTTATATTTATTTTAATGATTTAGATTTTTCTGATTTTACTGAATTAAATTGAATTACAATTAGTGCAACTCAACCAATATTTAATTTTATGCCAGAAGTTTCCTCAACTGATAATGTATATTTACATTTACCTAGATTTACTTCTTATTCACAATGCAAAATGTTTAATATAAGTTATTGGGATACATTAAATAAACATTCATTTAATATAATCTTTAATAACACATGACAAGAATGGTTAGATTTTGGATCATCTGTTGGTTTTTCATTTATTGATTTTCCTGTTTCCACAACTCCAAATATAAGGTGTTTTTTTAATCATGGTGAGCAAGACTGATCATCATATGATAAAGAGCAAGTAACAAAAATAGTTAAAGAAAATACGCTTAAAGTTAATTTTGATATTAAATGTTTTGATACACGTCCTTTGCGTTCTACAGAATTTGATATTAACGTTGATAAATCTGATAATATTGATATTTTTGTTGGCCAAGAAGAGACTTATAAATTAGTTATTCCTGATACTTATCACTATCATAGTGATTTAAGTTATTATGGGGTTAGTTGAACTAAAGAACATATCGTTATCCAGTATACTGAGAATGGGCTAAGTAACATCGACCCATATGCATACTTTGAAATCAAACCTAACGAGTCAATAAAAACAACAAGTAAAATAATAAAAGGTAAATTTAGCTTTTCTGCTAATAAACTTAATGCCAATCCTACAGAATTAGTATATTCTTGAATGAATAATGTCCCTGTTAGTTATTCAATAAGATTCCAAATTAATGTTAATAGCAAAATAAATTTGAATTTTGATACTCTTACTTTGTATAGTAATGAAACTGAAGATGCATATGTACTTCCAGAATTGCGTTCAACAGCATCAATAACATATGAGTTATATACTAGTGAATGGGTAAGAATTCCTGAAAATGCAGATGATTTAATTAAGGTAGTTTCACCAAAACTTTCATTTAATGAAAAAAACCAAATACAAACTTTCAAATCTCCTTCAACAGATGAAACAAGAGGATATATCTTATTAGCTTATTTATCTCATAATAGGGACATATTTACAACTGGTTCAATCACAGTTTTTAATAGGGAAAAACCATCAATAGAAATTTCGAAAACAGATTTTTATTTATCTATAAATTATCCTTATTTTTCATGTAGTGCTAAGGGAATTGGAGTTACAGAAAAAGAACATGAGCTTTTTGTTGTTGAATGAAATATTTTTAGTACTGATAAACAATCGAGTGTTTCACATAAATTTCAATTTTCTCGCCAAAAATCTTCTTTAGATCAAACAATATTCATCACTTGTATAGATACTAATTGGTTAAAAACAGTAAACCTTTTGTTTATACATGCAAATGTGGAAGGTGCAAAGGGAATAGAATCGTGAGCAAATCTTCATGTTGGGGATTATCCACATTTATTTGAAGGATCAAATGTAATAACTGCTGCCCATTTATCTTATGGATATAGTCGTGGTTGATATGTTGGTGGTAGTAATGACAGTCGTGTCCCTTTTTCTGACTATTCTATTTCTGTTAAATCTTCTTCTGACATTCCAGCATATTCTATTTTATTTAATGATAAAGCGAATACATTTGATATCCGTTTTGAAAATTCTATTCCTGTAGGCATTTATAATGTTTGATTAGAAATAAAAGTTAAATCTAGTGGTATGGAAATTGATTCTTCAGTTATTACTTTAACAGTTACTGATGCAGATTTTTCACTAAAAGGTGGATCTACATCACTAGATGTTTTTTCGAATCAGCATTTAGTAGACCAAAACTCTTGAGAAGTTTACAATAGCAATAGTGTATATGCAGGTAAAGTAGACTATTCAATTGAAAAAATTTTGTATGACGATAGTGCTTTAGTTTCTTCTATTGACCAATTTGGCCGTTTGAGCATTAATTCTATAAATAAAACTAAAGATTCATTTTATATTATTAGGATAAGATGTAAAGTAACTTTATCTGATCTTGTTTCCTTTACTGTTTATTCTCCTAATATAAAAATAAACATCTTAGATACAAATGATAACATAAAGATTGTTTCTAGTACTTCAACATCAATTGAATCATTGTATGGTGTCAAAGGTAAAACTAAAAATTTTGGTCTTAAAGTATCTCCTTCAATTTCTTCTAAGTATTCTGTGAAATCTGTATCATATTCATTATCAACTGATAGGAAAAACTCAATTTTTTTAGATGAAAATAATGCAGTTAATTGATCAGATGATTTACTTGATGGTTCTTATAATTTTGTTGTTATTGCTGCAGTAACGCTTGAGGAACTTAGTGACTCGCATAATGAATTACTTTTGAATGTTTATTCTAATGTATATACTATTTACATAAATCATATTGAATTAATTGATCATAATTTTGATATATTTTTATTTTCTTCTGGAAAAATTTCTTCTCCATTAGCATTTAAAAAAATTAATAATGAAAATGTTTTGTTTCTAGACTGCAAATTTAGTGATTCAAGATTTATTATTAATAAAGTTGATAAATGTATTTATGCAACTTCCAATATTACTTCCCCAATTGATAACATCAATATTAAATTGACTATTAGCTATGGTTCATCTCAGTTGGATAGAATTACATATGTTTATAATTCTTACATTCATATAGGAATTGGGAAAACAATTGAACTTATTAAAGCGTTTTTCTTGTATTTTATCATCCCACTTGTTTCATTAATGTGAGTGATCTCTATTATTAGAATTTCTGCAAATAGGAAGAGAGGAAATAAAAAAATAAAAAAAGCAAAAGGTAGCAAGTATGACGAGATTTTATAAGATTTTAAAAAGAATTGTTCAATTGTTATCAATGGTGGTAATTTTATTTTCATCATTGTCTATTGTTAATTTATCAAATCAGAGCCATGGAAATTTTAACAATGATAGAAATATTTCATCATCAAGTCTTATTCATCAATCAAATGATGAAAAAGCAGTGAAGATAGTTAGTTTAACCAATAATGAGTTTTATATTTCATCAGATAGTGATTTTATAGCTCCAAAATTATGGTATGTTTCTTCAGTTGCTTCAGGAGGTCACTTACCTGTCTTTGATTTTGTTTGAAGTGCCAATGTTGTCACATCAGATGTTAAAGAACCATTATCTATTTCAATAAGTGAGGATAGGATATTTGATAATATATCTTTAACATTCAATTCAAAGGCTAGAACTGCTAATTATAATGTGAAATTAAGTTGTATAAAGAAGAACGATGCTTCAGTTTATGATTTAATTTTTATTAATGTAAAGATTTCTGAATTTACTTTTAATTCATCTAAATTATCAAGCAATAATAGTACTATTTATGTTAGTCCATCTTCATCATCTATTTCTGCTTTATCATATAGTGTTGATTTGGGAATAAATTTCTTTTTTAAACGTAATAGAATTGCTAATAACGATGTTGAAAGTAGTTTATTATCTATTTCACAATCAACAGATGGTACATGGGGAGTTTCAAAAGATAATAATACTATTACTTGGTCTGGGAAATCTATTCCGCTAAATAATAGTTCAGATATTGTTTTTTTAGTTTTTTCATACCATGTTGATGGTTCTTACTATAAAATTACAGCTTTTGTTAATTTTGTTTTTAATGATGAATATGCTATTTCACCTTCACTTAGTTGATTTAGTGTGGTTACACAAACAAATCCACATAGTTTAACAATTAATGTTGGTTCTTTTTCAGTTTTACAAACTGGCTCAAAAAAAGCTTTAGAAGATGAATTTATTATTCAGAAGACAATAATTTCAAATGATTCAAATTTTGAATTTAAAATTTTGAATAAGAATACTATTTCTGTCAAATTTTTGATAAGTAGTTTTAATTTGTTTTATTTTGCAAAAGCTAAACTTCACTTAGTGATTAAACCAAAAAGTTTTGTTGATCA
Source organism: Mycoplasmataceae bacterium (assembly GCA_016288695.1). Lineage (GTDB taxonomy): Bacteria > Bacillota_I > Bacilli_A > Mycoplasmatales > Mycoplasmoidaceae > Malacoplasma_A. Next base: position 14,322 of record JAEELD010000006.1, read on the forward strand.
ACTAACTCTTGATTTACCAATAACAATTAATTTTATTTCATTGTATTCAATATTTATTTTTTTAGCTATTATTATTTTAATTTTAATGTTAATTTTGTTTGTTATATTTAAGAATAAAAGGCATACAGGTATCAAGAAAAAAGATTTAATTAAGCAAAAAGGAGATTTTTAAAATGTCATTTTTAAAAAGAGTCAATTGAATCAACTTATTAAAAAAATTATTTTTACCTTCATTTGTTTGTTTTTCTTTATGTCCATTGACCTCATGTGGACAATCAACACATGAAATCTCATTAAAATGTAGTCAAGGATATTGATTAAGCAATAAAAAGTGAGATCAAGATAAATGATTTATTGAAGTTAATTCAGTTGTTGGCAAAAGAAATGATGTGCTTTTTTATGTTGATAGCGTTACTAATAATTTAACTTTTACGTATAAATTTGGTGCTCAAGATGATGAAAAGCAAATTAATGAGTATTGCAAGTTGTCTACTGATAAAAACTTTAAAAACCAATTTAATTTAAATTGAATAGTTGATCCAACTCAAGAGTTCAGAATTTCTTTTGATCTTATTTTAACAGCGAAAGATGGGAATAATACAAAAACTATAGATTTTTATATTAGGGTAGTTGATAGTAATATGACTGATATAGCCACTATTTTTTCTGACCTTAAACCTATAGAAAATAAAGGATATATTCGTGCTGATTATTTGCTTGATGAGATGAAAGATATTTACAAAGATGTTCATCAAGATGTTTTTGACTCAATAAGTTTTGTTAATCTTAACACAAAAGGTTTTTCAATTGTAACTGATCCATTTTCAGATTTTTATTTTGGGCACATTGATATTTATAATTTGAAAGCATTATATCGTTGCATTTTACATACTAGCTCTGGGCGTGATTATTATCTTTTTAATGTAAATACTTTATATTCAAATGATTTGACGACTGAATTGAATATAGATACAACTAGTGAGATATTACCAAAGTCTTTAGTAACACAAATAGATTATTGGAGTATTAATGAATTAGAAATTGGCGATTATTTTATTAATGGTTTTAAGAACCTTACTTCTTTTTATAGCAATGGTGAAACAGGGTTTAACAATTTTTTTGTAAGTAGCCTAGTTACTTCAATAAAAAATTATTTCTTTTATAAAAATCCTAATTTACGAGATTTAAAACTTACTCATGCAAGTTCTACAAATTTGCGAACTATAGGTGATATGTTTTTGTCTGTAAATGAAGATAAGTTTAATTGTGATGTAGATTTATCAGATTTTTCTGCATTATCAGACATAGGAAATGATTTCTTATTTTTAGATAAAAGTTTTAATGGCAAAATTAAATTACCAAACCAATTGCAGAATATTGGGACTAATTTTTTGTTCCAATGTGAAGCTTTTAGCCAAACTTTAGTTATCCCAGCTAGGATTAATTATATTGCTGATGTTTTTATGTTCAATACTTATAATTTTGGAAGAAATAATAATTATCTAGATTTTAGTAATGTAATTTCTGATAAATGAATTTTTGATGATATTGATCCTAAGGAGCATTTCTTATCATCTTTTGCTAGCAATGATAATGAATGCTTTGCATATATAGAAGGGTTTGGTATTAAATTATCAAACAGAATTGATAAAGGTAAATTTTCATCTTATTTTGTTGATCGCGACAAAAACCCATATAGGAAAATAAAGTATTTATAAAAACAATACTGCTTATTATTAACTGCTATTTAATTAAAAAAATTTATTGGTGGCTTATTTAAAAGTCGCTATATGATTTTGTATAATATTAATGAAAATTATTCAGTTTAATCGGAGAAAATATATATGACAAAAAAGATTCTATTAGGATTAATTCCTTTATCTTTATGTTCAATAATTGAACCTACATGTAATGCGAGTAGTTCATTATTAAACAGCTTTAAAACTTCTAATGAAGATGAAAAAGAAGTTAGTTTTGAGCAACTTGAATATATTTATCATAGCGGGATTATTAATTATTACCGACTAGATAAAAAACAACAAATTGAGATTGATAACCAGATTAAGGAAGAAAAATCTGAATCTTATGCTAATTTTTTAGATAAACTTGATTATTTTTACAAAAACAAGGATTTAAAGGTAAATGAGAAATATTTAAAAATTAATGATACATGTTATGAGGTTTCATTAAAAATTGTTGATTTTATCTTTGTTGAAAAAGATTTGAATAGGCAAATAAAAGATGTAAATGAAGTTAAATTGAATAGTAGTAAATTGAATGAGACAGTAAATTTTTGCAAAAATAATTACTTACTTTATGATGAAGGAACTAGCTTAATTGATAAAGCAATGATAGAAGAATCGATCTTATCTACTTCAAAATCGGTTGTTGTTTTGAATACAAGTTTGATTTTAAAATCATTATTAAAATCTACAGAAAAATCTGAAGAAAA
>JAEELD010000007.1 GCA_016288695.1 Mycoplasmataceae bacterium
GATTGTATTCAAAAATTCGTCTTGTATAGCTTGTAAATCGATATTTTTTTCTGTTGGTGTGATATTGATTAGTCCGCTATCTCATTTTCAGAGATCTTCTTGGATATTATTTAGCTTTATGTAAAATAGTGTCAAAAGTACAGCTATTATAAGGAATAATGTGCATCTGATAGCTGTTTTTATTTTTGATGTTCTTTGCATTTATTTTAGTGTGTTAGTTGTTAAAATGTGTAAAAATCTCCCGGCCTACGGCCACCCTCTTTAAAAAGAGGGAAAGTTTTTGCCCCTTTTTAAAGGGGCTGTCCGACTTGTCGGACTGAGGATTTCTTATTCTTATATATTTCCTTTCATTATTCAATGAGTTTTCGAAAAAAAATTGTCTCCCTTTTTAAAGGGAGAAGTCCGAAGGACAGAGGGATTTTTTTGTTCGTTTTTGGGGTACTTCGTCCCCAAACCCCTGACTCGACTTTTCCCACAATTAAGCTGGAAAAGTCGAGGGAAAAGAGCCCTCTTAAAAAATTTTTCAGTCATACTTTCCGTTTGTTATTTTACTAAAGAAAACGGAGAATCGTTACATCCGATTCTATTGGACAGCTTTTGCATATTTTTATCAGTAATTTCAATGCGGTCTGACAAATGAAAAATTTTTGGCTGTCGCCTTTTTTACATTATTTTTAATTATTATTATTGATAAAATAAATCAATTAAATATAGTGTAATGGATTTCTAACAAATAAAAATTAAACAAAATGATTGTAGTTATGATCTTTGTCTATGTGGTTTTCATTTTGTGCTTTCTTGTTATGAGAAATGCAAACAAAAAACAAAACCCGAAACATTCATTTTTGGATGACTTCCTTATGTTTACTGGTTCTCCATTAATGCTTGCGTACATTTTGATTCTTGCATTTAATCCAAACAATGCCGACAAAATTGTGCGTGATCTATTCGCTACCCCATTAACATATTGTTTGATGGGTTGGTTGGTAATTAGTTATGTTTGGTATTTGATTAGGTACAACAAAAACGTGCCTAAAAAGCCATCAGTTTAGAAAGTCATTTCAAATTTAAAAATCTAATTTGCCCCCACTTGTGTGGGGCTTTTTTTGAAAAATTTTTCTTGTAAAATGTCTCATTATTGATATTCTGAAATATTGATAAATGATTTTTAATTAATACTAATGTACATGAAACCAGATATATTATATTTAGATAAATTACCTTATGAAAATTGAAAAACTTCATGACAATATTTCAAAAATGTAAAATATAATATTGAAGAAATTGAAAATTTATTACAGAACAACGAAATAAAAAGTAAAATTGAGAAACAGTTTAATAATTTAAAAAACGAATATCCAAAATATTATGATGAGATAATTTGAAAAGCTGATGGAATATGAATTGATAGATTGACATATTTTTCGGTATTATGCCCTGAAATAATTGGTAAGTATTCGGACCATTGTACTACAATTATGTGTAAAAAAAATAATGGGAAATTCATTATTTCACACAATGAAGATGATCATTATATTGATGGTAATTTTTGTATAAGTAAGGTTAGAATTGATGATAATAATTGGTTCGTAACAAATGATATGTATGAAATGCCATTTTGAAATGGTATGAGTTGGAATGGCTATGGTATAGTGAAAACTATAAATTATTGCCACGATGAAAATATTAATTTAGATAACTATCCGAGATACTTTGCTCAAAGACATTTAACAGAAGCTAAATCAATTGATGATTTGATTAAAAAGTGTAAAGAGATAAAAGTCGCATCATGATTTCATGTGAATGCTATTGATAGAAACAATAATATTGCTGTGTCTATTGAAGTTTATACGGATGGTATTGATGTTAAATATATTGATGATTATTATATTCATAGTAATCACTTTATACACAATGAATATATAAACAATCAAAAGGAAGACATTTGAAGTAATAGTATATTTAGGTTTAATAAAAGCAAGGAACTATTTTGAGAAAATACTATGGAATGAATACAAAAAGTATTATCTTATAGATGATTTGATAATCGAAATTCAGTATTACAAGTAAATGAAAATTCACATATGACATTGTATAATTTTTCTTATGATATTGATAATAAGGATACTATATATTTAAATGACTATATTGATAATGAGAAATTTGAATTAAAATACGATTTATAGATATTTTAATGAATTAATAAAATGAATAGACTTTTAAGAATTTGATTAGATAACCTTTTACTTTCATTTATTCCAATTATTTCATGGTTTTTTCTATGAGTAATAGAAAGCTCTGATTTAATTGTTATTTTTTCATTAACTTATCCGATTCAATTTATCTGATCAATATTATTATCTATTTTTTCTACAGGTCCAAATATTGATAAAGAGAAAAATTGAAATAAAAATTCTGTTATGTCATGAATTGTATTATGAACTATTGTGGCAATAATCATTTATTGATTATTTGCTCGAAATATTGAGTGATATATTTCATTTATGAATTTGGATATCGATACATATAAAATATTTTCAATATATTCAGTACTTCAGTTATTTTTAGCTTTCGAACTTCAGTTGGTACTTACAAAATTATATTTTGAATGAAACAATAAACTAGCAAATAAATATTCTATAATTTCTAATTCTCTAAGTTTTGTTTTCTTAATTGGTACTGCATTATTAACAGAAAATCAGATAATAATCTCTATTTGTGCATTAATTCCAAATGCGATATTTATTCTTTATATTTTAATAAAGAATAGTAATAAATTCAACTTTGATCAAAATATCTTTCAGCGAATTAAATTTGATTCTTCTGAATTGTTTAGGAGTTTTGCATTATTTTTGATTTACCTTTTCTGATATAGTAATACTTTTCAATTTTGACCAGAATATGCAGCTGCTATAGCATTTATGAGTTTGATATCGGATACACAACGAGATATGGCAATGGCAGTATGAAAATTAGCAAAAGTGGATATTAGTAAAAATAAATTTAATTATATTGAGCATAGGAAAAATGCTTGTAAATATATTTGAATTTTACTGGTTTCTATATTCATTCTTTTCGTTACGCTATTTAGTATTTATAATATTGATATTAGAATAGGTCTTATATTCCTTGCTTTTGATGTGTTAGACTTCTTATTGTTTCCACTAAATGAATTAAAGATTTGCTTCTTACAAATTGAATGGTCAGCAAAAAAGACAACATGAAATGTGTTTTGTTCGTATTTTATTAGAACATTATTATCATTTTTACCAACTCCATTTTGTACAGCAATATGACAAATCAATACAGCAATCTATGAATTTTTTGCTTTTTGATATATAACGAAAAAGAATTATAGATTAGATGATAGAGGTGTGTTTGTAAAAAATTAGTATTTTACCCACAATTCAGCCTTGTTGTCCTTGAAAAATTTTCGGCTCTTTCGAGCTGTTTTTTTATTATTTTGAATTATTAAATTTCTATTTTAATTTTGCTTGTGTAGAATATAAATCGAATTTTATTCTTTTACCCACAATTCTGCTTTACAGCTATTACAATTTTTATCTCTATTCACACAATAGACACAATAATTGTGGTCTTTGTAATAACTATCTCATAAATTTTTTAATAACTTAAAATCCAAATTTTTTAATAAGGTTTTTGAATTTACCTCATCTTTATCTCATCGAGCTTCGTAAATTATTTTTTCATTAATATTTTCAATACATTTCTTTAATAGTTTGGTTCATATACCCATTTTCTGATATTTATTATCAACAACAAGGTATAATATTTCTCTATATTTTCATAAATCTAAACCATAATTATTTTCATTTTTAATATCACTTATTCAGCAAGCACCAATGATTTTATTTTCAATTTCACAAACATAATATTTGGTTATATCTTTTTCTATTTCTTTTTTATTCGCATTGATAATCTCATATTCATCTTTTATATTTTTATCTTTTCAAATATTACAAGTACCAAGAAGATTTGCTACTAAATCAGCAATAGCTTCCAAATCATCAATACAGGCTTTTCTATAAATAAAATTTTTATTTATCATGTGATATTTCTATAAAATTTTATAAATTATCATAAAAAATATATTAATTATATCTATTAAATCAATATTGGTTTGATTTTATTTTCAATTTCAATGCTATCTGACAAATGAAAAATTTTTCGGCTCTTTCGATCCGTTTTTTTATTTTAAAAAAGGAGGCGAAATATGCCTCCTTGCATTGTAGAGTTATTACTCTTTATCAATGTAACACCAAATCGTTGAACATAATTTGACACGAATTTCCGTTTTGTTCAAATTATAATTCCATTTGCCTCTTGCGAATTTGTGTTTAATGATGCTTTCTTCATTACTAACTGATTCTTCGCATGAGCTCATTGACATTATGCCCGGAAATTCAAAATGTTTTTTACCAAGCATGAATTTCATGGTATAAAAATCTGATGCACATTGCCACATGGTCGTAGCAATTTTCTCGTTGACAATCTTTGCAAAAGGATGGATTGATTCAGCAAGCTTGCGAACCTTTCCAATTGTGATGGTCTTGTGTGTTCCCATCGACAACAAATCCTTTTCATTGATAGTGCTGAAGAGAATAATCGC
>JAEELD010000008.1 GCA_016288695.1 Mycoplasmataceae bacterium
AATCTGGACGATCTTTGAAATTTTTATTAATTAAACCAAAGTTTAATGTTACATCATATCCTTTGTTTAAATCAAAATTAAATGAATCAATTTTTACATATAAATCAAATTTATCTTTATATTCAAAATCATGAAAATTTGGCAACAAAAATTGAGATTTTTCATGATCATAATTAATATCTAATTCGTTGTTTTTTACATATTCAGTTAAATCTTGACCAGCCTTTAATTTTCCTTCTTGATAAAGTTCATCAATTGAAATTTTCTTATTAACACAAATTGAATCCAATTTTGATTTGTTTTCTTCAGATTTTTCTACAGATTTTAAAAATCTTTTTAAAACTAAACTTGTATTCAAAATAACTGCTGACTTAGAAATAGCAAGGACAGATTCCATTATCGTAGCCCTATCAATTAAGTCATATGCCTCATCATAAAGTAAGTAATTATTTTTGCAAAAATTTACTGTTGAATTTACTTTATTATTTGATTTAACTTCATTTATGTCTTTTGTTTGCTTATTCAAATCTTCTTCAATAGAAATAAAATCAACAACTTTTAATGATACCTCATAACATGTGTCATTAATTTTTGAATATTTCTCACTTATTTTTAAATCATTATTTTTATAAAAATAATCAAGTTTGCCTAAGAAGGTAGTGTAAAATTCTGATTTTTCTCCCTTAATTTGGTTATTAATTTCAATTTGTAGTTTTTTATCTAGTCGGTAATAATTAATAATCCCACTATGATATATATATTCAAGATTTTCAAAACTAATTCCTTTTTCATCTTCTTTAGAAATTTTAATGCTATTCAACAATGAACTACTAGCGTTGCATGTAGGTTCAATTATTGAACATAAAGATAATGGGATTAACCCTAAAAAAATTTTCTTTGTCATATATATATATATATATAAACTCCTTCTTAAAAAGGGCTCTTATTAACTAAAGAACCTTTTACACTTTTATTATACTATAAACACAATAGCAGATGCTAAATACTAACTAAATTGCATCAACAAATGATGCAGATTTTTCTTGAATCACACAAAGATCTGCTATCGGTAAATATAAATTATGTATTAACAAGGCGAAACCAATAACATTTATAATGAGTATAATAAAGCCACAAATAGCATATGTCATACCACTATCAAAAAGATTTTTAATACCCATAAAAGTAACGACTAACTGAGGCAATATGATTAAACTTACAGAAAATAAAGCTATAAATCATGTAAAATCAGTAGAACCACTTTCACTATTATTAACTGAAGAAAAAATAAGATGGTGAGAACCATATCCATCAAGAACATTGATAATATAATCAGCATCATTTGATCCAACACTCATAGCACTATCAACATTCAAATCTTTACTAAGTCTACCTGTTCGCCGAGGGTTATAGCGGTTTATAGTTACTGTAATTAAAACAAATAAGATAATAATAGCAGCATTAAAAAATAAAATATATGCAATAATACCAAAACAGCATAATTTAAATTTAGATAAATATTCTTCTCCAAATGATTTTACTGGTGTAGTAATGTAAGAAAAATAATTAATAATTTTTCCATTTTGATTGAATAAAGATAAATTATTCTTTAATGCAATAATTTTATTTATTTCTGATCATTGATGCATAGGCAAAGAAGGATCAGCATCTTCTGGTGAACCCATCTTATTCAAGAAATCATTTATTATAACTTCATTAGGGAAAGTGTAATTTGTAACATTATTTAAATGATTTTTATATTCATCTGTATTAGTAAAATCAGTAATTATTTTTGGAGAAACTTCATTTGATTTTTTAATATCTTTTAATGATTTAAAGATTTTGTAACTTTCTTGTAAATATTTATTACTTGGGATTAATAGACATATCAAATTACATAAATTATAAATAGAAATATACTCTAATACTAAAGCAATAACAATACAAGCACAAAAGGCAACAAATGCAATTATCTCTGCTCAATTGGCTGGGTTGAATGCACAACCTAATACGATAATTGCATACATAACTATAACCAATGCTAGTAATGTTTGTGCAATAATAAGAGAAGCTGCTACAACAAGCAATTTTGTCTTAACATCATTAATTTGTTCAATAAAAAATCGATACATTATAGGATCTTCTTTAAAATCATTTTCATTATCACTAAATAAATCTCCTAGAACAAAGTTTTTAATTAAATATGATGCTTCATGCAACAATAATATTCGGTTAATGTAATTAGCATACAATGCTTTAGATACAGGCATTTGTTGAGTATAAACTGAACTATATTGTTCATCAGTTGAACTGAACTTGATTTGCCCATTCATACATTTAGGAGAAAGTTTTAATTCATATCTCACTTGTTGTTGATCAATTGATGCATTTAAGATATTTAAATAAATGTCTCAATTATCAAAGAAAGCTTTATCAGATTTTCTAAATTGTAAATACGATTTAGAAGAATTATTAAATTGATAAATTTGACCTTTATTTTTTAATTCATTGTAAGTCTCTACACCAATTGCATTATTAGTCAATAATTTTGGTTTTAAATC
>JAEELD010000009.1 GCA_016288695.1 Mycoplasmataceae bacterium
AACAAAACCAAAATCACTTTCACTGAACCCGAGCAAATTAATTGCTGCTGCTGAATCGCCACCACCAATTAATGAATAACAACCATTCAATGAAATTTCCTTTATTTTTTTAATAATTTCTAATGTACCGGATTTGTAATTGCCAAATTCAAAAACACCGCAAGGGCCATTCCAAACAACAGTTTTTGCTTTATTTAAAATTTCTTTAAATGTATGAATTGAATCTGGACCAATATCTAAAGCTTGCAAATTACCATATTCATTTAATTTACATACTTTTCCAGGAACATCAGCAAATTCATTTGAACAAATTGAATCAGATGTTAAAACTATTTTACTTTTACCAGCATTTAAAATTCCTTTAGCTATAGAAATTGAATCAATGTCGCACAATGAATTTCCAATATCGTAACCAATAGCACGTAAAAATGTATATGCCATCCCACCAGTAATTATTAATTTGTCAGCTTTCTCAAGCAGATTTTTAATAATTTTAATTTTATCATTCACTTTTGAACCACCTAAAACCACAACAAAAGGTCTATTTGGATTATTAATTGCTTTTGAAATTTTTGTTATTTCATTATCCATTAAAAAACCTATACATGAATTCTTATTAAATGATGCTATACCTGCATTTGAGGCATGTGCTCTATGAGCAGTCCCAAAAGCATCATTAACAAAGATCTCTCCCAAACCTGCTCAAAATTTAGCTAAATGCTTATCATTTTTTGACTCATGTTGTACATAATTTCCGCTAGCATCAATATCATAATACCTTGTATTTTCAAGCAATAAAATTTCTTTATTTTTTAATGACATTACAGATTTGTAAATAGCATTAAAATCAATTGACTGTTCAAATTTAACATTGCAATTTGGAAGAATGGATTGTAATTTTTTTGCAACAGGATACAAAGTTTTTTTATTTGATTTAATGTCATTAATATTTTTAATTCTTGAAAAATGGCTCAAAATTACTATTGAACAATTATTTTTAAGTAAAAAATTTATTGTAGGAAGAGATGAAACTATTCTTTTATCATCTGTTATATTGCCATTTGAAATTGGAACATTATAATCTGCACGAAGAATCACTCTTTTATGGAAAATATTAAAATCAGTAATTCTCTTTATATTCTCATACATTGCGCTATATAAATCTAAGTTACAATTTTACAACATGTAAAATGGTTCTAACTAATTGACTAACATATGATGATTCATTATCATATCATGAAAACAATTTATACATTTGTTTTCCTTCAACATCAACTGACATAGTAAGTTTTGGATCAAAAATACTACCGAAGGTACTATTAATAACATCACATGATACTATTTCATCATCATTATAACCTAATGTTTCATTCGAAGCTTCTTTCATTGCAGCATTAATTTCATGAACTGATGGATTAGATTTTAACTCCAAAGATAAATCAACTAATGAACCAGATATAGTAGGAACACGAATTGCAAGACCATGTAATTTACCTTTTAGATTAGGCAGAACCAATCCAATTGCTTTCGCTGCACCAGTTGAAGTTGGAACAATATTCATTGCAGCTGCTCTTGCTCGTCTCAAATCTCGATGAGGAGCATCGTGTAATCGTTGATCTGCTGTATATGCATGAATTGTAGTCATGATACCTTTAACTATTCCGAACTTTTCATCAATAACCTTTACAACTGGTGCTAAAGCATTTGTTGTACAACTAGCACCCGAAATAATGTTATCTGATTTATTAATATTTTCATGATTAACGTTATAAACAATAGTAGGGATGCCGTCTCCTTTTGCAGGAGCAGAAATAATAACTTTTTTTGCACCAGCCATTATGTGTTTATTAGCTGATATTTTATCTGTAAATAGACCAGTAGATTCAATAACAATATCTATATTCATATTTCCCCATGGTAAATTTTCAGGATTTTTTTCAGAAAAAACTTTAATTTCATTATTGTTAACAATAATTGAGTTGTCTGTGTAAGAAATACTATATGGATAAATACCATGGACCGAATCATATTTCAATAAATGTGCAAGAGTTTTAGGATTTGCTAAATCATTTATTGCTACAACTTTCACTTTATCTTTTTTATTAATCAATTCCTTTAATACAAGTCTACCTATTCGACCGAAACCATTAATTGCAATTAATTTCATATTTACTAACTCCTATCAAAATATTATATTTTAATCATCTAATCTCAATAAAACAATTGAAAAATAAAATTTTAAATTTTTCCTAAAAATATTATTTAAATTTAGCTTTATTGAATGAACCAAATTCTTTAATTTTACTTACAACAACATCATAAATTGCTTTGGAACCAGAAGTAATCAATTTCCTTGGATCATAACCTTTTTTACTAATATTTTTGTCATTACCATCCTCTATATATTTTCTTATTGAATTTGCAAATGCTATTTGGCACTCTGTATTTACATTAATTTTTGCAATCCCTAAAGAAATTGATTTTTTTATCATTTCAATAGGTATGCCTGTACCACCATGAAGAACCAAAGGAAGATGATTAACTGCTAATGAAATTTCTTCTAATCTTTTAAAATCTAACCCAACCCAATTTTTAGGATAAATACCATGTATGTTCCCAATACCAGCAGCTAGGCAACAAACGGGGTATGAACTAATCTTTCTACACTCATCAATATTAGCTAATTCACCTATTGATGATGTCCCATCTTCATTTCCACCAAATGAACCTATTTCTGCCTCAACAGAAGCATTAAATTTTTTTGCTTCCAAAATTATATTACCAAGTTTTTCTAAATTCATTTGAAATGGCATTTTACTTCCATCAAACATAATAGAACTAAAGCCTTCATGCAAAGCGTTTATTGCACCATCATATGTTCCGTGATCTAAATGTAAGGCTACCGGTATGGAAATATTCAAATATTGAATTGCGGAATTAACCATATTAAAAACATTTCTAAAACCACACATATATTTTGCTGCTCCCTCACTTACTCCTAGGATTATTGGAGAATGTGAATCATTAGCTGCTTGTAAACATGCCTTAATCCATTCTAAATTGTTAATATTTATATGAGGAACAGCATACTTCTCGCTAACTGCGTTTCTAAGCATGCTTGCCATGTTAACTAAATTACTTTTTAGCATCGTATATTAAAAAATAACTATTCTTCTTCCTCTTCATTATTCTGGGAAGAAGTTAATGTCAAATATTCTTCATCCATATCTGAATATCCATTACGTTCACTAATATCATATCCATATTCATCAGATGCATACTCTTCATATACGCTTTCATCTTTACTATTCAGCCCTTTTTCATTAATATTTTCGTTAAAACTAATTTTATCCCCATAACCATCTTCATAAATAACATCATTTGAAAATTTAAATAAATTTTTGTGAAGATTTTCTTTTTCCGAATCTGATAAAAATTCTGAAAGCTTTCATACATTATTCTGATTAAAAATAGTAAATCTTACATCTTGAATTAATTCTGCATAAAAATCTCCAACAATATTATTTGAATCCTTTGGCTTTATACGTAATTTAGATTTAATTTTGTCTCAAAGATCTGTAAAAGAAAATTCATTATTTGAATATTCTTTTTTTGCTATTTCATATGCTATATCATTCATTAATTTTGCCATTTTCTCTCCTTAGTAAACTTAAAGCTAGTAATCACCACACATATGGTATTAATTTATAGTTTATCAAATAATTAATACAAAATGAACAAAAATGTATTTTAATAAAATAATTCTACTATGGCTGGGTAAGTTGGATTCGAACCAACGCATATCTGATCCAGAGTCAGATGCCTTACCGCTTGGCTACTACCCAAAAAACAACTAAAAATCTAATATTTTAAAACATGGAACATCATACTTAGATTTTATAAATTCGATCCCTTTTAATTCTGATAATGAAGCGCAAAAAATGCAACCAACAGGAATTGCATTTGATTTTTTTGTCAATTCTATAAGTGCTGCAATCGTTCCGCCAGTTGCTATTAAATCATCAACAATCAAAACACGTGAATTTGGTTTAATGTCACCTGAGTGAATTTGTAAAACATTATTACTATATTCCAAATAATAACTTTGAGAAATAACATCTCGTGGTAACTTTCCTGGTTTTCTAGCAGGAACAAATGGAACATTAGATGCATAAGCAAGTGGTGCTCCAAATCAATATCCACGTGACTCAGGAGAAATGATGCAATCAAAGTTTAAATGCTTTGAAAAAATTAGCATTTGATCAATTGTCTTTTTTAATAAACCTTTATGGGATAATATTGGAGTTAAATCCCTAAACACTACTCCTTTTATCGGAAAATCATTTATATTTTTTATGACAGTTAATAATTCTTTTTTTAAATTTGTATTTTCCATTTTTTAAATTTCTCCAACTTTTAATGTGTATTTATCCCTTTGATTAACTGTTCATCCACTTTATCATAATTTATTTTTTCAATTCCAGATTGAATTATATGAACACGCAATGAATATTTATTTTTTATATTAGTTAAAACATAGACAAAATATGGGAAAGAAAAAATTATTATAAATAACAGCATAATCATATTTAGAAAAATAATCAAATTCATAAAAACCAAAACTCTTGGCATAAAAATTAAATTGATAAAAAACATTAATGAAAAAAAAGCAAAAATGTGTATCAAATTTTCAGAATAATCATCAAAACACTGCATAAAAATATTTAGTAAATTAATATTCGTTAATAAATTTTTTCTATTTCAATGGTCTGTTACAGCTGAAAAAATGCAGAAAAATAAAATAAATGCAAGGGCCAATGTTATTATTAATGAAAAACTTAAATAAGCATCCAGTGGAATAGAAAAAATAGATATACATGCAAAAGTTAACATTAATAAAAGCATTGATAAAAATAATATCGATAATGCGCCAACAAAATTGTATCTAATAATACTTCAAATAAACACAAATGCTGTAAATAACAATAATATGTAAATGCTATTTTTAAGAAATTCAATTGATGATAACGGATTTATCGTTTGTAAGTAAAAAGAATTAGGCTTTAATAATGAACTGATTGCACTAATATCAATTACTGATACTGTATCTAGATAGATTCAATCAGTGTTTTGTTTAATGTTATGTCATGAATATTGCTTCAAAATTTCTAAAACATTCTGAAGTGTGCCATTTTCCGTAGAAATCATGACCCTTGTGCCTCCGAAATATGTAAATGAATTAAAAAAACCACCATATGTATACTTCGCAATTGCGGCAACAAAAATAAGAATAAAAATTACAACAGAAAGGAAAAATGTTTTTTTAGTAAAAAAGACTTTATTGAAAAACCTAAAGCGACTAACAAATCCGCCATCACCAAAACCGGTTTTTTGATAATTTACATTGTTAGCTGAAAAACCACTAACATATCTAGGATCAACTGAATCAAATGAATTATCTAACTTTACATTAGATAATCATCTAAATTTGTACATTCCAATATTGTTGCAGAATATAAAGAACAAAATTAAGTAATTAAAGCCAGTAAGCAGAGCCATAGAAAATAATGAACCTATCATTAATGTTAAACCTAATGTAATTATGTCACCTAATTGAAAAAATAACATTGAAATGCCTAATAAAAAAATGACAACATGAAAATCTAAAGTTGGCATAAATGATGATTTAAAGCAATTCATCAAACATAAATCTAAAGTTTTATGTTGGAGATATTGTTTTTTCAAACGATTTAAAAAATTAAATGAAGAAATAACACCAAGAAGTAAGGTTAAAATAAGTCCAACTAAAATACTAAAAGAAAAAGTATAACCGCTAAAAATCATTACCAATAAAGAAAGTGATAATGTTGTGATTATGCAACATGAAGAAATCAAACCAAAGACTTTATAAAATAAAAAAAATAAGAAAGCCGCGAATACTATTAGCATTAACAAAGACAATATGACGGAAATAATATTTTTTAATCCACAAAATGAGTGATTTAAAACTTCAGATAATTTTTGAATATATATTGAATTATTGCTCAATCCTTTTTGAACTATATAATCAGTGACTTTTTCAGTGATAGAAGAATTAATATTAGTTGGATAACAAACATCCATTAATGGTAATGACATTGCATTTTTTGCTAACAACTCATAATGTTCTTTTAATGTAAATTTTTTGCTTGATGTAGTTGGGATTGATAACCACAAGCCATCAGAATCAATAGATGTTTTTGTTGGATTTTTATCAGGCAAAAAATCCTTAAAATTTTCACGAGTCACAATAGAAAGCAAATATTCATTCATGAATTGATATTTAGCACCGATTGTTTTCCCCGGACATATTTTTTGATTATCAAAACTATCATATGTTTGTAATAATTTAAAAATAACACTATTTGAAAAATTTCCTTTACCGTCATAAGGTGATGTTTTAATAGCTTTATTATTTGTTGTATGTGAATTTAATTTAGAATAAGAATCAGTTTGAAAACCAGCATTCTGTTTGAAATCAAAATGTGTCAATGCCCCCTCATCATTTACAAGATGATTTTTTTCATTTGACACATCATTTGCAAATTGCCTTTCACTATCATCTAACTGCCAATAGGCTTTTACAACAAATTCACTTGGTTTTTGTTTTCTATTATATTCAAAACCTAAATAGGCCAAATATTCACATTTATTTAATAATCCCCTAAAATTATTAAAAATAAACATAAATGGATATTTTTGTTTTTTTAGTTCATTAGAATTTAGTGTATCAGGGTTTTTTGCTTTATCAAAAATATATTTAACAGTATCTTCTTGATATGGCCCTGTTTCAGATATCTTTTTACCAAAACTAAAACCATTCTTTAACTTTATATTGATTTTACTACTTGATGAATCAAAACTTATTTTATTAGAATCATCAGTCAAACCATTTCCATCATTTGAAAAAATATTCCATGAATACAATTTAGCAGAATCAAATGAAGCAATAGACTTTTCCTCATCATATTCATACCCATCACAATAAATGATTGAAAAATCTCCAGCATACATGTTATTATAATAAGCAATGCTTGGGGCAATATCTTGCATTTTTTCATTATCTTGTTTGTCAAGAAATGATGGATCAAAAGTCTTAACTTTAGAAATGGGCAGTGATATGTCTATATATGCATGAAATTTAGCTTTTTCATCTTGAAACACTTCACTATGAACATTACTAGAAGAAACATTCTTTCTCAGCAATATGTTAGAATATGCATCAGAAATTTTCATCATTTCACTTTTTAATGCTTTTTCTGTTCATGTTTTCTCAACTGATCTAGGATCATTACTAGTATATGGATCAAATTCATATCTTATGTTATATGAAGAACTAAAATCGCTCGATAGAATAGTCTTTTTAACACTAAAAAAAATGCTTAATGATGAGCCTAATAAAAAAATCAATATAATGAAAAAACCTAGAATAATGTTTAAAATACTAAAAAAACTTTTATTATCTTTGACCATAAATAAAAACTATGGGTTATTATATAATAATAAAAGTTAGTCAAAACATGCTGAATTGTCTAATTTATAATTAGTCACGATTTATTAATTTTATAAATCATCATTTGTGTGTTTGTTATAGAATATTGTGGAATTATTTGCATTTTTATTAAATTTTTTCCTATTCATTGCTACGATCCTTTCAGTAGGCCCTCTTATACCTCAAATTATCAAATTGCATAAGAATAAATCAAGCGATAACTCATCAAAATTATTTTATTTGATATATTTTGTGTGCTATCTTTTTTGAACAACTTATCAAATTCTGTTTAATCTGTATTTTTATTTTTATGAAAGTACCAAAGAAATAACAGAAATCACGAAAATTTGTTTATGAATTCAATTATCAGGAGACATTATATGTTTATTGCTTTCACTATATGCTCTAATTATTAAAATATATTTTTCAAATAAAAATGAGTTTTTATCACAAAAATAAATATGATAAATGCTAACAATTTCACTTATTATTTGTACTAACATCCATATATGTATTTAATGATAAGTAGTAATTCTATTTAAAATATATATATAATTCTTTATGCTTTATATTATTGACTTACAATATTTAATCTATGCAAAAAACAACAATGCTAAAAAAAGAACAAGCATATAAAAGACGCAAATGATTTATTATTAATGCGTCTAATGCTGTTGTTGGAAAATTAGCTGTTCAAGTAGCAAATATTTTAAGAGGGAAAAATAAAATTGATTTTACCCCAAATGTTGATTGTGGTGATTACATAATAGTTTTTAATACAGATAAAATGATTTTAACTGGAAAAAAAAGCAAAAATGAAAATTGATATAGTCATTCCCAGTATATTGGTGGGTTAAGAAAACGATCTGGAGAAGTAATGATTTCTAAATATTCAGACGAATTATTAAATTTGTCTGTGCGTGGGATGCTTCCTAAAAATAGACTTTCAAAAAGATTAATTACAAAATTGCATATTTTCAAAAAAGAACCACCGGAAAAATTTAATAAATTCAACCCAATAAAAATTAATGCAGAGGGAGTTAGAATTTAATGCCTACTAATAAAATCGAATATAAAGGTTTGGGTCGAAGAAAATCATCAGTTGCGAGAGTGTGTATGTCACCTGGTAATGGCAAATTTACTGTTAACAAAATTGATCTAAATGAATATTTTTCAAACAATATTTTCCTAATTCAAAATCTTCAGCAACCACTAGCACTAACGAACACTTTAAAAGGATTTAACATAGAAGTTAAAGTCACAGGTGGTGGCTTTCAAGGACAAAGTGGTGCTATTAGATTAGGAATATCCCGTGCATTAGTAAATGTAAATGCCGATTATAAAAAAATATTAAAAAAAGAAAAAATGCTAACAAGAGATTCTAGAAAAAAAGAACGTAAAAAATTTGGAAAATACGGAGCAAGAAGAAGCCCACAATTTACAAAACGTTAGTCTACTGAATATATTTATTAATTATTTCTTTTACTAATATTTAAAATTAAAATTAATTTATACTATTTCAATATAAGTATACTTGGGAGTATAGCTCAGTTGGTTAGAGCACACCCCTGATAAGGGTGAGGTCGCTGGTTCGAATCCATTTGCTCCCACCATTTATGGGGAATTAGCTCAACTGATAGAGCACCTGATTTGCACTCAGGGGGTTGTGGGTTTGAGTCCCATATTCTCCACCATAGATTATTACGTTAAAATAAAAAACAATTGTTTTGTATATATTGTAATTGCTCAGTATTTAAACACTTTTTTGCTCTATTAAATGCTTTTTTACGAAAACAAGTTAACGTGCTTAACACAAATTGAGTTTTGATACCCAACTTTTCTGCAATTGTTTTCTGCTTAAATCCACAAAAATGTAATGCTAATATTTTTACATTTAAATTAGCACTATCTAATATCAGATCTGTAATTAAATTTTTAATTGAATCTAAAATAATCTCATTATCAATCTTTTTCTGGTAATTCAAATCAATAATTTGATCAGTTTTGACATTATTAATCAATTTATCTTGATCTACATCTTTTAACATATTGTAACCATGCTTCTTATTTAACTGTTTTATGCATAGAGATTTAAATAAACTTCTATTTATCATAAACAAAGCTTGATCGAAATTATAATTTCGCTTCTTTGATAAATCATAATCATTTACAATCTTAACAAAATTTAAATAAACAATTGAATCAATGTCACCTTTTTCAAGAACAATTTGATTTGAAAAGTGCTTTATATAATACCATGTTGTTGCAGAACATAATTTTAAAAAATATTTGTCATATAGAATTTTAAAAGCTGTCTTGTTATCATTCAACTTGTATGATTTTAATAATTCAACATCATCATTTGTCTTCATATTTTTGGAAAATAAATTATTTACTATTTAATTATTAATCATTAATGTGCAAAATAAAAACCAA
The DNA here is from genome assembly GCA_016288695.1 of Mycoplasmataceae bacterium. Lineage (GTDB taxonomy): Bacteria > Bacillota_I > Bacilli_A > Mycoplasmatales > Mycoplasmoidaceae > Malacoplasma_A. Next base: position 9,968 of record JAEELD010000009.1, read on the forward strand.
AAAAGTACCAAAAAAGTGCCAAATCAATTACAAATTAAGCGATTTTTCCTAGTATATAGTCTTTTGTTTTTTTGTTTTTCGGTTCTGTAAACATTGCCCTTGTTGTATTGTATTCGACTATTCGCCCATTATAAAAAAAAGCACAATAATCTGAAACTCTTTGAACTTGTCCCATATTATGACTAACAAGAATTATTGTGTAATTTTTTTTTAGTTTTAATATCAATTCCTCAATTTTACTTGTAGCTATAGGGTCAAGACCTGATGTTGATTCATCCATTAACAAAACTTCAGGATTTAAAGCAATTGCCCTAGCTATGCAAAGTCGTTGTTGCTGGCCCCCAGAAAGCAAATTAGCTGATAAATGTAATTTGTCTTTTACTTCATCCCATAAAGCAGCTGACATCAATGATTCATAAACAATACTATCTAATTTTTTTTTATCATTTATTCCTCGAGATCGCGGACCAAAAGCTACATTTTCATAAATATTCATTTGAAATGGGGTAGGCTTTTGAAATACCATGCCAACCTTTGAAGTAAGATATGACAATGTTAATTTTTTACTTAGAATATTAACACCCGAATCAAAATATATATAACCAGTAGAAAAAGTCCCAGAAATCTGATTATTCATCCTATTTAAACAACGTAAAAAAGTAGATTTCCCGCAACCACTAGGACCAATTAATGCAGTTACTTTATTTCTTTTTATTTTAATGTTGACATCAAAAAGTGTTTGGATTTCGTTATAAAAAAAATTAAAATTAAACACTTCAAATATATTCTCTTTATCAAAACTAGCATTTATACGATTAATTCTCATCAATTCATCAAATTTGATTTTTTTTAATATTTTTTTTTGGTTCTTATTTAAAAAAGGATAAGTAAAAATTTTTTTAATTAAATTGCTCCTTTGAAAAAGTTTAACTTTCTTTTGATCAAGCTGTTCTTTTTCAATAGGTATTATTTCTTCTACGTTTTTTTTTAATTCACTCATGCAAATTCTTAATAATAAAAATTATTTAATAACTTGAAAAAAAATAATTTTCTTTTTTGTATTTGTTTACTTTGCTTTATAGCAAAATTATCATTGATTGCATATTTTAAACTACTTTTATCTTTAGAATTTTTATATTCATACCAAAATGGAATCGCAAAATAAACAATAAAAAAAATTAAAGAAATAAGCAATATTGTAATAAAAGCACACTCATACATAATTGAAAATGATTTAACTACACTTGGCTCATAAATTTGTGCATAAATACGAGTAGTTAGTGTTTGATTCCCACTAAACAAAGATATAGAAGAACTTGATGATAAACCACATGTTAAATATAAGGGAGCAGTTTCTGCAAGTAGTCTACCAATTGTTAAAATAATAGAACTAATTATTCTTAATCTAGCTTCAGGAAGAACAATCTTAACAAATGTTTCCCATTTGCTTAAACCAAGAGCATATGAATTTAACCGAACTTGATATGGGACTTTTTCTAAAGAATCTTGAATCAAACGTATAAATATTGGAAGAATAACAATTACAATTGTTAAAATCCCTGCTAAAAATGATCTTCCAGTTGAGCCATTACTTGATAAGTGCAAAACTTGAATAAAAAATAAAAGACCAAACATGCCAAATAAAATACTTGGGGTTGACCCGAGACTATCAATGAAAAAAGCTAAAAATTTTTTTACTTTAGCATTCTTAATATATTCACTTAAAGAAATTGCAACAAACAAACTTATTGGAAAACTAATTGATATAGAAATTAAAATTAATAAAATTGTATTAATTAATGCAAAACATGTAGTATCTTTCCCATACATGAAAATTGTTGAATTATTAAATAATCCGACAAAACCATTCAAAAAAATATCAATCAATATTCAAGCAATAAAAACAAAAACAATAAGAACAGAAAAATATTCTCAAAATAATTTTCACAAATCATATATTGAAATTTGTGCGATTTTATTTTTAAGTTCGATATCTCGATTTTTGCCTTCTTTATTTAATTTATTTGTGTACCTAACTTTTCTGCAAAAGGATTTTATACACATTGGTATCAAATAGATGAAATTAGACAACAATAAAGAAAATTTTTGAAATTTTCTATTAACATTTTTATTCTTACTTTTTATCAAATTAGAAATTATTAAGTTTATTAAAATTACAAACATAAAAAGCAATAATCCATAAACGAATAACAATCCCTGAAATTCTGGTCCACTTGATTCACCATACATGTTTGCTGATATCAATGAGCCTAATGTTCTTAATCTACTCACAATAATTGATCAGATACCATTATTAAAGGTTGAATTATAAGACTGCGATTGCAAAATCATACTTACTGCCATGGTTTCACCTATTGCTCTATTAATAGCAATTATCACACACACAACTATAGAATTTCTACATTCATTCTTACAAATTTTATAAATTGCATGTGTTTTTGTGCTTCCTAAAGCAATTGCAGAATTCAATAATGAAATATCAATATTTTTTAATGAGGTGTATGTTAAAGAAATAATGGTTGGTAATATCATAAATGAAAGCATAAAACTAGCTGTCAATATACTGTAATTTGTTGAATTCCCAAAAATAAAATTCACTAAAATTCCTAGAGAATTAATAGCAAATAAGCCAAAAATCACAGAAGGTATGTTATTTAGTAATTCAACAATAACTTTTAATTTTTTTTGATATTTGTCTGGCAAACGATACCTTAAAAAAATAGCTGTTTTTATGCCAATTGGCGTAGCAAATAATATAGCAAAAAATGAGGTTAAAAAAGTAATAAATAATGGTAACCAAATTGATACCTTATTACTTTTTAAATCGAAATCACCTGTAAATAAAATATTAATTATTCCATAATGCGCAAAACCAGGTATTGATGCATAAAATATAAAACCTAATAATGCTATAAACATGAGCAAAACAAAAAATGAAAAAAAATATGAAAAATACTTCATAAATTTATCTAATCTACTCTTCTTGATGAAATTATCTTTAGTTTTAGTTATTAAATGGCTCATCCTTAGCACCAAAAACTACATCATCAATCCATAAATCACTTATGTCTAATCCATTTAAACATACATCTGATATTCAAAAAAATCCATGTTTGCACATGGTTGCAAAATCATACTTATCAATACATGTCATACCAAGATCGTACCATAATTTACTATTTTCAAGGTTTTTATCAATAACGAAATCTATAAAATCTTTAACATCCTGCTTCGCTTCAGCAAGATTTAATAATAAATTAAGAGGACGATAAAAATTGTATCCATTTTTCTTTTTAACATTATTAATATTAAAAGGAATACCATTGTATGATAAAATCCCGTATTTCTTTTTTTGTATTAGATCAAGATTTTTTTGAACAAACCCGGAAGATAAATAAATCATTGAACCAGGTTTATTATTCACACTAAAAATCTCTCATGCACGAGAATTAGCCTCATCAGTATCAATAATTTTAAAATCATTCCCATATGCGCCAAATTCAAACGCATTCATCTGATTTTTAGTGAAATGATTAGTATCAACTTTAACTCCTAAATGACTACCAGTAATAAAGCTTGCTGCAGTACCACTTGTATTATTCCCCCCGCTCCTAGCATATGGCAAAATCAAAGTTTTATCAAATAAAATTCTATCAACTTTTGAAATTTCAATATCATTATTAAGAAACAAGCCTAAATTTGGTGTTGAATGTAAAATATTTCCTTTATACCCTGAGAAAGATGCATATAATTGATAAATATTACTTTTATTCAAATCTAAGTATGAATTCAAAGATTCACTAGCATAGTTGGATAATCCTTCTGGAGGGATATATACTATGCAAATAGACTCCCAGCCAATAGTGATGGTTTTACAATCATTTTTTGTTCATTCTGATTTATACTGTTGCTTAACTGTTGTATATGGATTTTTGCTTGACATGCCGACATTCACTTGCGAACAAGCAATTTGGCGAATACCAAAACCACTTCCACCAATATCTGTTACAATATCAACTTTATTATTTTTTTCATATGACAAAGCAATGGAATCAACAAAAGACTTGACTCCTGAGCTACCGCCAAAATAAATTAAAGTATTGTTTTTTGAATAAATAGAAGTTAGAAAAAAAATGAAAAATGGTAAAAAAAATATAGAGAATACAATAATTAGTTTGATTGTTTTTTTTATAGTACCAAATTTCATTTAGAAAATACTATTCCATTGAAATGTCAATACAAGAAGATATATAAAAAATAATTATTTGATTAAGCTAAAATTAAATTTGTTTTTTGCCAATTGTGATTTAACTGATTCAATATTATTTTTATCTGGATAAAACAAAGCTAAAAATAATTCGCCAAATTTAGAATTTGAGGACACAATTTTTTCAGAAATTAAATCAATGGCAGATGAGTTATTTTTAGCAAGAATTGTATTAAATAATGATAAACGCTTTGCATCTTCAATTTTTATTTTTATTCTTGATTTCATGTGTAAAGATTCTGCACCACTCAATAGTGAACAAATATATTTAATTGGGTCTATGTTACCACCTGAAACCATTAGAACAACTTTTTCATTCTTCCTAAACTTTACTTTATTTGATAAAACAGCGGCTGTTGGCATAGCACCAGCACCTTCAACTACAATCTTGCCTGAAAAAGATAAAGTAGCTATAGCGTCAATAATTTCTTTTTCAGTAACAGTTACAATGTCATCTACCAAATGACTAATTATGTCAAAAGTAATATTACCAGGAGTCTTTACTGCACATCCATCTGCTAAAGTTGGCAATCCAGTATTGTATGAAATAATTTTATTCTTTTTAAAAGACATTTTCATTGCAGGAAAGTGTTCTGATTGGACACCAATAATTCGTATATTAGGATTAAAAATTTTTGCAAATGAAGCAATACCAGAAATAAGTCCGCCTCCACCAATTGGAACAACAAAAGTGTCAACGTCTTGTCATTTTTGCAATATTTCAAGAGCAATAGTTGCTTGGCCGGCTATTACATCAACACTATCAAATGGGGGAATTTCAACATAGCCTTTCGATTTCGCTAATTCTTTACTCAATTTATATGCTGAATCGAATAATGGCTCTTTTGCAAGAATAACATTACCACCAAAATTTTTAGTAGCTGCAATTTTTGATAAAGGTGCATTTGATGGCATACAAATAAATGACTTAACGCCTAACTTTGTGGCTGATATTGCAACACCTTGCGCATGATTCCCTGCAGAAGCACATATAACACCATGTTTTCTTTGTGAATCATTTAAATTAAAAATAGCATTGTAAGCACCACGAATTTTAAATGATTTTACCTGCTGTGAAGTCTCCATTGCATGGTAAAATTTTGCTCCATATTTCATTGACAATGTATTACAATACTTTAAAACTACTGGAAATACAAGGTCTGAACTCCTTAAATTTCTTTCAGCTTTAAAAATATCTGAAAGTTTAATTTTGTTTACTCAACTCTTGTTTATTTTTTTACTATTATGTGTCTTACTCATATCAAATTAACATATCTCCTATTACTTAATTATAAATATTTTATATTTATAATTATTTTAATTTTCAAGTAATTTTTTTATTAATTAATCAGTTTTTTCTTATTAAAATTTTCGACTGGCCAACAAATTATCCATATCAAGCACAAAATTAGTTGTACACAAATTAATGAAAATGTTATTTCAAAAAAAATAGGATCATCTTTTATCTTATAAATGCTTATTGGAAATAAAATACATACAAATAATGCAAAGATAAAAAGCAAAATTAAAAAAACACATATATGAAATAGATGTTTATCAACTTTATACTTTATTAAAATTTCACCATAATATTTCTTGTTTGCTTTTGTTGAATATATATATAAAGTATCATCATTAATATGGTTAATAATGACATCGCTTTCCGTCAATTCCAAATGATTTTCACTATTTAAAATCTCAATTATTCTATTATTACTATAATAGCTATCAATCTTATAAATTTTATTTACATTAATCAAATTAGATAAATTTTGTTTATTTGATGAAAAATTAGTTCTTATCTTTTTTGACATAAATTTATATTTTAAAAGTATTATAACCACTCATTAAAAACTTTAATAAAATATTTTTTTGATAATTGGCAAAATAATATATATCCAAACGTCAATAAAAGCCCATATAACAACCAAAGTGGTTTTTCAATAAACAAAGAATGAAATTTGATTGCTTCCATTGATTCAACACTCACAAATAATAATCCTACTAACAAAATGCAAATAATTGATAAATTCACAGGAAGTGATGGATTTGACTGAATGAAAGGAATTTTTTCAGTTCGCAAAACATAAATTATTGCAGATTGAGTCAATAATGATATGAAAAATCAACCTGTGGAAAAAAGTTCAGGGTCGGTTGTATCTTGTCTATTCCAGTGAAACGCATAAAACATAATAGCAAAACTAACAATATCAAAAATTGTACTAATAGGGCCTATAAAAATCATAAAACGGAAAATAGATTTTGGATCTCATTGCCGTGGTTTTGTAAAATATTCAGCATCAACATTATCTCATGGAATACTAGACTGTGAAAAGTCATAAATCATGTTAAGCACTAATATGTGTGTTGTTATCATTGGATCAAAAGGTAGTCAGCATGATCCTATTAGCATACTTAACATATTTCCAAATGATGAGGAAACTGACATTTTTATGTACTTAATTATGTTACAGAACGCTTTTCTTCCTTCAATTACCCCTTTTTCCAATATTCTTAAATCTTTTTCCAACAAAATTATATCCGCAGACTCTTTAGCAATATCAACTGCTGTGTCTACAGAAATGCCAATATCTGCTGCCTTCATTGCGGACGCATCATTAATTCCATCTCCCATAAACCCAACAACACGATTATTATCTTTAATAGCCAAAACTATTCGCTGTTTTTGCTCAGGAGAAAGCTTAGCAAATACATTAACCTTCATTACCTTATTTTTTAATTCTGAATCAGACATCCTTGAAATATCACTACCAAGTAATATATTAGAAGAATCTATACCAACTTTGCTGCAAACATATTTGGTCACAATCTCATTATCTCCCGTTAAAACTTTTACTTTAATTCCGTTTTTTTGTAAAGCATTAATCGCGCTGTATGCAGTTTTTTTTGGTGGGTCTAACAAGGCAATAAAACCAATTAAAATTAAATTATTTTCATCTTTAATTTGAAAATTGCGTTTTGGTAAATTTTCATAGTTAATGGCAATTGCTATAACTCGCATTCCATCTGAATTTAACTGCTTTACTATATTGGAAGCTTTATCTCTTATTGCTTTAGTTATTCGCACGATTTTCCCTTTATATTTAGCATAATTGCATATGTTCATAATCTCCTCATATGCACCTTTAGTAATTAACTGTTGTTTTTTTTGTTTATCAACTACTATAACAGACATTCGTTTCCTTTGGAAATCAAATGGAATCTCATCAATTTTTTCAAATCCCAACACTGGATCATCAATATCCAATTCTTCAGCTTTTTTTATCACTGCCAAATCTAACATGTTTTTCAAACCAGTTTGATAATAGCTATTCAAAAATGCGTATAGTAATACTGTGCTGTCATCTTTCCCTTCTAAATTTATATGCCTTTCAAGAATAATTCTGTCTTCAGTTAATGTGCCTGTTTTATCTGTACATAAAACTTCCATTGCTCCAAAACTCTGAATTGAATTAATTTTTTTAACTATTGTTTTTTGTTTGCTTAGCCTATAAGCCTGTTTAGCTAAATTTATTGTTACTATCATAGGTAGCATTTCTGGTGTTATACCAATTGCGACAGCAAGAGAAAAATGTAAAGCATTTAGTCATGGAACAAATCATTGATCACGAGTATTAAAAAATCCTTTAAAACCTACTATAACAAAAATTATTAATGACATCACTAACATAGTCCAAATTAACAACCAACTCACATATGAAATCCCTTTATCAAAATTTGATTTAGAAGATTTTTTAGTCAAAGATTTAGCTATCCTTCCAAAATAAGTTGACTTACCAGTATTTATAACTACACCTAATGCCGACCCTGATGAGACAGATGTGCCCATAAAACATAAATTTTTTATGTCAAAAATTGAACTTTTTTCTGAATCAGTATCATTTTCGAATTTTTCTGTAGGTTCTGATTCACCTGTTAATGATGATTGTGTAACAAATAAGTCTTTTGCATTTATTATCCGCATATCTGCAGGTATCATATCTCCTGCAGATAATTTAATAATATCACCTGGAACAACCTCACTAATTGGCATCTCTTTTATCAAATTATTCCGTTTAATTGCGGTTGTTGTCTTTATCATTTCTTGTAACTTCTGACTTGCTTTACTACTCCTTGATTCTTGAAAAAAACGAATAAATGTAGAAATTAATAACATTGATAAAATTATGGAAAAAGATATTCAATCATCTTTTTGAATTTCATGAACTTTTAATAGTGGAACTACAACAATCAATACAGAAATCACCATTAAGATTAATGAAAAAGGGTTAATTAGTGCAGAAAAAATAGTAAAAAATAAATTACTTTTTTTCTTATCTGAAATTGAATTAAAGCCAACTTTTTCTTGCAACTGTTGAACTTTTTCTAAACTCAATCCATTTATTGAACTATCTAATTCTTTTAAACTATTTTGGGTAGATGCTCTAGAAAAATGAAGAAGTCTATCATGTTCACTTCTATAAAGGTTCTGAATTTTGTTTTTTTGATTTAATTTTAACTTTTTTTTATTTATTGTAAATCCCATGCTTGATCGAATTAACATGTGGATTTGGCATTTACTAATTTAAACTTACTAAAAATTTAATTTTTGATAAGGTTGCAAATTATAAAGAAAAAAGTGAAGGAAGGCAATCAAAATGATTTATTATCCTATTAGTTCTAACATAACTTGATATGTATAAATGCACATCCACTATTTGTTGCCCTCCTTCCAACTGTCTAAACAAAATATAAATATTTTGTTATATTGTAACAAAAATGTTAAAAATATGATAATCAATACTTTTAATAATGTTAACTAGACATAAAAATTTAGCTATTTTTAGCCAAAATGAATTTGGCAACAATTCCTACATAATCATTGATGAAAATGCAAATGGCATTATAATTGATCCATCAAATTATGCTTCACAAATAAATGACTTCTTAGAAAAAAATAAAATAAAACTAATTTGCATACTAATTACACATATTCATTATGATCATATAGCTTCGGTCAATAATTTCAATTGTCCTATTTATGCACCAAGATTATCAAAAGAATTAATAATAAGAGGTAATTGCAGTGAAATGTTTAATGTCCACAATTTTAAAGTTGATATCAACAAATTAATTTTTTTTAAAAATGATGTTTTAAAAATTCAAAATAATTTAATCAATATTATAAAAACGCCTGGGCATACAAAAGATAGTGTATGCTATAAATGAAAAAAATACATATTTACTGGAGACACAATTTTTTTTGACTCTATTGGAAGATGGGATCTTCCATCAGGAAATAAAATTGAAATTTTTAAATCAATTAAAAAAATTGCTAATTTATTTAACAATAATGATGTAATTTTACCTGGACATGGAATTACATATAAAGAATTTTCAGAACTTAAAAAATTTAATCCTTATCTAAAACATTTCCTTAGTTAAAAACTATAAGTGAGAAATAAATAAAAATAAAACTTTAGTAATATTAATTAGTAAATGATATAAAGTATAAAGAACTTATAAACATCTTCTAAAAATATGCGCACTCTAAAAAAAACAAAATTGAAATCTGAAAAAATAGAAAAAAAAGCTGATATTGAAAAATTAATTAATGATTTTATAAAAAAAGCAGATGAAAATCCTAATTCTATTACAAATAAAAACTGTGATTCTGGAAAATGCATATCTTGAGATATAAATCCAAATAATATTTTTCTAAAAAATAATAAAAGTAAAAATAAGGATGAATAATTTTATGAAATCTGATTCTAAAACAAGAGTAATAATCTTATTTGGTGGTGTATATAGTTCACTTGGAAAAGGAATTGTAATATCATCTATTGGAAAAATATTAAGCTGCTTAGGTAAAAAAGTTAGCATTCTTAAATTTGATCCATATTTGAATGTTGATCCAGAAAATATGTCTCCTAATCAACATGGTGAAGTTTATGTTTGCAAAGATGGAGCACAAACAGATTTAGACTTAGGGAATTATGAAAGATTTATAGGTTGCGAATTAACGCAAATGTCAAATATTACTAGTGGAAGAATTTACAATGAAATAATAAAAAAAGAGCGCGATGGAAAATACAATGGTAAAACAGTACAGGTCATACCCCATGTAGTGAACATGATTAATTCAAAAATATATTCAATCATTGAAAAAGAAAAACCAAATTTTTTGTTAATTGAAGTTGGTGGAACTATTGGGGATGCAGAATCCATTCCTTTTGTTGAAGCAATTAGTCAATTTATAATTGAGTACAAAAAAGAAAATGTATTATCTTGCCTCTTATGTCCACTAATTAATTTATCAGCCACATCAAATGAATTAAAAACAAAACCAACACAACACTCAATTAGACAGTTAAGAAGTATGGGAATTGACCCAAATTTTTTAATATTGCGTACAAATACAAAAATAGATGAAAATGTTATTGAAAAGCTTCATACAACAAGTCATATTGATAAAAAAAATATATTTATCTCACCAAACCTTAATTCAATTTATGATTTGCCCGATATATTGTACAAACAACAGATGCATTTGACAATTCTTAATTTTTTTTCTATTGCTTACAACAAAAATAATGACAATTTTGAAAAAAAATGAAGTAAGTATAATGAAAAAATAAAAAAAATCACAAAAGTGATAAACATAGGATTAATGGGAAAATATACAGAACTTCATGATGCATATTTTTCTGTAGTTGAATCTTTAAAATTTGCTGGTTATGAAAACAATGTAAAAGTAAAAATTGTGTGAATTAAAGTTAATGATAAAAATTTTAAAAATCTGATCAAAAAATGCAATGGCATAATTGTCCCTGGTGGGTTTGGTGATAGAGGAATAGAATTTATGATTAATGCAATAAAATTTATAAGGGAAAATAATATTCCTATATTTGGCATATGCTTAGGAATGCAATTGATGCTAATCGAATTTGCTAGAAATGTCCTAAAAATAAAAGATGCTCATAGTATAGAATTTTCACCTAAAGCAAAAAACCCTATAATCGATTTGATTGATGGAAAACTAATACTTGGTGACAAAAAATGTTTTGTCAAAAATGAGACAATTGCCAAAAATATATACAAAAAAAATATAATCTTCCAACGTCATCGTCATAGATATGGATTATTTGAAGAAAGAATTATGAAAAAATTTAGCAAATCCAATATAAATATCTCAATTATTAGTAAATATAATAATAAAACTATATGTGAATTTATTGAGGATAAAAACAAGAAATGCTACATAGGTTGTCAATTCCATCCTGAATTTCATAGCAAACCGCAAAATGTTGATCCAGCTTTTCTTTTTTTTATTAAACAATCCATTAATGCAATAAAATAAGCAAGAAAATGCTCTAACTAAATAAAATTTCTGTTATTTGCTCTAATAACTTTTCTGCATCAGATGATAATTTAATAAATTTATTTTTGTGTGCAAAATGAATTGAGCCATCTGTTTCACTAATACTAAATGAAAAACAGTCTGAAACTTCACAAATACCTAATACTGCTCTATGACGTGAACCAAAGCGAGCATCAATAACTTTCTTAGTTAATGGCAAAAAGCATGAAACAGAAATAATTTTATAGTCTCTAATTATTATCGCACCATCATGCAATGGAGAATTGTGATTATAAAAAATGTTATAAACAAATTCAGGAGTAAAATCGCAACTAACTAACTTCCCGGAATTAATAAAAAAATCTAATTTATCAAAATTTTCAATAACAATTATCCCACCTACGCGATCAAATGAAAGCTTGGAAAGTACTGAAACAAAGTTTCTAATAAATAACATTTTGTTTTCAGTATCAATTTTTCTTTCCTTTTTATTCATTTTTCTTATGAAAAAAGAAAAAACTTTTTTTGATATTTTGATAATAAATGTTCGAAAATATAAAATTACGATGATTGAAGTAACAATAACAATAAAATCGCCTAATTTAAGAGAAAAAAAATCATCAAATCAACTCTGAACTGACAAAATAAAATTATTTTCCATTGTGATATATCTTAATATAGTTAATTACATCTTTTACTAATTTCTTATGATCTTTTAAATTATTTAAAATAAAACCAGCAGCAAATTTATGCCCGCCTCCATTGTATTTTGAAACAATTTCATTCACAACTAAATTTTCACTGCGTATAGAGCCTTTTCACCTCTTGATGGAATTATCATAATATATTGACATCCAAACATTTATGTTCTTTATGTTTGATAACAATTCAACTTTGCTTGACCTATTTTTAATACCAAATTTATTAAATAGATTTTTTGGAATAATCAAATATGCAAAATTATATTTGTTATAAACTTTAATATTTTTAAAGACATATGCATTAAATTTTACTTCTTCAAGTTCTCTAGAATATATGTTCCTATAAATATCTCCAATATCAATTTTTTTTTCTATTAATTTACTAGCAATCAAAAAAGTTTTTGAACTTACATTATGATATCTAAATCTTCCTGTATCAGTAACAATGCCTGCAAATAAATATGTTGCAATCGCCGGAGAAATGCACTTTTCATCTCAGTCAAAAAGAAATTCTGTTACCATTTCACATGTAGAAGAATATGATGAATCAATTCATTCTACTTTAGTTGCTATAGAATCTGCTTTTGGATGATGATCAATTAAAATCAATTCGGCACATTCTGTATGTCTGATAGTCCAAACTCTACTATTATTTGCCGTGTCAAAAATTACACCTATAGCATTTTTTAAAAATGAATGCTCCACATGTTCTTTTGGAAATACAAAAATATTTTTACCAAATGAATCATCCAAAATATCTAAACCAACAATTTTTATGTTTTTTTTTGGAAATTTAGTCTTTAAAAAATCACAAAAAGCAAAAGAACTACCAAGCGTATCAAAATCAGGAACCTCATGAAAAAAAATAGCAATATTTTGATATTTTTCTATTTTCTTAATTATTTCTTTTTTAATTGTATCCATTGACTGATTTTATAAATTATAACTTATACAAATTAAAACTTAAATTTACAAACTTTTTTGATTGCAGATGAATTGTAAACATTAATATGTTTTGTGATAGTTAATTTATACACATCAGAAATCAAATTCAATGATTTTTCAATTTTCTCAGCTATAGAAATACTTGGCTTTGTAACAGGGTTATTTGGCACAAATAAGGCACAACAATCACTATAAGGCAATATTGATATATCATATGTTAATATCGATTTAGAAATTTTTATAATTTCATTTTTGTCAAATGATAGCAATGGTCTAAGAACTACCGTTGATGGTTTCAAAACAGAAGATATACATGTCATGCTTTGAATTGTTTGACTAGCGACTTGACCAGCTGATTCGCCTGTAGCTATTGCATCATATTTATACTTCTCTTTAAGATATTCAGCAATCTTATAAAAGTATCTTCTCATTATGGTTATTTTATAGGAAGTATTACTCATATGTGAAAGTTCATGTAAAATATACGAAAAATTGCATACAAATAATTTGCTTCTTTGAAGCCTTTCATTTAGTGAAATGGTGTTAATTAATGAATTAACTTTTTTTAGAACATTTTCTGATGTGTGGGGGGGTGTTAAAAAAGTTAAAAAATCAACTTGAAAACCTTTTTTTATAAGCAAATTCGCAGCAACTGGTGAATCTATGCCACCAGAGATAAGCAATAATACCCTGCCGTTTGTCCCTACCGGAAATCCACCAACACCACACAACTTTTCAAAATAAATAATCGAATTATCCTTCTTTACTTCCACAAAAATTTTTACATCAGGATTTTTTAGTGACACATTTGAGTTAGAATACTTTTCCAAAATACTAGCTCCTATTTTTTTAGCTATATCTAAGGAATTAATTGGAAAAGATTTATCATGTCTTTTAGCAAAAACTTTAAAAGAATATTTCTTCAATTTTAATTGATTTAATTTTTTCTTTATAATTTGACATATTTTATGTATATCATTTGTATTTAACTGGTAAGCTTGCATTACTTGTGAAATCCCCGGCGTTCTCAATAAAATATTTAAGATTTCATTTTTATTTTTTTTGTCAAAAAATATTGTCATGTTATCAAAATGTTTTTCAATGAGCAAATTTTTAACATCGACAAAGGAATCTTTGAGATTCCTATATAAGGCGTTTATAAAATCAACTCTATTTTTCCCTTTTAAGACTAGTTCTCCGTATTTAATATAAAAAATATCTTTACAAACTAATTTGCAACTCATCTTCTATTCACTTTTCATCTAAATTAGAAAATTTTGGGGAAAAGGTATTGTTAATCATATAGTTTTTATATCATCTTTGAGCATAATTAATCAAACTTAATAATTCAGTATTGTTTTTAATTCTCATTTCCACAATATGAATATCACGTTTGTATGGATCAAAATTCTCTGGATATTTATAATCTTCCTTTTCTAAAAAGGCAAATGCAAAAATGCCAAAATTTACATTTCGTAAATGTAAATATAACATTAATTGACATTGATACTCTATTGGAATTTGAATTTCATTTTTAATAAACATTAATTTTTTTTTAGCAAATTTTTGCTTCACTATTGGATAACCAAATTCATCTTTTAAAAGAATTAGAGAATTATTTATTTTTTTATACATAAAATTATCTACACTAGTTGTTTTTATTTCAAGCATTGGTTTATTATCTTTATAAGAAATGTATCCATTCTCATCAATTGGTTCGCCATCAGGAATGCCACCAAAAATTTTATTATCCTTAAATAAATCAAAAGCAATGTCTTTGGGATTATATGATCTAAATTTTATATTTAATATATTTGAAACAAAATCACGCACTTTACACTCAACAATGCTTCCAACTTTTGCTAATGTAGGATCTATTTCGTCTTTATAAATATTAACCATAGATGCTCAAGTTTTAAGAGGAGAAGAATATTTATTTAAACCTAAAATACCAGCAAGCCTTGTTCCAGTTATTTTCTTAAAACAATTTATATTTTTTTCAACATATGATTGATTTAAAAAAAATCTCTTATCTTTAATAAAAAAATCTTGATCAAGTTTTTTTATGAATGGCATATGATATAAACAATATTTATAAAATTTATTAAAATTTTCACATTGAATGAATAATTTAATTTCAAATAAATTAATCTAATTACAGTAAGATTATGATTGAACTATTAAAGTATATAATCTTATTATATCTTTATGAAAAAGATTTGCTATCTTGTTGATTCATCAAGTGGAATTAAAAGTAAACAATATAAAAATGTTTATGTTTTACCCTTATTAATAAATGTAATAAACAAACTCAATGAAACAAAAACCTATAAAGATAATGTTGACATATCTTGCAAAAAAATTTGTGAGCATATAACAAAGGGTGATGATGTAAAAACATCACAAGCTTCACCAGGCCAAATAATTCAGTTTATTAATTCAATATATGAGAAATATGATAAAATTTTTTGCATCCCTATTCCTATTTCAATTTCGAATAATTACAACTCATGAAATCTTGTATCAAAAAATTATCCAAAACTTCACATAATAAAAAATATTGATGTTGCATATGCTGTTAAATGAATAATAAATGATTTATTTGAACTTGAGAAAAAAAACAAGGATTTAACTATAGAAATTGTTGAAAAATATTTTCATGAAAGACAAAATAAGTCTCTTTGCATGTTAACTGTATCTAATGTTAATCAATTAAAAAAGGGTGGAAGATTAAATGAATTTGCTGCAAGTGCAATAAAATTGCTTAATTTAAAAATAATAATATTTCTAGATAATAAAGGGCTTTATCTATTTAAATGCTGCAAAACAATAGATAAGGCTATCAAATCTGTATTTAAACATTTCAAAAAGGAAAATGATAATTTTGATCCAGTGAATTCTATAAAACGCATTGCAATTTTAAAGTCTCCCACATTTACATTGACTAAAGAAATTAATGATTCAATTAATGATTTAAAAAAAATTTGTAAAAATAAAACGAACTTTTATGTGGATGAAATTCCTGGAATCATTTGTGCCCATACTGGTGCAGAATCTTTTGCACTCTATTTTGAATTATATTAAAGATGAAAAAAATTGCAATAGTTACAGATTCAAGTTCAGGATTCAAAAATTTAGAATACCGTAATTTATATGTTGTCCCCTTAACTGTCACATCTACTTATGACCTTAATGGAAAAAAAATAACTAAATCATATTATGACGGGGTAGATTGTTTTAATTCTGATGTGATAAAATTATTAGAAAATAAAAAAATTGATTTAAAAACATCCCAAGCACCATTAGGTGAATGTATAAAACTAATTAATAAAATAAAAAATGAATATGATGAAATCTATGTAATCCCTATAACTAGTTCAACTAGTGGAAGTATTTCTACATGAAAAATGATTGCAAGTGAATATGAAAAAGTTTTTGTTATTAATCAGCATATGGGTGGCCCTATGCTTAAATGAATTATCCTAAAATTTCTAAAAATGTCAAGGGAAGGTACTCTAAATAAAGATTATGCACTAAGATATGCAAAAAAATATAAAGACATTGTTTTTGGATCAATGATTGTGAATGATATTAATCAATTAATAAAAGGTGGTAGAGTAAAAACACTTGTTAAAAAAATTTTAAACTTATTAAAAGTAAATGTGATAATTTCATTAGATGAAAAGGGGATGAATTTTAATGGGATTTCGAAAAATTATGAAAAAGGCGTCAATAGTATAATGAAATATTTTAAAAAACATAATAAAAATTTTAGTTCTGAAAACATAGAAGAAATAATGTTTATTAGAAATTCAAACGAAACATTAAAACAAAAAATAGATGAATGTATAAAATATGTGAAATCGCTATTTAAAAAATCTAATTTTATCTTTTCTACTTGTATAATGCCTTCCGTTCTTGTCGCACATGCCGGGAATAACTCATTAATTATTGCTACAAAATTAAAAGATTAATTGCAATACATAAATGAAATAAATTTAATCTTTATTTTCATATTGATAAATTTTTTTTCATATTCAGTTAAAAAAAAATCATTAGGTTTTTTATTCCTATAAAAATCATTTGTTCGTTTAAGAAATTTTACCTCACTTAATTGAGTAAGTGTGTCTATTGTATATTTATACAACATATCATTATCAGTTTTAAAATCAACTATGCCATGCGGACGTAAAATTTTTTTATATAACAACAAAAAATTTGGTGAAGTCAATCTTCTATTTACATGAGATTTTTTTGGCCATGGGTCGCAAAAATTTATATAAATCTTATTAAAAAAATTATTAGGAAAATACCTATTTATATTTATTAAATCAATAGCAGAAAATTTTAAATTTTCTAGATGTAAATTCATACCTTTTAATTTATTTTCAGCTTTTATTAATATTGTTGGATACTTATCTATACCGTAATAATTAATAAATGGATTTTGTACTGCTTGTGAAATAATAAAATTCCCTTTGCCCATCCCTACTTCAAGATAATTTATTTTGTCATTATAATGAACCGGATGCAACAAATAATAAGGAGATAGCTTTACCTTTTCAACATCATTTTTAATTCTTCTCAATCTCCCCATTTTAAATAATTATTCATTTACTTCATTTTCAGAGCCAAAAAAATCAAAATTGTCCTCATCATTTATGTTTAATTTTTCAAAATCAATTTTAGGAAGATCATTTATCGATTTAATTCCAAAAACATCAAAAAATTTTTGTGATATTTCATAAACATATGGCCTTCCAATTGTATCACTTCTCCCTAGATTGTTAACTAATCCTAATTCAATAAGCCTATCAACTAATGTTGATGCATTATGTCCCCTAATTGACTCAATTTTGGATAATGGGCATGGCTGATTATATGCAATAATCGCTAATGTTTCAAGCAATGACTGAGTTAGTGGATTTTTTATCTTTATGTCAAAAATTTTACTTATGATTTCATAATTATCTTTTTTCGTTAACAATAAATACTTCTCGCCAAATTTTTTTATTGTCAACCCTCTATCTGCATTCGAATCATATTCATTTTTCATTTGCCTCATCAATTTATGTATTTCATCTGATGGAATGTTAATAATTTTTTTAATATCCACAACTGTGATACCATCATTGCCGCTAACATATAATAAACTCTCAATAATAGATTTATTTGATAAAGACATAATTTATTTTACCCCTTACACTCTATATAGATTTCTTCACTAGCATCATTTAGGTTCTGTGTTAGCATAATTTTGTTAGATTTGCATAAATCTAATAAGGCTAAAAATGTTGTAACAACAAATTGCTGTGTTAATTTTATTGGATCAACTTTCTCTAGATACTCACTAAAAGTAGTGCTCTTAATTTTATTTTTCACTATAAAATCCCATAATTCATCTTCAATTACTTGTACTGATAGTTCTTGAACAAGAATACGCTTTTGTATAAAAAGAAGTGATTGATATTTCTCAATCGCTCTATTTAAAGCTGTTATTAACTTATTAACATCAATTTTTTTTGGAAGTGTCTCTAATATAAAATCATTAGGTTTAAATTCCCCAATATCATTAGTAGTTTTCGAAAAAAATAATAATCTTTCGTTTCGCTTTTTTTCTAAAATTTTTACAATATCTTTATATTTTCTATAGTCTATGATCCTTTTTATAAGCATATCACGTTCATATTCAAAATTACTATCAGAATTATTCACGTCAGAATAAATAACTTTTTTTGTTTTCAATGACAGTAAATAAATACTCATTTCTAAATATTCACCAGCATCATCAATTGATAATGAATCAATTTGATTTTCTACAAATTCCAAATACTGATTAGCTATCTCGGCCACATCAAGTTCGATAACATTAATTTTTTTTTGCTTTATTAAAGAATCCAATAAATCAAGTGGTCCTTCAAAGTCTTTTAATTTTAAACTAAATTTGGCTAAGTTTTTCATTTAATATTTCTTTATTCTATTGTAATAATTAACAACAAATTGAATATAGTCTTCTGATTTTGTTTTTTCAAAAGATGATAAATCAAAATTCATAAAAACATTACATTTATACTTTTTTTTTAATGTTGAAATTATTAATTTATCAGCATAAGGAAAAAAAAGATTGTATATAGTTTTGCCGCCAATAATAAAAATATCTTCCTTTTTAAAATCGTTAATTAATTTATTAACATCATGATAAACAAGAACGTTGTTTAAATTGTCCAAACTTTTATCTAATGTAATAATAACATTTGTCCTACCACTTAATGGCTTCCCACCAAAAGAAAAAAAAGTTTTTTCTCCACAAACAACTATCTTCCCCATTGTTGTCTGTTTGAAATGATTCATTTCTTCCTTAATGCTCCACGGCAATTTATTGTTATATCCAATACCATGTTGAATATCTTCACACCAAATCATTGAAATCATTATTAAACTGCAACGTCTCCTTTAATTGATGGATAGGGATAGTAATCTACAAGTTTAAAATTATCATATGTTAATTCTTCAATGTTTGTTGGAAAATTACAAAGCACTAATTTTGGTGATTGTTTTGGAATTCGTGATAATTGCAAATCAACTTGATCAAGGTGATTTTTATAAATATGTAAATCACCAAATGTATGAATAAATTCACCTGGTTTTAAATTTGTATAAGCAGCCACAATGTATGTTAAAAGTGAATATGAAGCTATATTAAAAGGCACACCAAGAAAAGCGTCTGCGCTTCTTTGGTATAATTCACATGATAACTTGCCGCTATCAACATAAAATTGAAACAATGAATGACATGGTGGTAATGACATATAATTTATTTCACTAGGATTCCAAGCAGATATAATTAATCTTCGAGAATTAGGGTTTATTCTTATTTCACTCAACAATCATTTTAGCTGATCAAAACCATTAAAGTTGCGCCATTGCTTGCCATAAACAGGCCCCAAGTTACCATATTTTTTTGCAAAAAACAAATTAGTCTTTATCTTTTCAATAAATTCGTTCATGGTTTCGCCTTGAAAATCTTTTGAATTTTTATATTCTTTATATGCCCACTCATTCCAAATGTTGCAATTGTTATCAACTAAATATTTAATATTTGTATCACCTTTTATAAATCACAAAAGTTCAATCACTATGGCTTTCCAATATATTTTTTTAGTTGTTAATAACGGAAAATATTCACTTATATCATAGCGCGTTTGATAACCAAATGTAGATAATGTATCAACCCCAGTTCGATTATTTCTCATTTTTCCATATCTCTTAATGTAACGAAGTAAATCCAAATACTGTTTCATATATAAAACTTTTTTATTTAATCAAAAACCATATTTTCTTTCCCGTGAGAGTGACTAATAATTTTTTTCTGAATTTGGTTATATTCATCAATAAATTTATTTCTTAATGAATCACTCAATTTACAAGGATTAATTGTCAAATAGCTATTTGACTTAATAGGATCTAAACATTTCACATACACATGTTTTTTCTTATCATAGTATGATCTATCATTGTCACTCTTTGATAAACCGCTTGATCCATAAATAATTATTGGAACAATTGGAGAAAATGAATTATATGCAACTTTAAGTGAACCACTATGCCACTCACCAATTTTATTTACATCATATATTCTTGTCCCTTCAATGAACAAAACAATAGATTTTTTATTTGCAGATATATTTAAATTATTGTTATATATTTCATATGTAGATCTCAAGTTAAATCTATCTATAAAAATAGTATCAACTAATTTAAATATGTTGTATATTCTTGAGTCAAGATTCAATTCTTTTTTTGCAACAAATTGAAAGTAATAACCTTGCTTTTTTTCATATAAAATTACAAATAAAATTAAAGGATCAAAACTTGATTTATGGTTGGCTATAAATAATGAAGGTGTGGACATTACATTCGAAAAATCATTTGAAGAAATTTTAATCCCATAAATAAATAGAACTTTTTTAATCATTTTGTATACATATTTGTATCTATACTCAATGTCAAGTGAATCTTGGTCAATTAAATATTTATTAACCTTAGCATTTGAAAAAAGCAAATTTCACATGAATGAAATTAAAACAAATGGCATAAATAATTTATGAAAAACTCTTTTTAAGAAACCCATTGTATAGATTAATATTTATGAAAAAATAAATAACACATTATTTAAGTAATTATATGAAATATAATACCCAAATATATTTTTTGTGGATTTAAATTAATGGCGATATGATTTCTAAAAATGCATTATGCATTTTTGATCAAGTTTTGTAAGTTTTAATTAATCCATCCAAGTTAATTGAACTAGATAACAATTTAACAAAATCAAAATTCGAGATTAAAATTCTAGCAAGATCATTATCATAAATTAATAATGCTGATTCAAAATTAATTCAAAGTGAACGAAAATCTAAATTATTGCTTCCAGATAAAATTATTGAGTCATCAACAATGATATATTTTGAATGAATAAAACCATTGAACTCATAAATATGACATCCGTACTTTAATAATTCATAATAAAATTTTCTATTTATGTTAACTATTAAATTGTAATTATCACCTACTGCTGGTAATATAATCTCTACTTTAACGCCACACATGGATACAGACAATAAAGCATTTAATATTTTTTCTGTCAAAATAAAATATGGACAAATTATTCTTATACTTGATTTAGCTTTAGCAAATAAAAGCAATAATGTTTGCTCAATTGTCTTCTCTTGAAAAACAGGTGATGAATGAATTAATTGAGTTACTAAATTCTTTTTTAAAAATGAATAATTTTGCATTTCTTTTTTTAATTTATTTTTAAATTCATTGTTTCTCATTCTTTGTCTATTTGATGAGTGATCAGAAAAATTAAACCAATGATATAAAAAAAGTGAATAGAATTCATTAACTATCTCTCCACTAATCAAATAATTCATGTCAAAAAAATTATTGTAATTAGGCGAAATATTTAAATACTCATCACTTATGTTGCTACCGCCATATAAAACAACTTCATTGTCTACTATTATTGACTTTATATGCAAGCGATAATTAGTAATACTCTTAAACATATTTATTCCTCTTGGGTTAAATATAGCCACTTCTACACCAAGTTTTTTTAGTTTACTTAAAATCCTCTTAGGAGCTTTTCCATATGAACCAACTCAATCATACATAATTTTTATTTGTACATTTTCCTTTATTTTTTTTAACAATTCTGCAACAATTGCTCTCCACCAATATCCATCATTTAATATATAGGTTTCAATAAAAATAAACTTTTTTGCGCTTCTAATTATATTAATTGAACTTTCAAATAACTTACTAGAATTATCGATAATGTTAATATTATTTCTCATAGAAATTAATGAGCCTAGTACAGAGAAGTTATATTTATAAATTTGTCTAATATCTTCATTATTAACTTTATCTAATCTCTTTGAAAATTGCCTATTATCATAATTAAACCACCCACTTAAATTTTTCTTAAAATCTCAATAGTTCTGTTTGACAAATGGTTGACTACCAAAAACAATAAAAACAAAAACTCCAAGTATATGAAAGACACAAATAATCAATGTCCAACATAGTTTTACATAAATCGGTCTCCTACTAAAAAAAATATAAACACTAAAAAGTGCATCTATTAAAAGAAGAAATAAGAAGGTGAATACAATTGCAATGTGTATATGAAAAGTTTGATAAAAAATAAATAATAAAATAACCACAGCTATTACTGCTAACAATGATAGTATTCATGAAATTATTATTTTTTTATAATTCACTTTTAAAATGACACATACATTATAAATAATGAAAAATTAATTCCAAAATGCATTATGTTTATAAAAAAATAATTTAAATTCAATAAATCAAAAAATATATAATTCTATTTATCAAAATTCTAATTTTAGAATAGGTATCAAAAATTATGAATAAGAATATACAACCGAAATTACATGAAGTTAAATTTAAATGTGCTACTTGCGGCTCTGAATTTGTCATTATGTCTACAATAAATAAAAAAATAGTAGCTATTGATGTGTGTAGCAATTGTCATCCATTTTATAAAGATGGACAAACTAACCAAAAAATTAAAGGTAGAGCAGAAAAACTTTCTGCTAAATTTAAAACAGCAAAAGAAAAATTATCTTCTAAAAAAACAATTAAATCTAAAAAAACAAAAAAAAATAAAAATAAATACTTTAAAACTATTGATCAAATAAATAATAAGTAATTTTTAAATTTCCACTGAATTTTCAATTATGGAATATAACAAAAATATTTATACTTCGCTAAAATCTATAAGTGAAAAATATGAGGAAATAAGTAAAAAAGTTGAAGTTTGTACAGACATAAATGAATTAAAGCAGTTAAACAAGGTAATTAAATATAACAAACCAATTTATGTTAAGTTCCTTGAGTACAAAAAATTAATAAAGGCAGGTCTAGAAGATGAGCAAATTTTAAATTCATCTAATCAAAATCAAGAATTAATTGATTTAGCAAAATCTGATTTGGAAAATATCAAAAACCAAATCCCTAAAATGGAAGACGAAATTAGAATATTGTTAATTCCTAAAGATCCAAATGATGAAAAGGATGTAATAGTTGAAATGAGGCCAGGCGTTGGTGGGGATGAATCATGCATTTTCATTACTGATCTATTTGAAACTTATAGACAATATGCAGAAAAAGAAGGATGAAAAATAACTGTGAATGACTCATCTTTTAATAAAACAGGATATGATTACATTTTTTTTACAATTAAAGGAGAAAAGGTATACTCCAAATTTAAATTTGAATCAGGGGTTCATAGAGTCCAAAGAGTACCATTAACTGAAACAAAAGGACGAGTACATACATCAACAATTACAGTAGCAGTTCTCCCTGAAATTGACCCAATTGAATTTAAAATAAATCCCAATGATTTGAGAATTGATACATATAGGGCATCTGGTGCAGGTGGACAACATGTTAATCGTACAGAATCTGCAGTTAGAATTACACACATCCCAACAAATGTTGTTGTTGCATGTCAAGAAGGAAGAAGTCAAATTGAAAATAGGGAAACTGCAATGAAACTTTTAAGAGCGAAACTTTGACAAAAATACAATGATGAACAAATTGCAAAAATATCAAATATAAGAAGACAGCAAGTTGGACATGGGGAAAGAAGTGAAAAAATAAGAACTTATAATTATCCACAAAATCGCATAACTGATCACAGAATTGGCCTAACACTTAACAAATTAGAAACAATAATGCAAGGAAATTTAAATGAAATTATCGAACCATTAATTGCAAATGAACAAGAAAAAAAACTAGAAGAATTAAAAAAATCTTAATGACATTTTTAAATTTAATAAACAAAATTAATGCTGAATATGATAACAAGTGAGTAAATAATGAATTAATTTTTTATATTTCAAATATTGTCAAAAATTCTAATGATTTGATCACAAATGCAAACAAAAAAATAGATTTTAAAATAAAAAAAATTAACAAATTGCTAAAACTTTACTACCATGACAAAAAACCTCTATATCAAATTACACATAAATGTTTATTCAATAATGAACATTTTGTTGTCTCTAAAAAAGTTCATTGTCCGCGAAATGAAACAGAATATTTAACAATAGAAATTGAAAAAATATTGAAAAAAAATAATAAATTAATTTCTTTAATAGACATATGTGCAGGAACTGGATGTATAGGTATTTCATTAAAAAAACACATTAAAAATATTGAACTAACTCTTGTTGATATAAGCAAAAAATGTATAAAAAATATCAAAAAAAATTTAAGAATCAATAATGTAAATGGAAAAACTATCAAAATGAATTTTTTCAAATTTATCAAGGTTAATAAAAAAAAATTTGATGTATTAATAATGAATCCGCCATATCTTGAAAAAAATGAACTTACAAAACCACTAACTAAATATGAAAATAGTATTAGCTTTAATTTTCAGAATAATGTAATAAATTTCTATAAAAAATTATTTGAAAAAATTAATTTATTGACTAATGATCATTTTCTTATTGGTATTGAATTTGGTTATAAACAAAAGCAAATGATACTAAACATAATCAAAGAAAACAAATTAGAAATATATACAAAATTTTATAGAGATATAAATAATCTAGACAGATATGCCATTATTTATAAATAAATAGGCTAAATTTGCCACCATAGCTGCATTATCATTACAATATTGTTTTTCTGCTAATGTAATATTACATTTAATCTCTTTAATTTTTGTTCGTAATAGTTTACAAGATGAAACTCCTCCACCTATAACAATTGTTTTAACTTTATAAATTTTTGAATAATAAATAATTTTTTTAATTAATTCATCAATGCACCATCTCAATACACTGCTTCCAATAATAACAGAATCAATTTTTTTATTTTTCATTCGTAATGAATTCACATAATTGAATACAAAAGTTTTTAACCCAGAAAAACTAAATTTAAAAGCAGGAGAATAATGATTAATAAGCTTTAAATTAGCTTTTCTTTCATCATATATTTTGTCAATACTTAAACCACCTGGATACGGAAGATTTAAAATTCTTCCTATCTTATCTAAGCACTCGCCAACAGCATCATCAGATGTGGAATTTAAAATAGTATATTCACTAAATGAATTAAATAAATATATCATTGTATTCCCGCCAGAAGCATTTAAGCAAATGAAAGGAAATTTTATAATTCCGAATCCTTTATTTATAGAAAAACTAAAAGCATGTGCTAGCATGTGGTCGATTTTTATTATTGGTTTGCCAATAAGAAAAGAAAGGGTTTTTGAAAAAATTTTTCCAACATGGAGACTTCCAGCAAGTCCTGGTTTATAAGTATAAGCCACATAATCAATATTCGATAATTTAGTCGTAGTTCCATCAATGACCGAAAAAAAACACTTGATTATTGCACTAGCATGATTCCGAGCAGCTATTTCAGGAACTATGCCACCATATCTAACATGCAATTTATTATTTGTAATTACCTCATTACGAATGATCTTCCCATGTGATAAAATTGCAATAGAAGTGTCATCGCAAGATGTTTCTACTCCTAAAATTGTGCTACTACAATAATTCTTTTTCATATATATATGCTCAATGCATATTTGATTTATCCAAAATTGAAATTGGACACTCAACTACATTACATATGTAGTCGTCAAATTCAGAACCAAAATCAATTTTATATATTTTTTGAAATAGCTTTTGCTGACTTAGTGAGTAATTTGAAAAATAGCTGTTTTGTTCATCCAATACATATTTATCTACTATTTTAAAAGGACTTGAATATTGCAAAAAATCAAAATTAGACATAATTCCATATATATACTCGTCATTTTCCTTATCATATATATGTTTATCATTAACATTATTTCCCAAATCTGCTCCATCCAAAGCAATAGACTTCACTACAGAATAAATTCTTTTTAATCTATTATTATTACTAGAATTTTTTTTATTAAATACTAAACAGTCTAGCGTAGTAAAATTGAAATTATCACTAGCCCTAAAAAAGTGAAAATTGTCTTCATCATATGGTTCATATAATTCTGCCCCTTCTGCTGCATATAAAATATCACCATTATAAGCAAATGTTGAATTATTGCCATTCCTAGATGAAAAAGAAGACAATATTTGATAAGAATCACTATTAAAGTAAAAATAGTTTTTTTTAAATTTAGAAACAAAATTATGATAATCTAGCTTATATTTCTCTATATCCGTGTTTCTATTTGTTGGATTTATTGTTCAACTACTTTTATCAAATGGATACATATTTTGACTTCCTATCAATTTAGACAATCCATATACTGTTCTTGCATCATCAATACATCCTATGTGCGAACTTAATGTAGGCATAAATCTTTGATCTAAATATGGATTCAAAACGGGACTGATTAAATCTGTAAAATTATTTCAATTTTTTGCAGATGCTAATTCAGATATTTCATCCCCTTTATATGCAAATATAAAATCTTGTAAAAAATATGGTATTACAAAATCCAATAAGCATTTACCTGGATATAACCCTTCTGGCCCAAATAAATTAGCATATTTGTGTGTCAATTGATCTAATATTAAATTAGTTGAGTTATTCAATAAAGATTTAACATCTTTCCCTTCCTTAATTTTTTTACCATTCTCATCATTCAAACCAAAGTAATCTCAATTAATTTCAGAAACCATTCCTTCTTGAATTAGCGATATTGCTTGATAAATGCTGGGAATTGCAATGTCATAATTTTTGCTAAATTTGCTATTAATTTCTTCATTGCTGGAATAAAAAACAAAATTAACATTATGTTCATTAGTAATTTTCTGCATTAAATTTAAAGACATATAACTCTCAAAATTTGCAAAAACAATGTAATCATTATTAACACAGCAAAATGAATTAAATAATCAGATAAAACTAAAAATTAATAAAACTAAATTATTAATAAATCTTCTCATACATTTTTCTTTTATTAGATCTTAACCTTATCAGAATTGATGAAATAACTAAAATTATGATTGCTGTTAAAATTATTATTGAACCAAAAGTAACAACCCAAACTTTAATTCCTTTTCTTGTCATATAAATTGAAGTTCCAATTGTCTGAAATGAACCATTTACTAAATTTGTAATAATGAAATCATCAAAACTTGTTGATAACACTATAGCAGATGCAGAAAGAATTGCATCTTTTAAATATGGTATTATCACATGAAAAAAAGTTCTTATCTTGCTACTACCAACATCATAGCTAGCAAAAATCAAATTTTTATTCATCTTTTCAATCTTTGGATAAAAAATAATTATGGCATATGGAGTACAAAATGAAATATGTGAAAGCAAAACAGTAAAAAATCCAAAATTAAACCCAAGTGAAACTCATGTTGAAGAAAATAATATTAATAAACTAACACCAGTTATTATTTCTGGATTGAAAATCGAAAAATTGCTAATAAGAAGAGTGCCAAATTTGCTAAATTTATTTGCATCATATAAGCCAAATACAGTTATTATTCCAATAAACAAGCACATGGGCACAACTATAACAGATAATAACAATGAATTTAATAAACCATTTAAAAAAGTATTATCTTTTCATAAATTTAAATAATTATCAAAAGTTGGGGTTGTAAAATTTAAACTTATGTTGCCCCTATTTGTAGATGGATTAAAACTTATAAAAACAATTATCAATAATGGAATATAAATGATGCACAAAACAATTAATATATACCATTGCCTTAAAAAATTAAAAATATTTTTATTAAAATTAGATGTTTTAACCATACTTAATTCAAATTAATCTTTTAATCTTCTTTCTTATAATCTTCACACCATGATAAAAAAGAAATCATGAAAAAATAATAATTATTGAAATCATTGATAAAGAACTTGCTCTTGCTAATGATAAATCACTTGATTGGGCAAGAATACCCTCCTCCATAATTATGTCACCTATTAGTGATCCACTATTACTTGAATTTAAAAACTGTGGCACAGATATGGAAGTAAAAGATGGCAAAAAAACCAAAGAAATTCCACTATACAATGCTGTTAATGTATAAGGAAAAACGACTTTAATAAATGTTCAAAAATTATTTTGTCCTAGATCTTTTGAAACCAAAACTAAATTTTTTGGCATGGTCAATAATGTGTTGTATAGTGGTAATGCCATAAAAGGTAAATATATGTAAGACAAGCCAAAAATGGAATAAATATCGCCAAATGTTGAATTAGGATACCCATTAATACAATCAAACAATGTTTTTAAACCAATTATTTTTATCAAAAAGCTAATTCATGTTGGGGTTGTCATCATGAGTAATAAAAGTGATCTAGTAGACTTTGATTCAACATAAAAAACTAAAAAATATGAAAAAGGATAAGACAATATAATCACAATAATTGTTGCAAAAAAAGCAACCTTCATTGATTTAAAAATTTTACCTAAGATAAATTTATCAATAAATACTCAGTTCAGCATTGATGAACCAGATGATGTTGGCATAATAGATTTACAAAAAACAATTATCATTGGAGCAATTATGAAAATAATTGCAATCAGTAGATATGGGAAAATAAGAAATCGTTTCCGTGGAAAAAATTTAAAATTTCTGCTAAACATTTTTATCCTCTTCCATATTTGAATATGGCAATATATGAATCCTATTTACATTCAATTTTAAACCTATTTCAGCATTTATATCATATTGATTCAGTGAATCAACATTAATTATTAAGTCATTTCATTTAACAAAAATTTCAAATTTAGCTCCTTTGTAATTGCATTTTACTACTTTGCCAACAATCTGTGAATTTTGCGCAGCTGAAATTTCAATATCCTCAGGTCTAATTAACAAATTAACAAGTGAACCAATAGCATATTTTTTTTCTAAATTTGAAAAGGTAAGGCTAATATTCCCAAATTTAATAACATTTTCTTGTACAACTTCCCCCGTAAATACATTAATTTTGCCAATAAAATTAGCAACCCATAAATTGGAAGGGGAATCATATATTTTTTTTGGAGAATTAATTTGTTGAATTATGCCCTTTGACATGACAACCACTTTATTCGAAAGAAACAAAGCTTCTTCTTGATCATGAGTTACTAAAATAAAAGTTATTTTTAATTGCTGGTGTAACTTTTTTAATTCAATTTGCATTTTTTGTTTAACTTTTGCATCCAAAGCAGACAGTGGTTCATCAAGCAATATTATTTCTGGTTGAACAACTATTGCTCTTGCTAATGCTACACGTTGTTGCATACCTCCAGAAATTTCATTTGGATATTTGCTCTCAAAGCCTTTTAGTCCGACTAAATCCACTGCACTTTTCACTTTATCATAAATCTCTTTTTTTGACAATTTTTTTGAAATAAAAAATTCAATAACTTGTTTAGTTTTTTGTAAAGGAAAGTCTAATCAATGCAAATATCTATCACTTAAATAATTTAACTGATTATTTATTTTTAAAATATGAGATCTAATTAAATTATTGAATTGATATTTGCTATAAAATGTTAATGCTTGAATTTGAAAATTATTTAAATTATTTGCTCTATAAGATACCGATTTAGAAACAAGCATCATTTTTGATTTTATTTTGAATATTATTTTTTTTAATTTATTAAAAAATGAAAATTTAAGTACTTTAATGTTCCGCGAATTTGCAAAATTGTTAATTGATGATCTGTGCATTTTTACTTGTAATGATTCAATTGACTTTTTAAGCCACAAATTTATTTTTTTTTGATTAGTAAAATTAATAAGTATTTCATCATATAGACTATCATTTTTAACTTTATCCAAAAAAGCAATTTTTTTTCTAAGCAGAATTTGAATTTCTTTCTGAATCACTTTTATTTTTTTATTAGCAATCTTTGAAAACTTGGTATAAATTCTTTTTTCAAATCTATTAACAACGTCAATTGGTTTATCATTGCATGGTTTCCTTAATGATTTCAAACCATATGATATATTTTGCCATACATTCATATTAGGGAACAAGGCATAATCTTGAAAAACTGTAGCTGTTGGTCTTTTATTTATTGATAAATCTTTTATATCAATATCATTAACAAGCAACCTGCCACTTGTTGGTTGCTCGAACCCACCAATAATTTTTAAAAGTGTGGATTTGCCACAACCACTAGGACCCAAAATTGTTACAAACTCGCCTTTATTTATAACAAAATTTATATTTGATAAAGCTATTGTTCCATCCTTATATGTTTTGCTGATGTGATCAAAATTTATAAAATTCTTAATTACCATTTTTCTGTTTTTTTAAAAAAAAGTTACAAATATCACCTAATTCAAACTTCTTAGAACATGGGGCTATATGAGTTGCAAATTTTTTTACATTTGCAGAAGCATTAGAAAATGCAAATGAAGAACTACATAATTTTAAAATTGATAAATCATTATCATAATGCCCAAATCCGAATAGATTATTATGAGAAATGTTTAATGAACTAATTATAAGCTTTAACATATTCATTTTCGATGCATTTTTATTAGTAATTATGACATGATGATTATTAACTCAAAAAAAACCAATAGATGCAGAAGATAAAATTAACATTTTAATTATTGAATCTATTAAAACTTTATTTGATGAGTAAATGCTTATAGACAAAAAATTTGTTAGATGGTCAAAATGCATGTCATTAAATTTTTCAATATTAAAAGAATAAATTTTTTCATTTTTTACACCATTTACAACAACTGAAATTTTTTTATTCAATAAAGCAAATTTAAAATGATTGTTTATGGAATTAAAAACTAATGATAAATCATCTTTATTCAAAAAATCAACTGCTATTAATCTATTTTTAAAAAAGTCAAAAACAGATGTTCCATTTTCTAAAACTACATAATGAAAATTATTTAAAGAAAAACCTAAATCATGAGAAATTTTTACCAATTCTGTAAATGAGTAATCTGTACACAAACACATTATGCAATTACAACGATTTACAAAATTTAATAGTTGTTTATTGAAATTACATTTTTTTGAGTGTTTTAAATTGTTAAAAATGTAGTCGATATTGAAAGCAAACATTTTTGCTTCAGAACGACTATCTACAAGCAAATAATTTTCAATCGCATGCTTTACTGCCTTATTTTGCTTTCTTAAATTGAATGGTGCTATTTTGGTTAATTGATTTAACCCGCCTATTGAAAAACCAAATTTTACATCCTTTATTGCCGAAATATCATTGCCTGAGTCGCCAATGGCAGCAGACTGATTAAGTGGGATTTTTAGCAAACTACAAACATGTTGAATTGAAGTTCCTTTTGAACATTTTGAATTATAAATTTCAATCTGTCTCCCAGCACCACCAATTGAAAAATTAATTTCATCGGAAAGTTCTTTTGACAATCATGAAACTAATTTCAATATCTTTTTCTTTGAGAAACTAAAAATATTAAATTTCGCAATGCCGTTCAATGAAGAGGGGATAAATTTTATTGTCTTAAGAGGGAAATTTAATTTTGAAATAAATAAAAAAAACTTATTATTGCATAAAACAGAATCTTTTTTAATTGATTGATCATTGTAAGCTCAACATGCAACCTTTAATTCTCTTGTTTTCGCATAAATTTTTTTAGAAATTTCATTTGAGATGAGGCATTTCTTAATCTCTTTGCCGTTTTTATCTAAAATTATTGCTCCACATAAAGTAATAATGTATTCAAGCTTCTTGCCAATATATTTTTGAATCATATCAACATAAACTCTTGCACTACTTATACTCCTACCAGTAGCAATAATTATTTTCCCTCCATTGTCACTATAATGCTTTAATGCATCCAAATTTGGTTTTGAAATTTTTTTATATGCATTTAATAAAGTTCCATCAAGATCAATAGCAAACAAATTATTAATCATCTATCTACCCGTCATGTGAATAATACTAATGTTAATTAACAAAAATTAATGTAAAAGTATTTTATAAAAAAATATTAATTTCAATAATTTAATTTAACATATAAAATAATACACATTCTAAACAAATATGAAGCTTACTGAAAGACAATTAAATTTATTAAAAGTTATAATTGAAGAACATATATTGATTGCACAGCCAATTTCAAGTAAACTTATAACAAAAAAATATATGAAAAATCTTTCACCGCAAACAATCAGAAATGAAATGAATTATTTAGAAAAAATTAATTTATTGCAGAAATCTCATGCTTCATCTGGAAGAATTCCTACTATACAAGGTTATAAATATTATGAGGCAAATATACTAAAAACAAGCGTCTCAAATGAAATAAAACAAAAATTACAAATTGTTCTAAAAAAAAGAAATATCTCCATTGATAGCATAATTGATGAAACAGCTTCACTTATAGAAGAAATACTAAAATTACCAACAGTTGTTCATTCACAAAATAATTCTTTGTTATTAAAAAGATTTGATTTAATTCCCATCTCAGACAAACTTGTTCTAATCATATTAATAACTAGTTCTGGGGACATAATAAAAAATAAGATTCATATAACAAATAACAAACAATTAGAAGATGTAGCTATTTGCACAAAAATTTTTAATGATAGGCTTGTTGATACCCCAATAAATGAAATAAGCAAAAAGCTAAATGTCATAAAAGAGATAATACGAAATTCAGTTCATCAATATGAATTTGTCATTCAAAATGTAATAAAAAAAATTTTTGAATTCAATACTATTGATAATAAGAAAAAAATATATGGTATTAAAAATTTAACTGCACAACCTGAATTTAGAAATATTGATAACTTACATAATATTCTTATGCTCCTTGATAATTCAAGCATATGAAAACACATAGCTTATTCACAAGAAAAAACTGGAAAAACAAAAATTACTTTTATTAATGATGTTGGTGAAAAAGATATCACAATTGCATCAACATCTGTAAAAACTAATAATTCTGTAAAACAAATTTCTATAGTAGGTCCAACAAGAATGAATTATTCTGAAGTAAAGGGACTATTAGACTACATTAAAGATGAATTAGAAAAAATAAATAATTAATCTATGGTAATTAACTTTAGACAAATTATTAAACTAAAAAGAAAAATATCGCATAAAATTAGAAGAATATGCAAGAAAAAGAAGATAACATTTGAAAATAATACTTGATATTCAATCATAATCTTTTATTTTTTTACATTAATGAACACTAAAAAAATAAAATGGAAAGATACTTTAACAAACTTGAGTAATCAAAATTTTTTTACTAACTTTTATGAATTAGTTAAAAATTTAAATAAAGAACATATAGAAAAAAACACTTTTTTGCCAATGAATGAATATATTGGCATTAACAAAGAAGATGGTATACTTTATTCTGAAATAATTGTGAAAATTTTTACTTACATAGAAAATGTTAAACAAATTAAAGAAACCTATAAGATTAACAAAATGATTAATCTCAATAAACTTAATTCAAATAGCGATATTATAACTTCTTCGCTAAAATTATTTGATGATATCAAAAAAAAGTTAGTTAAATTTGACATTAAAAATTTTAGTTCATATGTTATTTTGTTAAATAATATTAGTTGAAAAAACTAAATTAGACTAGTTTTACTTGATAAATAGTTTTATTTGATCAAAATACCAATAATTTTTTTGTGGTATTCCTCAAACAACATCTATTAGACAGCAATTCTTATCACTGTTAAAACGATAATTTATTTTGATTGAATACTCATTGATTCGATATTTAAATAAATCTATTTGAGCAATCATAGCTCTTATCTCTTTTTGCAAGAAAGAAATAAATTTTTCACTATTAATTATTTTGGTAAATGAACCACTTGCATATTCTATATCAATTAATTGATTTAATGCCGAACTGTGTTGCATATATTTTCTTAAATCAAAATGCTTGTAATTGCTGCCACGATTCAATGGGTTCATGTCATGTGATAAAATATTATCTGACAAAACATAACTCTTATTAAAACATAAAGTGAATGATGAAACAATTAGCATTGAAATACAAAATCATGTAAGGTAATTAATTTTTTTGCTTATTTTTTTCATGTTACACCTCAATTTCATTGAAATTACTTAGATTATCAATCCAAACATTTTCGCATTTAATATTAAAAAAATGTGAAGGATCACTGGTAAAATTAAATGATTTAGTAAATTTAAAAAACACTTTATTGGAATCGGTTAATAATGCAAATTTTATTTCAAAATATCCTATTGACTTTTTAGGAATCAAAAATCCTCTATCTTCTGAAATAAAATTTTCAATCTCGTTTGTCTGAGTATTAAATTTTGTCCCATATAAATAATTAAATTGATATTCATCAGTGCAAAAAATCAAATCATCAATTTTATACTCTAAAGTTTTAATGTCCATTCCATCAATTGAATAATTAAAAGTAACCTTATATCCATCAATAACAAAATTACCCTTATATTTAATTTTTAGTAATTCTCTTATCTTGTCTGATAAATTAACATATGAGAAATCGTTTGTGTAATACAAAATCTCCTCACATATGCCGCTACTATTATCATTTACCAATTTAAAACCTTTTAATAATTTTGTCTCTCCAGACTTGTTTTCATTGTAGTAGTTAGTTAGACAAAAACTTGAATTTGATGATATGGTATTCACTTCACTAATAAATTTAACAATCTCATTTGGATTTAAATCAATATCTACATTATTCAATATATCAGTATCAATACCAAACTTTAAATATGATTCGAATTTATAATTAATCATTAAATTGTCTAATATTTTAGTGTCAGATAAATCCAATAAAAATGATGTTTTATACAAGTTACAACTTGTTTTATCTTTAATATAATCAGGAAATTTTTTTGTCTCTGATAAATTTATTTCTAAATTATTTACTTTCACAAAACCTAAATCAAAATTTAAATAAATAGTGTTTTTAGGTAAATTAAAATTGCTATTTATGTATAGATCAAAATTAAATTCTCATACTTGCTTCTTTAATAAAATCTCTCCTTCAAATCCAGAAAAATATATGTATCTATTGCTGTTAACAGGATTATGATCCAATTGCTTTATGTAGTATGGTTTGTTTATACTTATCATTATAAGACGAATAATTTATTAGATGTTGAATATAAATCGAGAAAATGAGAAACTGCTTGCAAGAAATGTCTATAAAAACTAGATTTAGAATAATTGTTGCTAGTTCAAGATTTATTCTCGATTAATTGATTAATGATTAATTGTGATTCTGTCTTATGCATAGAATTCAAAATTAAGTCAATGTATGCAATAAATGATTTAGCTTCTTCTATTT
Source organism: Mycoplasmataceae bacterium (assembly GCA_016288695.1). Lineage (GTDB taxonomy): Bacteria > Bacillota_I > Bacilli_A > Mycoplasmatales > Mycoplasmoidaceae > Malacoplasma_A. The sequence continues at coordinate 46,089 of JAEELD010000009.1, forward strand.
TTTTATTATTAACCCTTTTTGTAGAACACGGAATACTTCCTGCAGTTACAATAAAAGTACATAACTTATATTCTTTAATTATTTCTTTTACTCTATCTACTGTTAATTTGAAATCTGCTTTCATAATAATAAATCCATTAACATAATAGTTAAAAATTGGCAAAAAGTACACCAACAATTAAAATTTTTTCAAAATTTTATAAAAAATGTAATTTTAAAAAACTAAAAAAATGTTCATTTTTATTTAATTTTGAAAATTTTTTCTCATGGGTAATTACTATTACTATTTAAATTAGTGAAATGTCCATATATGCTTGTCTTAGTAAAATCAAATTTTTCTAAATCAAATTTTTTAACTATATTACTTAATTCGAAATCAAAAGTTTTATTAACAATCTTATAAATCTTTTGAATTTGACATTTTTCTGTGCCGAAACAATTTATGTAAATAGATGTGGGAGTATAATCGCCAATGTTATAAACTAATTGGACTTCCATCCTGTCAGCAAAATTATTTGCAACCATATTTTTTGCAATAAACCTTGCAAAGTATGCTCCTGTTCTATCAATTTTAGTATAGTCCTTGCCACTAAATGCTCCTCCGCCATGATGAGCAATTGTGCCATATGTATCTACCATTAACTTTCTTCCAGTTAAACCTGTATCAGCAAAAGGACCACCAAGAATAAAATTCCCACCATTATTAAATGTAATTTTGAAATCTGTATTCATTTTGTATTTTTTAGCTAATGGTTTTAAGATTCTCATCACAATTTTATTAAAAAGGGAATCTAAATTAACGTCTTTTTTATGCTGAATAGAAAGGATGATATTATCAATCTGAACAGGGAAATTATTTTCATCATAATAAATAGAGACTTGACATTTTGTGTCAAAACATAAGCCTTTTAACTGATGTTTTCTAGTCATTTGATTAATTTCGAAAATAATTCTAGTTGCTAAAACATATGGCAATGGTAGGTATTCACTAGTCTCATTCGTTGCATATCCATATACAATACCCATATCGCCAGATCCAAGATGATTTTTTTTATTAACATGGTCTGAAATTTCTGGAGATTGCTTGTTAATATTGGACAGTATAGTAAAATCATTTTCATTATAACCAAGTGGTAATAAAACATCTCATGCACACTTTGTTACATCTACATAGGATTTTGTTGATATTTCACCACCAATTACAATCAAATGATTACTAGCAAACACCTCGCATGCAACTCTTGAATCTTTATCATTTTTTAAACACTGAACCAAAATCTTATCGGAAATTTGATCACATATTTTGTCTGGATGTCCTATACCTACTGCTTCAGATGAAATTAATGATAAGTTTTTAAACATAAATAATTTAAATTAATTTTACTAATAAATGAAATCAAAAAAACAATTTCACTGCTTTAACAAACACAACACAAAATATAAAAATTTAATATAAAATCAATAAATAATATATCTATATTTTTTGAACTTTGTGATAAAATTTCCATGAAAATCGAACCTATAGATAATTTATTTGATATCATTTTATAAGAGGGAAATACTTATGTTAGCAATTATAGAAATAGGAAAAATACAATATAAAATTTCTGAAAATTCAGAAATATATGTTGAAAAAGTAACTGGTAAACCTCATGACTTAATTAAAATTGATAAAGTACTAATGATTGATAAAAAAATTGGTCATCCTTACTTAAAAAATTCTTATGTTGAGTGTGAAATTCTTAAACATGGTAAAAAAGAAAAAATTACTGTCATCCACCATATTAGTCAAAAACATCATACACGAAAATATGGGCATAGACAAGCATATACTAAACTATTGGTAAAAAAAATTAACTTAAATGATTAAAGTTTATTGAAATAATCAATTCATTTCTGTTAGCGGTCATGCAAATAAAATAGATAAAAGCAAAAATTTAGTTTGTTGTGCTGTTAGTACAATAATGTTCTCTTCGCAAACATTATTTAACAAAAAGTCCATTAGTTTTAATATTAATAAAAAAAATAACTCAATAACGCTTGCTCTATTAAATAAATCTTATTCGAACAAAAAAATATTGAAAATGATATGCATGCAGCTCATGTATTTAAGCACTCAATTCCCAAAAGAAATAAAATTATTAAAAATAAAAAATAATATGCTATAAACTTTATTACTTTTCAAATGTAGAATAGATAAAATAAACAAATTTAATAAATTATGAAAAATATCAATGAATTTATCTCAGACAAAAGAGAAAAAGAATTAATAAGAATTGACTTACAGTTTTTTGCTTCAAAAAAAGGAGTTGGATCTACAAAAAATGGACGTGATTCTAATCCAAAATTTTTAGGTGCGAAAATTAGTGATGGTGAAATTGCAAAAGCTGGTCAAATAATATACCGCCAGCGAGGTAATAGAATTTATCCTGGTAAAAATGTTGGTGAAGGCAGAGATTTTACATTGTTTGCAAAAAAAGAAGGAAAAGTAAAATACTCACCATATAAAAATAACAAAATTAAAGTAGAGATAATATCAAAAAATTTATAGTAAATTTGTTCATATTAGATAATTAATTGCCCTTTAAACAAGTTTTTTATTCTTGTTAAATGAATAATGCAAAAAACCAAAAATTCCTAAAAAAGCTGGAATGTATGCAGTAAAAAATCTTCATACAAGAATTCCATTATCTACAATTGTTTCTACCTCTTTTCTATCTATATTTCTAATTACATCTTTTAAATTTAAAATAGTTTTCAAAAAGAATTCTATTGATCCTTCTCCGCCAGGCAATGGTATAAATTTATTAGCTGTAATTGCTACATTCCCTGAATTAAAAGATCATAGAGGGTCAATATATACATCAGGTGAAGTTATTAACAACAATGATACTCAAATATTGATATATAAAAAAATTTCATAGAAGCAATAAAAAGCAAACAATCAAACAGAAATTTTTCATTCCTTTAAAAAAGAAGCAAATTCAATTTTCATCTGCTTGTTATATGAATACTTGTTTATAATTTCTTGTTTTGTTTTATATTTGAATCTAAAAAATTTCAAAATCTTATTAAATAGAAGGGAAACAAAAATTTGAAAATGAGCATTTAACCCTGAAAATACTAGAAAAAATACATTGAAAATATTAATTAAAAAACCTATTGTCATTGCTCAAAATGCGCCAAGTGCTATGACATCTAATTGTAATTCTTGATACCTAAGACATAAACAAATAAATGAAGGTAAAGTTACAGCAATTTGTGCTAATTGTCATAATAAACTGCAACATAATGTAAGGACAACAGACTTGTACATTTCCAAACCATGTTTTTTAAAAAAATAAATAGCAAAGGGGTCAGTAAATAAATTGGCTGGTGTTACGCAAAATAAAAATGACATTATTGTGCCGAATGACACTTTATCTCATAATGTCAAATTGACACCATATTTTTTAGCTTTTATTGTGAATTGAAAATAATTAAAAAAGGTTCGAAAAAGAATAAAAAATATCAAGGGGATAAACCATAAATAACGATGATTTGAAAAACATAATTTGATAGCTTCTAACAAAGCAGATGAATCAATTTTTACTATGTAAAGGAATGTTAAACATAATACTAAGGCAGTTAATAAAATGCTAATACATAAAAAAATAAACCTTTTATGATTATCATCATTTTTTAGCAAATCATCATTTATTTTTTCATTAATATCAAATTGATCGATTTTTTTGGTAGTTACAGGCACTATAATGTTGTATATAAATGACAATATTATATACTATTCATTATGAATAAAATGGTATACATTTTCGGCGCTGGTATTAGTGGAATTACACTGGCTAGAAAACTTGCAGAACAAAATTGACAAATAAAAATTTTTGAAAAAAATAATTTTGTCGGTGGTAATTGTTATGACTACTTTGATAAACATAATGTTTTAATCCACAAATTTGGTCCGCACATATTTCATACTGATAAGAATATAATTCAAAAATTTATTAAAAAATTTGCAAAATTTAGAGAATATGAACATCATGTTCGTGTAAATGTCAAAAACCAACAAATACCTTTGCCCATAAATTTCAAATCTTTAGAAATGATATTTAAGAAAAAATCAAAAATTATTATTGGTGTTCTAAAAGAAAAATTTAAAAACAAAAAAAATATTAATTTATCAGATTTAGAGAAAATAAAAAATAAATATATACAAGAAGTTTATAACTTTTTATATAGAAATATTTATGCAAACTACACATCAAAAATGTGGGGAATCTCTATAAAAAAAATATCCCATGATGTTATTAATAGAGTAAAAATTAATCTATCTTATCAAGATAATTATTTTCCAAATGATAAATTTATTGGAATCCCCAAAAATAGTTATTCATCTATGATGAAAAATATGCTATCCCACAAAAATATTCAGTTATTTTTAAATCAAAAAGGAAAATTAATATTTAAAAATAAATCAATTTTTTTTCAAAATAAATTAATTTGCTCCCCAATAGTTTTTTGTGGAGCCATTGATGAATTATTCAATTACAAATTTGGAAAATTGCCATATCGTAGTCTCAATATAAATTTTATCCATTACAATAAAAATTCCTACCAAAAAAATGCTGTTATAAATTACCCTGCACATGCCAAAATAACAAGAATCACAGAATATAAAAAATTAACCCAACAAAGAATAAATGGAACAACAATAAGCAAAGAAACACCAGGTGAATATTCAAGCAAAAGCAAAAACTTCAATCACCGTTTCTACCCTATAAACAATATTTTTACGTCAAAAATATATAATAGTTACTATAAATTAGCAAGTAAATTTAAAAATTTATATCTGCTTGGGCGTTTAGCACAATACAAATATTTTGACATGGATGATGCTATTTTCAATGCTCTTGAGTTATCACAAAAAATAATAAATAATTATGAATAAAAAAAGTTTTACAGTAATCACAGCTGCTTATAATTCACAAGACTACATAGAAAAATGTATTAAAAGTGTTATAAATTCTAAATATGATATTTCCCTAGTCGAGCACATAATTGTTGATGATGGGTCAACTGATAATACTGCAAATATTGTTAAAAAGTATGCAATGTATTATAAACACATTCATTACTACAAAAAAACAAATGGTAATTGGGGAAGTGTTATAAATTATGTTACAAAAAATAGATTGGTACATAATGATTATGTTGTAATTTGTGATAGTGATGATAGAATTAAACCAAAAGCTTTCTATTATGTAAACAAGTATTCAAAAAGTGCAGATATATTTGCAGGTATGTACATAATGCACTCAAAATCAAGACTATCAAAACTACTTGTAATTTCGCCTTATTATTGAATATTTAGAAGAAATATGTTTAATAAAAAAAATAACAAATGTATTCATTCTTTTTCATTATTTTTAAATGCTACATATTTTAAAAAGGAATTATTTTACAATCACATAAAATTAAAAGAAAAAGTTAATTTCCAGGATGCTCTTCTCATTAAAGATTTATTTAATAAATCTAATTCAGTTAGATGAAAACCAAGAATCTTATCCTATTACTGAAGATGACGAAAAGGTAACACTATGTCAAAATTTAATAATCAAGAGTCATTCAAAGATCTTTTGTATATTATGCGTATGTTTTCTGAATTTAACTTAAATGAAGGAATTTTTTATTACCTATTCGGAAACAAAAAATTTAGAGAGTATTTAAAAGCTAACAAAATTAAATTTAAATTAAAACAAAAATTTAAGATAAAAATGTGACCTTGATACATTAAATGATTTTTTTATGTAATATACTTTGTTTTTCAATACAAAAATTTTTGAGAAAAAAATTAATTTTTCTTTAATAGTTTTATCCGAAATAAGTAATCAGATTTAATCATATCAACTAAATTATATTTAGGTTTTCATTTTAAAATTTCATAGGATTTTTTATTAGAACCAACTAAAACATCAGGATCCCCTGCTCGGCTTGGTTTATACATAAAGTTTTTTTGTTTTTTTAAAACTTTTGTTGCTATATCATAAACTTGTTTTACAGTATAACCTTTGTTTGAGCATAAATTAACACAGCATGATTTATTTTTGCTAAGAAATTTTAAACCCAAAATTATAGCATTTGCTAAATCCAGAACGTGAACATAATCTCTCAATGCTGTTTTATCAACTGTATTAAAATGTTTTCCGAATATAAAAAACTTTTTATTAAGAATTATTGATTGGTTGATTAATGGAATTAATAAAGTTAATTTGTCTCTTGCCATTCCATAATCAGCCTTTTTACTAGCTCCAGAGACATTAAAAAATCTATAAATACAATATTTAAGATTGTTACTATACGTAAAATCATGAATCATACTTTCACAACACAATTTAGTTGAACCATAAGGATTACAAGGATTTTTAGGTTCACTTTCCAAAATTAATTTCTTGTTTAAATTACCATAAACGGCTGCGGATGATGCAAAAATAATTTTTTTGCACCCTGATTTAACCATAGTTTTCAATAAATTAAATGTTCCTATCACATTATTTTCATAGTAAAATGCTGGCATATTTACTGACTCACCAACAACTGTTTTTGCTGCTAAATGTATTACAGCATTTATCTTATACTTTTTAAAAATAACTAGGAGTTTATTTAAATCAAGAATGCTGCCATTAACAAAAATTGATTTCTTGTTAACAAATTTTTTGTTTCCTGTTGACAAATCATCATAAACAATAACTTTGTGCTTGCTAACTAACTCATCAACAACAACACTTCCAATATATCCAGCTCCACCTGTGACTAAAATGTTCATAGTATAAATTTATTTAATAACCCTCTTATGAACATATAAAACTTGATCATCGTTTTCACTATTATTATCTATATTGTTGATAGCATGTTTGTTGTAAGAACTAAATAATTTAGATAGGTCAAAATCATCAATTTTTCTCATAAGACTATCCAAATGCGTATCAATTATTTTCTTAACACACTCAAGTGCCCTACTTGAATTTTTATTTATGTTTTCAAGCAACTTATGTATCTCATTAGCGTTATCTTGAATATATTTAATTGATTTATCAATGATTGATGATTTAAAGTCTTTTATCTTTTTTTGTATATCTGCCGTATCAACATTGTGATTTTTTAATTCTTTTTCGCGCTTTTCATAATCCATAATAGTTTGGGAAATTTTCTTATAGGTTGAATTGAGTATTGCAAGGAAGGATATAAAAAAAGATGGGCGGGCCATATACATATCTTTATATTCACTAACTTTTTGTATCGAAAATTCTTGTTCAGGCTCAAGCTCAGTTATAAGTAAAGAATATTCACAACCTTTTTTTATTTTATTTTTCTCTAATTTCTTGAAATAATGTGCATTTTTTAATTTATCCTTGGAAGAAAGAAATTCTGTCTTTACTTCACAACAAACAGATGCTAATACTTTCCTTTTTAACCTATCATTGCAATCATAAATTTTAAAAATAAAATCAGCTTTTGAGCCTTTCTCTTCATTTTGATCTTTAACTATCTCATTGTCCTTGAAAAATTCACAATTTTCAAAAGCACCATTTGTAAATGCTTTATCATATTCATTCTTGCATCACTTTTCAAGATTTTCTCCATGTGTCTTTACTGTATTAATATTTTGCTGTCTTTCGATTGTATTAACTTTGCTTTCCAATTGTTCTTTTTCTTTTTGTAATTCTTCTTTTTCATTTTGTCATGATTTTCTTTCCTCATCAAAATTGTTTTTAAGGTCTCTTTCTTGTTTTAACAATTTATTATCTAGAGAAAGCATAATAGAATTCAATTCAATATCTTTTTTATTGAGTTCATCTTTTCATTTTGTCTCTTCCTCTAATTTAGTAATTTTTTTTGCTTCTTCTATTGCATGTGTTTTTTCTTCATTAAATTTGGTTTCAAATTTCCCTTTTTCAAGATCAACTTTTATCTGAATTAATTTTTGTGTCTCGCTATCTAATTTTTTAATAATTTCTATTGCATTACTCTTATTAATATCAAGATATTTATTTATATCTATTAGATCACCCTTTTTGGCATCTTCATCAAGTTGAATTTCGTGTTCATTTTTAATTGAGAATTTTATATACGACATATGATAAATATCTATTATAGTTATTTAGAGTAATGTTTCAACATTACTCAGATTATTGTAAAATAACAACAATATATAAAGAGACAAAGTATGTTAGTTGATACAAGAGTAGAAACTTCTGAGAATGCTATTGGATTTAAACCAAATGTCCAAAACCAAATTATTACACCTAAGAAAAGTGTTGGAATTACGATTCTAAATTTTTTCTTGTGTATTATTACCATTGGTATATATGGTATTGTTTTGGTTAGCAAGCGCAACTGATTCAATAGACAACAACAAGAAATCAACAAGAGAACTAGTGATATTAGTGTTCAATTAACACAAAGAAGAGATACTTTAATCAAGTTATTGGATTTAACCAAATCTCACATGAAATATGAAAAAGATTTATTAAAAAATATAACTGAATTAAGATCTCTTCAAAGTGGCAGCATTAAAGCTGAAGATTTATCTATAGTCAATGACAAAATTAACCAAGGTTTTACTAAAATAAATGTTGCTTTTGAAGCATATCCAAATTTACGTGCTAGTGAATCAGTAATGCAATTAATGTCAACTGCTGACTTAAATGAAAGGGAAATTGCTGCAAGTCGTAGACTTTATAACCAATCTATAATGGAATTTAACCAAAAATTATTTGTATTCCCAGATCAAAATATTGCTGCTGGAATGAAATTACACACACTTCCATTATTTGAAGCTAGTGCTGAACAAAAGGAAGATGTTAATTTAGATATGAATTCTTTCTTAAAAGAAAATTAATTTAGTATTGACTTATAAAATCAATAGCTTATGAGTAATGAAAATATAACCTCATTAGATGTTTGTAAATTTTATGACCAAAAAATCAAAAATTTAGTAAAAAAGAACACTGATGAATATATTGACAAAATTTTTGAACAAAATAATTACAATAAAAAATTAGTTAGTGAACTTGCCCCTAAAATAGATACTCAAAATGAGCAAATTAAAATTTACAATAGTAAGTTTTATAACAAAGAAAGATTTTTTACTAAATTAAAAATTTGAATTGTTGTTTTTACTCTCCTAATAACTCTAGGTGTCTGGTTTTCAATATATGGATTTAAAGCTGCATCGACATCATGATTAGGTTATTTAGGAATCAGCATAGGATTAATTGGTTTAATTCTTTTTATTCTGTTTATGGTTTTTTATTTCAAATGAAAAAAACTATCACAAAAAGAAAAAAGTGATATTTCTCCAATTATTGAACAAAATAAAATTGATATTGCAACTATGCATAGAGAAATGCAAAAGGTTGTTGGATTAATCAAAGCAAGAGATTGCTTTAATATTTATGAAAAATCTTTTGAAAATTTAAAAATTAACAACTATATTTCTGAAGGAGATTACAGTATTTGAAAAGATGTTTTGAGTCAAAACAAAAATGAGTCTCTGTATTGTGAAATTCATGGTGAAGTATACAACCATCCATTTATATATTTAATAAATAAGTGTATGGAAATGCGTGATGTGCCTTACGTGGGTTCTACTATAGTGACTTATACTACATCAGATGGTAATGGTGGTTCTAGAACACAAACAGCAACAGTTACTGCAACTATTTATAAGCCAAAACCATTCTATACAAAAAACACACGCTATGTATACAAGATGAATGTATACCCTGAATTAACTTTCAATAGTTTGACTCCATTAAAAAATGAACATGGAGTAAACAAGTTCTATAAACAACATAAAGACTATGAAAGAATGGAGAATACTAAATTTGATATTCTTTTACCATGCGAAAGAAATAATGATTTACAATTCCATACAGTGTTTAGCATCTTTGCTCAAGAACAAATTGTTAACTGTATTGAGCAATATGGTTTAACAAACTTACAGATAGCTAAAACTGCCCAATATGTTTACACAAATTTAAATAATGAATTAACTAATAAAAATTTAGTTTACAGTGGTGAAGCATTCTTAAATTATAACCCTAAGGTTATTCGCGAAAACTTTATTAGAACTATGAACAATAACATGAAATATTTATATCAATATATGTCACCAATCTTTTCTGTTGGATTGTTCCAACAAGAAAGATTCATTCTCCCTAAATCAAAAGCTGGGAACAATAATGCTATTGATTGCATGATTCAAAAATTCATCAATTCAAATGCAACAAGTGCAAATTACTTTAATTTAAAAACAAGTAATGTAGTATATGATGCTATTCCTTCTACTAAAGTACTTTATGCTACACCAAGTTATGCTGTTACATCAATGAGTATGGATTCATATAGCCATGTAAATAAAGTACAAAATGTAGCAAAATATTTCCGTGGTAAAATGGTAATTGTACCAGTCCCATACCTTGAATTCCATCCCGTAAATAATGAATACTTAACTTTATCTTGAATTTATAACAAATCTATGAAAGATTGTACTATTGAAATTCAAACTGAATATATGAAAACTTTAGGAATTAAAGCAATTTACAAATATCTAAATCAAATTGTAGTTGTATTTGAGCAAGAAGTCAAATCAATTAAAGGTAAAGAAAACCAAATTATCAACAAAATAAATTCACACTTTAATTAATTGTCTAAAGTTTTGGAATAAAACTAAGTAATGGGGGGCTTAAAAAAAACAAAGTCTTTATAAATTTTTTTAATTTATTATTGAATGTCTTAATTTCCTCACTGTTTTATAGTTAAATTTAACAATGAATTCTATTAATTTTAACTCCACAATCGTTCAAATTTAGACAATGCCACAAAAAGCTAGTTTTTTACTAACTTGAAAAGTGTATGACAAAACTAGTATACATATATGCTTTTTTTTGATTTATGTCAAAAAACCAACTTCTTTGCAAAATTACTCAAAAAATAAACCATTCATTTTTAAATGTAACTTATAATAAATAAGTTAAACATAAAATTAATTTGGAATATTATTTTTAAAATGAATTTGAATAGAAACCATAAGGGTAAATATGTAATAATTAGGAAATTAAACTTTAATAATGAAAAGATTAATCATATGTTAAGAAATATAGGTATTGACACTAATAATATTGTACAAGTTCTTGATTATAACCAAAACAATAAAATACTCCATCTAAAAGTGTTTAATACAGAATATGCAGTGAGAGAAAAAGATTGCTCCTTAATTGATGTTGCTGAAATTAAAAAATAATTTTTCAAAAAATGAAACTAACTTAAATAACAATCATTTGATAACCAAATGATTTAACAAATATAGTCACAATTTTTTTAATAATAATTGCATAGATGCAAAAAAAAGAATTCTCTTAGTTGGGCCACCAAATGTTGGGAAATCAACTATTTTCAATAAGATCACAAAGGCAACAGCGTTTGTTTCCAATATTGATCGTGTAACTGTTGATAACAATTATGGAATTTTGAAAAAAAATAAAAATTTTCTTGTTGTTGACTTGCCTGGTTTATATAACATCTCTCACCCGATTGATGAAGAATTAATTGTAAATAATGAGTTGTGCTGTGGGAAAAAGAGTGATAAAATTGTAAATGTTGTTGGTGCGCAATCAATAAAACGTGATTTAAAATTAGTTATTCAGTCACTCGAAACAGGAAAATTATCCTCAATCATAATAAATATGATTGATGCTGTTAATATTAACAATATAAAAATAGATAAACTATCAAAACTGCTAAACAATGTTGAAATTCTACCATTGCAATCTAACAAAAAGATAGATCAACATAAAATTATTGAAAGAATTATCAAATGTGACGCTGTTAACCATAAATTAATTAATTATGGTAAAGAAATTGAAAAAATAATTAATGACATTTCAAAATATATTCCTAATATGACATGCTCTAAGCGTTGATATGCATTAATGATCTTAGAAAAAAATGAATTTATCATAGATGCTATAAAAACAAAAGATAAAGTTTGTTTCCAAAAAATTGAAAACATTCTAAAAAATAATGCCCATCAAAATTTCCCTATGTTAATAGAAACAAAAAGGGCAGAATTTATTGAAAAGATCATTAAAAATTGTATTGTAAACCTACCAAATAATGGATATATAAAAATTTCAAGGAGAAATAATCACAAAATTGATAAATATGTTTACAAAAAATTTATTGGGGTGCCATTATTAATTTTATTGATGTGTATGATTTATTATGCCTCATTTGGCCCATATATGGGAGGCGGACTACAAAAATTACTTAATGAAAATTTATTTCAAGAATTAATTAGAAAAAATTTAAATAGCTTATTTAATAATCTTAATTGAAATGAATGGTGACAACAATTTGCAATTGATGGGGTGCTTGGTGGTGTATTTACATTATTATCCTTCATACCACCCATTTTTATTCTTTTTTTAATGATAAACATAGTTCAACAAATTGGAATCATGTCAAGAATATCCATTCTTCTTGATTCAGCACTGGAAAAATTTGGATTATGCGGGCGCGATGTAATTAATTTAATAACGGGTTTTGGTTGTAATGTCCCAAGTATACTCGCAACAAGATCTCTAAATACAAAAAAAGAAAAAATAATCTCAATAATTGTTTTACCTTTTATTTGTTGTTCAGCACGAACTATATTTTTTGCATATATTTCAAATAAAATTTTTGGCGAAAATTGGGGTTGACTTTGCATAATAATAATGCTGCTTGCATCTTCAATAGTTACTCTTTTAATAAGCCAATTCTTTTCTAACACCTTATTTAAAAAAACAAATCCATTTTTTATAGTTGAAGTCCCAAATTGAACATTTCCTGACATATTGGTTGCATTCAAAAATGTTTATTTTCAAATAAAAAATTTCATTATTGAAGTGGCATCACTAATTCTAATATCAAATTTTCTCATTTGGTTATTTTTACATCTTGGTCCTAATGGACCAATTCTTAATAATAAGAACTTATCATTATCATTTATTGGTCATTTTAGTAAATTCATTAACTTAATTATGTTCCCATTAGGTGGTAATTCTAATTATGGTTGAGTAAAACATGATGATGGTTGAAAATTGACATTTACACTTATCTCTGCATTGCCTGCTAAAGAAATTGCATTAACAAATATGCAACTCTTTTTTGGTGATAAACTTGATGGTTTTTTTATTTGCTATAAAAATCTTCCACTAATTTTTAGTTTTTTATTAATATTTATGTTTTATTCACCATGCATTTCAACTATGGCTGTTATCATAAAAGAAGGTGGATGAAAAATTTTGGGAATACATTTATTAACTAGCTTTTTTATCTCATATATTATTGGTTTATTTGCATATTGGATAACTTTTGCTTTTGTTCATTAAAATTGATTAATAAATTAATCAATATTGTATTTTGAATACATAATTTATAATGTACTTTATTATTTATATTATGTTACTACTTTTAAAAAGTGTCATAAGATCATTACGAAAAAATAAATTATCAGTTTTTGGTTTATTTTTTTTAATTTTCATAGCAATAACATTATTAACCTCAATTGATGGGAGTTATTCATCAATTAATAATATGTACAACAAAATTTCAAAAATTGGTAAATTACATGAATTTACAATTTCAGAGGTTTATAACACAGGTGTGATTAAATATACAAATAATGAGAAAGATGAAACAATTGATGGCCAAACTCAGCCTAATGAATTATGAAAGCAAGACTACCTTGTGAAAAGTAATGATGGTGCTTTTTTCCCATATATCAATACAATTAAAATTCCTGATGCTGATAATGAATTCATTCTTGATGCACATTTTCTACTATGAATAGATCAAATAGATGAAAATGCTTCAGTTAAAAAATTTTATTTAAATGCTTTAAAAAACGAAGAAATATGAAAGAGATATCAATATTTGTTATGTCCTAATATACGTGTTAAATTGAAAATAACAGACACTAATTTAGAAAATTATTTACGCAATATACAAAAACGACATGGAGAAAAAAGCGAATCAATTACAGATTTATCAGCAAGTAGTATAAAACAGTATTTATCTGGATTAAATAATAGTGAATTTGATGCCAAGCTAAGTGAATTAACTGATGAACTTTACCACATTTCATCTAATACTTTTACTCCAATGGGCCAATATCTTACAGATACTAAATATGGACTTGGCAATGAAGTAGATTGAAAAACAATTTCTTCACTCAATATTAATAATTCTTCTGATAATATTTTTTATAAAATTGTTGAATCTAACCCTGAAGATACAATTGATAAAATTTGTCCAATAGATCCATTGACAGACAAAAATGAAATAAATTGAAATAATTTTAGCAATTCAGATTGCACATATGATGTGCTAGATTATAAAAATAATGAAGGCTATTCACTTGCTGATACACTAAAATATTTACCTTTAAGTATAAATGAAACATTAGATATTCATTATTATGAAAAAATTTTTCTTCTTGCTAAAGGGCATTGAGGAGAAGATGCAACTCATGAAAAACTTGGTGATATAGGTAAAGAAGTAGATAAAATAGTAAAAGATACCCAAAGTACTTTTATATTAAAAGAAAGAGAAGAATGATGAAGGAAAAACTTAGAAAAAATTAAAAAACTATTTGATCTTGAAAAAATATCTAATGAGCAAATTTATATAAAAGATCATCAAATTACTATTCAGTGAGTTGGTGAACTAGGTAACCCAAGTTCTTATTCAATACAAGATTGAGCATGTAAATTTACAGTTTTAAACCCTGAATATATGAATTTAAACAATAAATATACGATGAATAGAACTATTTATGAAAATGAGGATTCATTCAAAAAATATTTACTAAACCATCCTACAATTACTGATCAAAGACTCCAATTCATTGGATGAATGAATTCATTAAAATATCCAGATATAGAGAACTGATTTCAAAACACAGTGACAAATGAAAATTATAATAACCAAATCATTAAGCCTGGTGGCAGTGTACCATTTATTATTATTGGAAGTGGTATCACGCCTGACTACATATATCCTATAGTCTCATTTAGTAAAAGTGTACCTAACCCTGCGGTTGAAGCAATTCTTTTCTCAACAAAAAGTGGTTATTCAAGAATATTAGATGGATTCCGTGGAAATGAAAGTGAAAATTATATAGTAGGTACTTTTAAATCTAGAAATAAAACAAAACAAAATAAAATTCTTGATGAAATAAATGAATATGCTAGCAAAATTATGACATATCCGAAAGGTATTAAAGCTGCATATTTTGCAACAGATACATCAAATACATTAAATACATCAGCATTTAGAATTAGTTATATCCCTAATTTCATTAATATGATTAACTTAATATCACGAATTTTAACATCATTCATTTTGATATTAAGTTTGCTTATTAGTTCTATAGTTATTCACAGGTACATTTCTAATAATAAAACAACACTTGCAACAATGCATGCTAATGGAATTCATAAAATGGAAATAGCTAGTAGTTTGATTCCATTTGTTTTATTCCCATCTGTTTTTGGAGTAGTTATTGGGACAATTTTTGGCATAATTTTGCAACTTCCTATAATTGGATTACTAAAAAATTATTGAATGCTCCCAACTCCAGTTGCTAGTCTAAATGTGATTAGTCTATTCATAATGGTTATAATTACATTTGCAATATTTTTACTCACTTCATATATTACATCTTTTTTCGTCTTAAAAGATAAAACTACAGAATTAATGAAATTAAACAACACTGACAAGATAAATATTATTGCAAGATACACAAAAAAAATTGCAAATAAATTTAGTGTAGTGGTGAAATTCAGAATAGCAGTTGCTTTTAGTTCAATATGAAAACTAATAACACTAGTAATAATGTCTTCATTAACTTTGTCATCATTAGTATTTATGATCAGCATAAATGGTAAGTTCGACACTGTTATTGCACACACTAACAATAGCAAGAATTTTAAATTTGCCATTGATTTGCCTACCCCAACAATTCAAGGTGGTCAGTATATTCCTATAAATTATGATGTTGATGAAAATAATTTTTTTACTGGCTTTGGGGCTTCTGGTTATCATCAAGCAGGAAATGACAATAGGGATATAAATTATTTACAGTCAATCTATTATGGGATGGGAGGAGAATTTTCAATTTCTCCAATTCCAATACCAATACCATTTATGGATAAATTCTTTATTGATGAATTAAAATACCCAGACAATTTAATGCCAAAAATTAAAAATCCTAACAAAAATCAAATATCTAATGAAGATATTCCATTGAACCAATTAATTAATAAACCTATATACAATTCTTCATGACATATTGATTGATATGTGACACCTGAAGAAGAAAAAGGAAAAGAAGAATCATCAAATGATCACATAAAAAGTTACAGAAAATCAGTTACATACAATGAGAATGGTAAGGATGATGGTTCAAATTTATGTTCAAATTTATTTTTCCCATACATGGGAGATAGTTTAGGTCAACAAGCAGATTTAATGTACTTAAAAGATAGGACTTTAACAAAAAATGGATTAGACTACACAGTTGGTGCATTATGACTAAAATCCAATCCATGAGATATTGCTGAATCATTAATGCCTGAGAACACAAAGATATTATGTACAAACTCTCAACATAATTTTATTGATTTTGTTGGCAATTGCATATACTATGATGAACAATCTGACAACAAATATAAAGAATTGCATGACAGAATATTAAAAGCATTTGACAATGACATATCTATATGTAAAAAATTCATTAAAAAAAATGAAGATAAAACCAAAAATTATAAATATGAAATTGATAAATCCAATGTTGTCCATATTATTGCTGCAGCATTGATTAACCAATTTATTAAATTACTAACTACATGTTATACATATAAGGAATGCGCTATGTTAGATTATGGTATTTTTTATAATCAAATTCCACTAAGTAAAGAAGAAGAAACATTTACTAAAATTGATGCAAACATTAAAATTGATAACTCCTCTGTTTCAATTATGGGTATAAAATCCAAGCCCGGACATAAAACAAAATATATTAATTTAATTGATAAAAATGGTAATAATTTAATTGATAAAATTGCTTACAGTACTAAAGATTTAAAAGCAAAAAATATTTATCCAATAATACCTAATGAATATGCAAAACATAAATATAACTTAAAATTGGGTGATGAAATTACATTTACTATTAATAATAGGGCTGATAGAATATCCCATCAGATGATAATTGACAATGGAGAAAAGGATGATGATTGAGACAATAAAGTTACATTTAAAATTAGTGGTTTTTGCAATACCTATGAAGACCAAGAATTTTATTGCGACCAAGATGTTGCAAATAAAATTCTAAAGCTAAAAACTCATTTGGATGATGAAAATGGTAATTTTCATCAACCTCATCATTACTACCTAAATCAATGAAAAACATTAGGACTAGCACAATGTTTTAGTGGCTTTATGCTTGATACTGAGAATGGTGCTTTCCTTTCCGAATGTGCAGATGCCCCAGAAAAAGAAATATCAATCTTTGATATTAGTAAATACAAAATAAGCAAAAATGAATATAACTTGACCTCATATGGATTTAATGGAATATTTACAAATAAGTCTAATGGTGGTGTAGCATTAAGCAACTCTATGTGTCTATATAGTCCTAGTGGTTTATATCCTGGAAATGATAAAATCACAAGCAATGTATTTAGAAATATTTTGCAATATGGAGGTAACCTACAAATTGCAAATTTAATATCATTGCAAAATAATTTACCAATTTCAAAAGAAATTAATTTGCTTTATGAAAAATGACAAAATACACCAATATCAAATATACAGAAACGAATAGACGCACATAATGAATTTATTGAAAAGTCTTCAGAATTAATGGCATTGTTGCAAAAATACTATGGATCGCAAGCATATGAATCACTTGTGATAGGTGCAATTGATAAAATGTCCCAGCAAACTGTTTATAATAATGTTTCTGACACAATAAATAAAATAACATATGTAATTATTGCAGTAATCTCAATTATGACTATATTAATAGTATGCTTAATTTCTAATATGATAGTAAATGACTCTAAACAGTTAGCTGGTCTACTTAAAACATTAGGATATACAGAAAAAGAAAATATTTTGAATTTTCTTTCAGTTTACTTCCCTGTGGTCATTTTTGGATTATTAATCGCATCCCCTCTATCAATGTGGATGGTTTCCATATATAACACTGTTATTTTTTATGGGTTAAAATTATGATTATGCGCGACAATTGAATGATATTTTTATGCGATTAGTTTATGTGGCATAGCTTTCATTTTTCTAATTAGCTTAATTAATTCCTTTATTTCGATAAAGAAAAATAAACTAGTTGATCTAATAAAGAACTAACTTTTAATTCATCAATTATGAAAAACATAAGCATAAAAGAAACAAAAAATAAAGATAAGGCAATTTTTTTAAACAAAAAAATTGATAGTATGTTGTCCATGAAAAAATCAATTACTTTAAAACTTGAACAATATAAAAATGAGCTAGATAAAATAGTAATTTCATCAAAAAAAAATTTCAGAAAATATAAAAAAAATGTGTTGAAAATTATAAATTTTGAAAACAAACTTTTACTAATCGAAAGCAAAAAAAATAGTTTTGTATATAAAAAATATTTTTTGGATCTACATGAAAAAACAAATGACAATAAAATTGATAGTGTAAAAATTTTAAGTTTTTTAAATTTTTTAGAAAATATTAATGCCCAAAAAGATGAAAATATCCCTTACAATTTTTTTGTTATTCAAAAACTAAGGCACACAGCAAAAAAATATAAATTTCTATTAACAAAATTAAAGTATCTTGAGGATATTAAGTTACGTATATACAACTCAAAAAATAAATCTACTTTCTTTTTAATTAAGCAATGTAAAAACCTAGAAAAAAGAATTAAATCTCTACAAATTGAATATAAAAACACAGTTGATAGTTATTTTTCACGCTATCATTCCAAATGAGTCACAAGATTAGAAAAAAGCAAAAAAATGAATTATTACAAAGACCAAAGTGCTGATAATAAATTCAAAAATGAAATAAGAAATAAATCAATAAGTGAAATAAAGGAAGTTGATAAAAAAATTAAAGAATTAAAAATAAAAATTAACAATCTCCCTAAGGCAGAAAACAAATTAAAAGATGAATACTTGAATGAAATAGAAAAATTAATTTCTGATAAGAAAAAAATACAAAACTACTATTCTAATTATTTAGACTTTGACAGTCAAGAAAATGCAGTTATTTTAAAAAATGTAGTTAAATATTACAACAATAAAATAATTTCTAACAGAATTTTAAATAATGTAAATCTTACTATCAAAAAAGGTGAATTTGTGGTTATATTAGGCCCAAGTGGAAGCGGAAAAACTACGCTTTTAAATATTATTTCTGGCATGGATAATGCAAGTAGTGGAACAGTTATAATTTTTGGCAAAGACATAACTAACTATAACCAAAACCAACTTACAAAATTTAGAAGACAAAATGTTGGCTATGTATTTCAACATTATGGCTTATTACCTAATTTGACAGTTAAAGAAAATATACAAATTGGGCAGAGACTTCAAAGCAATAAAAACAAAATTATCCCTCTTAATGAAATTCTTACTTCAATAGATATGTCATCTCAAATTAATAAGTATCCTAGTGAATTATCAGGTGGGCAACAACAACGAGTTTCAATTGCTAGAAGCATTGCAAAAAATCCAAATATCTTATTTGGAGATGAACCAACAGGTGCTATAGATACTGAAATGAGTAAACAAGTAATGAAACTTTTTATTGAAATCAATAAAAAATATAGATCTACAGTAATTATAGTTACCCATAACCCTTTACTTGCTGAATTAGCAACAATGGTTATATATGTTAACAATGGGAATATTTCTAATATTAAATACAATAATCATCCGAAATCAGTTGATGATTTAAATTGAAATTATAATAGTAAAACCTAAAAAGTTGAATTCTTAAAATTACTTGTATTCAAATAATTGTTTATTATTTCAATAGTATTAATTATTGTTTTTTTAAGAATAAGTTTTTCAGAACTAGTAAATTTACCAGTAACTCAATCTGATATTTTCATATTAACATTTGGTCTCCCGATACCTATTCGAATTCTTTTTATATTTTCTGAATTAAGTTTATTAATAATATCATTTAAACCTTTTTGTCCACCACTCGATCCATCACTTCTAACTCTTAATTTGCCAATAGGTAAATTTATATCATCACAAATTATTAGTATGTTAGAAATATCAATGTTATAAAAATTAACAATATCTCTAACAAAATCGCCAGATAAATTCATATATGTGAATGGCTTGGAAATAATAATTAATTCATTATTTATTTTTGTCTTTGTAAATCAACCATTAAATTTATTTTCATCTAAATTCAAATTGTATTTTTTTAATAACTCATCAACAATCTTAAATCCTATATTATGTCTTGTATTATCAAACTCCCTAGGGAAATTACCTAGACCAACAATTAATTTTGTACTCATAAATAAAATTATTTATTTAACTTTAATTTATCACTAATAACTAAACTTGAAATTTTATTTCCATAATGCGCATCAATAAATAACTGCTTCAATTCTTGAATTCTTGGTAATCGTGGGTTAGCATTAGTACATTGATCATCAAAAGCTTCTTCAGACATAATATCTAAAATTTTATTAAATTCACTATCCTTCACTCCGTATTCTTTAGTTGACTTCCATAAATTTACAGATTTAAATAAATTTTGAATAGATTTAATTAACTTATCTATTTTTTCAGATGCAGTTTTCCCAGAAATTCCTAAAGAATCAGCAATTTCACAATACTTTTGACGGGTATTATTATATTGATATTGAGGAAAATACATTTGCTTTTCATTTTCATATTTTGCAGAATTATATCTTATAACATATGGCAAATAAATTGCATTCGCTGCTCCATGCATAACCCCAAAATGGCCACCAACTTTATGAGATAATGAGTGAACAACTCCTAAAAAAGCATTGCCAAAGGCCATACCTGCTATTGTGGCAGCATGAGCTAATGCTTCGCGAGCTTCAATATCATTTCCTCCATTATCATATGCACGTTTAAGATATTTAAAAATTAATTTAATACCCTCTAATGAGTATGGTCTAGTAAATTCTGTTGCAAGGACAGAAACATATGATTCAAAACAATGACTTAGTGCATCTGCTGCTGTAACAGCAGTCATTTTCTGAGGCAATGACATCATGAATTGAGCATCAACTATTGCTATTGTTGGAAGTAATGAATAATCAGCTAGTGAATATTTTATATGTGTATTGTCATCAGTTATGATAGCAAAAGGAGTAACCTCACTACCAGTACCTGCTGTTGTAGGTATACAAACAAGTTGAACCTTTTTTGGTGTAGGGAATTTAACAATACGTTTTCTAATATCCAAGAATCTTATAGCAAGATCTTGAAATTTTATATCAGGATATTCATTATACAATCACATCATTTTAGCTGCATCAAGTGAACTTCCGCCACCAAAGGCAATAACTGCTTGAGGATTAAAATTTTTTATTTCTTTAACTCCCCTACTAACTGTAGATTTAGTTGGATTTGGTTCAACATCTGTAAATATTTTCGAATTAATGCCATATGAGTTTAAAATTGTCTGTATTTTTTTACCAAATGCATTTCAAATAAAGTTATCAGATACAATAAAAACTTTATGAACTCCATCATCTCTTAAATCTTTTAAACCTTCCTCTATACAACCATATTTAAAATAAACTCTACTTGGAATTCTCATCCATAACATATTTTCTCTTCTCATAGCTACTTGTTTTATATCCAATAAATTTTCTGGAGAAATATTTTGACTAAAAATATTCCCACCAACGGAACCACATCCAATTGTGAATGATGGCATCAATTTAAAGTTATAAAAATCACCAACCCCCCCTAATGATGATGGCGAATTTATAATTAACCTACCTGCATTGCAATTGGCTGAAAACTTTTTAATTTTCTCAGTGCCTAAAGATTCATCAACAAATAAAGAAGCAGTATGACCTGGGCCTAATTTTAACAAGTTTGATTGAATTATTAAAGCATCATCAAAATTCTTAGCTTTATATAAAGAAACAAAATCAGATAATTTTTCATGGGCAAGTGGGTTTGAAGAATCTGTTGAATCTGCCTCAACTACCAAAATTTTTGCTCATGATGGTACTTTTATGTCAAATACTTTACTCAAAGACTTAGCATCTTTACCAACAATTTCTGGATTAAGTAAGTTAGTTCCTTTTGAGAACATCTTATTCTTAATTTTTTTAATATCATCTTTTTTTGTAACAATAAATGCTTGCTGTTTAACAAATTCTGAAATGACAGCATTATAATTTTGTTGCAATGCAATTACTGAATTTTCTGTAGCACATATCATCCCATTGTCAAATGTGTTAGATTGGATAATAGAAGCAATAGCCATTTTTAAATTTGCTGATGTGTCAATTATGGCAGGACAATTGCCAGGCCCCACACCTATTGCTGGTTTACCTGAACTATATGCTGATTTTACAAGACCTGACCCGCCTGTAGAAAGAATTAAGTCTGATTCTTTCATTAATTCTATTGTTCCATCAATTCCTAAATTATCTGGAATTCAACTTATAATTCCTTTTGGTGCACCTGATTTAATAGCTGCATCCAAAATTATTTGAGCTGCTTTAATTGAACATTTTCTTGATCGTGGATGTGGAGAAATTATAATCCCATTTCGTGTTTTTAAGCTTAATAAACATTTAAATATAACTGTACTTGTAGGGTTTGTTACAGGTATTACAGCACATATAACACCCTTAGGTGTATATATTTTTTTGTAGCCGGAAGCTAAATCCTCTTCAAAAACTCCACATGTTTGCATAAACTTATATTTGTTGTAAATATATTCTGCAGCAAAATTATTTTTAATTATTTTATCTTCTAAAACACCCATTCCAGTTTCTTCAATGGCCATTTTTGCTAACATAATTCTTTCACTATTTGCGGCTTTAGAAACCTCATAAAAAATCTTATCTACTTGTTCCTGACTAAAACAAGCAAAATGCTTTTGTGCAATTTTTACATCATTAACGATTTTTTGAATTTTTGTCATACTCATTATTAAGTATAGTTAAAATATAACACAAATTACTTTAATGAATTTAGTAATCATTTCATTAAACCCTCTTATTCAATATTTTTATTTATGAAATTAATTATCTCTTTATATGTCTTAAAGCCGATAAACTTATCATGTAATTTGCCGTTTTTATAGAAATGAATACATGGGATTGACATTATCCCTAATTCTTGGGTCAAATATGCTTCCCTATCAATGTTTAGCTTAAAAAATCTAACATTATTAAAATTTGTAGAAGCCTTTTCCAAAAAAGGTGAAAGCATTCTACATGGACCACACCAATCAGCATAAAAATCTACAATAACATTCTTGTTTGTACTTATGGACTCATTAAAATTTGCTGTTGAAATTTCTATAATTGCCATAATAAGATTATCCTTTTTGTTTATCCTTTTTTGCATTTTCTTTCCTATTAAGGGAATTTACAATTTCAAAATCTGGCAATGGCTGATTATTTTCAAGACATTCACAAATTTGTTTAATTTGTTTAGATGTTGTATTCATAATAAACTTACATTTTGGATAATTACTGCATCCCACAAAATATCGATTAAATTTAGATTTTCGTAATATAAGTTTATTTCCACAATTTGGGCACACATATGACAAAGTCTCATTTTTGTTGTTTGGAAATTCAACATACTTACACTTAGGAAATGATGAACAACCTATAAATTGAGTTCCATTCTTGTGTGAATATCTATATATAAGAGGACTTTTGCATAATGGGCAATCTCTACCAACATTCATTGATTTTAATTTAAAATTCTTTTTGGCATCATTTATACATTTTTCAATGATTGGTTGCATTTCTTTAACTAAATTTTTTCATGATAATTTTCCATCTGCAATATTATCTAAGTCAGTTTCAACTTCATTAGTGAAATTTGTATCAAGCAAAAAACTAAAATACATCTTTAAAAAATTAACAACTTCTATGCCTAATGGCAAAATGTGGTAATTTTTATCTGTTAATTCAGCATATCCCCTTTGAAGTGGCATATTCACCATTGATTTATATGTTGATGGGCGCCCAATACCTAATCCATCTAATTCTTTAATAAGTGTTGCTTGACTAAAACGAGGTGGTGGTAATGTTGAATGTTCTTTTATTAAAATGGATTGAATTTTTATCTTTGAACCAATAGAGTCCTTCGAAAATATTGGAACTTGATGTATTTCATCCTTATCACTATAAACTTTCTTATATCCCAAAAACTTTAATACACGTGAATATGTGTAAAATTTATTACCATTGTTGATAACCCTAACAATTGTTGTTTCATATTTTGCCGGAGTCATGAAAGCAGCAATTGTTCTAGATCAAATTAATTGATATAAAGCAAATTCTTCTGGCTTTATTTTAGATTTTATCGATTCAGGTGTAATAAATGGGTCAATAATACGGACAGCCTCATGAGCATTTTGAACATTTTTTTCATTTTTTTTATTTAAATAAACAAATTTAAAAAAATAATCATTGCCATAGGTTTTAATAATAAATTTTTCTACATTATTTGCAAATGTCTCTGATATCCTTACACTATCAGTTCTGGGATAAGAAATCAAAGCAGCATATTCATTGTCAATTTTAACACCCTCATATAGCTTTTGGGCTACTGACATTACTTTTGATACTGATCAACCAAGTTTATTTACACCATCTTGTTGTAATGTTGATGTTTTGTATGGATCTTTAGGTTTTACTGTGTAATATTTAGGATCATCAATGCTATAAATTTTTCATTCGTTGCTAAGTTGTTTTTTTAATAACTCAGCAGAATTAAAATCATTGAAATTAACTCCTGACCCTTCTTTTTCATTGCTAAATTGAATAGCATTAATTTTATCCTTAATCTTTTGATCAATTTCTCGCAAAAATAATTTATTATTCTTATCAATAATCGGATCAACTGTTCATCATTTGGTTGGTTTAAATAAATTAATTTCATTTTCACGGTCATAGATAAGTTTTAAAGCTATCGACTGTACACGCCCTGCACTTTTACCATGGACCATGTTTCTAAGAATTTTAGAAATTTTATATCCAACTAATCTATCCAAAATGCGCCTTGCAAACTGTGATTCAACCCATTTGATATCAAGCTCTCTTGGGTTAGATATGGCATGCTGAATTGCTACTTTAGTTATTTCATTGAAAGTAATTCGACTACATTTTAATTGATCTGAACTTGGTAAAACATTATAAACATGCCATGAAATTGCTTCACCTTCTCTATCTGGGTCAGTAGCTAAAAAAATCTTTTTTGCATTTTTAGCAGCAGCTTTAATTTCATTTATTATTTTGTCCTTACTAATTTTGTTAGTTTTCTTTGAAGGAACAATTCACTTAGGTGTTAATGTTTTTTCATCAAAACCTAAAGAGTTAGTTGGTAAATCTCGAATATGACCAATAGTTGCAATTATTTTAAATTCTTTATCATCTAAAAATTTTGATATGGTGTGTATCTTGTTTGGAGATTCAATGATAAGCAAATTATTCATTTTTTAGTAACAATAAAAATTATACAGAATTAATTTAATACTTGTGAATAGTGACTTATGGTGCTCTGTGAGGGGTTCGAACCCACGACCCAATGATTAAGAGTCATTTGCTCTACCAAACTGAGCTAACAGAGCATAAAATATTTATCAATAACCTTTAAAGAGTTAATTCTGTGATATTCATCACTAGATAAATTATACAACTTAGTTTTGGCGCATCAAAAATAAGCAGAATTTAATTACTAAATATAACATTTATCCCATAAAGACTTAGACAACATTATTGAAAATTGAAAAAAACAAGAAAAAACAAATACAAAAACAAATTGTAAATAAAATTTCACAATACAAACTATGATAATCAAGAAAGGAATTGAATATAAATTTTCAAAGTTAGGAGATAATATGAAAAAACTAAGAAGCTAAGTAAACTAAAGTTCTAAGAGAAAAATACAAAAAAATAAAGAGAATCTTATCTTTAAGCATTTAATTTATATTAGAGTTAAGGAATTCAATACTACAGAACTTATTTGAGTAGGAAGGATCAATATATAATATATGAAAATGAGTAAGAAAATCAAAGTTCTCAAATATAAAGTAGTAAATACCAATATAGATGAAAAATTTATTGGTAAGAATTTAGACTTAGAAAGAATTAAAATTAAAAGTGGGCCTACAGCAAAAACAAGAGCAAAAGCTCCAGTTTGATTTGTTGAGTTTGAAAAAAGAAATAATCAAAGATTTGATAGATTAGAAAATAGAATTGATAGGATAGTTAGAGTTAATAACCTAAAAGAGTAAATAAATTTATAAATGTAAGGCATGTCTCAGTTAACGATAAAACCTTACTCGCCAAATTTTTTTCTTATATTTTATGTTTTTACAATTATTTATTATATTTCAATGAGCCAACAAGCAAATGTTAATAATAGTTAAGCTTTGCAAAAATACATGAATTGATTTAAACAATACCTTGACAAAATTAATAAAAAACTTAATATTTTAATATCAAGACTAATTCCTTTTATGGCGGAGACGATGGGATTCGAACCCATGCATCGTTGCCGACCTAACACCTTAGCAGGGTGTCCTCTTAGCCACTTGAGTACGTCTCCACTAAATAAAATCTAACATATTATAAAACAATATTGTTTTTTATTTTTCTCAACTATCTAGAATAAATATTTAAATTATTGCATATAATCTTTAAATGAAACATAAATGAATTCCTGATGAATATGACTTTTATGATATACATGCGCATATAAATGATGCAAAATTGTTCCCAGATATTGATGGACTTGTAGGAGAACTAATTAAACAAAAAATAATTGTTAATGTTGCTGGAACAAATGAACAAGATTCAATTTTTTCTCTTAAAATATCAGAACAATACAAAAACACCCTTTTTTCTACAATTGGTTTTCATCCTTATGAATTAGGGAATCTTAATGGGAAGGAGTGTTTTTGTATATTAGAAAAATTAATAATTGAAAAGCATCCATCATTAGTTGGCCTAGGTGAATTTGGACTTGACTATTACAAAAATAATATAGACCATAACCAACAAAAAGATGTTTTCATTTCATTATTAAATTTAGCAAAAAAATATAACTTACCGTGCATATTACATATTAGAAATGCACATGATGATGCTATTAATATCTTAAAAGAATATGGAAAAAATCTAAGCTGTGTTATCCATAGTTTTACAGAAAACTTAACAGTAGTTAAGGAATATTTAAAAATGGGGTATTACATTTCTGTTAATGGAATAATTACATTTGATAAAAATGTTGATGACATATTAAATGCAATAAAAATGGTTCCTTTAAATAGAATTTTAATAGAAACTGACAGTCCATGATTAACTCCAGTCCCATTCCGAGGAAAAACTAATTCCCCATTATTAATTGAATGAGTATTTAAAAAATTGATTCAAATATATGAAATTGACCAAAAGACATTAAAAAATCAATTGAAAAAAAATTGTAATGAAATATTCTTTCCAAAAAAATAAACTTAAATTAACTTATTCTTTTTTCTTAAAGTTTTTAGAGTTCTAGCAGACACCATCACTCTTTTGGAATGATTCTTTCCTATTTTTAAATTGGCACATTGCAAATTGATTTTTCATTTTCGTCGGGAGTGGTTCATTGCATGACTACGTGAATTGCCTGTCATTTGACCTCTATTTGTTAACTGATCTTTACGGCTCATAATCAAATTATTATAATAAACATAAATAAAAAGTGTATATGCATTTTAATCAAATGTATAAGTGAATAAAAAGAAATAATAAATTAAAAATTTTCAAACTTTTTTTCATTTTGGTTATTATTGTATTACCATCTTTTATCAATGTATCATGTACATATGATGATGAAAACAAAAAATTAATTGAATTAGTTAAAAACAATTTTGCAAAGGCACCAATTGAACTATCTGCTGAATCAGAAAATGATGCAATAAATGATTTTACTAAAAATCATATCAATAAGGAATCAATTGAAAATGAAATTATTTTTAATTGCTTTAATTTCATAGGAAAAAAGGATTTATCGATTGAAGGAAATAAATATTCTGATATTGACAAAACAATAATTGACCTTAGCTATGAAGGAAGTTGCAAGATAAATAATCAATACTTTATTGATGTAAAAAAAGAAAATGATTTTTACACATTTCTCTTACAAGGTTGATGCACTATATATTACACAAAAAGCATTGATAATCTAAATATCAAAAATGGTGATTATTTACAATTTATTTTTGATATCCAAAAAAATATAAATATTTCAGTATTTCTAGATGAAGAAAAATACATAAATTTTAAATATGGGATCAGAAAAAATTTTTCTGTTGTTTGTGGTTTTATCAAATCATTACACAATTCTAAAACACAAAATACATTATCAATAACCAATATAAACGAAACCAACTATTCGTTACATCCACTTAATTATTATCATTACAACATTAAACCTAATTAGGATTTAATAATTTGATTTGAATAGCGGTAATTTACATCTTTTAACTGCACAGAGCAATTGTTAGTTAAAGCTTTTATCCGTTCAATTATTCTGGTAATATCAATTTTTGTCATGCTTGTACTACTTTTCCATTTAGACAGTAATTGATTAAGTTGATAATTACTAGTAAAAAAAGTAACCTTTTTGTTTACATATCTAAAATCTAATAAATCAAATAAAAATTGATTATAAAACCATGAATCTGTTTGCTCAGCACCTATGTCATCTAAAACTAAAAAATCAATTTTTTCTAAATTATTTATCATTTGTTCATTTAAATAATTTTGGTTGCTCCCAAAATTATTTTTTAATCTTTGAACTAACTTTGGTAATGAAACTAAAGCTACAGTTGATCCTAATTCCTGAATAGTATTTAATAAAGAAAACATTAATAAAGTCTTACCAATACCATAATCCCCATATAAATAAATACCAGAAATGTAATTAGTTGGTTTGCACTTTTTAACTAAAAAGAATAAATGTTGCTTTAAATACTTATCTATGATTAAATGCTTATTTGAATTTTTATTTTTTTTTGCTTCTGCATCTAATTTAACGATGTTAATAAATTTATTATTTTTGCTTTGAAAATCATTAATATATCAATTATTTATAGGTTTATGTTTATGACAATCAATAAGCTCAAAAAATAATAAATTGTTTTTATCTCTAGAAATTCTTAAATGTTTATAACTTTCATTAATACAAATATTATTAGGTAGTTTATCACACTTAACTTGCTCGTCAACAATTTTAACAATTGCTGGCATATATCTAATTATTTCATCATCTGTCAAATTTAATGACAAAATATAAGATTGATCTAAATAAAATTTATATTTTTTTTTTATTTCATGAATATTCATTTTTAACAGAATTAGCTATTCTTTAATCAATAATTTAGCTCTTTTTCAGAGGCAGGTTTGTTTAATGAATCATCTGTAGATTCTTTAGGAATATATGCAGACAACATTTGTTGATCTATTGGTCTATTCATTAAATAATCATACATTGAAGTAAGTTCTAAAAGATTCATTGCATTTGCAGTTTGACCCATCTTTAACAAATATTTCTTGTTAAAATGCCCATTAGACTTTAATAATGAAAAGTCAATCATTAAATTTATTAATTCGTCATTTAATAAATAAGTGTTGCGTAAAACTGAAATTGTTTCAATTTCTTCAGTAGATAATGATGTCTTTTTTATTAAGGAATAAAACTGTTCACTATTAATGTTTTTATATAAATCAAATATTTTTAATAATGAATTATGATCAACTTTTGTTTTAAATATTTGTAAATTGCGATTTAATTTAATTTGCTTATAAATATTAATATTGTTGAAACTATTAATATATTTTTTAAGATTAGCTTGTAATAGATCATAATCCACAGCAAATTCATTGTTTGACATTTCAATTATTGAGTTATATATGCAATGTTCTATTTCATTTAAAGTTAATGAATATGTTTCAAAATAAAATTCAATTAATTGCTTAACATGCGTGGAAATAATGACTGACTGGTGTGATTTTTTAATAATATTGTGATACAAATTATCAAAATTAAATGAATATGTGTTTTTAATATCATTATCGTTCCAAATTTGATCAAAAGTTTTTGTAATTCTAACATAGGATTGAGGAATGTGCTCATTATTATAAAGGTATTCTAAACGTTGATAATTTTCCTCACCTATAATCTTAAAAAGTAAATGACGATGCTTTTGTTTAGCAACAAAATCATTAAAACAAAGTGGTTCCATCAACTGAAAAAATAGTTTATTCTCTTTTTCATCCACAAAAGTGTTAAGCAAACCAATAGCTTCCAAATTATATCTGGCAGCATTAAATTCACTATTCGACATTTTCAACAATTTTAATAACGAATCTAAATTGTTGTTTTTTATGCCCATTTGAATGAGTTTCTCAGATTCATTAAAAAGTTGAATGTATAAATTATAAGAGGCAGAACCAATAATAGGGTGATATAAGTCATATAATGTTTTAAAATTAATGCAAAAATCAAATTTCTTAATAATAGAAAAAATTACACATTCTTGCATTCCTATATCCTCCTCTTAAAATAGCATTATTTTTTTGATAAAACATCAATAAAAATAGTACTCATTTTTTTGTTAATAGTATAAGCATTAAAATTATTTTTTTTCAAAACCTAAATAAAAAATTTAATTTCCTGTTTTTTTATTTTTTTTAAACGATATTTTTTAACTTTTTTTGTTGAAAATTAACCATAAAGAAACAAATAATAATTAAAAATTTCCAACATTAATTGTTTGAAAATTT
This sequence comes from Mycoplasmataceae bacterium, assembly GCA_016288695.1. Lineage (GTDB taxonomy): Bacteria > Bacillota_I > Bacilli_A > Mycoplasmatales > Mycoplasmoidaceae > Malacoplasma_A. Next base: position 77,233 of record JAEELD010000009.1, read on the forward strand.
CCCAACAATGTTTTTTTGGAAAAAACGAATTTTTTTTATTTTTTTTAAAAATAAATGTAATACTTTATTTTTTGTTTTTAAGAATGTTACTAATTAATCGAGCAGAAATAATAGGTATTGCTGTTTTTCTTCCAGTATTATTAAAGATAATAGCATTTTTGCATACCTTTTCTGGAAGTCTTATATCTTTAATGTTGTGAACTATCTGTTTTGAAATTTGCAATTTTTGTTTGCCTTTAATGATCACAATTTTATCAAAAATCGATCTAAAAGAACTTGGATAATTCAAATAAATTGCCAATTCAACAAATATGAGCTTATTTTTTATTTTTTTTAAACTTAAAATTTTATTTTTTATTAAGGGTATCGTTAATTTATTTAATTTTGCAAGTTCACATTTATTAGAAAAAACTAATCTGCCTAATTTCTTTCGATTAACACTTGTCTTGTTGACATATTCTTTGCCAAAATGTTTTGAAATTAGATTGTAACCAATTTGGCCAAATTTATAAATACTATGTATAAATTTATCGGTTTCAAAAACCATATAACCACTTTTTCTAATTTGTCTTAGTATTGTAGTTTTCCCACTACCAGGTACCCCTGTTAAACAAACTAACATAATTCGTTATCTTCAATAATTTTCTGGCAATTTGGACAAAAATAAGTTCCGCGACCATTTATTTTTAATTTTAATATTCTAGTACCACAAATTTTACACTTCTCTCCAGAATGTGAATGGACTAAAAGGTATTTTTGATAATTGCCATGGTTATTTTTTTTATACTTATAAGACAAAATTGTTGTACCTTTATGGTCTATGGCCTTTTTTAAAATTAACTTTGAATATTTAACGATTTTTTTACACATGCTGATATCAATATTTATACCTTTTGATAATGGATGTATTTTAGACATAAATAAAATTTCATCAGCATAAATATTCCCTATCCCGGATACAATAGTTTGATCCAAAAGTAAGTTCTTTATATGTTTGTGACTATTTTTGATTTTTGCAAATAAAAAATATTCATTAAATTTTTTATCTAGTGGATCAATAGCAACTTTTTTAAGAATTTCTGAAGAAAAACAACTTAATCTTGAAGAGAAAATATGAAAAGTGCCAAACATTCGTGAATCATAATAACATAGAATACTATCATTTGTGAAGACAATTTTGGCCATTAAATGATTACTTGTAAAATTACAACCGCTCTTAAAGTAAAATAGTTTTCCTTCCATTCTCAAATGTACAACTCAATATTTGTCATTTGATAAATGAAATATGATGTATTTTCCTTTTCTTTGAATGTCAATTATTTGTTCACTCATCAAAAAACTTTTGAATTTTGATACAGAACAATTTTTTAGAACCTTTTCTATCACTATTTCAACATGTTTTATTGTATGCTTCAATAGTGTTGTTTCTTTTAAAGTATTTATTATTGTTTGGACTTCAGGTAACTCAGGCATTGATTTATTTTAAAAATAGTTTTTCAATTCAGTGCGATAATGAGTCTAATTTGTTAACACGAGTAAAATTTAATAATTCCACATAATTTACTGCACCTAGATTAAAATCATTTGAATTAGCGCCATCAAATAAATTGGTTCTGATTGTAACTAAATCTTTACATAAATAGACATCATCCTTGTCTACAACAAACTTTTCTTTATTTTTTCTAGTTAATTTGTCTAAATTTAAATAAATATTATCTAGTGTTTTATATGCCTTTAGCAACTCAATTGATGTTTTTATGCCTATGCCTCTAACTCCTTGTAAATGATCTGATTTATCCCCAGAAATTGCTTTAAAATCAACAACCTGATTGGGAAATAATCCAAAAAAATTAATGGGAAAATTATTAAGATTGTATTCAATGAAATCACTAATCCCTTTCTTTAATAATTTAACTGTTGTAAACTCATTTACAAGTTGTAACATATCCTTATCTGAAGAAAATATCTCTGTATAAACATTATTCTGTGTCATTAATTTAGAAAAACTCCCAATAATATCATCCGCTTCGAAATTTTCAACTTCAATTTTTTTTATTCCCATTAAATTAACACATTGTTTTATGTCAGAAATTTGACAAACCAATTCATTAGGCATCTTTTTGCGTCCTTCTTTATATGTTTTCAGCTTTTTTTTTCGAAAAGTATCTTTACTATAATCAAATGCGACTATTCCATAATCATAATTGTTACTTCTTATCAATTTAATCACAATTCTTATAAATAAATTTAAAGCATTTGTGGGCTTCAATTGTTTTGATTCAAAATATGTTAATTGTTTTATTGTCGCATAAAAGCAACGATAAAATAGACAATTCCCATCAATTGCTATTGCTTTTTTACTCACCATATTTAACTTAACTCCATAATTTTTAAAATTAATAAATTATTACTAATTCTTTTATTCTTTTTTACAGTTAAAACTGCAAAAATTCCTTCTTTTAAATTTGAACTATATTTGGAATATACCTCTCAAAAAATAGGTAATTTATTCATAAAAAGAGTTTCATCTTCCACTGATATGAATGACATTGGATGACCATTTTTATCTTTAAATGTCGTGATTGAATTAATTTTAACTATGATGTGATAATATCCATTTTCAACTGATGAATCAAGAAAACTTCTTAATGAAACTAAATTTGTAAATTGAGAAGAATACTTTTCCTTTAATTTGATTAAAGGTACTTTTTTTAACAAAATTCCTGTATATTCTTGTTCTTTTTTAGATAATTGTTCTAATTCTTCTTTAGTTGGCACTGCGTTATCCAATTTCATATCTGTTATACACTCACCAGTTGTTAAAATATTATTTACATTCTCGAATATAGAATTCAAATTTTTAACTATTCAGAATCGTGAATACTGACTATTAAAGCAATCAAATGCACCTGAATATGCTAACAAAGTAATTGTTTTTAAACCTATACCATTATTTGACAAAATTTTAATACATGAAAATAAATTATCAAATTTTTTACCATTTAATGATTCTCTAATAGAAATTATTTTATTAGATATCGTTTGTCCTATACCTTTGACGATATTAAAACCTAAAATAATTTTTTTTGATTGAACAATTGAAAAGTTAGAACTTGATAAATTAATATCTAGTGGTAGTATTGAAATTCCTTGACTTAATGCGCAATTCAAATATTCATTAATTTTTTCAGTTGAACCACCATTATTTATTAGTAATACAGTATAAAATTCAAGCGGAAAATAATATGCTATGTATGCTAATCAATAGCTTATATATGAATAAGCAAGTGCGTGTGAATGATTAAAACCATAATTAGCAAATTCTAAAATATAGTCATATATTTTATTTAAAATTTCTTTGGAGTATTTATTCTTCATACCACCATTAATAAAATCTTGTTTTAGTTTAATAAGTTCATCCTCATTTTTTTTAGATAAAGCTCTTCGAAAACTATCTGAAACGCCTAAATTAAAACCAGCAATTTTTTCAGCTATTTTTATTACTTGTTCCTGATAAACAATTACATTATATGTAGGAGCCAAAATAGATTTTAAATCATTGTTTAAATATTCAATTTTTTCTGGATTTAATTTATTAGATAGATACAAAGAAATATTTTTTTGTGGCCCAGGCCTATATAAAGCTGAACAAACTGAAATATCTTCAATACTTTTTGGCTTGATTTTTTTCACTAAATTAGTCATGCCTGATGATTCTAATTGAAAAATACCCGTCGTTTTCCCTTGAGATATGTAATTGAAAACTTTCAAATCGTTCATTGGAATTTTATTTAAATCTAAATTCTTATTTTTATATGAATAAATTAAGTTAAGAGCTTGCGAAATTATTGATAAATTTACCAACCCAAGAATATCAATTTTAATTAATCCTAATGATTCCATATACTCCATTGAGTATTGTGTTGCATATTTACCAGTAGATGAAAGCTGAATTGGAATAATCTCATACATTTTTTTTGATGAAATAACAATGCCGGCAGCATGCACTCCTGTTTGTCTAGGGTAGTTTTGTATTTTTTTTGCTATTTTAAAGAGCAATGGATAATCTGCAACATATTTATCTAATTTTTTTTTAATTGATTGATCTATAGAAGAAAAATCATCCATTAGAAGTTTGGAAATACTTTCTATTATTGTTTTATTCATATCAAGTATTCTTCCAACATCACGTATTGCCATCTTAGCTTTAATTCTTTGAAAAGTAATTATGTGACATGTATGATCACAACCGTATTTATTAAATATGTAATCGACAACTTCTTCACGACGTGAATCCATAAAATCAACATCAATATCAGGCATGCTTTCCCTTTCAGGGTTTAAAAATCTCTCAAAAATTAAATTATTTTCAATAGGATCTATTGTGGTTATGCCTAATAAATATGCAACTAAACTACCACATGCTGAACCTCTTCCTGGACCTACCAAAATATTATTGTTTTTCGCAAAGCCTACATAATCTTGCACAACTAAAAAATAATCATTAAATTTTTTCTTGTCAATTACATCCAATTCATATCTTAGTCTTAACATATAATTATTGGGAATATTGTCTTTCAATTTAAATTTTTTTATCAAATTTTCAACACATAATGATTGCAATAAAGCTTTGCTATTTTTTGATTTATCAAACTCAATATTATTGCTAGCATTATTAAAAATAATTTTTAAATCACAATTATTAATTATGTGTTCTACATTATCTATAGCCTTTTTTGAAAACTTAATTAATGCTTCTCTTTCTGAGTACATATAATAACTAGAAATTTTCTTTTCTACTTTAACATCATTTAGTTTCAAATTATCTTTTATCGCTACCAATGATTTAAAATAAATAAAGTCATCTTTTGTTTCAAAAAAAGCAGGTTGGCCAGCTATAGAATTATTATGATTTTCCTCAAGGGTATAAATTTCTAAATCCTTATTAAATCAATTAACATCTTTTAAATTATCAACTATGATAAAAATATCAGATAAATAATCATTCATATTAAATTCACGTTTGATATTGATAAAAGATGAAATTTTTACTAAGTTTTTATATCCATAATAATTTTTTGCTATTAAATATAAATCATGCCTATTATAATTTGTGTGCAAACCAATTATCGGCTTCAAATTATTCAAAATAGCTTTCTTATAAAACTCGATAGCTCCATACATGTTATTAAAATCAGTTAAACACACATGAGTTTGCTTATTTTTTTTCGCAAAATAAATAATGTCATCAATTGACATTGATGACATTAACAATGAATAATATGAGTGTGTAAAAAGATTTACAAACATTAATAAAAATTACTTTTGCTTTTTGTTAATATAGTAACGTATTAATTCAACAACTTCATCATTATTGTTTTCATATTCCAACATATATTTCAATTCATCAACAGATAATTTAGACAAAGTCTTTTTGTTTATACCTGATGACAAAACATTCTTTAATGAATCAACATCAACAACTTTAGTCTCATCAACTTCAACTCTGCTCAAATCATCTAACTTATCTTTTTTGAATATAGACATTATTAATTAAATCCCAATTACCAAATATTTTAATCTATTCTCATTAAATATTATTGCATTTTTATTAAATTAATTTTGTTAATTTTATTTAAATGTTTTAAAAACAATGCTCAACTGCACTATTAAATGATGCCCATATTGAGCAAAAAAAAGTATAGCAAATTACTTTAGTGCCCTTACATACTCAACCATTTTGGCTGGATCTGGTAATTTTGCTAAAAAACTACCTGATATGAAAACATCTACATAATCTTTTGTCAAATTAATTGTATTAAGATCCACGCCTCCATCAAGATAAATTTGAGTATTCTTTTTTAATTTTACAAGCACCTGTTTAATTTTTTTCAAATTATTAATAGCTGCTTCTTTTAAAAATTTTTGTCCTCCGAATCCTGGATTCACCCCCATTGCAATAATGTAGTCGCACTCATTAATCAATTTTTCATAAGTGAAAATATTAGAATCTGGTTTAAAAGCAATACCACATTTCTTTTGACTAAACTTGATTCTTTTGATGAGTTTTAATGAAATATTTTCTGGTTGGGACTCTACATGAAAAGCAATAGAATTAAATGGATATTTCATAAACAAATCCAAATACTTGTTAACATTAAAAACCATTAAATGTACATCAACAACAAATTTTTTTTCATTCAAAAATGACAAGTGCTCAGGCCCAAATGCAACATTATTTACAAAATTATTATCCATTACATCATAATGAATTCGTGTGATGTTTGATTTTTTCAATATGTTTAATTTATCAATAAAGTGTTTCTTATCTTTTGTGTCAATTGATAATAGTGAAACTTCAAGCTCTTTATTCCCCATCATTAAATTGTTATTTGTCAATATGCTTTTTTAGAAAAATAGGATTATTAATTTTTTTTAAAACATCTCTGGAAGATAACTCACTTCCTTTATCATTTGAAAAAGCAACTGTAAAAAAATTAATTGATTTATTTATTTTTTCATCACTGCAAGCAATGGTTATAACATCGCCGATATTTAATTCCATATTATGTGGTACTGGCGAGATAACATTCCCACCACGAACAATATATAAAATTAATGTACCTAATTTTTTACTTAGATCAAATTTATTTATAGGTGTATTTATGCATTTTGGATTGTCAACTACTAAACGCATCCAACTATGATTATCTGATAATGGATGAATTTCGTCACCATAATGATATATTGCATGCAATGCGGCAGACTTAGCTGCTTGATGAAGTGGAACTATCACACTTTCAATTCCTAAAACTTTTAAAACTTTTTTATGTAAATCATTTTGAGCAACAGCTATAATTAATCCATTAACTCCAATATCAACCAAATTTGCGCAAACTGTTATTGAATCTAAAACATCAGAGATGGTGACAAAAATTGCATCAGCACTTGCAACACCTATTTTAAGCAAAGTGGCAACATTTGTTGCATCTGCATTTAAAGTATATGAAAATAAATTTGAAAATTTAGTCAATGATGCATTGTCTTTATCTATGCCTATAAGTGAATATCCATTATCAAATAGAATTTGAGCTATTTCACTCCCTAATTTCCCAACTCCTAAGATAATATAACCATTTTTTTTACTCATAAATTAAATCACTAAGTCAAAATTTATCATTATGTAAATTATATTAATATAATTTGTTAATACTTGTTTATAGACTTTTGGAATGAATTGAGAAGAAAACAATAATCAAAACACAAAGAAAAAAATAAAAAATGTTTTATCTTATGTTGTTAAATTTATTTTTGGGAAAAATATTTACCAAAATTTTTTACGTGTTTATTTACTTCTAGTTGTTGCAGGTAGTTTATTACTTTATTTTGATATATCTCATCTCCCAAATACAAAAGTTAAATACAACTATACATACTGAACAGCTCTGTTTGTTGCTTGTAGTGCCTTTTCAAATACTGGTCTCTCACCAATTGAAATTTATTCTTTTTATAACATTTTAGGTCAATCTGTCATTTTATTTTTAATTTGATCTGGTGGTATAGGAATTATTTCAGTCTTTTTTCTTTTATGAAATTGATTAAGGAAAGAAGGTGAATTTAAATATAAAGAATTACTACTCTTAAAAGAGGAAAGGGGTGAAGAAAATCTACTTAATGCATTTAGGCTTATTAAATTTTCTACAATTTTTATCACTCTAACTCAATTATTTTTCGCAATATTGATTAGTTTTTGGATATGTTTTTTTCCCTCATATAACCAAATATCAATTGGGGTCATCAATGGTGTAGAAAAAAATTATATGATTTCATGGGATGATAAATCAAATTTGTTGGATACATACCACAATTTTCCCCTTGCTCTTTGGCATGGGTTATTCTGTAGTTGCTCTGCTATGAATAATGCAGGATTTGAATTATTCTCATCAATCAATTCAAACTACTCATTATCGTCATTTCGAAATGACTGAAATGTAATATTTCAACTATTAATATCCATTGAAATAATTATTGGTGGGATAGGGTTCCCGTTAATTTTTGATGTATATGAGAAATATAGATTAAAGAAAAAAAACATGACATACAAATTCACGTTATTTACAAAAGTTTGCTTAATTTCATATATTGTTGTGTTTGTAATATCAACAGGCACTGCACTATCTTTTGAATTTTTTTATGCTGATAAATCATATTTCACTAATTTTAATAATACATATGATGAATGGACAATTATAAATTCTCCTAATGAAATTATGTTAGATTCAGGCATTGTTAGACCATGAGGTTCAAACCCTGAATTTAATAAAGTGTGTTGCATAATTTTTAATTCTATCAACACAAGATCGGCTGGATTTTCCACAATTAATCAAGGCTTACTAACTGAAGGATCAAGAATCATTTTCACTTTATCCATGTTTATTGGAACTAGTCCAAGTTCAACTGGTGGAGGAATTAGAACAACAACATTAGCTATTTTAATATGCTATTTTGTGGCAACATTGTTTGGCAAAAAAAATATAAATTTATTCAAAAGAAGAATCCCTGAAGAAACAGTTATGCGATCACTTTTTGTGTTCATTGCAGGCTTTTTTCTAATGTTAATATCTGCAGTAATTATTTTCCACACACGAAATATTCATGATAAAAGTATGTCTGTCGGTGAATCATTCAACTGGCATTTAACACCAATAATATATGAAATTTGTTCTGCGTTTGGAACTGTTGGTTTATCGACAGGTGTAGTTGGTAAATGTGATGAATTAGCCTTGTTTATATTAACAATACTAATGTTCATAGGACAACTTGGTGTCTCTTCAACTCTTCTTGCGTGAAGAAAAAATAAAGTTTCTGTGGACACATACAGTTATGGTTATGAAGACATCAAAATTGGATAATATTAATAACATTAATTTAGGTCTATTAATAATAATTACTGGCCCAAGTGGGGTAGGTAAAAAAACTGCTTGAGCTCCAATTATCAAAAACAAAAAAATACCAATTAATTTTAGCGTATCGGCAACAACTAGAAAAAAAAGAGAAAATGAAATTAATGGTGTTGATTATTTTTTCTTAACAAAAAAAGAATTCAAAAGTTTGATACACAAAAAAAAGCTTCTCGAATATGCCAAATATGCAGGTGAATATTATGGAACTCCAATAGATTATGTAAATAAAATTAGAAGCAAAGGTGAAAATGTTCTATTAGAAATTGAATGCAAAGGCGCGTTAAAAGTGATGAAATTATTGAAAAAGAATAATGACAAAAATTTGTTAACTATATTTATTGCCCCTCCATCTATAGCAGAATTGAAAAAAAGATTGATCAATAGAAGCACTGAATCAGTATGAGATATATATAAGAGAATTAAACTTGCAAAGAAAGAATTAAAAAAATCCAAATTTTATGAACATGTTATAGTAAACCAAAATAATAAAGAAAAGGATACAACTAAGAAAATATTTGAAATCATTAAAGATAAAATTAATGCCACAATCACTAAAAAATAGAAATATATTTAAATTCACTTTATGTGAGTTGAAGAAATGGTGTGTTGATAATAACATTAAAGAATATGTTGCTATTCAAATTTTTAATTGGATATATAAAAAAAATGTTACTTGCTTCAAAAACATGACAAATTTATCTAAAGATAACATATCTTTTTTCGAAAGAAAAATATCAAATTCACAGTTAACTATTGCAAAAATATTAAATGATCATATAGATAAAACAATTAAATTCTTATTTAAAACAAGCTATGATTCTCACTTTATTGAAACTGTTTTAATGAAGTTTAAATATGGATATAGCATATGTATATCAACAGAATTAGGATGCTCAATGGGATGCAAATTTTGTGCTTCTTCACAGACTAAGTTAATTCGTAAACTTGAAACAGACGAAATTGTTTTGCAATACTTTATGGTTAATAATTTCGTTTCCAAAAATGAAATGAGAAAAATAACAAATGTTGTTTTTATGGGTGTTGGAGAACCACTTGATAATTACAAAAACTTAAAAAATGCTATCGAAATTTTAAATGAATCTAATGGTTTAGGGTTGGGTAAGAAACATATAACGGTTTCAACATGTGGGTTGGTAAAACAAATTGAGCAATTTGATAAAGAAAAAATTAATGCCAACCTAGCCATTTCCCTACATGCTCCTATTGATTCTATTAGGAACAAAATCATGCCTATAAACAGGATTTATCCATTAAAGCGATTATTACCAGTACTAAGGAAATATTCAAAAAATAGTAATCAAAAAATCACAATAGAATATTTACTACTTAAGAATATCAATGATTCTGATGAATGTTTATATGAATTGATTAAAATAGCAAAATCATTAAAGTGTTATGTTAATTTACTTGAATATAACAAAATCAATAACCTAGAATACAAGAAATCAAATCGAATTTTGTATTTTAGGGACCAACTTAACAAAAATAATATAATCACTACAATTCGGTTGAAACGTGGGTGCAAAATAAATGCAGCATGTGGTCAATTAAGATCCAAATATGAAGAATTTAACAATTAACTACTCCATAGAATCATCTGCAGGAACAAAAGCAAAAAATGAAGATGCTGCATGAATTGGATTTAACAAATCCAAGCAATGACTTGCAATTGTTTGTGATGGTATAGGAAGTGAAAGAAATAGTGAAATTGCATCTACTTCTGTAATTGATTCATTTAAAAAAAAATTTTTAAAAAAGAAAAAAATTAATTTTCCTCTTTTCTGATTTAAAAGAACCCTTAATTATTCATATAAAAAATTGAAAAAAACAATTAATAACATGAATATTAAATCTCATGTTGGCACGACTATTGTTTTATGCATTATTTCAAATGATAAAGTTTATGTATTCCATATTGGAGATAGTAGACTTTATCATCATAAGATTAATTCTTATGAATGAACGCTTTTAACTAGAGATCACAATCTAATAAATTTTCTTGATACTATTAAAACACATCAACTACCTACATTGATACAAAATAAAAATATGCTATTTTCACTAACTCAATATATACATTCTTCATCAAAAAAGAAAATGCATTTTGATTTTAAAAAAATAAGGATTAACCCAAATGATCTTTTATTTCTTTCTAGCGATGGTTTGTACAATTACATTAATGTTGACAAATCTTTAACTTTATTTATTGCAAATAATAGAGGAGAAAATTTTAAAAGCATTTGCAACAAGCTAATAAAAACAGCAATTAAAAATGGATCAAATGATAATTTAACAGGAATATTAATTAGCTTTTCATATCAAAAATAATTTAATTATGAAATTTATTGATGAATGCACAGTAGAAATTAAAGCTGGTGATGGTGGAAATGGAATAGTTGCATGACGTCATGAGGCGCATGTACCGTATGGCGGGCCATGTGGTGGAGATGGAGGTAATGGTGGTGATATTATAGTAATTGGGAATAGCAATATAAACACCCTTATTAAAATCAATAATAAAAAAAAAATAATCGCTGAAAATGGGTCAAATGGCAAGACAAATCTTTGCCATGGAAAAAATGGAAAAAAACTATTTATTCAAGTCCCATTAGGGACAGTTATATACAATGCTGCTACAGGAGAAAAAATTTGTGAAATTTTAATAAATGATGAAAAAAAAATTATTTGCCGTGGTGGAAAAGGTGGACATGGAAATGGCTGATTTAAAAACCCAAAAAATAAAATACCTAACCTACATGAGAATGGTGATAAAGGTGAGTATTTAAAAGCTAAATTTGTTATTAAATTCATTGCAGATATAGGGATAGTTGGATTGCCAAATGCAGGCAAATCTACACTTATTAATGCTATAACAGCAACAAATTCTAAAATAGGGAATTATCCTTTTACAACTATTATTCCAGTTATTGGGGTTGTAAATCATAAAAATCAAAAATTAATTATTGCAGATATACCTGGGCTTGTTGAAGATGCATCAAAAGGAAAGGGACTAGGACATAAATTTTTAAAACATATTGAAAGATGTTCAATTTTAATTCATTTAATATCATTAGATACTAATGACAACCCAAATATTGTTAATGCTTTCAATATTATCAAAAAAGAATTATCTACATACAAAAATGATGTAATGAAAAAAAACACAATTTTAGTTGCAAACAAAATTGATGTAAAAAATTCAATTATTCAATATAACAAATTACAAAAAATAATTAAAAAAAAGATAATTGCTATTTCAGCAAAAAATAAAACAAATATTGAAAATTTATTAGATTTGTTATTTACAACTTTTAACAATTTAAATAGAAACAAAAATTCGAATTTATCTAATGAATCAAAAAATATAAAAATATATAAAGTTAAAAAACAACTCGATTTTGACAATGATCTTGTAATATCTCAAGTAAACAAGGGTGTATGACAAGTTAAAAGTAAATATCTAGAATATTGAACAAACAAAATTCCTCTTGATACGCAAGATAACATTATTTGATATAATGAAAAAATTAAAAATTTAAATATTGAGGAAAAAATAAAAAAATTGGGTGGAGTTTCAGGAGATACACTCATCATATATAAAAATAAATTATTGGTTGACTAATGCATGAGATTTAATACTCTAAATGAATATATTGTTTATTTAAGAAATTGAATATATAAAGAGACTAAAAACGCATACAAATCAGGAGTGGTTATAGGCATATCTGGAGGTATAGATTCTGCTTGCTGTTTGGCACTTTGCAGCCAAATCAAAAATATCAAAATGGAAAATTACTATATTGATATTGATAGCAACAAAAAAAATAAAAGATTCTTATTAGAATTAGAAAAAAAATTTAAAGTAAAAATTAATTCCATAAATGCAACTAGTATTTATAAGAATTTAATTAAGCTACTCAAAATTAGAGAAAAAAAATCATTAATAAACATCAAGCCAAGATTAAGAATGTTAATCTTATATGCTATAGCACAACAAAATAATTTATTGGTGGTAGGAACGTTAAATGCAGACGAAATCTATACTGGCTATTTTACTAAATATGGTGATAACTTATCTGATTTATCGCCACTTGCAAATTTAACTAAAAGTGAAATATATAAAATTTCAAAATTATTAAATGTCCCGATATCAATAATTAAAAGAAAACCATCAGCTGATTTATATCCAAGACAAAATGATGAAAGTGAATTAAAAGTTTCATATTCAGAAATTGATTTATTTCTTAAAAATATTCCTATAAAGAAAAATAGCAAAAAAAGATTACTTAATCTAAACAAAGCTAATAAACACAAAATAACTGGTTCAAAAAAACCACTACCTTATAGAAAAATTAAAAGTGATAACTACCTATAAATTTTTTTATGTTTATTGCTATTATGTGAAACCCTATCGCTTCTTTCAGCAACTTTGCCTTCACCAAATCGCTCATCTAGTGAAAGATAACCAGTAATTCTACTAATGCCTTGTATATGAGTTGAACCGCAAACAGGACACACCTTATCTCCTGGATTTAAATATGTCACATTTTTTTTATTAGTGGCATTGCTAGTATTTCTTTTCATAATCCCTCTTCTTTTTGCTACGACTTAAAACTAATTTTATTTTACAACAATTTTAATAAAAATAGTTGATTAAATAAGAATAAAAACTAATAATTTAACAAGGATATTTTTTTAGTTTTTAAGCTTTTAACTACATCAATTATTCTTTGATTTTTACTACCACGATATTTTAAGGTTTCATCTTTTTGTTCGTCAATATAAGGGCCATCAACAAGCACATCAATAGAACTTAATAATCTAAAAATGTTATTATCTTGTTGAGACATAGCTAACAATTCCTCATAATAATAACCAGTATATGCCCAAATGTTTATTTTATTTTTATGTAACATTTCAGCAAAAATAGAGAATTTATCAGCTTGTTGAAATGGGTCCCCACCTGAAAAAGTTACCCCACTTAAAAATGGTTCACTTAAAACTTTATTAACTAAATCTTTGATCAAAAATAATTTTCCTCCAGAAAATGGTCATGTTGATGGATTAAAACAATTTTTGCATTTATGTGAACAACCTTGTGAAAAGAAAACTTTTCTTAATCCAGGTCCATTAACCAAACTATCTTCAATAATTCCTGATAAATTAATTTTATAATTACACTTTTTTTTTAACATATCAATAACCTTGATAAATATATCATCATTAAATATAAATAAATATTTTATTTTGCGCAATCTAAACAATATCGAATATGGAAATTAATACCTATATAATTGATGTTAGTATGAGTATAAGCTCATGTTATGATATCTTGAACTTCCTTTTGTGACGGATATGAATCAAATTCAATGTATGAAATATGCCCTCCGTTTGACAAAGCATGAAAAGGTGCTTCAATTTTAATTTTTTCTGCTATTGATATAGGAAAATTTACTGGCACATGATATGAATTAGTGTAATATTTTTTATCAGTTACTCCTTTCACAATACCAAATAAATTTCTGTCAATTTTAACAAATTTTCCACTTAATCCTTCAGCAGGTGTTGCATAGCAACTAAAATTTAACTTCATTTTCTTTTTTAGCAAATCACATTTATTTCTTATATGAGAAACTATTTTTAATGCCAAATTCTGGGCTGATTTGCTCTCACCATGGTGATGTCCTATTAATGCTATTAATGCTTCTGCTATTCCTATATATCCTATACCTCATGTACCATGACGCATTACAGGTTCGATTGAAGAATCTTTATTTAAATTTTCTGACCCTTTCATTAAATGCTGACCAATAACAAAAGGCAAATCTTTTACTTTTAATTTTTTTAAAACATCAAACCTGTGCATTAATATGTCAACACAGTCATTAATGCGTTCATCCAATATCTTAAAAAAAGTAGGAATATCATGATTGGACATCATTCCAATTCTAGGTAAATTAATTGTTGCAGGTGCATTATTTCCTCTGCCTTCAACACATGGTTTCCCATTTACATCCGAAATTAAATATGTCCTACACCCCATTGTAGCAGGCAAAATTCCTTTATCATAATATTTCTTATTAAAATCTGCATCAATATTCATAAAAGTTGGGTTCATTCTCTTACTAGACACTTCACATGCTAGTGAAAATAAATTGTAATATGGGTCGTTTTTCTCTCTATTCACACCTTTCTTTACTCTGAAAATAATATTTGGAAATATTGGCTGCTCGCCTTTGCCTAAACCTTCAGAATATACTTTTAAAAATTCTTCACAGATAAGAGCAGCATCTTTAGAATTTGGGATGCCAATATTTATTGAACTAAAAGGGACTTGGCTTCCTGCGCGTGAGTGCATTGTATTTAAATTAAAAACAACAGCTTGCATTGCTTGCCTTACAGCTGCTCTAGTTCTTTCTTCAAGAATAATTGATAGTTTATTCCCACTCAACCCTTCAGTAATTAATTGCTTTTTAATTTTTTTTCTTGTAAAACCAACATATGGAGCTAGATCATTATCAAAGTTAGGGTGAGATTGCCCACCAAACATATCATTTTGTGAAGCCTGTAACATTATGCATGACAGCTCTGCTGCAACCCCGATGCTTCGTGGAGAATTTATCATACCGTAGCCTGTATTAAAACCATTTGCTAACAATTTACTTGTTGGTAAATGCAAACAATTAATAGTCAAGTTATAAGAATCTAAATCATGTATGTATACATACCCATTTTCATGAAGCTTTGCCAACTTCTCAGGTAACACAAAGTTAAGCACGTGTCATTTGTTGGATTCCGATGCTATTCTTAATAGTTTTGCAGAAAAATTATTTCCTACATTCGCATTATCTCTGTCAGTCTCTATGCCAATACTGACAATTTTTTTCATTAAATCAGATTTTTTTTCTCTTATTGCGTTTCTTTCTTTTCTATAAGCTTGATATTGAATTGCTAATTTTTTATAACCAAAATCACATAACGTTTGTACTACTAAATCTTGTATTTGTTCAACTGCAATACTATCTAAATTAATTGATTCAATTTTTTTAACAATTGTGTTTACAATATTTGATATTTCATTTAAAGACAAATTAAATAAATTTGCCTCAGCAGCTTTTATAATTGCTTCTTTAATCTTGTTTTCATTAAATTTAGTTTGCCTATTATCTCGTTTGATTACTACTTTCATACATTAAATCTACACCTTAATATTTATTAATGAATTTAAATTTTTATATTTAGTCATTTTTACATTTGCATATTTAAACATTCGTATTGCAGCTATTGTCGATTCAGAATTTTTATATAAATTCTGTTCATAAATTACCTCCCTAATACCAGATTGAATAATAACCTTAGCACATTCATGGCATGGAAATAATGTTACGTATAATTTACAATTTTTTAAACTAGAAGAATTCCTATTAAGAATAGCATTAATCTCTGAATGAACTACATACATATATTTTTCATTTAATTTTGAACTACTATTCCTTGCTCAAGGAAAATTGTCATCACTACAACCTATTGGCATACCATTATAACCAACACCAACTATTTTATTGTCATTATTGACTATGCAACAACCAACTTTCGTATTTGGATCTTTAGAACGTAATGCTGAAATTTTCGCTATAGCCATAAAATATTGATCCCATGATATGTGTTTCTTTATTTTCATCTATTCCTTAACTCCTTTTACAAATGCATTAAATCTATCTACCATTGAAAATAGAGTAGACATGTTAACATTAATTTCATCTTTTGTTAGTGACTTATTAGAATCATTTGACATCACAATACGAATTGTGTATGCAATTTCATTTTCATTAACCTTATACATATTTATAAATTCTCATTCATCAATAAATTCAAATTTGTTTAAATTAAGAATAATGGATTCCATATCTGTTTTTTCTGTTGTATTAAAAGTTAAATCCTTTATTATTGGAGGAATTTTCATAATTGGTTTCACCTTAAAAGAACTAGGTTTGTAATTGTTAATTAATAAATTTAAATTCATAGTCAAAACATATAAATTTTGTGAAATCTTATATTTATTTAATAGATAATTTTTAATACAACCAATATAACCTATCAAATTATTTTCGAAATAAATTGCTATGCAATCATTTGAAAATAAATAATTATTTGTTGCTTTTTTAAAAGAAATGTCTGCATGGAAAAAATTAGCAATTTCTCTAACTATCCCTTTTAAGCCAAAAGTGTTAAAAATTAATTGTGATAAATTAATATTATCCAATTGTATTTTTTCTGGCGCCAAACATGTTAAATTCCATTCAGTTCTCTTAGTATAAATTTTTTGTATTTCAAAAATAGGCATTGGTTTATTTTTTCTGTTCAAATTATATTGCATAGTTTCGACTAAACCATTTATCAAATTTAAACGCATGTACTCGTGAGATTTATTTGAACATGGATTAATCTTGTAAAAAGGCTCCAAATCAAAAATATTAAAATCTTTAATTTTTGAAAAACTTGTTAAGTTATAATTTTTAACTTCATTAAAATAATTATTAACTAAAATATCTTGAATATTCTTTATAAAAAAATAATCATCATTATTGCTCTTATCTACATCTAAAGCTGTCAAAATTGGTTGAGATTGTAAGTTATTAATTCCATAAATTTTTAATATCTCCTCAAAAATGTCCCACTGGTTATTTAAATCATCCCGATAACTTGGGACTAATAGACTTTTACCATCAGCATAGTTAAAATTTAATTTTTTCAAGATGTTGGTAATTGTTCTTTTACTTTTTATGGAAAGAAAAGCTGAACATTCATCTATGTTAAAAGCAACTTGTTTGCATTCTTTATATTTCAGATTTTGTTTTGATATTGAAATATCAAAAATTTTAGCAAGCATATTAACAAAAATATTAATTTGGACAACTGAATTTTTTTTTGTATTAGATTTTAAAATATCCACAATTAATAACAAATTTTTAGTGTTATTGGTTGGTAAATAATTTTTATTTACTACAGACCCTGACAAAGCAATAATTTTACCATCACTCAAATAAATAATATCATTACTACTTAACCTTTTAACCCCATCAATAGTGTCAATCAATTCATTATCTTTTGCGTATCTTTGTTTTATCTCAGTAGAATTTAACAAAGAATAATCAAATATTAATGGTGTAACTCCAGTTAAATAAGTCAAAAAATTTATTTCATCAATTAATGCGTTTTTAACAGCAATTCCTGAATTCAGTAATTTCTTTTTTAACTTTCAATTACTATTTTTATTGGAAATATTATTAACAATTATAGCCCTGGATTCATTGCAAATACTATCTAATAAATCAATATTGATGTTGTTAAAAATAGACTTATAAGACAAAATAGATAAATTAAATTTAAAACCAAAATAACTAGACAAATCCTTAATTACAAAAACCGCTCCTGTTCAATCATGCCTGTTTGTTGGCAATGTAAGCTCAAAAATGGTATCATCTAAACCTAAAAGACTTGAAATATTAGTTTCCCCTACTGGGGCATCATTATCCAAAGAAATTATGCCATTAGCATTATCTCTATCTAATAAATCATGCCAAAGTGGGGTCAGTTCTTTATAGCTACAAATCATCCCTTCAGATTCAATTCCTAACAAACTCTTCTTTGTAATAATTCTGCCATCATATAAACGACAACCATTAAGTGCAACAACTACTTTTTGATTAATCTGTAAATTACTTGCTCCACAAATTATTTTCTTTAATTCGCTTGAATTTTGATTCACTTGAACACCAACTAAACTTAAATGATTGGAGCCAGTTACTTTTGAAAGACTAACTATTTGTCCTACAACTAAATTAGTTAATTTTGGATGTGTTAAAATTCGTTCAATTTCAATTCCTAAATTATTGCATGCATTATTCAAATCTGCAATTTTAATATTTTTAAATTCACTAACAAATGAACATAATAAATTATGTGATAAATACATAATTATTTAGACTCCTGATTCAATTGTCTTAAAAAACGAAAGTCATTTGTGTAAAGATCTCTTATATCAGCAATTCCATATTTAATCATGGCTAATCGTTCGATACCTACTCCAGCGGCAATACCAGTAGTAATTTTAAATCCAGCAGAACTTAAAACATTTTGATGTAACATGCCTGCACCTAATATTTCTAATCATCCAGAATGCTTGCAAATATTACAACCTTTCCCTTTACAATTTGGACATTTAACATCTACTTCAAAACTAGGCTCTGTAAATGGAAAATAAGATAATCTATATCTTACTGTCGTATCTTGACCATATAAATATTTAAAAAATGTTTCTAATATCCATTTAAGATTTGCTACACTCAACCCTTCTCTTACCCACACTAAATCTATCTGATTAAATTGATGACTATGAGTAGCATCATCATCATCATTTCTATAAACATAACCAAAAGTCAATACACGTAAATCTTTTGATTTATTATTTTTATGTAACTGTTCTGCTGTAGATGCTGTATTGTGTGCACGCAACATAAACTTGTCATTTAAATAAAATGTTTCGCTAGTCTGCCTACCAGGATGATCGGCACTAAAATTCAAAAAATCGAAATTATATTTTATTGAAGTGACTTCATCACCATTGACAACTGAAAAATCCAATTTTTTAAAAAAATTAATTATTTTATTAGATATTAATGAAATTGGTGATAAAGACCCTTTGTTAAAATTTGCTGTTTCAATAGATAAATCAGCAGTAATTTGATGATTTTTAGAAGATAGTTCATCCTTAAATGAAATTATCTTTTTTTCATATATCTGCATTATCTGGTCTTTCAAATTATTTAAATTAGAACCGAATGCACTTTTTTCAGATTCAGAAATATTCTTAATCTCTTTGTATAAAGGTGAAATGTTCTTTTTAAAAAAAATATTTTTTTGAGTAATTGCTTCCTTTTCAGATTTGCATTTATCAATAATTTGCAAAAAACTTGATAATAGTGTCTTATATTTATCCATAAATACAACAAAAATTAAAACAAAAATTAACTATATATATAGTAATTATTAATTTAACAAATTAATAATTATTTTTTTATTCGATCTAAACCCATTTTCTTTGTAAATTTATATCTAAAATCATATTCTTCTATTGGAAAATAAGAAAGATTAGATGACCATCCTTTATTGTTTTTTATTCCACCTAAAATAGCAAGTGAGATATATAACAAAGAAGGTAAAACAAAAAAAGGAAAAAAAGATGTTCAAATAAATCAATTATTGAAAATGTAATTCATGCTGTTAAAAAAATAAGCATTATTAGTATCTCAACTACCAAAATATATAGTAACCAAAATGGTTAAACTCAAAACAATGCTCAACCATATTAAATCAGGGATACAAAATACAAATGTTTTTCATATACTTGTTTTGATTACATTTTTTGAAGTAACTACCCATTTTTTCTTTTTTATTTTAAAAACATTATTTACAAATATTTCTCATACCCTTTTATAAAAAATTGAAAAACCTAGAAATGAAGTAACCAAGCGTCACAAAATAATTTTTAAAACTAAGAAATTCTTTTGAAAAAATGAAATAAGCAAGAAAATAAATAATTGGCTAAACGAAAGCAACAACAATAAGCAAGCTGCAAAAATATTGAAATAAAAAAAATTTAAACACAAACATAAGACAATAAATGCTAAATTCAAAATAAAAAAAACAGAATATGGAAATAAATTAGCATTTAATAAAAAAAATATAAGGTATGGTCCATTTTTCTTTTTAACAAAAAGACGAGATTTGAATAGTAAAAACAAATCAGAATTAAGTCATTTTAATCTTTGTGCTTTATAATCATTTATGTTTTGAACACTAATCTTGCCCCCAAAATCAAAAGGGTTAACTATAGAAATATACCCTTTTTGATGCAATCATATTCCTCTAGCCCAATCACAAGAGGCACATTCAACATCATTTAAATTTACTTTTGACATAGTTGAAACACGATAAAAAGAGCATCATCCATCTAAAAAAACTTTTGTTCCAAAAATATCAAAAATTTGAAATAAAAATTCATTAGCTATTTGACAATCGAAACTACCAATAGTTGAAAAGACATTTTGTGCAGGATAGTAATTCGCATTACATGTAATCCCGCTTATCTTCATATTTTTTAAATATGGAGAATGGAAATAACATAGACTATTCTCAACAAAAGTTGAAGTTACAATACTACTGGAATCATTTTCAAAAACAAAATCATATTTTTTACCATATTTATTTAGTCAATAAAATGTATTCCCCACTTTAGTAGGGTGTTGTAGTTTATGTTTATGATCCCTACGTGAAACATAAAAATTTTTATGTTTTTTAACAAAATCATCTATCTCATTAATTGTGGTTTGGTTTGTCGAATCATCACATATCCATACATCCATATTTTTATATGTTTGGTTGGCAGTTTGTAATAGTTGATTAGGTGAAAAATCATTGCATACTCCAACAACCAATGCTACTTTATCGGAAAGCTTTTTTGAGTTAACCGAATTGATAATAGTTGAGTGCTTTTCAAAATAATTTAACTTAATTTTATAGAAAAAAATAAATCTAAATACTTCGATGTAAAAATAAATCAAATATAGAAAGAAAATTAAATAAATAGAAAATTTTAAAAAGAGAAAAATAGATATAAAGACATAAAATTGCTTATCGTGATTGCTATGCAATTTATCTATTAAAACATCCAAAAAACATGAAGAATTATTCACTACCCCATGAATAACATTAGGGCAAAACAAATCTAAATAAATAATAGAAGCAATTGAAACAAACGAAAAAAAGAGAGAAATAAAAATTATTTTTTTGATATTTGGCAATCTAAAAAATCTATTAGATTGTTTATCTTGAGAAGATGTCTTACAAAATTTATAAGAAAACATTAGAATGAACTTTTATACAATTATAAATATTTTTACTATATTGGATACTATTTTAAAAAAGTAATGTTATTGTATTTTGTTTTCCTTAAAATGAGAAACAAATTCCTTATATCGAAAATCAAATTTTTTAATATCAAAGTTTTTTTCATTACTACTATATCCATTTTTTAATTTCAATTCACCTATTCATATGAAAAAAATATAAAAACATGATGGCAATACAATTAGAGGGAAAGCAAAAAACCATAAATATCAATTATTTATAATACATGGTAAATTAAAAAAAGTAGATTTTTCACCATCTCAACTACCAATTAAAAATGTTAATAACAAAAAAATTAATGTGATAAACAAAACAAAAAAAGAATCATGCATTGATGCCCTAATTTTTTTTGAAAATGATGATTTAGATAAATTTTTGTCAATAACAAATTTACTATTAAAATTAGTTTTTAATAAAAAACCTCGTATTAGCAGTTGTCACATTCGCTTATACAAAATTGATAGTTGCAACATAGAAAGTAAAATAGAAATTCAAAGAATTTTAAGTATATTAAATCTCTTCAAAATACATGGGATAAGTATTGTTAGTCCGAATAGAACGAAAGGAATTAAAGTTATCAACATGGATGTCATGTTGGGCAAAAATTGCTTTGATAAAGTAGCCATCAACATTGCATTGAAAAAATTGGCAACTATGCTTATCATACATAAAACAAAAATATTATTAAATTGATAACAATTAACATACAAATTGTTTTTCTTATTTAATAATAAATGTTTTTTAAATAAATAATATTCTGCTCCCATTCATTTTAATCTTTGTTTTTTATAGGCCTCAATATTTTGCACACCTATCTTGCCTCCAAAATCAAAAGGGTTAAAAATTGATACATAACCTTTTTGATGCAATCAAAAACCCCTAGCAGAATCACAAGAAGCACATTCAATTTTTTCTAATGGTATAGATAGTAATGTTTGAGTTTTATAAAATGTGCATCAACCATCTAGAGAAACTCTTGTCCCTAATAAACCTATTGATTGGGCTCAAAATTCATTACCAACTAATCAATCAAAACTATTAATATGAGAAATAAAATTTTTTGTAGGATAAAAATTTCCATTACATGTAACTCCGCTTATCTTCATATTTTTTAAATATGGAGAATGGAAATAACATAGACTATTCTCAACAAAAGTTGAAGTTACAATACTACTGGAATCATTTTCAAAAACAAAATCATATTTTTTGCCATATTTATTTAGTCAATAAAATGTATTCCCCACTTTAGTAGGGTGTTGTAGTTTATGTTCATGATCCCTACGTGAAACATAAAAGTTTTTATGTTTTTTAACAAAATCATCTATCTCATTAATTGTGGTTTGGTTTGTCGAATCATCACATATCCATACATCTATATTTTTATATGTTTGATTGGCAGTTTGTAATAATTGATTAGGAGAAAAATCATTGCATACTCCAACAACCAAAGCTACTTTATCGGAAAGCTTTTTTGAGTTAACCGAATTGATAATAGTTGAGTGTTTTTCAAAGCAAATTCCTTTTCATTTATCAATTTCTACAAAATTAAATAATATGCTAAATAAAAAAGCACATGAAAACATATTCATTATGTAAATAAATGTGTGGGTGAATAAAATTAAGTAAAATCTTGCTACATCAAAAACTTTATCATTTAATAAATTTTTTCTTAAAAAAGCAAAAAAATTTCCTGAGCTATTATCAATATTAAAAATAAAGTCATTGCAGAAAAATAAACAAAAAAACTGTGTTGAATTCACAAAAACTGAAAAAAATATTCCAATACAAAAAATTTTTAAGCTGAATTTGGTAGCACTAAAATACTTTTTTTGTTTATCATTAATGAAATTTTTTTTCATGTATGCAAATTATTTTTCTATGCTTAGTCTTTGATAGATAGGCTTGGAAATATCAACTTTATGATTATTTAATGTTGAAAAATCCAAAATTGAATCAACATTGCATAAATTTAAAAAGTTAAATTGTTTTTTAGCTATTTCTGAACCATTTGACAAAATTGGGGAAACAGAAAATATCAAAATACGTGCTAGATTTGCTACTATGTTCAAAAAATTATCCAATCTATCTTTTAAATTTTCTTTTTTTAACATTCATGGCTTTGTTTCCTCTATATATTTGTTAAATAATGAATTGACTTCCATGACCTTATTTAATAATAAATCAAATCTAAAATCTGACACATATTTATCAATGTTTTTAATTAAATCTTTTGCCTGATTTATAACATTTTGCTCAAAATCTGTAATTAATGCAAAATTGATTTCTGGAATAATGCCTCCATTATATTTATTTAACAAACCTAACGAACGAGATATAAAATTACCAAAATTATTAGCTAAATCATTATTGTAAGTCATAATAAATAATTTGTGTGTGAAAATTCCATCATTAATAATTGGTATGTTTTTTAACAAAAAATACTTTAAAGAATCTGCCCCATATTTTTCAACATATAAAAATGGGTCAATTACATTGCCAAGTGATTTAGACATCTTCCCTTTATCAGTTATTATCCAACCATGTGAAATTATTTTAGATGGTAATCTTAACTTCATACAATGAAGCATTATTGGCCAATAAATTGCATGAAATCTAGTAATTTCCTTACCAATTACATGAATTATCTCGGTTTTTTCATCCTCTCAAAAAATGTTAAAATTATTGGCATTAACTTGTTTATACCCTAAACCTGTTAAATATGCAAATAATGCATCAATCCATACATAAATTACGTGATTTTTGTTTTCTTTAACCTTAACTCCTCAACTCATGGATGTCCTTGTTATAGACAAATCATCAATTCCTTTATTTACAAAATTATTCATAATTTCTTTCATTCTCTCATTAGGAAATATAAAATTCTGATTTTCTTTAAAAAAAGTTTCCAATCATTTTTGATATTTTTTAAATTTAAAAAAATAAGTTTCTTCATGCTTCTCAACTAATTTGTGGCCAATTTTGCAAAGTAATTCACCATCATCACCATGTATTGCATCTTTTTCTTTATAATTTTCTTCACACTGAACACAATATAACCCTTTTCACACATCTAAATAAATATCTTCATTTTTATAAAAATTACTAAAAACATTTTGAACAACTAAGGTGTGATTTTGATCTGTTGTCCTTACAAAGCCATCAAAAAAAATCCCTAATTCATCCCATAAAATTTTAAAGTTTGAACTTATTTGATCAACAAAATCTTGTGGTTCCATATTTGATGATTTAGCTTTGTCATTAATTTTTTGACCATGTTCATCAAGTCCTGATAATAAAAATACTTTATGCCCAAACAATCTTTTATATTTAGCAAAAGTATCTGCTAATATGGAGGTATAAGCATGCCCGATGTGTGGTTTGCCTGATGCATAATATATTGGTGTTGTAATGTAATATTTTTTTTTAAAAAACTTCATAATAATGCAAGAGAAACAGAATACAAAACAATTATTTTAGTAATATAAAATAATTATATTAATTATCAATTGTTATGGCTTTGCAAAAGATAATGATGAATGATGCAAATACATTCGATGCATTGATTATTGGTGGAGGACCTGCTGGATTAACTACTTCCATTTATTTATCAAGAGCTGGATTTAAAAATGGTTACATAGAAAAAAATATTCCTGGTGGGAAAATTGTAAATATTGATTTAATTAAAAACTATCCAGGTTTTAATCAAATAAAAGGAGCAGATTTGGCATTAAGAATGTATAGCCAAGTTGAGTCTCTTGGTGGGGTTGCAATATTTGGAAATGTCAACATGATTGACCAACATGGTGATTACCATGTGGTTTATTGTGATGGAGGTGGAACATGATTTTGCAAATCATTAATAATAGCTACTGGTGTTGCACCTAAAAAAATTGAATGCGAGAATGCTGATTATTATTTAAACAAAGGCATCAGTTATTGTGTGGTTTGTGATGGAAATTTAGCAAAAAATTGTGAAGTTTGTATAGTAGGAAACGACAATATTACTATCAATAATATTATTTACCTTTCAAATATAGCATCAAAAATATCTATTATCAATGAATATCCTAATTTTGATACTAGCAATAGCAAAATTAAAGAACTATTATCATTAGGGAAGATTAAAATATTTAATGAAGCTTATATCAAAAAAATTAATGGTGACAAACAAGTAATTAATTCAATTGATATAAATCAAAAAAATACATCATTAAATATCCCATGCAAATTTGTCTATATTTCTAAAGGACAACAGCCACAAACAGAATTTATTAAATACAAAGATTTGTGTGATAACAAAGGATATATTATTAATAATCTAGATATGTCTACATCTATACCAGGATTATTTTCGGCTGGTGATTGTAATCATGAATCAATTAAGCAAATAACTAGCGCCATTGGACAGGCTACAGTTGCTGCATTATCAGCAATTAATTATCTAAATTCTAAAAAATAATGACTACTTTCAGTGAAAACATTAAACATGAATTATGTAATATTGCATATTCAAAAAAAATGTTACAAAAAATTCTTGACTCTTATTTGATCAACAGACTTAAAATAAATTTATTTCAAGGCAAAAGCGAATGAATAATTGATTCCAATTTTTCTTTTATTATTCATTTCATTGCAAAAATACTTAAAAATATCTACAAAATAAAATTCACATTGGAATATAGTGAATTAAATAAATTTAACAATATGAGAACATTTAGAATTGTCATACAAGAAAAAGAATTAAATAAAAATTTTAATAAATCAAATATTTTTAACTATACCTACTCAAAAAATAATATATCCCAAGATGAAAAAAAATCATTTTTAATAGGTGCATTTCTTAGCGGGGGGAGTATTAATAATATTTCAAAAAAAACATCATATCA
Source organism: Mycoplasmataceae bacterium (assembly GCA_016288695.1). GTDB lineage: Bacteria > Bacillota_I > Bacilli_A > Mycoplasmatales > Mycoplasmoidaceae > Malacoplasma_A. The sequence continues at coordinate 104,072 of JAEELD010000009.1, forward strand.
CTTAGAATTTAGAAGCAGCAATATCAATTATTTAAAATTTTTACAAGAGATTTTATTTTCATATAAAATTTCCCCTTCGTTAATAAAACGAAAATACAGTTCGATACTTTACTTAAAAAAGGGGGCAGAAATTTCTGATTTCTTAAAAATAGTTGATGCAAAGGATTCACTATATTATTTAGAAGATAAAATTATTTCCCGAGATTTATCTAATCAAGTACATCGATTAAACAATTTGGATATATCAAATATTAGTAAATCAACAAAAGCAGGGAATGAACAAATAAGAATAATTAAAGAGATTTACAACACAAAAATATACAAAAAGCAACATAAAAAATTTAAACATTTTTGTGCATTAAGAATATCTAATCCTTCTGCATCTTTAAATGATTTAGTTAAATTATTTAAGCAAAAATATTCTATTAGTATAACAAGGTCAGGAATAAGCCATTATGTTAATAAAGCGAAAAAAATATATAAAAGTCTAAAATAATAAATTATTTTATAACTCAGTTCATGGTATATGGATAATAAATTTAAAATTTTTTTTATCAAAACAAAGATTTTAACAAGCGAAGAATGTGATATCTTAGATGAATATGTTAGTTTAGATAATGGCTATGACAATTCAAACAATTCATTCTTCATAAATGTAAAAATAAACAAAATAATGCCTATTGCGTTATATGAAAAACTATTAGATATTAAACTAAGAAATAATAATAATTTTGAATTTAATTTAAGTGGATTTAGTTTAATGTATTCTAACAAGGAATTAAATGATTATTTTTCATTTATTGTAAACAAAATTTCATCATATGATAATCAATTAACTAATTTATTTTGCACAACAAATAATAATTTGAATAATAAAAATCAAATAGATATTTATTACTATGGAAATCATGAATTCACATTCTTAAAAAATAACCAAGAAAAAATGTTATCTTATTTTAAACTTGCAGGTTTTCCGATAACTAAAATTAATTTGTTACTTAACAAAAATAGACAGAGCGTTGACTTATATAAAGCCACTACTTCCTCAAATATACAAAAAACTATTGAATCAAATACTACTAGCTCTCGTGACACTAATTTATTTAATAAATTAAATTCAATAAATAACAGTAATGTTGTATCCATTTCTGATTTAGAAGATGGCATGACAAATACAACAATTGAAGGATATATATTTAAAATTCAATCAAGTAAAACAAAAACTAATAATTTAATTTTCAACATTTGAGTTAGTGATAATGAACAAGCAATAAGGTTGACTTCTTTCATTGGCAATAACAAAAATCAACAATCTTGAAAAAAAAATAGCTTAACCGAGAAATATCTTAATAATTTGAAAATTAATGATTGGATAAAGGCTGAGTGTAATTTTAAAATTAGTCAATTTCATAATAATGAACTTTGCGGAACAATACTAAAAATTAAAACAATTGAAGTGCCTAAAAAATTCAATAGAACTGATTCCTGTCCTATCAAAAGAATAGAATTATTAACACACTCTAATATGTCTTCATTTGATGGCTTATCTTCAATAAACTCCATTGTTGAACAATCTAAAAAATTTAACTGGAATGCCATTTCAATTGTTGATAGAAATAATGTTCATGCATATCCTGGTGCTTATCATGAATCTAAAAAATTAAATCAAAAAATTATATATGGTGTTGAACTAAATGCACTTAATAGACATTCAATTGTTCTAAACCCAACTAATAGCTCTCTCGTTAATTCAGAAATGGTAATTTTTGATATTGAAACAACAGGTTTAATAAATGAATTTGATGAATTAATAGAATTTGGAGCTATAAAGTTGAAAAATCAATGTATTATTGAAAAAATTAATTTTTTCATTAAACCTAGCAAACCAATCAGTGATGCCATAAGTCAAAAAACACACATATCAAATGAAATTTTGCAAAAAGAAGGCGTTCCAATAAAAGAAGCATTGAATCGAATTAAAACTTTTTTTGCCAATTGTATTCTGATTGCTCATAATGGAATAAATTTTGACTATCGTTTTATTAATAAAAAGTTGGAACAAAATAAAATGGCATTGCTAACAAATACAATTATTGATACAATGCAAGTTTCGCGTTTGATTAATGAAGAAATGACACAACACAATTTAGGAGCAATTGCCCGAAAATATAAATTTACTTACAATGAGTTAATTGCCCATCGAGCAGATTTTGATACAGAAATTTTGCTTAAAATATGACAAAAAATGTTAGAAATATTAAAAAATAAGAACATAACTACAATAAACGACTTATATAAACAAACTAGCGACAATTACTATACTAGACAGTTCGCTAACAATTATTTAATTATCTATCCAAAAATAAACAGTGCATTCCCAACTTTATATAAAATTGTGTCTGATGCTAATACAAAATTTCTATATGGTTCTCCTCGGACTTTTTATGATGAAATTGATAAATATCGTGATCAATTTATAGTGGCTAATCACCCTATAGAATCATCCTTATTTGATAGTGCGATGAATGATACGGTTTCTGAGTTAGAAGAAAAAATTAAGTATTTTGACTATGTTTTTATTTCTCCTCCTGATAATTTATTACACGAAATAAATAGAAAAAATATTACACTTGACCAAATACAAACAATAATAAAAAAAATAATAAATGCATCAAATAAACTCAATAAAAAAGTCATAGCTGTATCGGATTGTTATTATTTAAATCCTTGAGATTCAATAGGGCGTGAAGTTTTCATTAATTCAAAACTTTTAAATGGAAAAAGACATAGATTGTATAGCTTTTCACAACCAAATAATGTAATCCCTAAAAACCATTTACGAACAACTGAAGAGATGCTAAAAGAATTTGGCTTCTTAAATGACAAAAAAGTAATTGATGATGTAGTTATAAATAATTCAATATTATTTTCAAATAATATTCCTAACAATCTAATTCCAATTAAAACAAAATTACACACTCCAAAATTAGCTAATGCAGATAATAATGTTCAAAACATTTGTATGGCCAAATTAAAAGAATATTATGGCGATAATATTCATAAAGAATTACAAAAACGACTTGATAAAGAATTAAAATCAATTCTATCAAATGGTTTTGCAAATATATATTGAATTGCCAGTCTACTTGTAAAGCAATCTGTTAGTGATGGGTATTTAGTTGGTTCACGTGGTTCTGTTGGCTCTTCATTTGTTGCATATTTAATGGGTATAACTGAAGTAAACCCATTACCTCCTCACTATTTATGCCCAAAATGTAAACATTTTGAATTTTCTAATGATGCAGCAAATGGATATGATTTGCCGATAAAAAAATGCATTCATTGTGGTGAAATTTTAAAATCTGATGGGCACAACATACCATTTGAAGTGTTTCTTGGATTTCATGGCGATAAAGTACCAGATATAGACTTAAATTTTTCTGGTGAATACCAATTAAAAGCACATAATTTCATTAGGAAGATGTTTGGAAATGATCATACACTAAGAGCGGGGACAATATCAACAATAGCTGCAAAAACTGCGTTTGGGTATGTAAAAACATTTTACGAGCAAAAAAATAATGACAAGATAATAAATTCTGCTAAATTAGATTGAGTCGCTTCTAAGTGCACAAATGTAAAAAGAACCACTGGACAACATCCTGGAGGAATTATTATATTCCCAAAAGAAACGAATATTTTTGATTTCACTCCCTATAATTATCCTGCCGATGACAAAAAACAATTTTTTTCATCACATTTTGACTTCAATAGCCTTCATGACCAATTATTAAAATTTGATATATTAGGTCATGATGACCCTACAAAATTAAGAATTTTACATAAATTAACAAATGTTGACCCTCTTACAGTACCGCTAAATGAAAAAAATGTTCTAAAAATGTTTAGTGATGTTTCAGTATTAAATATTAGTCCAAAAGACATAGGTGGAGAAATTACAGGTGTAATAGGACTTCCTGAATTTGGAACTACTTTTGTCCGTAATATTTTAAAAATTGCTTTACCTAAATCTGTTAATGATTTAATAGCCATTTCTGGTTTAAGTCATGGAACAGGAGTATGATTAAATAATGCTGCGTCATTAATTAAAAATAATTCACTAACTTTGTCAGATGTTGTTAGTTGTAGGGATGGAATAATGACAAAATTAATTAGTAATGGGGTTGATACACAGGTAGCATTTAATACTATGGAAAGTGTTCGTAAAGGAAAAGGAATTCAAAAAAATGAATTAGATATTATTAAACAACATAATATACCAGACTGATACATAGATTCATGCTTAAAAATTAAATATTTATTCCCAAAAGCCCATGCCACAGCATATGTTATAATGGCCTTAAGAGTAGCATGATATAAATTACATTATCCACTAGAATTTTATGTAACTTATTTTACAATCAAATCAGATCTCTTTGACCTAAGAACAGCATTGCTTGGGAAAGATGAAGTTGAAAAGAAAATAGCTAATATCAAACAACGATCAAATGATAATGTTCTTAAACAAAGTATAAAAAAGAAAGAAGAAGACATGTTAACAGTATATGAGGTAATGCTTGAAATGTTTGCAAGAGGATTGTCTTTCAAAAATATAGATATTACAAAAGCTCATAACACAAATTTTTTAATTGATGAAGGGAAAATAATGCCACCATTTATTTGTGTTAATGGACTTGGTGAAATTGCGGCAAGAAATATTTATAATTCCCGAATGGAAAAACATTTTACCTCAAAAGAAGATTTAATGAAACGTGGCGGTTTTTCAACTACAGTGTTAAAAGAATTGGATGAATTAAAAATTACTACTAATTTGAAAGAATCTGATCAGTTATCGCTATTTGATATTTAAAAAATTAATTTGTATGTTGCATATTGTTTTATTTGAACCAGAAATTCCTGAAAATGTAGGTAACATAATACGAACATGCTATGCTTTTAATTGCAAACTACATTTAATTAGACCATATGGATTTTTTCTTAATGATAAACGGATTAAAAGAAGCTCTGTTAATTTTCTAAATAAAATGAAAATAATGGAATATGACCAATATCAAGAATTTATTGATACAAATAAAATATCAAATGAATCAATAATTTATTACATAACCAGATATGGAAAATATAATACTAGCAAAATAAAATACAATTTTGAATGTGATAATTATTTGATATTTGGCAAAGAATCTACTGGGATTGATAAAAATATACTAAAAGCAAATATTGAAAGAACAATAAGAATCCCTATATCAAAAAATGTTAGAGCATTAAATCTTTCAAATTGTGTTGCAATGCTTTCTTTTGATTTTGTTAGGCAAAATAATTTTAAAGATCTAGAAAATAAAGATCCCTTTAAAAAAAATTGAATATAGTTTTAACTACATAAAAATAAATAGCCTAAAGAAACTGCTTCTGGAATATAACATACATCCAAATTTGTCCTTAAAATCTTATCTTTTTCTTTATTAGAAATATTGTTACCAGTCAAACAAAATTTATTTACAGACAATTGCTTTGAAAAATATTCTATTAAAAAAGGGGCACCACCTTTTTTAACAAAATTATTTCCATACATTAATGCTGTTTGTGTATCATACCCAAAATCTAATGAGTCGTCACCAACTAAATTGCTTATTGCCTCACAACTAATTAGTTCAGTTTTTTTAACAAGTTCTTCTATGCTACACTTGTTTGGTCAAATTATTGCTCCATACATTTTATTGTTATCAACTCCAGTAGCAAAATTGGCAGTGCCGAAAGATATCCCTATTGCCTTGTTAAATTTTCTTTTCAAAAATAATGAAAACCCTAAAATATCTACTCCAATTTTATCAATTTCAAATCGTGATAAATCAAAAATACTTTCAAATTTTTTTGGGGTTACTATATGAGGAACTATGTTAGTAATTTTTTTTAATATTTTTACAACTTTGTCTATCATAGATGGAGCAGAAGCACCAATAATTATTTTATTGATTTCTATTGACCTAGTTAACTTTACAAAAAAAATATCATTTAGTAAATCATTTCGTGTTAAATCTGTTTTGATTACTTGCTTTTTCCAATTAAAAATATAAGCTTTAACAAAACTATTTCCAATATCTATTACTAAATACATAATATCAAATAACAATTATAAATGCAATAAGCTTACTATTTTAAACCAAATTTTATTTTCATTGATGCAAAACAAAGTAAAATTTATTTTCTTTTATTATTAATTGAATGTACGGCCCCTAAATTTTTATGCAATTTCTTTTTTAGTTGATACTTAATTTTTTTTAATTTTGAAGATGATATATTTTTGTACTGTTTAGATGCAACAAAAATAATAGTTTCAATGGCAGGATTTAAATGACGGTTGGTATTTGCGATATCTAATTCATAATCGCAATCGTCAATACTCCTAATAGATCTGACTATATATTTGCAATGAAATTTTTTGGCAACATCAACTGTAAGACCATCATTACATATAACTTTAACATTCTTAAGTCTTAATTTATCAACATTTGCTTTAACTTTTTTAAATCGCTCTAATAGTGTAGAACAATATTTTTTATCAGCATTCACAGAAACAACAACATATAGCACATCAAATAACTTACTAGCTCTTTTAATAATGTCAATATGACCACTATGTAAATTGTCAAATGAGCCAGGAAATATTGCTCTTTTTGTAAATTTCATATTTACAAGGATTCGTAAGTATCTATAAATTATATAATCATATTGATTTTAAACAAGCTAAACTCTATGAAAATATTTGATGTAATAAAAGAAAAGATAAAAGCTAAAAAACAAATTGTAAAAATTGTTTTTCCCGAAGGATGGAATAAAACTATCATTTCTGTGGCCAATAAAATTTGCAAAGAGGATTTAAATATAAAACCTATAGTTATTTTTAACTCAAGAAATCAACTCCCTAATAATGTTGAAATATTGTTTCAATCAGTTTTTATTGAAGAGATGGATTTAACTAAATATGCTAATTTTGTCTATGAATTGAGAAAAAAGAAAAATGTAACATTAGAACAGGCAAAAGAACTAGTTAAAAAATCTAATTTTCTTGCTTCTACAATGGTAGCAATGGGTGAAGCGGATTGCGAAATTTGTGGGATTGAATATTCCACAGCTGATACATTAAGAGCTGCTTTACAGATAGTTAGACCTAAAAATGGCACAAAGATTGTCTGCAGTGGTTTTATTATGGAAAAAGATGGCTCTAGATTAGTTTTTGGGGATTCATCAGTAAACATCGATCCAAAACCTGAAGAATTAGCAGAAATTACTAAATCACTAGCAATTTTTGCAAAAAACATTGCATTAATTGATGAAGTAAGAGTTGCAATGCTTAGTTACTCAACTGATGGCAGTGGAAAGGGAGATTCAGTCGATAAAGTTAAAAAAGCTTTTGCTATGGTTAGTAATGACAATGAATTTACATCTAAATATAAATGCTTTGGTGAAATTCAATTTGATGCAGCAATCGACATGAGTGTAATGAGAAAGAAAGCAAAAAAATTAGAATGAAATGCACCTGCTAATGTTTTTGTGTTCCCAAATATTGATGCTGGAAACATTGGATATAAGATTGCACAAAGATTAGGAAATTATCAAGCAATAGGGCCTGTAATCATAGGTTTAAATAAACCTGTTAATGATTTGTCAAGAGGAGCAAATGAAAATGATGTTCTTCAATTAACATATATCACTGCACTACAGGTAATCAATAATAGCTAATCTTTTAATTTATAGTGCTGCCTACATCGTGATTCATAAAATTCATTATCACCTATTTTAATAAGATTGTCAGTTTTAGAAGCTGGTTTTCCATTTATTAAACGTTGTGTCCGTGTTGCTTCTGCACCACAAACAGTACATATGGCTGTTAATTTAGTAACTTTATCAGCATAAGCTAGTGTGCTTGCAATTCCTTCAAAAGGTTCGCCTTTGAAGTCTAAATCAAGCCCAGCTACATATACAACATAGCCTTTATCAGCTAATTTATTACAAACAATGCCTAAATTTTTATCAAAAAATTGTGCTTCATCTATTGCTATTGCATCAATATTTTTATGTTTTGTAACATATTCCCATATATCATTAGAAGTGGAAACTTCAATTGCACTAATATGTCTACCGTCTCTGGATTTTATTAAATTCTTTGACCTAACATCAATTTTAGGTTTGAATATTAAATAAGAAATATCTGCATATTTAAAACAATTTATACGTCTTAATAATTCTTCAGATTTTCCAGCAAACATTGGACCACATATAACTTCTATTCACCCTTTTAATTTACTAAATGCATTTAATTTCATATCACACAATTAAATATAAATACTATACATTAAATTTGAAAAGACAAACATCACCATCTTGCATAATATAATTTTTGCCTTCTAATCTCATTTTGCCGTTTTGTCGCACTGCTGCTTCTGAACCAAATTTCATAATATCTTCATATGAACAAATTTCTGCTTTTATAAAACCTTTTTGAAAATCAGAATGAATTATTCCTGCACATTCTGGAGCTGACATCCCAACTTTGAAAGTTCAAGCTTTTGTTTCTTTTTCCCCAGTAGTAAAAAATGTTCGTAAACCTAAATGCTTATAAGTTGATTTAATTAAAATATCTAATCCAATTTCATCTATTTTAAATTCTTTAAGCATTTCTTTTTTTTCATCATTTTTTAATGTAGATATTTCATATTCAAGAGAAATAGAAAGTGGTATCACCAAATTACTACTATTTTCATTAATAATATATTCTTTTAATTGTTTAAAAAAGATATTATTACTTGGATTAGCAATATCAGAACTATTAACATTAGAAATATATATCATAGGTTTTAATGTCAAAAAATTGTATTTTTTTAATATTAAAAGTTCTTTTTCTGATCAATTATTTTTATTTAAAAAACAACCATTATTTAATAAATCATTAACTTTATTAAGTAAATCTAATTCTGTTAGATTTTTGCTATTTATTAATTTATTTTTTGAATGAGATATGATAGTTTCAACCATTTGTAAATCTGAAAGAATCAATTCATCATTAATAATTTTTACATCTCGTATTGGATCAATTTTATTGTAAACATGAAGTATTTCTTTATCATCAAAACATCTTACAACATGACAAATTAAATCAACATCTCTTATATTTGATAAAAATTTATTACCTAGGCCTTCACCAATATTTGCATCTTTAACTAAGCCAGCAATGTCAACAAAAGTACATGTAGCGAAAGTTGTTTTCTCTGATTTAGCAATATTGGATAAATTAATTAAACGATTATCATTAACTTGTACAATACCAACATTAGGGTTTATTGTAGAAAAAGGGTAATTGGCTACTAACACTTTTGAATTAGTAATAGTATTAAATAAAGTAGATTTTCCCACATTGGGAAGCCCTACTATTCCAGCTGACAATCCCATAATTAAAATATTAACAATATTTTATTTAAATTTTATTGTTTAATTGGTAAAAGTAAAAATTTATATTTTTTATTTCTTTCTGAAGTGAAGCATATTTGTCTGTCATTTGAAATAAAATTAAAAATTATTTCTTCATCTGGGAAAATTTTTACCATTTGATTTAAATATTTTAAATTCAAAATAAATTTTATTTGATTAATATCATTGGAAAACTCAACAGGTATTTTTTCATTACTTATACCAAATTCGTTACTCTTTGCAATTAAATTAATTTGGTTTTTGTTTATTATTATTTCTAATTTAGGAGAATTATCAGACTGGGTTATAACTGATGATACATTTAATGAATTATTTAATAAATTCTTTTTAATTGAAAAATTATAAGGATATGTTTCTTCTAAAACTTTATAAACAGATGGGTATTCTCCTTCTAATAATTTACACATAAATAAATTATTATCATTATCTTTTATTAAAAGTTTTTTACCATTTGTATAAAAAACATTTTCATTTTTTGAAATATCATTAATAACTTTTATAAATTTAATTGTTTTTACATCAATGATGATTTTGAAATTTTCACCAATATATTCATCTTGGATATAACCTAAATAATAAGAATTTGTAGCAATAGCTTCTATTTTATTTTTTAAACGAGTTGAATCTATTAATACACCATTTAAAATATTGTTTGTGATGTTGTTAGAAAAGGTGAAAAAAGAAATTTTTTCTGATAAGTTGTTTATAAAATTTTTATTTAATTTTATATTTACTCAATCTTTATATTCAAAATCTAATTTTGAGAATAAATCTGAATTTAATAAATTAAGTTGTGAAGTGAAGTCATTAGTTTTTATAGAAAGAATTGAATTATCAATAATTTCAAATAAAATTAAATCATTATTTAAATTATTAACTATATCTATTAAAATTTTTCCTTTTATTAAAAATATACCTTCTGAGTAAATTTTAACTTGATTGATTTTTATTAAACTTGCAAAATTGTTGTTATAGTTTGAAATTGAAATTTCATTTTCTTTAACATCAAACAATAAACTATTAAATGATTGATTTAAATCATCATTTAATAACGTTTTATTTGTTAATAGTAGTGCTTTAGTTAATATATTTTTTTTAATTTCAAATTTCATGTTGCTAATATTGTTTGATATTTATATTTATTTTTATTTATTTTATATTATTAATATAGTTGTTGGAATGTTGAAAACTACAAATTTTTATATATTTTTTCAATATATTCTTTTAATTTTTCATCCTTTAATATTAAAGATTCAATTTTGTTAATAGATTCTATAACAGTTGAATGGTTTCTATTTCCAAAATATTTCCCAATTTTTTCATAAGGCATATCAAATCTTTTTCTAAATATATACATACAAACATGTCTTGCATTAGATATATTTTTCTTTCTTGATTTTGATTTGATCATTTTTAGTTCTACACCATAAGTTAAACAAACATTTTCTATCACAACATTCGGATTTATTTCATAAATTTCATTATTCTCTTCATTTTCATTTTGCAAAATTTGTTTAACATTTTCTAAAGAGACAAAGTTGTTTGAAAAATGATTAATATTCAAATAAAATGAAATTTTAAAAATTAATCCTTCTAACTTTCTTATATCCTCATTACATCTTCTTGATATATATAACATAGCTTCTTTTTGGAATGTGTAATTTAGATTATATTCAGATAGTTTTTTACACAAAATTTTATAAATATTTTCAACAGAAGGTTTGCGTATTTCTAAGTTTAAGCCTAAATATAATCTTGAAATCACATATTGGTCGAACCCTACAAGATTATTTGGTGAAGTATTGCATGTAATAACAATCATTTTATTGTTTTTCATTAAGTGATTAAAAATGCTAAAAAATATTTCAATAATTTTTGTTTTTTTAGATAAGAACTGAAAATCATCAAATAAAAATAAATCAACATTTTCATATTTTTTTTTAATTGATTCTAATTGGTTGTTTTTATTAATGATGGAATCATATATTTCTCTAATAAATTCATCAGAATCTACATATAATATTTTTTTGTTTTTGTTGATTTTAAACATTTCCACACCAACCGCATTTAACAGGTGCGTTTTGCCTAAACCTACTCCTCCACTAATGAAAAAAAAATTAGAAGTAACATTGTTTTTTGTTAATGAATCAAGAGCTAAAAATGCTTCTTTATTAAATTCATCAACAACAAAATTATCAAAATTTTTGTTTTCTTTAATATTAGTCTTATTTAATGAAAAAATTTCATCTGTGTTTTCTTTTTTAATTTTTTCTTTTACATCATCCTCAGCTATTAATGAAACTTTAATTAAACTATTAAATGTATTATTTATTTCATCTGCAATTATTTTCAGATAATTTGTTTCAACAACATTTTTTATAAATTTGTTTTTTACAGTGATAATTAGTGTTTCATTATCAATAGAATAAATATCCATTGGTTTAATAAAGTTATTAAAATTTTCTGTATTTTTTATTTTTTTCTCTATATTTTTTTTAATCTCAGAAAATTTGTTTTTTATTAGTTGAATATTAATTTTCTCTGTTGTACTCATTTGTTGAAGTTTAAAAGAATTTTTGGAAGTAGTTTTATTATGTTTTTATATAATACACAAAATAAATGAAATTTTATTATGAAACGAACTTTTCAGCGAAATAAAAGAAAACGTGCTAAAGTATCAGGTTTTAGAAAACGAAATTCAACTTCAAAAAGTCGTAAAATATTAAAAGCTAGACGTTTAAAAGGCAGAAGAAAATTGTCAACTTCTGATGAAAATTAGAAATTTTGCAACTCTTAATAAAAATGATAATGTGAAGCTTTTATTAAACAATTCTAAGTCTAAATTTGATAATATTTTCATACTTAGATATTCTTATTTAAATTCAAATAAATTTAAATATTTGATTTCAGTAAGTAAGAAATTTTTTAAAAAAGCTACAACAAGAAATAAGATTAAAAGGCAAATTAGAACATTTATTAGAAGATTAAACATAACAAAAAAAGTAAATTTAATAATAATAGTAAAGAAAAATTATGATTGTAAGAAATATTCTTCTAATTTTGAATCTTTTTCTATCTTATTTAATAAAATAAATTAACTAAATAAAACAAATTATTTGATAACAATGAGTCAAAAACCTGCTTTTACTTATAATTCATTAAAAAAAACTCATAACGATAATGTGGTCTCTAGTCCATTTTGAGTTGATCCAAAATCTAAGACTTCTTTTGTTAAACAAGTGTTTAAAATAGTTTGGAAATGGACAAAAATATTAATTCTAATTTTCTTTTTTGCTATTGGTTTATGAGGATGTTTTCAATCATCATTTGATCCAACTGTAGCATCTTCTACTGAAATAGGTTCAGGTTTGGAATTTGGGTTTTTATTTGGTACAACTGGTAATTATATATATGACTTATCATCAAGTTCTACACAACAATTTCATTCATTTACTTCATGAACACTTGATTATGGGTTGTTTTATGCATTGTTTGTCTATCCTGGCGCATTGATTTGTATGAATATTTGTTGGGGGTTACATGATTTTTGGGGAGGTTTAGGTGCTTTATTAAGTTTATTAACTTTAATTGTTATAATTCGTGCTTTAACATTAGCAGCAACGATTAAATCTACTATTCAAAATGAGAGAATGTCTGAATTAAGTGGCAAGATTTCTGAAATAAATGCAAAATATAAAAATCTAAATGACATGACTTCAAGGCAACTTAAACAGCAAGAGATAATGAATTTGTATAAAAAACACAATGTTCATCCATTTTCAGCCTTTGAGCAAATGTTTTTAACATTGCCAATCTTTTTAATTATTTATAGGGTTGTGACAATATTAAGACCAATGAAAGCAACTGTTTTATTTAATTTATGAAATTTTTCATTGGTTCCAATGAATCAAATTTTTGGCAATTTTCTTAATAATGGTTGAACATATATATTCTTTTTGTTAATAATATTACCTACACAATTTTTATCATCATGGTTGCCTCAGTATTGGGCAAAATTACGTAATCGTAGAAATGCAATAGCAAGCTCTGAAAAAGGACAAAAAGAAGGAAAAAAGAAAAAATTAATTCAGTATGCTTTTACTGGGCTGATGTCATTAATAGCAATTTTTACACCTTGCGGCGTTGGTGTATATTGGTTTTTTAATGCAATAATGTCTATTTTGCAATCATATGTAATGCATAGGATTATCATTAACCAGCATAAAAGAAAATTTAAATATAAATTCAACAATTTAGAATTTAATTAAGTTTAATGGATATATCTAATACTTTAAAATATGTTAAGCAAAACAATTTTCATTTTTCTAAAAAATATGGTCAAAATTTTTTAGTTGATGATGGAATTGCATCAAAAATTATAACTGAAGTAAAAAAAAATAAGTTTGACTCAATAATTGAAATAGGTTCTGGTCTTGGCGCATTAACCGAACGCTTATTAGAGTTCAAACAAGCTATTTTTGGTATTGAGTTTGATAAGAGGTTATTTTCTTTTTTAAACAAGAAATTTTCAAATAATTCAAACCTTATGTTAATTAATGACGATGCATTGGATGTCGATTTTGAAAATATTGCAAAAAAATTTAAAGATACTATTATAGTTGCTAATTTACCCTATTCAATTACTACCCCTTTCATTATTAAGTTTTTAAACACTAAATCTATAAAGAAAATGATTTGTATGCTTCAAAAAGAGTTTGTTGAGAAAATATTGAATTTTAAATGCCAAAAAAAACATGGAGCATTTAGTGCATTAATTAATTATTATGCCACATGCACTAAATTATTTAATGTTTCAAAAATGTCATTTTATCCAGTTCCTAAAGTTGATTCTACTTTTATTGATATAACAAAAAACAACAAGTTATTTGATGTGAATTTTTTTAAATTTTTAAGAAGAGTATTTCAAAATAAGAGAAAAAATTTATCCAACAATTTAAGATCTTTCTTATCTAAAGAATCAATAAATCATTTATATGAAAAATTCAACTTCTCTCCAAATTTAAGAGTGGAGGAATTAGATAACGATGTTTTATACGAGATGTATAAGCATTTCAACCCATAAATATGTTTTTTTTGAAATCATATTCCAAAATAAATTTACTTCTTAATGTTCATAGGAAACAAAATGATGAACAAAAACATAAAATAGAATCTATTTTTTCATTGTATTATGGCTTGTATGACAAAATTAAAATAAGCAAGTCAAAAACATTAAAAATTTTGTATTTTGACAAATATAAAAATGCATTAGAAATAAAAAATTGTATAGTAAAAAAAACAATTAATTGAATAAAGACGAATTTCCCAAATGTCAACCTTGTTTATACAATAACCATAATTAAAAACATTCCAATAGGTAGTGGTTTAGGTGGCGGGGCATCCAATGCAGCAACCGTAATTAAATATATTTTGAAAAAAAACAGGATTAAATTGTCACCAGAAAATTTATTTGATATTGCTTTAAATTTAGGGAGCGATATACCATTTTTTTTATCTGGTCATAAATTTGCTTTAGTAAGAAATTACGGAGACTGCATTACTCCATTAAATAAAATTTTTGTTAAGTTTAAAATCTACCCAATAAATGTGTTATCATTATCCGAAAGAGTTTATAAAGAATTTGATAATAGCAACAAACAAAATAGTCCTGATTTTAATAAATCATTTTATGAAATAATGACCAACAATATTAGTAGTGTAACATGTTATAATAATTTGCAAGAATCAGTTTTTAAATTATATCCTGATGTTAAAAAACATTATATGGAATTAGATAAGTTTAAAAATTATAAGATTATGGTAAATGGAGCAGGTTCATATTTGATACTTTTAAAAAGGCACACAAAACAATTTAACGAAAATGAAAAACCCAATTTACTTATGAAATAAACCAAAAAAATATATAGGAACAATATTTTTTATTCATGGTTATTCTGGTAATTATTCATATTTCCATTTGGATAAGGAATTAGGGAAAATTTTTGAATTTTATGCCATAAATTTACCAGGGCATGGTGGGAATAAAATTCCACCGAATAACTCCGAAATGAAAAAAAAATTAAATTTTCATTTCATGAGTGATTATGTTATTAATTTCATGGTAGAGCATTCATTAAAAAATATTTATTTGATCGGTCATTCAATGGGTGGTTGTATAGCTTCTATTGTTGCAAGTAAAAGGCCTGATTTAATAAAAAAATTAATTCTTATTTCACCAATGAATTTTGCATGTATTTATAAAGCATTTTGTTTTCTTTTTAATTTTTTTCCTAAAAATAATTCAGGGCATGAGAAATTGCTTTCTTTGGTATATAAAGACATTAACTCGAAGAATAAATTATTTCTGTTGCCAGGGAAAGAAAATAATAGCAAACAAATGAACTATCTGGGCCACAAAATAATGATGTCCCCAAGATGATTTTTAATGATGCACAGTTATCAGAAAAAAATTACAACACCAACATTATTATGTCTAGGCAGATATGACAAAATCATTCCATATAAAAAAACTATTAAAAATTTTTCTAAACATTTATCAAATTTAACAATTGCTACTTTCTATAATTCTTCGCATATGTGTTTCTTTGAGGAAGAAAAATTGTTCTTCCAGACACTAAAAAAATTTTTATTAGATAATTAATTTTTTTGCAAATTTAAGATCTGTTTTAGTTGTAATCTTAAAGTTTTCTAATTCCCCTATTACAAAATTTTCTTTTTTTAAATTAAATCCAATTGATGAAAAGAAATCTGTACCTTGGTTAGATTTTGTTTTTTTTCACATTTTGAATTTAAAAGCTTGAGGGGTTTGCACAGCAAATAAATATTTTCTATCTATGTAGTTGCATGTATTTTTTATTTTAATAATCGAGTCATGCACTGGGATTATAGCACTCGCGGCATTATATTTTTTTGCTACATTTACTACTTTTTTTATTAAACTTGCAGAAACAAAAGGTCTGTCTCCATCTAGTGTTACTACAACATCATCCTTTTTGATATTCTTTTTAATTTTATTCAAACAGATGTCGATTGATTCCTGTCTATTTTTTTCACTTCCTATAACAACATCATACAGTTTGCTAGTGGTGAATGCGTTTTTATGTTTTTTATTTATAACAATGATTATTTTGTCTAAAAAATTGCATTTTTTGCATGTGTCTAAAACATGCATGAACATCGGCTTTTTATTTATTAATTCATTAATTTTCTTTCCATGTATTTTGCTGAATCTAGTATTTTTACCAGCAAGTAAAATTATGCATCAAGTCATTTTATTTTATGTTCTTTTGAATTTTTGTTAAGTATATTAAATTTTTTAATAGCATAGTTACAGTCAATGGGCCCACACCACCAGGCACAGGTGTTATATGTATATCCATATTTATAAGACTATCAGAATCTACATCTCCACAAATTTTATTGTTTTCATCTCTATTTATTCCCACATCAACTATAACTGCTCCATCCTTAACATGTTCTTTTTTTAAAAATTTTGGTTTTCCTACAGCAACAACAATAATGTCAGCAGATTTAGTTAATGATTGCAGATTTTTAGATTTAGAATGACAAATAGTAACAGTAGAATTTTCTAAAAGAAATAAAGCAGCAAGTGGTTTTCCCACTATGTTACTACGGCTAATAATAACTACATGCTTTCCTAAAAGTTCAATATTTGACTTTTTTAAAATTTCAATAATTCCAGCAGGAGTACAGCTTTTTATTACTAGTGAGTCATTTTTGGCAGTTCATAATTTTCCTATATTTTCAAAAGTGAAACAGTCAACATCTTTTTTAGGATTAACTCTATTAACAAGTTGTTTTGCATTAATTTGTTTAGGTAAAGGTAATTGGATTAAAATACCATTTATATCTGAGTTTTTGTTCAATTCATCAATTTTTAATTGTATTGTTTCAATTTGTACATTTTCATCAAAATGGAATAATAAAGTTTTAGTATTTAGTTCTTTACTTAAATTGATTTTATTTCTGATATAGATATTACTTGCATTATTATTTCCAATTTGAATAATTGCTAATGTTGGAACAACATTATGTTTTTTTAGCATTTTGATTTCTTCAATCAGTTGCTCTTTTATTTTTTCTTTAATAGCTAAACAATTTATTATTTTCATATTTTTATAATAGTAATATTAATTGTCATATTTATGTTTTTTATTGGTCATGGTATAGATCAACATAAGTTAGTAAAGAGAAAAAAAATAATAGTTATTGGAGGCTATAAAATGCAATCAGAATGGTCAATATTGGCGCATTCAGATGGTGATATTGTACTTCATTCTATTAGCAATGCAATACTTGGTGCTTTAGGGAAAGGAGATATTGGTGATTATTTTCCTGATAGTGATAAATTTAACAAGAATTTAGATTCGCAAAAAATTTTAAAAAAGGCATTAATGTTTCTTAAAAATAAAAAGATAGTTAATATTGATTTAACAATAATCTGTGAAGATATTTTTTTTGGGAATCATAAAAATAATATTAAAAAATCACTAGAAAAAATATTGCCATGCAAGCACATTAATGTTAAGTGTACACGATTCGAGAAAGCAACTCATATGATATGTTGTGAGTCAATTTTATTGATTCATAGTTAGACAAGATGCATCAATTTTAATTTATTTGAGTGAATTAAGTTTAATTAATTGGGCACTTTAAACTATACTTCACTCATAGCTCTATTTTTTATACTAGTCACATAGTGACTATAAATGTGACAAGTAATTAAATACAATTTTATTGTATTTTTGGTATATTAATAATTGTAATTATTCAGCAAATAATAATTAGATAGAGGAAAAATGAGAAATGGACATAATTTTAAGCATTTCACTGATAAAGATTTTTTAAATTTATTTTATTCATTGAGAAAAAAATATGGCATTGATTTCTTAGCAAATAAATTTAATTTAAACAATAATACAATCGTTAGATGAGTAAACAATAACTCTATTCCATCGCAGTATTATTTAGATTTAATTTTATTAACAAATGACAGGAAGCAGGTATCTCAATACATCAAATATATTTCAGCAAGAAATAAAGACCAATTTTACACAAAACCAGAAATAGCTAAAAAATGTTACAAAATCTTGCTGAAATTTTTAAAAGATAATAACATTGACTCTAAAAAATATACTTTTATTGAACCAAGTGCTGGTTGTTGCAATTTTTTTGAATTGTTACCAAAAAAACGCAGAATCGGAATAGATATTGACCCAAAAGGCAATAAAGAATTAATCAAACAGAACTTCTTGGAATATGTGATTCCAAATAAAAAAACAATATTAATTGGGAATCCTCCTTTTGGTTTAAGAGGGAATTTAGCTTTAAGATTTATTAATCATGCTGAAAAATGTGATTTTATTGCAATGATTTTACCACCGCTTTTTGAAAGCGATGGTAAAGGCACACCTAAAAATAGAGTTTTACATCATAAACTTGTTTTTTCAATAAAATTGCCATTGAATAGTTTCCAATATCCAGATGGTAAGAGCATTGATGTTGCAACGCTATTTCAAATTTGAGCTAAAAAAGATTTTAATATCAAAACAATTGGTATGACATACAACACTGACAAAATTGTTAAGATTTATTCTCTTTCCAATGGACCAACAAGCTCATCAAAAAGAAATGTTAAGATGATTGATGAATGCGATCTATATTTACCATCAACATGTTTTTCTGGTATGAAAGCATATAAATCATTTTTTGATTTACCAAATAAACGCGGTTATGGAATAGTCATATTGGATAAAAAAAATAAGAGTAAAATTCTGCAAAAATTGAAAAGTACAGATTGATCTAATGATTATGCTTTTTTGTCAACAAACTCTGCTTTAAATCTAAGAACAAGTTTAATCAAAAAATGTGTCTATACTATTTCAAAACATTTGTAAAGGATAAATATTTATGTGTAAAAATTTAAGTTTAGACGACCTATTTATACAACAAATTAAAAACACTAAACAGTCATGTAAAACACAAGATCCGTGATCACCTGATTGTAAATTTATAGCTGTGCGTTCCCTTAGCATTGATGAGCGTGGTAGAAATGCACAAGAATTTTTGCAAAGTGTTTTTAAACTTGGCGGTTTTAGAACACAAGGTGATAATGAAAAAACAGGAAATTGAGATATTAAGATAAATAATTGAAGAGTTGAAGTAAAATCAGCAACTATGGATAGAACTAGCAAATTTCAGCATGAATCAGTTCATAAAACTAATGACTATGATTTTATATTTTTCTTAGATATTGCCCCAAATGAAATATATTTTTCTTGTTGCAAATATGTTAATATACCTTGAAATTTATTGCACGAACGAGGTAACGAATCCAAAAGAGATAAACGAACGACTGGTGCAGGATTTAAATGAGATTTTAAATATAATGAAAAAGATAAAAGATTACCATCTACATATGGTTGTGTAAAGAAAGTTGAAGACATTATTTCAATATTTCAAAAATGTAATTCTTAATCTTTTGATTTTTGTCACTTATCTTTGCCATTATATGAACAATTAGTAAGGAAATTTATTGATGATGATTTAGCAGAAACATTTGCACCTAACTTAGTTGGTGCAAATCTATAATCATTATTGAAATAATAGTTATTATCTTCATATTTTTTTATTGTACCATTTTCGCATAATTCAATAAATAAAGGAAAATTTTCATTTTCTTCATCATTAGAATAGTCATAGACTCTTGTACCTTTTTTGACAGTTACAGACTTTGTATCTTCATCATATAATGCAGAATATTTAATGTTTTTAACATTACAACAAATGTCATATGTTTTGCTAAACTTTTTTAATGACTTTTGATATGGGAAATATTTAATGCATTCATTACAAAGCCAATCTGTTCTTTTATTAATTTTGTCTTTGTTTCACTTTTTAGTTTTAAAAAGTAACTCGTTTATTTTCAAATCTTTGTAAGTAAAGAAATCTAATTTTTTTGCATATTCGCTATTTTTTGCCAAAATGTTGTCATCACGTGTCAATAATGTCAAATTTCCTATTTTGTTTAAGTATTTTTTGAATTCAATATCATTAGTTGATTCAAAATATTTTCAATATTCGGAGTTTGGCTTTGGTTTCTTTGGCATTATATGTTCTATTGTTAAAGGTTTCACTAATTCAGTCTTTTTTGCTGAAGTTTGAGATTCTTCAATATTACGAAATATAACTGAGGTATATCCTTTTCTATGTTTATAAGCATCCTGATTATGAATTTCATTTTTTACTTCTTCATCATCAGGCATTCGTCCCTTATTATCTACATTTACATTTACAATTTTGAATAAAAGAAAATCATAAAGATCAGGTTGATTTTTTTCAATTTTTTCAATTAACGGAACTAAAACTTGAGATAAATCATAATCTATATCACATATTTCTCTCCTGATGAAATAAGTGTTTAATAATATGAAAATTTTATCAAATAATTCTTTTTTTATCTGTTTTTGTTTGTACATTTTAAACAGTAACATCGCAACAGAAGAACAATAACCAGACGATTCTAATTTAGAAAAATCTCTTATTACTGGATTTTCAGTATCTTTAGGCTCATATAAATCTTTAAATAACTGTGAATATTCTAACAATTCATCTAAAAAAATTTCTATTTTTTTATTATCATTTTGTAATGAATCATAATATTCTTTAAATTTGTCATATAGATTTGTATTTCAAAATAAATCCTTTGTTTTCAATCGTATAAAATTTAATCAAAATTTTTCTCTTTTATCTGGAGCAATTATTTGTTCAAACTTTAATCAATAATTTTCATAAACTTTTTGTTGATAATTCGCTTCTAGACCCATAAGAATATAATTTCTTATTAAGTCCACAGGTTTTAACCCTTCGCCTTTTGAGTTTATGGATTCAAAAATTTTTTGTGGCTCATGATTATTATCAAGCGGAATTGCAATAATATAAAGTCTTTCCAAAGCACACATTAAATTTTCGATACTTTGATTGGAATATTTCATTATTTCATCATGAAGAAATTTAAAAACACAATAAATATTAGACTTAAGTTCATCCTCATTTAATTCAATATCATTCATAATTTTTGAAAAAATCATGGAATTTGAATTTGCTTCTTTAAGACGCAACTTTATTTCGCCTTTTTCCTGTTTGAACAAATATTTAAATTTAAAATCGTCTTTTTCTTTATCTTCTTTAAATAAATCTAATATACATTTCAGTATTAAAAACATTGTTGTCAATCGTTGTTGACCATCAATAATTAACAATTCATTTTGATCATAAGTTTTTGATTGTGTATTGTAAATAATAAAACCAGCAAAATGTGAACCATTTTTGTTGTCAAATAGTTTTTTTATATCCAATCATCAAATTTTTACACTTTTCATTTTGGTTCATTTATATTCTCTTTGATATATTGGAACAACAAGCTGGCCATCCATTGTTCTAATAAACTTTAATAGCGAAACGGCCTCAATATTAGATGGTAAATTAAAATTATTCATGTTATTGTTTTTAATAATAGCAAAAAATATTATATTAGATGTATATATTTAAAAGTGTAAATAATAAACAATCTCTTACCTCTTCCCTTCCTTAATCACTTGTTCAAACAACTTTTGCTGTCACAAATTGTCAATAAAATATATATCAGTTTATCAATAGACCACAAAAAATAACCATTTTTTTCTAAATATGAAAATAAAAATTGATGATGTGTTTAAAGTCTTGCAAAATAAATTAGATATATTTTCTTATGTTGAGTTGAAAAATGTATGAAAAGTTCAAAATATTGATTCAAATTATTTTATTAATAAAGATTATAGCGAAGTTCCTTTTGAATATGTATTTGGACTTTGAAAAAAATATTATCCCAAAACAGAAGTAGAGGATCTAAAAAATAAAATATATGATTTTGAATGTATTTTTTGAGCAAATTCTATTTATGAAAACTTCATTGCATATGATTGAAGACAAAAACAAATCAAATTATTAATAGATTTGGAAAGAAGAATGTAAATACAAACGATTGACGAAAATTAACTATTGAAGAGGTATTAAATTTGTTAAAACCTACTACTGAATTCAATTGATTATTGCCAAGATGACAATCACAAAACCCGCCTGGCTTTATACCATTGTATTGATTAAAAAACTTTGAAATAATTAAGGCTAACACAAAAACTCAAAAAACAATGGTGTATTTCATAGACTGATTTAATTTTTAAAGATAGAACCAACAACCAATACAATGGTGTAGAAATTACAATGCATTTGCCGAATTTGGAATATTTAATCGTCACAAAATAAAAAACATTTCAAAATACTTTGAGGCATTTGAAAAAAGAATTTTCAAACCAATATTTGAGGAATTCGAACGATTAGTTTATCAGCACACAAATTCATTAAAAAAATATGAAAATTGTGACAAATATTTCCTAATCATTCAAACTAATAATTATACTCCTGAGTTTTTGTATTCACTGCTTGAAAATTATGCTGATGATTTTTTAAACAAGGAAAACAAATGGGTGCATATTACATTTTTAATTTTCTTATTTTATTACTTCCCTGTCTTTAATTATTCATTTACATAATTTTTTAATTATGGTGGTTTCAGGCAGAATTGCACTGCCGACACAAGGATTTTCAGTCCTTTGCTCTACTGACTGAGCTATGAAACCATATTATGGCGGTTCAGACGGGAATCGAACCCGCAATCTCCTCTGTGACAGAGAGGCATGTTAACCGGTACACCACTGAACCACAAATATTATGGGTAAAGCTAGATTATGTTGTTTAATCTAACTTCATAAATTATATAAAATTTAGTACATTTGAAGTATTTAGGGTTTTACATATTATTGAAATAAAATACCCATTATTCAAAATAATTAATTTAAACATCAACCATATGTTTATTTTTTAACACATCTGATTTATATTCAGCAATCATATACTTTCATTATGGATTATTATATATACCTTGAATATATAGACTCCTTTTCACACAAATAATCAGAAGTCATTGTTGCAAAGGTTTGAAGAATTATTTAAAATTTCATGAATAAATTTCATTAATTTTTGTTCTTATTTCTTCTCTAAGCTTTTTATCATTAATGCTACATTGTGGTCTTTTATTATTCATTTTTCTAAAAATTATAAAGTCATATTTATAGAAAATAATAGGTTTGTGTAATCAAACATATGTGTTTTTGGAAAAACCTTTATTTTTATTTTTATCAATGAAAATACAAAAATTTTTATTGTACCGGTCAATTTTTGATGAACAATAAAAACATAATCAATGGTTTTTTATTGTTGGTAAATAACTTTTCCAAACAAATAAAGGACGTCATTTATTTTTATCGACGTCTTTATAATAGTTGTATTTAAATTCTTTGCTGAAATATACATTTCAACGTTTATTTTTCATTAAAAGCAGAAAGGGGCCGTAAGCCCAAGAAAGGAGGTCAAATAAATGACAACTTTCAAATGTAATTATATTTTTTTAAAATTTTTTAAACAAAATTTTTTTTAAATTTTTAAAAAAAACAAAAATTTTTAAAAATTACTTCTGGTTTTATTATAGCCTTTAGAAAAGACATTATATGTCATATGAATGAGCGACTTAATTTTATTAAAAATCAACTTTTTCTAATCGTTTAGATGATACCTTATAAACCGCAATATGGATAGCAAACGATGTAACTAATGCCCCAGCGAGTGCACCAATTTGGATACCAATATGCAGGTTATTAAGAATCTCTAAACCAGGAATATAAGGCAAAGCAACAGTAAATACACCAACATAGATAACAAATCCTAAGATGGTAAATAATGTTGACATGACAATTGATTTTCCTTTTTTATAGTAAATTGGGAAGAAGATTAAATCTGCAATGGCGTAGCCGATAATGACCACTGCTAAAAGAAGAACATAACTATCAAGTCCTAACCCAGGGTTGGCATAGTCTTCTGGCTTCGGCAATGATTGTGATACAAGATCGTTAACTATACGAGCAAGAGGATATAAAGCTGACATGAGAGCAATGAAAGCTACTTGCATGAGTATAATGGTGATAATTCTCGCCATGACAATATCTTTTTTACGAACCGGTAGCAAAGTTGAATAAAGCAAATCATTACTTTGTTGGCCTTTATTAGCTCCTAAAAAGAGGATTGGATAGCAAGTTAAGACATAGATGAATCCCACTCCTAATGGATAAGAAGGAATAAGAATCGTGAACGGAAAAAGAAGAATGAAAACATAACAAATTGGGTGCATCACCAATTTGAATTCTTTATAAATCAAAGCTTTCATTTTTACTTTTACTCCTTTCAATATAGATCATGATTTGTTCTAAATCTGGTTCTTGTGGTTTGATCATATTTTTCTTAAAAAGATTTTTTTTATCTATGCTAATTAATCCTTCAATTCGATCATCGAATTCTTTATAAGCAATATATTCATTTAATAATTTTTTATTGAAAGATTTGTCTTTAACAAATAAGTAAGAATTGATGAAATCATTTTTGGCTCCTGTATAGATAATTTCACCATCATAAATATAAGTGATATCAGAAGCGCATTTATCTAAATCACTAGTTATGTGTGTAGAGAAAAGAATCGCTCTATCTTTGTTTTTAACAATGTTACGGAAGATGTCTAATATCTCATCTCGAGAAACAGGGTCTAATCCTGATGTTGGTTCATCTAAAATTAATAGTTCTGCATTATGAGATAAAGCAATAGAGACAGAATATTTAACTTTCATACCACTGCTTAGTTCCTCGAGTTTCTTATTGAGATTTAAATTAAATAAACGGCATGCTTCATTAAATTTTTGCTCATCGAATTGCTTATAAAATCTTTTTGTGACATTCAACAATTGGTGAATGGTTTTGTTTGGATGGTAATTTAGTTCGCTTAACGCAAAGCCAATTCTCTGTTTATTTTCTAATTCATTCTCTGCCATATCAGTATCAAAAGCTCTGATCTTTCCACTTTCAAAATGGATGAGATTCATGATGCATTTTAAGGTTGTGGTTTTACCTGCACCATTACGTCCGATAAAGCCCATGATTTGTCCTGGTTTTACTTCAAAAGATACTTCCTTCAAGTGGAAGGAAGGATATGACTTTATGACTTTTTCAAGTTTTAATATAGTGTTCATTTGATTTGTTTCTCCGCAACATTATAGAAAATATCAGCTTTTAATATAACAATACCTCTTTTTCTTACTACCTAAAACCTTTAATGTTTCCTCCTTCTTTAATATCAAACATTTCTCTAGTTTCTTTAGGAACAGTATCCGCATTTTATCAAATTATTGCTTATTTTGCATAAAAAAAACAGTATTGACATTGTATCAATACTGTAGTTTACATTATGGTTGCGGAGGGTGGATTTGAACCACCGACCTTCAGATTATGAGACTGACGAGCTACCAGGCTGCTCTACTCCGCGATATAAGTGGCGGATGCTAAGGGATTCGAACCCCTGCGTACCTTTCGATACCTTTCGGTTTTCAAGACCGATCCCTTCAACCAGACTTGGGTAAGCATCCAAACCTTATGCATATTATACAATGTTATTTTATGGTGGAACTTATAGGACTCGAACCTATAACAGACCGATTATGAGTCGGGGGCTCTAACCAAATTGAGCTAAAGTTCCTTAAAATTTTGGTAGCAGGGGTGAGATTCGAACTCACGACACCCCGGGTATGAGCCGAGTTCTCTAACCAACTGAGATACCCTGCCATTTATGGTCGGGAAGACAAGATTCGAACTTGCGACCCCTTGGTCCCAAACCAAGTGCTCTACCAAGCTAAGCTACTTCCCGGATCAATGGCGCGCCTTGTAGGAGTTGAACCCGCAGCCTTTTGGTCCGTAGCCAAACGCTCTATCCAATTGAGCTAAAGGCGCACAAATACACATATTGATAACCATGGATATTATAATTTATTAAAAGTTTTTTAAATAAGTTATAATTTGTATTAGTATTTGTTGTTCTATTTAAAAAATTTAATAAATTCTTTTTATTTCATCAATGGATAATATTAAACAATACTTATTGGATGATAGTAATGTAATTTTACGTCAGCCTTCACAAGATTTAGACATAAATAATATATCTGATAATGAACAAAAACTCATTAACATTATGGTCAAGTATATAGATTGCTGTTACTTAGGTAAAGCAAAAGAATGTGGTATTAAAGAAGGGATAGCTATTGCCAGCAATCAAGTTGGATTATTAAAAAAAGTAATTTATATTCACTTTAATCATTTAGATAAAGAATATAAATACTTATTAGCTAATCCAAAAATAATACAGTATTCCTTACAAAAAGTCTTTTTATCTTCTGGTGAAGGCTGTTTAAGTGTTAAAGAAAAACACGCAGGTTATGTACCAAGATATTCGAAAATTACAGTACATGCATATGATTTATTAAATAAAAAAGAAATATCAATTGATGCAAGCGATTTGTTATCAATTTGTTTGCAGCATGAAATTGACCATTTGTCAGGCAAATTGTATTATGACAAAATTAATAAAATTGACCCATTTTATTTTGAGCAAGAGTGAATAAGGATTTAATGTATGAAAAATGAAATTTTAAATAAATTATTTAATGATAATAAACCAAATTTGAAACCAACAAAATTTATTCCTCTTGGAGGGGTTGAAGAGATTGGTAAAAACATGTATGTTTTTGAACAAGGTGATGAATTATTTATTGTTGATTGTGGAATAAAATTTTGTGATCAGGAATTACCTGGTGTTGATGGGATTATATGTAATTTTAATTACATTGTTGAAAATGCAAAAAAAATTAAAGGTCTTATTATTACCCATGGTCATGAAGATCATATTGGTGGCATACCATATTTGTTAATGACTGTGGATATTCCAAAAATATATGCAGGTCGTTTACCTATTGAAATGATCAAAAAAAAATTAAAAGAATTTCATGAAATAAAAAACATGCCAGAATTTGTAATTATTGATGATTCATCAGTTATTAAAACAAATGAGTTTTCAATACAGTTTTATCGAGTTTGTCACTCTATTCCTGATGCGTTTGGGATATATATCAATACTACAAATGCAAAAATTGTTCACTCAGGAGATTTTAAATTTGATTTTTCAACAAAAGGTGATGAATTCGACATATTAAAATTAAGTAAATTTGGAAACACTGATGTTGATTTACTCATTTGTGAATCAACAAATGCTGAAACACTAGGTTTTGCTCCAAGTGAGAAGTATGTAATAGATGAGTTGTCTAATATAATATCAAGCTGTCCTGGAAGAATTTTTGTTTCAACATTTTCAAGCAATTTGCAACGAATTGAAGAAGTAATTGAAATAGCTATTAGAGCTAAAAGAAAGATATGTTTATTAGGAAGAAGTATTAATTCGAATGTTAATATTTCAATAGATATTGGTTTCTTGAATATTTCTAAAGAATTAATAATTCAAGCACGTGAATTAAAAGATTTTCAAGACAAAGAAATATTAATTTTATGTACTGGTTCACAGGGTGAAGAAATGGCAGCATTGAATAAAATAGCACAAGGTCAAAACCCTTGAATTACATTAAAACCAACAGATACTATTATATTTTCATCTAGTCCTATTCCTGGTAATTATGAATCTGTAGAGCAATTAGTTAATAGACTTTATATGTGTGGAGTTCAAATAAAAACTAATTCCAAAGAAACAAAATTACATTCATCCGGTCATGCCACTCAAATTGAACATCAATTATTGTTTAAGTTAACAAATCCGCAATATCTTATTCCAATTCATGGTGAATTTAAAATGCTACGAGCATTAAGACAAAGTGCGATTGATTCTGGAATACATCAAGATAATATATTTCAAATCACTAATGGTCAAGTTGTTGAAATTATTGATCACAAATTATATCAAACAAGTGACTCTGTTGATGTTGAAGAAGTATATGTTAATAATGGCAAGATAGATAATAATTTAATCGGAATGTTAAATTATCGACGAATTCTTTCAGAAGATGGTATTTTCTCGGTAACATTATTAATTGATACAAAGAACATGAAACAAGTTTCGGTTCCTTCAATTACAACAAAAGGTTCATTTTTGGTTAAGAATTCACAAGCACTAGTCACAAAAATTTCATATTCAATTAAAGAAAGAATTGACAAAATATTAGCAAAAAGTTCACATATAAATATTACTTATATAAGAAAAACTGTTGCTAGCATTGTGCATTTTTTTATTTGGTCAAATAAACGAAAGAAACCATTAGTAAGAACATGTATTATTGATGTTTCAAGCAATGGAGATCAAGAAATACCTCCACCTAAGCAAAGTGTACAACAGCAACCACAAGTAGAATCTAAATAAATCTAGGTGTTTAATTTGTAATTTTTCTAAAAAAATTTACTACTGATTCTTGAAAATAATAATTTGTAATAGAATTAGTAAAAGTTGATTTATTTGGATTGATTTCAATTATTTTCACATCAGGATTTGCATTTTTTGCTATAAAAGGTAATTGATTAGCAGGCATTACTTGGCCACTGGTGCCAATTATTAATATAACATCAGCTTTTTTGATTATCTCTATAGATGAATTAAGAGTATAACTATCAAGATTTTCTCCATAAAAAACAAAGTTTGGTTTTAAAATACCACCACACTTGTTACATGTTGGAGTATCTGTTGTTTTTAGATTTATTTCTGTATCTTTATAGATACCACCACATTTAATACATTTTAAAATTTTTGTAGTCCCATGAAGTTCATAAACTTCTTTTGATCCAGCTAATTGATGGAGCCCATCAATGTTTTGGGTGATTACTGTTTTCACAATTCCTTTTTTTTCAAGATTAGCTATTGAAATATGACCAAAATTT
The DNA here is from genome assembly GCA_016288695.1 of Mycoplasmataceae bacterium. Lineage (GTDB taxonomy): Bacteria > Bacillota_I > Bacilli_A > Mycoplasmatales > Mycoplasmoidaceae > Malacoplasma_A. Next base: position 133,523 of record JAEELD010000009.1, read on the forward strand.
GGTTTAGCCTTATTTATCATATGGTCATAAAATATGTGTTTTACTTGTTTTCAAGAATCAGAAGGATGAGAGAAAAAATAATCAAGTTCAATGAACTTAGGGTCATATTTTGTTCACAAGCCACCATTTCCAGTAAATGCAGGAATCCCAGACTCAACTGACATCCCCGCCCCAGTAAAAACTACTAATGATTTTGAACTTTTAATGATTTTATCTACTAAAAGATACTTTTCATTAAGCATTTAGTGTATTTTGTTTTTAGAAATTTTGACACTTTTTTCTTTTTGTCACAATAGTAATTGTTTGTAATTATGATCAGTTAAAGAAATTAAAAAGTCATTTATAAATGGAATAATGAATAAAAATATTGAAAATCCTCAGAATATTAAACTACCAGATCATTTTTCAAGAGGATCTTTGTTGTCATAAAATAAACCTCAGATTTTAAATTCACCACCACTATTTTTTATAGCATCATACCCAAATGTATAGCCTAAACTTCATAAAGGAACTAAAATACATCCTAAAAATCCAATGATGGAAGTAGGGATTTGTCCTTTTTGATGATTAACTTCAGAAGTAGGAACTTTATTCAATTCGTAATTAACAACTGATGATAATGCAACAATACCATAAAGTATAAAAGCAAATACAACAATGGCATTACTTATACCATCATATAACTTATCAGTTTGTAATATTCCAGAAGGGATACTAACAAGAAGAAAGTACATTATAAGAATTATGAATAAGTAGATTGCAGCACCAAATGATTTAGTTGTTTTATTACTAATTTTTTTGAATCATTTTGATGCAAATAAAGTTTCTTCATCAATAGCATATGCAAATGATTTAACTCCAGCCATAGTTAGTGATAAAGTACATCCAAGGAGAGCTATAGCCATAAATATAGACATCAATATTGTGCAAATTTTAATTGCCCCTTCATTTCCCTTTAAAAGAACATTAAATAATTCATATGGTGTACCACAACCTGAAAATAACTGACCAATAGTTACAAAGAAATATAATGAACCAGAAATAACCATTGAAAGAATAATAGATAATGGTAAGTTTTTTTCTGCATTTTCTAATTTGTCAGAGATATTACCTACAATTAAAAAACTATCAAAAGCAAACATTATTGCAGGTAGCGAATTAAATATTCCAAATAGGTCAAAATCCTTAGTATACTTATCAACATGTTCTGAAACAAATAAATTATTTTCAGGATTTATAATACCGCATACAACACCACAAACTATAACTAGGGTAATTGGTAAGAATTTTATTAATGAAATTAAACCTAATGATTTTGTAACAAGAGATTCACTTATTACTATGGAGGATATGATTAAGATAGAAAGACCAAACCCTATTAAAATAATCATTCAAAAATTAATACCATTAATACTTGATGTTGCATAATCAGGATTTATATTGAATATAGATTCTGCAAAAAACATCGACATAACAAATACATAAATTGAATAATAAATTAATGGATACATAATTTTAATAAATCTACCAAATCTATTACCAATATATCTACTAGATCAACCACCTAATCCAGAATTATGAGGAACTTTTGCTCTTGATATTTCCCCATATGAAAAAGCAGTACATAGTGCAATAATAAACACAAGGACCCACGAAAGTATTACTCCGATTGGATGTCCATTATTATTTGAAAAAACTCCTTTGTTTTTAAGAAAAATTCCAACACCAACCATTGAGCCAAAAATAACAGAAATAGCCCCAAATAAACCAATTTTATTAGCCGTTTCAGCTTTAACTTTTATTCCTGGTTCAGTTTTGTTGATATTACTATTGAGTGTTTTAACCATAAATTATTCTTTCACAGCAATAGCTTCTATTTCCAAACCTACATTACGAGGTAATTTAGCAACTTGTACACAACTTCTTGCAGGTTTGTGTTCTTTAAAATAACTTTCATATACCTTATTAATTTTTGCAAAATCATTAATATCAGAAATAAAAACTATTGTTTTTACAACATCATTTAAAGAATATCCTTCACATTCCAAAATAGCTTTTACATTTTTCATGGATTGATGTGCTTGTTCTTCAATTGTTGCTGGGACTGTTCCTGTAGCTGGGTTAACAGGAATTTGTCCAGAAGTATATATACAATTTCCAATTTTTACAGCATGACTATACGGACCAATTGCTTCGGGAGCATTTGCACATTTTACTAATTTCATATACTTTAACCTCCAAAAAAATATTTTGATTAGATATTAATTATTATATTTATATTTTGTTGACAAAATATTGCATTATTTTAATTTGTGCTTTGATTAAATTAACTAGGTAAAAGTTCATTAACTATTAGTTTTGATTTACCAGATAAAGTTATTTCATAATTTTTATTTTTTGTAATTTCATTTTTGATAATTTTTTGAGCTATTAGGTTTTCAATTTCTTTTTGAATAAACCTTTTTATAGGTCTAGCCCCATACATAACATCATATGAGTTTTTTTCTATAAAGGGATAGATACACTTGTTAAATTTTATATCTATATCTTTTTGTTGAAGTCTTAGAGTCAATTCACTCAAGTTTTTTTTAATTATTAAAATAATTGATTTACTTTCTAATTGGTTAAATGGAATAATTTCATCTATTCTATTAATAAATTCTTTTTTTAAAACATTTGTTAATTTCTTAATAGCTTCTTCATTTTTATTTTCCATAATCAACTCACTATTCAAGTTAGTTGTCATGATAATAATTGTATTCTTAAAATTAACATTCCTTCCCTGGCTATCTTTTAATCTTCCATCATCTAAAACTTGTAAAAATAGATTTAAAACATCAGGATGGGCTTTTTCAATTTCATCTAAAAGTATTACTGAGTATGGCCTGCGTCTAACCGCTTCGGTCAATTGTCCTGCTTGGTCATATCCAACATATCCAGGGGGAGCACCAATTAATTTTGAAACAGAGTGCATTTCCATAAATTCACTCATGTCAAACCGGACCATAGATTTTTCATCATCAAATAATAAGACTGATAATCTTTTTGCCAATTCTGTTTTACCTACTCCTGTAGGTCCAATAAATAAAAATGAACCTATTGGACGATTAGGATCATTAATTCCAGCCCTACTACGCAATATTGCATTACTTACTGCATCTACTGCTTTATCTTGTCCGATAATTCATTTTTTTAAGTCTTTATTTAAATTTAATAGTTTGTTTTTTTCTGATTCCAATAATTTTTCAACAGGTATTCCTGTTATTTTTGAAATAACTTCCGAAACATCATTTGGACCAACAGAATCATGGATCATATAATTGGGATCACTATGCATTTTATTTTCTATAACCTTAATTTGTTCTTCCAATTGTGGTATTGTTGAATACAAAAGTTTACTTGCTTTTAAGAAATCTCCTTCAAGTTGGTATTTATCAACCTTTAATTTGCTATCTTCAACTTGTTTTTTTAAATCATTTAATTTATTGTGTTCAGATTTTTGTTTTTGTCATTCTTTATTTAGACTAGCTTGTTTATCTTTTAGTTTTTTTAATTCAGATTCAGTAATTTTTAGATTTTGTATACTTTTTTGATCTTTCTCTGAAGAAAGTGCAGCTTTTTCTGTTTCTAAATAAATTATTCTCCTATTTACTTCATCTAAATTTTCTGGTAAAGAGTACATTTGAGTTTTGATTTTTGAAGCAGCTTCATCTATTAGATCTATAGCTTTATCAGGTAAAAAACGATCATTTATGTATCTATCCGATAAATTTACTGCAGCTATAAGTGCCGAATCATGAATTTTGACTTGATGGAAGATTTCTCATCGTTGTTTTAAACCTCTCATAATTGTTAATGCTTCTTCTTTAGAAGGCTCTTTAACATATACTTTTTGCATTCTTCTTTCTAATGCAGAATCTTTCTCTATGTATTGCCTGTATTCATTTAATGTTGTAGCCCCAATAACCTTAATTTCACCTCTTGCTAACATAGGTTTGAAAATATTAGCAGCATCCATTCCTCCACCTGCGTTTTTTCCAGTTCCTACTAGTTGATGGATTTCATCGATAAATAAAATTATCCTGCCATCAGATTCTTTTACTTCTTTTATTAAAGAATTTATTCGTTGTTCAAATTGGCCTTGGAAACTTGCCCCAGCAATTAAACTTGGTAATGAAATTTCATAGATAATTTTATCTTTCAAGTTGGTAGGAACATCATTATTGACTATACGCATTGCTAATCCTTCAACTATTGCTGTTTTACCTACTCCTGGTTCACCAATTAAAACAGGATTATTTTTGCTTTTACGTGATATTATTTCAATAACTCGTCTTGTTTCATCATCTCTACCGATAATTGGATCTATCTTACCATTTTCAATTTCTTTATTAAGATTTCTTCCACACTTTTCTAGTATTTTTCCTTCTTCATTTGGTTGAAAACTAAAATTCATTATTATCTCCTTAGTTAAGATTATAACATAAAATTAGCACTCATTTAGTGAGAGTGCTAAAAATACTTTGAATAAATTGGAAGACCTATTTTAGCAGCTTCAAATTATAATGTACTATATTAAATATAGTGGTATGGAAAATAATAAAGAAACAACAAGGATGGAAAAATATGCTGACTATCGTCAACAAATTTTAAGTCAAGATGCATTATTATTTTCCATAGATGAGAAAGCTAAAATATTAAAGCAGTATCAAACGAAAATTAATAATATTTCTCCTTCAATTCTCAATAATCTTCAAAATGAACTTAACATTATATCTTTAGTGTCTGTTAATAATGTTGATTTAAAAAAATTTTCTGATTTAAAAAAATTTAATAATTTATTAGACAGAGATGTTAAAAATGATTTAAGTAAACGAATTAATGATTTTTTACATACATACTCCAATAACTCGATAATTGATACTAAGTCAAATTTAATATCAGATAAGTGGTTAGAACATGATAAAAATTATTTGCTATTAAATGAAATAAAATCACAGATTAATCATTGTAAAAATCAATTAGTTGATTTTCCTAGTGTTAGTAAAGCAAAGTTAAATAAATTAAATGACATCATTGAAAATGCAAATTCAGACAAGGATGATATAAAACAATACACAATCGAACCATCAGTTGTAGAACCCAAAAATAATTTTTTTAAAAGATCTTATTTTGTTGTTGTTTTTTCAATTATCTTTCTAATGCTTTTAATTGTTATCCTTAATATTTTTGTCATAACATCATGAGCAAAATAATAGATAAAAGTTTTCAAATAGCTATAGATGGTCCATGTGCCGTTGGAAAAACAACAATCGCAAAGAAAATTGCAGAAAAGTTATCATTTTTACTAATAAATACTGGAAACATGTATCGTTGTTATGCATTAGTTCTAAAACAAAAAAAATCAAATTTAGAAAATGAAAATGAAATTCTAGATGTTTTAAATTCTTCAAAAGTTGATTTAGATAATGGGAAATGACACATTAATGGCATCAATGTTACTGAACAATTATTAGATCAACAGATAGCTTCTATTGCCAGTAAAATAGCAACAATCAAAAAAGTTAGAGATAAATGTGTTAATGATCAAAGAAAAATTGCTTTATCTAAAAACTGTGTTATGGAAGGAAGGGATATAGGGACAGTTGTTTTACCTAATGCGACATTAAAAGTATATTTGGATGGTGATATTGATTTACGAGCAAAGCGAAGATGAAAGCAGTTGAATTGTAATAAACCACTTTCAATAATAAAAAACGAAATAATTGAACGAGATTACCAAGATACTCATAGGGAATTTTCTCCATTAGTAAAATCAAAAGATGCATTTGTAATTTATGACAATGGTTTGTCAATTGATGAAGTATCTAATATGATAATTGACAAATTTAAGGAAAAAACAAATGCAGCTTAGTAAGGTAGCTATTATAGGCAAACCAAATGTTGGTAAATCAACTTTATTTAATAGGTTGATACACAAAAAGAAATCCATAATTTTCGATACGCCAGGCGTTACTAGGGATAGAATTTATGGGACAGTAAATTGATTGAATAAAGAGTTTACATTGATAGATACAGGAGGTCTAACTAATAAAAATCTACCATTTCAAAAAAGCATTCAATCACAAGCAGAATATGCCATTTCAGAAGCTGACATAATACTATTTATAGTTTCAAATAAAGAAATGCTAGACAATGATGACTATTTAATTGCTAAATTATTAAAAAAAAGCAATAAAAAGAAAATATTTTTAGTCTTGAACAAGATTGATATAAATTCAATCAATACAAACAATGACATATTTTATTCGTTAGGTTTTGGCAAACCGCTTTCTATTTCTGCTGAGCATTCTATTGGGATAGGCGATTTGTTAGACAAAATCATAGAAAATCTTGCTGTGTCAAAAGCAAGCAATGTCGATTCGTCCACACGATTTTGTGTTATAGGTAGGGTAAATGTGGGAAAATCCACATTTGTTAATTCAATATTGAATTCAGACAGAGTTTTATCATCGCCAATTCCTAATACAACTCGTGATAGTGTGGATTGTCAGTTTAAATACAACGGAAAACAATATGTTATTATTGACACTGCTGGAGTTAGAAAAAAAAGCACATTAGATAATTTAGATAAGTTTATTTTATTGAGAACACAAGATGCAATTTTACAATCACAATTAATAGTTTTGATGCTAGATGGGAGTGAGGAAATCACAAACCAAGATGAAATAATTGGAGGGATGGCTTTTAAAGCCAACATACCAACAATCATTGCTGTTAATAAATGAGATTTAGTAAAGAAAAATGAAAAGACAATGAATGAATTTATTAAGAAAATAAAATTTAAATTTCATTATATTCCATGAGCTCCAATAATTTTTATTTCTGCTAAGAAAAAGAGTAGGATTAATAAAATTTTTGAAAAAATTGACTTAATTAACGAACAATTAAAAATTAAAGTTAATAATTCTTTATTAAATGAAATTATTTTAAAATCTGTTGCTCATAATCCTCCACCTTTATTCAAAGGTCATAGACTAAACATATCATATGCCACACAAATCAAAGCGCAGATACCTTCATTTGTGATATTTACAAACAATCCTAAATATTTGCATTTTTCATATGCAAGGTTTATAGAAAATATAATAAGAAAATCATTTGGATTAGATGCTGTACCAATAACTGTTTATTACAAAGATAAAAATTCGCGAATAAGAGGCATAAAACAGGAGGATAAATAAATGAGTAAAGTTGCAATTTTAGGAACAGGTGCTTGAGGAACTGCATTAGCTAATACATTGTTAGCAAACAATCATGATGTAGCTATGTGGGGGATAGATGAGAAAGAGATAAGTGATTTAAAAAAATCAATTAATTGTAAGTATTTTGGTAAAGCAAAATTAGTTAAAAAATTAGCATTAGTCTGCATGGATATAAAAATGATTGTTGATTTTAAACCAAATTTTATTATCATTGCTGTTCCATCTATATATATTGAACAGACTTTAAGTAAATTTATTGATATTTTAAAAAACAGACCTATTATCATAAATGTGGCAAAAGGTCTTAATTTGAAAACAGATAAGACTTGATCATTAACTATAGAAAAAATAATAAATAAAAAAGCTAATGGTTTAGTTACTTTAATAGGTCCAAGTTTTGCATATGATGTTTTTTTTAAGCATAAAACAATAGTTAATACAGTATCTAGAGATATAAAAAAAGCTCAGAAAGTAGCAAAAATATTTAATAATTCATTTTTTCGATGTGTATCAATTACAGATGTTTATGGTGCTGAAATAATAAGTGCTTTAAAAAATGTTATGGCAATTGGGAGTGGGATTATTTTTTCACAAAATCATTCAATCAATACACGCTCTGCCGTTTTAGCCCAAATAACAAAGGAAATTTTTCGGATTTTAACAATAGCAGGAGGTAAGAACACCACTTTATATGAGTTTTGTGGGATTGGTGATATATTTTTAACATGCACAGACACAAAATCAAGAAATTTTTCGTTTGGTATTTTGGTTGGAAAAAAGGGTATAAAAAATGCATTGGAGCAAAATAAAAATAAAACAGTGGAGGGATATTGAGCTACAAAAATTGCATATGATATTATTAAAAAGCATAATATAGATGCTCCAGTAATAACAAACATTTATAATATTTTGTACAACAACAGAGATGCAAAAGTATTTGCTAAAGAATTTATTAAGAGTTTTAGATAATTTTTTTTATTGTTTCAATTAAGTTTAGGATTCCTGGAAAGACAATTGTTAATTCATATCCAATTGTCTCTATGTCTTTTTCACTAATTGTTTTTTTGCTTTTTTCTTTTACATATTTAAGTATTTCATCAATCGTTATTAAGTAATATTTGTTTAGTTTATAAAAATGAACAATCAAAAAACATAATGTGTTAAATTTGTTCTTAGCAGCTATTAAAAATGATAATTGGTGTTCTTTTATTGAGTTAAGACTAAAAGCAGAATTTATTGTTTGTTTTGCTTCAAATTCTATGTGTCTCCCCATATAATTGCCAGTATAATCAACTGTTGATTTTGAACATATTTGACCAATAAATTTTTTTTGGTCTAACATATTTAATATTTTAAATGGGATATGTCTTTTTTCGAAATATGCAATAGATTTATCAGCGTAATAAGATATTGTTCGACTAATTATCTCTTCTAAATACATCCCTTTGTTAGATGAAATATGAGTAAAGTACTTCATAATACTTAATAATATGGATATTTGTTCAAACTATTAAATTAAATTTTAACTTGTTAAATCTAATTTCCTTCTGCTACAAATAAAATAAATATAATTTTGTTGGGAGGGTTCTTAAATATTTAAGAATCTTATTTGATAAGGAGTTTATATATATGACAAAAAAAAATTCTTTTAGGATTAATCCCTTTATCATTGTGCTCAATAATAGAACCTACTTGTAATGCTAGTAGTTCATTATTGAATAGTGTTAAGGCTTCTAATGAAGATGAAAAGGGAATTAGTTTTGAAAATCTTGAATACATATACCATAGTGGGGTTATTAACTATTATCGATTAGATAAAAAACAACAAATTGAGATTGATAATCAGATTAAGGAAGAAAAATCTGAATTTTATGCTAATTTTTTAGATAAATTTGATTATTTTTATAAAAATAAAGATTTAAAAATAAGAGAAAGATATACAAAAATTAATGAAATTTGTTATACGGCATCATTGAAAATTGTTGATTTCATTTTAGTTAAGGAAGATTTAAACAACCAAATAAAAAGCACAAATGAGGTTAAATCAAGTAATAGGATAAGTGAGGTAGTAAACTTTTGCAAAAATAATTATTTACTTTATGATGAAGGCTCTGATTTAATTGATAAAGCTATGATAGAAGAATCATTTTTTGCTGCTTCGAAGTCAGTTATAATTTTAAACACAAGTTTGATTTTAAAAAAATTCTTAAAGTCTGTAGGAAAAACTAAAGAAAATAAGGAAAAATTAGATTCAATTTATGTTAATAAGAAAGTTTCAATTGATGAGCTTTATCAAGAAGGAAAATTAAAAGTTGGTCAAGATTTAACTGAATATGTAAAAAATAATGAATTGGACATTAATTATGAACATGAAAAATCTCAATTTTTGTTGCCAAATTTCCATGATTTTGAATATAAAGATAAATTTGACTTATATGTAAAGATT
>JAEELD010000010.1 GCA_016288695.1 Mycoplasmataceae bacterium
AAAATTTACAAATTTAAAATTTACCAAAAATATATGACATTATGTATGTCAAATTAGAAATAGCATAAAAATGATGCGAAAATATTGTCAAAATAAGAAGAATATATAATGATATATAAATCAACCTATAAGTTTTTAAGCTTTAATAGGTTGATTTTTTTATGTATTTTGGTCATATTTAGGCGTTTTTTATGAAAATATTATGAAAACGGTATCATGAAAGACGCGTTAATATTCAAATATACCCATTTTAGGGCTAGAAGAAGTAGAAGAACTTGAAATGATTTTTCTTTGATTCCAGATCTTTGATTCCCTAGATTTAGATTTGCTTCCAATTTTAAAGAAGGTCAAACACCCCTTTTAAGGCGAGAAGGACAATTATTCAGGAATGAATTTATGAATTTAATTTTTATTTTCGTTTTTTTTGTAAACATAGTCAAATAGTATTAGATGAGTTCGTTTAAATCGTTGAAATTACTAAATTTAATCAAAAAAACTACGTCAGAATATGTTTATAAACAGTTTTTTTCGGCAGAAAAAGTCATTTTAAATATCTAATTAAGTTATCATAATATATATTATGTAAACCAATAATATACTTAATAATGATGCGGACTTTTTGAATTTTGTGATTTTGTGGATTAATAAAATAAGATAAAATATCTCTTCTTCAAGCTGAAAAATACCTTTTTTAGCAGAAAAATAGGATGAATCACATAATTGTACGTTTTTTTAATTTTCAAGTCGTCAAAAAAGACGTTTTCACGCGTTCCTATTCACACCAAAATCTAAAAAAGACGCGTTCAACACCTGATTTTGATAAATAAACATACTCAAATGGCCAAAAATGAGTATCTATTTTAGATTTGCTTCCATTTTTAGCTATCTGTAGATCTTACGACAAAATCACATAATTGGCAGTTCATCAGCTTGACTTCTCTATTTTTATATATAAATATTTAATAATATAAAAAACTCTATATTATATATTATAAATAATAGAATTGAAAACGTTTTCGATTATTTCTTGTTTTATATTTCTGTTATCTAGTTTTAAAAACTATTTGTAAGTTGAAAATTTTGCCCTATTTTTCTTCTATTTTATAGGGTCATTTTCATAAGATATTTTGACTCATTTTTTAAATTATTTTTAACATCTATGATTTTGTTATATGCTTAAATGCTTAGCTATAATTTTTCTTCGTTTCTTATCTTCTGATTTTTTTACTGTTGGGATAATTTATAAGACAAGGCACAACAATACTTAGGTTGTACAACTGATGAGATGAAACTGCTTCTTTATATAGTTTTTATTTTTCAAACTTCTTTCATTCAATGAGTATGTTTCTCTGACATCACCAAGTTCATGATTCATCTTTTCTCTTAATAGACTGATAAAACACATACATGAAATATCCTGATGTAATCTATAGATTATCGCTTGATTTTACTTATAGTTATTCACTTTTTAATATCTCGATCGCTATAAATTCATGTTTATATATAAACACACATTTTGTTTGTTTTTTAACACTGTTTTAATGCGTGTATTTACCCGTCTCGATTGAGGGCTTTTTTAGCATTTTTCGTTGATTTTATTAGTGTTTTTTAACGTTCTTCTTTGCTGAAAATCACTTCATTTTTTATATCTGTTTTGACTCATTAAAAATACCCGATATTTTATTTCAAATATCTAATAGTTTTAAATATCATTATAATCGTTTTTAAAATAATATTACTTTTATTGAATATTATATTATCTTGTTTTCAAAACTATTTGTGATTTGAAATTTTTTCTGACTATCTAGGTATCTATATAGTCTTCATGTTTTCTTATATTCGATACCAAATGTTTGTAAAAATATACTTAAAAATTGCCTATTTTTAAAACGTGATAATTCTACTGTCATTTTATGAAAAAATGAAATTTAGGGCATTTTTTAAGCGTTAAAATATGTTTTACTTTTATCTTGCTGGTGATAAAATGATTCTACTTTTTAAAATACGCTTTTAAGATGAATTTCTTCTGTTTTTTAATCGCTGAAAATTCAATCGAGATATCATTTTATGGATAAAGCATCATCTCGATTCGATTAATTAATTTTAATTAATCAGATCAAAAATCAATTCATAGGAAAATCTATGTAGCTTTAGCTATATATCGTTTGAATGGTTCTACAACATTGCAATTTGGAATCTTGTGTTTACATGCACTTCAGTTCCAGAAGATCTTTCATTTATTATCAAGATATTTGATGCTTATCTAGAGATAACCTGGAAGCTAAAGCAAATTTGTTATTAACAAGCTTCTAATGAGCTGATACTTGATTATTACTGCAACAATGTATTTTTACCCTTATCTTTAGATAAAGTCTAAATATGGTCATGAATTGCTTGATATGAACATGAAGATGAAACATAGTCATGCATTTGAAAATTAAATCGATAGATTATTATTTATAATAATACCCATCTCGATTCGTATAAATTAAGGGTATATTTGACTTCATTTTATTTCAAAATACAAATGGTTTTAAAAACATAATGATAATTTATTGAAATAGAATTCATAGTATTTCAAACAAGATTGATTTTGAAATTGTTCAACACACATATGTACGCGCGCGCCTTGGGCTGAAATGAAATTATTTTTTTAAGAAAAATTGATATTTAATCATTCTATCATTTTAAATGCCTGATTTTATTGAAATATTATAATCTTGTTTAAAATAATTTATATCTTTATTATTGATTATTATTTCTTGTTTTTATAACTAGATTAGAAAATTCATGTATACACGTATGATGTACGCACGTGTTGAGAAAATTTGAAATTTTTAAAATTAAAAAAATAGCTGACCTAAAATCAGCTATTTTTCATCTTTTTCAAGCATTGACAATGGGAATGTATTATCATATTCTTCTTTTAATCGTTCTTTATCAATGTGTGTATATATTTGCGTTGTAGATATATCTTCATGTCCTAACATTTGTTGTACTGCACGTAGATCAGTACCATTTTGAAGTAGGTGTGTTGCGAAGCTATGTCTTATTGTATGAGGTGATATTTCTTTTTTAATATCATTTTCTTTAGCTAGGTTCTTTATATATTTAAAGAAGCCTTGGCGTGACATTTTATCACCTTTATAATTTAAAAATAAAATATTAGTTTGTTTATTTTTAATTTTTTCTCTTTCAAGTAAATATTTTCTTAAAGATTGTACTGCCATCTCACCTATAGGTACTTGTCTTTCTTTATCACCTTTACCTATTACATTTATATATCCATCTTTTAAATGTAATTGTCCTAAAGTTAAATCTAATAATTCACTAATTCTCATTCCTGAAGCATATAATGTTTCCATCATTGCTTTATTTCTAATTCCAAGTGAATCATCTTCCTTAATTGAATCAATCATTTTTGTTATCTCATCTACAGTTAATACCTGTGGTAGATGAGATTCCATTTTAGGTGATTCAATTGTTGCGGCAACATTTTCTTTTACATCATCATTTTTTAATAAATATTCATGAAAATCTTTTATCGCAATGATTTTTCTTGCGATAGATGTTGTTTTTAATTTTTTTCTTTTTAATGATTGAATATATTTTAAAATGTCTTCTTTAGTAATATATGTAACATCATCTATTTTTTCATATTCGACTAAAAAATTTTGATATTGCATTAAATCAGAAACATATGATGATATAGTATTTTTACTTACACGTAAACCTTCTAAATGATATCTATATTGAGATATTTCAAAGAAAACAATCTCATCATTCTTTTTATTCTTTTTCATCATTATCTCCTATAAATTCTATTAAAGCTTCATTAGATATAAATAATTTATCTTTTTTTATCTTAAAATAATCATTATTTAATTCACATATATCTTCATCAATTAATTTATTTAAATTAAAATCAATAAATGGATCCGAATTAAATAATTCTTTATATTTATTTATTGATACACCATCACATTTTCTTAATCCTAAGATAAAATATTCACTCTTTTTATCTTGGATAGATAATGTGATTTTATCTTCAATAAATTCATTTAAATAATCTTTATACAATTTATGATTATCATATCTAATATCATTTATATATCCTGATGCACCTAAACCTATACCTATATATTCTTGAGAATTCCAATATTTTAAATTATGTTTAGATTCATATCCGGCCTTTGCAAAATTAGATGTTTCATAATGATGATATGAATTATTTTCTAATATATTTACGATATGATAATACATATCTGCATCAGAATCATCTAAAGGCATCTTAATTTCATTTTTTAATACTTTATGATAAAGTATAGTCTTTTCTTCTAAAATTAAATTATAAAAAGAAATATGAGGTATATTTAATGATAATATAAAATTTAAATCATCATCTAAATCTTTCATATTTTGATTTGGTATACCAAATATAAAATCTAGATTAATATTATTAAAATTATATTTTTTAATTAATTCCAATTTATTTAAAATTAATTCTTTAGTATGTGATCTATTAATTATTTTTAATAAATTATTATTAATTGTTTGTACACCAATTGATAATCTATTAAAGTTATATTTTTTTAAAATAATTAATAATTCTTCAGTTATTAATTCAGGATTTAATTCAATTGTATTTTCAATTGATTTATTTAAAATAGGTTTTATTTTATCAAATAATAAAATTAAATTATTAATTGATACAGAATTTGGTGTTCCACCACCAATAAATACTGTATCAATATCATTTAAATAATTATTATAATGATCAATTTCTTCTAATAATCTTTTAAAATAATTATCTATTCTATTTTCACTTGATACCATTTTAGGGAAATCGCAATATGAGCATATCTTTTTACAAAATGGTATATGAATATATAATCCTCTCATATATAACCTCAAATTAATTTAATTATATTTTATAATTAGATTATTTACAATTGTTATGTAAACCAAAAATAAAAATATCCTCAGAACGCTGAGGATATTTATTATTCATATATAAAACAATCAACTAATTCATCTGTTTTCTTTTTATATAATTTACCATCTTGAGTATAAAATGTTTTATTATCTTCACTAATATTTAAATATACAACTGGTCTATATATTTTTACAACAATTTCATTATTATCATTAGCATATTTATCTATTAATACATAATCTGCATCACATAGTAAAATTTCATTTAATGATTTAGGTAAAGTCAAATTAATATTTATATTTATTATTTCATGTTCATTCCACGCAAAATAATCATTTATTTTTTTCTTTTCATAATCTATATTTTTATCTTTTGTTTTATAAATATCTGAAAATATTAAATCATTATTTTGAAGATATAAAAGATCAAATGCAAATGGGGCCTTAACACCTGTACCATGAAAGCCACCTAATCTATTTACAGTACAATCATTACATTCATCTAATATTATTATTTCATTATTTATATTTGAAATTTCAATTCTGCCAACAAAGGCTTTATTGTTTTTATCATTATAATAATAATCAATTCCATCACAATCATAAGATGTATAAAAAATACATGAATCATAATCACATGATACTAAAAAAATTAAGCTTACAAATGTAATAATTAAAAATAATATTTTTTTCATTTTATCTTTCTCCTATTTTTAATATTTTAACAGAAAAATGAAAAATCGCCAAATAGGGCGATTTATTCATTATATTCTTCCTGAATCTTGATATGTAATTTTTAAACCACTAAAAGTACTATCTTGAGTAGCAACTAATAATATTGTTGTATCAGTTGTCTTCGGCATAAGAGTAGTAGCTACACCACTTGTTGAAAATTCTGTTGTAGTATATGGTTTATAATATTGAACATCACGAGCAACAAGACCTGTTTCAAGTGTTATTTTACCATCTTTAATATAATAATATTTATCATTTTGTAATTGAAGATTTGTTGGTTTTTCTACTGCATATAAAGGAACTATACTATTTTGTTTATTTGCAAAAATAGAAAATGAAACAACTGCGTTTGCAGCAACATTAAGCTCAAGAATAGTTCCACTTCCAATTGTAACTTCATCTAAAACATTTGAAATTTTACCAACTGCTCTTATACATCCTAAATTTGTTTGTTTTAATTCAGTTGATGAGAATGAAGTTAATTGATTATTTCTATTAATTAAATAATTAGCATATGTTAAAGGTATGAATTTAGCATAAATTTCAATTTCTGAATTTACTTCTTGATCTATATCTAATGTGTTTTGGAAATTATGATCTGTAAACCAACCATCAAATATAAATCCAGTCACTTTTGGATCATCTAATACATCTTTTAATAATTCACCTTTTTCTAATAGAATAGTTTTTGAATTTGTTGAATCATAATAATCTAAATGCATGATGCATTTGCAACCTTCAATTTGAGTTTGTTTTGCAACAATATCAACAAAATATTTATCTATTATTTGACCATTTTCTACTGGTTCATTTGTATCTAGATCATAATATTCATATCTATAAATTGTA
>JAEELD010000011.1 GCA_016288695.1 Mycoplasmataceae bacterium
ATCCGATTTCGCATTTCATTACAAGCTAAATTAGTAAAAGTTATAGCTAATATATGATTATCAGGACAATCACATTCTTGAATTAAATATGCTATTCTTGCAGTTAAAATTCTTGTTTTACCTGTCCCAGCACCAGCAACAACCATAACAGGGCCATTAATTTCCCTAACTGCTTTTAATTGTTCAACATTTAATTCTAAATCATTCAATGACATAGTATCTAATATTTCTTATCACTCTTTGTATTTTTACTATTTTCATTTATATTACTACAATCCAATAATTCTATAGTTACGACATTACTAAATTTATCATTTAATGATTTACTCTTTGAATTTAATAAAGTAGACAGAATTATTATGAATAGTACAAGCATGTATGATGAATAAAGATTAACATATATCAAAACTACCAATGAAAAAATTGAATTTTCATTATTATTTAATAAAAAACTTTTTATTAATTTTTCAATATTTGATGGATTAATAATACCCAAAATAAAGAATACAATTGCAAGTGAAAAACTTAATGATGTCGGTAATAAAGATAAAAAAAATTCATGTTTAATAACATTCATAATTTTTCTTTTCATATTTAACCCATGAATTTTTAAATTAAATATTTTTTTTCCTAGAGTTTTACCATCCCAAAAGAATGGCAAAGATATGAAGTAAACAATGTTAGACACTAAAATAATGATAGCAAAAAGCAAAAATCTAAAAGCATCGATTGGATAAAAATCTACTAGTGAACCTTTAAAATTTGAATCAAATAAAAAAATTAAAAAACCAATGATTAATAAAAATGTATTAATAAAAATAATATCAATTATTCTTGCAAACAAGCGAGATTTTGCAGAAGCTAATGGATATTTTATTACCTTTTTTTTTAGATTATCATTAATGCTGTCTTTTACCATTTAGACATCTAATTTCTTATTTTCGACTCATCAATTTTTGATTTTTCCTTCTCATTTTCATTTTTGTTATCATCATTATTAGAATCAAAAAAATTATTACTAAACATATTTAAGATTTTGTCAATTTTTAAATCACCATTGTTTAACATCTCACCAAATTTTAATTGATAATGCTTCAATTTAGCCCCAGTTTCACAGTATGATGACAAAATATGTTCGATAAAAGTATCAAAAGTACTCCCATATTGTGAAATAAAACTTTCTGAAAATTTATTTTTTGCTTCTAAGAATTCCTTGTACAAACATTCTAATTTTTTATATGTGTCGCCACTAATAAAAATTGCTTTTTTCTTATTTTCTTTATTTTCCATACGTTCTCTTAATCTACTTTCATATTTATAGCATTAATAATATTGATATTTTAATGTTTATATATATATAAATATATAAAGTTATAAAATAAGTTAACCTATTTTCTTTATTTTGAATTACAAACATGATTAATATAAAACTATTACGAGAAAATTTTGATAATGTACGTGACAAAATAAATACTAGGGGTAAACATTATCAACAATTAGATAAATTTGCTGAAATTGATAACAAATATCGTAAATTAATTTCCAAAATTCAAAATTTAAATGAATTAAGAAATAATAAAACTAATTTAATATCTGAAAAACTTTCATCTCCAAGCAGTGAAAGTAAGTCTGAAATAAATAATTTAAAGAATGAAGTTAAAAACATAAAAAAAGAAATTGATAGTTTAAAAATAGAACTTGATGAAATAGAAAAAATGGAAAAAGATATTTTATTATCAATTCCTAATATTCCTCATGAATCTGTTGTTTTAGGAAAGGATGAAAATGACAATAAAGAAATATCAAAATGAGGTGAACCAACTAAATTTGATTTTCAACCTCTTCCTCATTGAGAATTAGGAAAAAAAATAAATTTAATTGACTTTGAAAGAGCAAATAAAATATCAGGTAGTAGATATATTATTTATACTGGAAAAGGTGCAAAATTATTGCGTTCCTTAATCTGATACACAATAGAAAAAAATACAGAAGCTGGTTTTTTTGAGCTTATGCCCCCAGCAATAGTCAATAATGATACACTAATTGGAACAGGTCAATTACCAAAATTTAAAGATGATTTGTACTGTTTAACTGATGGAAAATATCTTTCTCCAACTGGTGAAGTACAAATGACAAATTATTTTAGTGGAGAAATTTTAAATTATAAGAATTTACCAAAATTTTTTACATGCAACACTCCATGCTTTAGATCTGAAGCTGGAAGTGCTGGAAAAGACACAAAGGGAGTTATTAGGCAACACCAATTTTATAAAACTGAAATGGTTATAATCTCAACAAGCGAAGACTCATGAAAATTACATGAATTCATGACAAGAAATGCAGAAAAATTATTGGAAGGATTGAATTTGCCATATCGAAGATTATTGCTTTGCACAGGAGATATGGGTTTTTCAGCAGCTAAAACTTATGATTTAGAAGTTTGATTGCCTTCATATAATGCATACAAAGAAATTTCTTCTTGTTCTAACTGCACAGATTTTCAAGCAAGGAATATGGGGTTAAGATATTATGATAAAGATAAAAAAATTAATTATTGTCATACCCTTAATGGTTCAGGACTTGCTATTGATCGTTTATGAGCAGCAGTTGTAGAAAATTATCAGCAAAAAGATATGTCAATAAAAATACCTAAAGCATTAAAACCATTTTTTAACAATGAAGAATACATCAAATAAAGGAATATTCATCACTTTTGAAGGAACTGAAGGTTGTGGAAAATCATCAATTTCAAAAAAAGTTTTTTTGTATTTAAAGAGAAAATATCCCAATAGAGTAGTTTTAACACATGAACCTGGATGTTCTAAAAATAGAATAGCTGAGGATATTCGTACCATTTTACTTGACAAAAAAAATAAAAATATGCACCCATACACAGAAGCTTTTCTTTTTGCTGCTAGTAGGACAGAAAATGTAAATAATTTCATAATTCCAAATTTAAAAAAAGGGAAAATTGTTCTTTGTGACCGATACATACATTCTTCATTAGTTTATCAAGGAATTGCAAGGAATTTAGGTGTTGATAACATAATAAAAATAAATAAGTTTGCAACTAATGGTATTTATCCAAATTTATGTATCTTAATTTTAGTAAAACCTGAAATTGGTTTTAATAGAATAAAGAAAAATAACCGAAATATTAACCGAATTGATCAAGAATCTATTTCGCTGCATAAAAAAGTATACACAGGATATAAATTAATAGCAAAAAAACACCCAAATTCATTTGCTAAAATTGATGGCGCTAAACCAATTGAAAATGTTATTGAAAATGTGATTAAAATAATTAATAATTTTTTAAAAAAACAGAAATATGTTTAATAATTTGCTTTTAGTTAAAAACAAGCCACATGCAATTATTATCTCTGAATCACATTTTTCAACTATTGATAAAATGATTAGTGATTTTTTAAAATCTATTGTTTGTGAATCAACTCCATATTGTAATGCATGCGAATGATGTGAGAAAATTAATAAAAAAAATTACAAAGATTTAGTTGTTGTTGATGGAACAAATAAAATAATAAAACGTGAAGAATTAGAAAACGTTCATAATTCTTTTTTAATGTCTGGATTTGAAGAAAAAAATATTAAATTCCTAATTTTTAAATGTTGTGAAAATGCTACAAAAGCAGCAATAAATTCTATGTTAAAATTTACAGAAGAGCCTCAACCAAATATATATTTTATTTTCACTACACGAAATATTTCTAAAGTTATTCCTACACTGAAAAGTAGATTTCATACATATTTTTCTCAAACAGATAAGAATGAAATATCTAGAATTAAAAATCTTTATAAATTAAATGATGAACAAATAGAGATCATTGTAAATTGTTACTATAATTCAAAAGATTTTGAAATAGATTATAACTCGAATGAATTTAATAATTTATGTGTTTTTGCAAATGAAGTATTAAGTTGCAAAAATGAATATTGTAAAAGCAAATCATTAAAAGAAAAATTTAATAATTTAAGCTACTTTCAAATTGAAAAACTTCTAAAAATTCTCTCAATTATCTTGCGGAATAAAAATAATGATATATTGGACATCCTAAATGATTTAAGATTAATGCCAACAAAAATATTAATTTTTAATAAACTACTTGAATTGGATAACTAATAATTATGGAAACAATTGTCGCTTCTGCAACTCCAAACCTTATTAGTGCTATTCATATTATCCGAATATCAGGTGATGATGCATATAAAATTATTAATAAAATTTCGAAAGCAAAAATTTCTAAAATTGGTTATAGAATGCAAAGAACTATTATCTTAGATAAAGATAAAGAAATTGATGATGTTATCATCCTTAAATATTTAAAACCAAAATCATACACAGGAGAAGATATGATAGAAATTTGTTGCCATGGTTCTCCTTTTATTACAAAAAAAATTATTGAATTATTAATCAAAAATGGTTGTAGATATGCTAAAAATGGAGAATTTACAAAAAGAAGTTATTTAAATAACAAAATTAGTTTATCAAAAGCAAAAGCTATAAACAATATGATAAAAACCAATTCAGAACTTCCAATTAATGTTTGCAATAATTTTTTTAAAAATAAATTAGATGAGCAAATTAAAAAAATTACTGAATATATTTTTAATATTTTAGGAAAAATGGAAGTTAACATTGATTATCCTGAATATGATGATTTCTATCAATCTAAAACTGAAATCTCGAAAAAAATTAAAAGTGTGATTAACAAATTAAATTTAATTATTAAATCTACAAAAAGAATTATTCCATATTTTGATGGAATAAAAATTGCTATAGTAGGTAAACCAAATGTCGGCAAATCATCATTGATGAATGCATTATTAAATGAACAAAAAGTTATTGTTTCTCCTACACCTGGAACGACAAGAGATATCATTTCCCATTCTGTATTAATTAATGGCATTTTATACAACTTTTTAGATACTGCTGGAATTTATAAAACAAAAGATAAAATTGAAAATTTAGGAATTAATTTATCAAAAGAAGCTATCAGAAATGCAGATTTAATTTTTTTTGTTATTGATGGCAGCAAAAAAGATACAAAAGAAGACAATGAAATTTTTAATTTTATAAAAAATAAAAATTACATTATTGTAAATAATAAAACAGATCTAAAACAAGTTAAAAAAAATTACAAAAATTTTATAAATATTAGTGCAAAAAATAATGATATAGAGAATTTAATAAAATGACTAGTAAGAAAAACAACAAAGATTAATTTTTCTAATAGAAATGTTTTACTAAACATGGAAGATGTATCATTTGCTGAAAAAGCAATTAATGAACTAAATAATTTCAATAATGGTTTAAAAAATAATATATCTATTGACTTAATAATTGAAAACTTACGTAATGCATATTATTTATTAATAAACATAATAGGTGATCCTGGAATGGAAAATCATGAATATATTGATAAATTATTTAAAAATTTTTGCATTGGAAAATAATAAATATATTCATTAAATTTAACTGCTAATAATTTAGGAGCCTTCCATAATCATTCCACTGCCCAAACATTTTCCTTTTTTTTGTTTCTTTAATTAAATGTTTTAAAGCTTTGTCATATGTACTTTTGTTTCTATTCTTATAAAATAGGATATTAGAAATACGGATTTTTTGATAAAGAAGTGGAAATTTCTTAAATGTAGTTCAAACTCTTGCTTTTTTTAAAGCATGCTCTATTTCTTTATCAATTAAATATGGTTTATCTTTAGGAAACATTTTTCTCCCATAAATAGTCATTAAACCAAGCTTTTCCAATCTTCTAAATCTTTCCTTATTTAGTTCTGTTCAATGACTATTTTTCTTTCGTTGAGAAAACCTTGCAAATAACTTGCCTTTATAAACTTTATGGATACTATCTATTCAGCCAAAACATAATGCTTCTTCAACAGCATCTATGTAATAAAACTTTTCTAAGCCTTTTGGTTTGCCGCGTTTAATTTGAACTCAGCATTCATTTTTATTTTTATGATTATTGGATAATCAATCTCTGAATTCCTGGCGTTTTTTAAATTGCTTAATTTCCATAAATTATTGAATTGATTATTAAATATAAAAATAAGTTAAGTAAAAATAATACATATATTATTAGTAAAATAGAAAATTATATTCATAAATAAGATTGTCTAATCTAAATTTCATTTGTATTAAACAATTGATATGCCAAATCAATAATTTTCTTAATTTTTTTATAAAATGAATTGTAAATAATGATTAATAATTTACTAAACATTAATTTGTTGTTCATAAAGCATATATATATATATATATAGCTAACTATATTATATCTTTGCATATGGAGGGCTTCTAGTCTCTTGACTAGAAGTTTTTTTCTTAATATGCCTAATAATTATGCCTACTCTGTGAGTAATATACTTGGGCATCAAAAATCTAATGATGAGTTTTACACATCTTCTGATACAGTCAAAAAATTAACAAAAATATTAAGAATACCGAAAAAAGAAGTTATTTGAATGCCATTTGATAAAAAAGAAAGTGAATTTGTAAGACAATTTTCAAAAACAAATAAAATAATTAGAACTCACAAAGATGATGAGAGCATTAAAAACCGCAAAGATTTTTATAGTTTTACTCCTAATGAAAAGTGAAATTTAATTATTTCTAATCCACCATTTTCCAAAAAAAGAATGTTAATTGAAAGATGCTTGGAATTAAAAAAACCATTTTGTTTGTTGTATGGTTGTACAATTTTTTCACAATCAATGGGGAACACATTAAACAAATGCGATTTTTATTTTATACAAAATAATTGTAAATTCACTAATTGCAATGGTGAAACTAAATCTTTCCAATGTTGCTGAGTAATGAGCAAATCCTTTAAAAAAAAATATTTTAAAAATTTAAATCAATTGGATTAATATTATGAGAAAAAATTTTAACAAAATTGCAATTTCTGAACTTGTAGAAAAATTTAAACATAATGTATATGTGCCTATTGATTGCCAAAGAAAACCTGATGCATGGAATACTAAAAATAAACAATTATTCATTCTATCTATAATACAAGATTTTTATATACCACCACTTCTCTTTTCAAACAAACAAATTCTCGATGGTTTACAAAGGACAAATTGTTGCTTTGAATTTTTAAATGATAAATTCAAAATTTTTATCGATACTAAAAATCAAAATGGTCAAAAAGTGAAATTTTCTGATCTTGAGAAAGAATTAAAAGAGAAAATTTTAAATCACCAATTGATTTATTTTGATTTGACAAATGATGATGACTCAACATTATCAGATAATCAAATAAAAGAATTATTTATAAGAATAAATGAAAATTCAATTAAATTAAACTCTGCAGAAAAATTTTTTGCTAAATGTAATTATGATACCCGAAAAATGTTAGATGAAATATGTAAGAATCCAAACTTAATGAAATTAACACAGGGTAAAAAAGGAAATAGATTCTCTATAGAAATGATTTTGATTTGATGCTTGACACTTATTCACTATAGAGCTAATTATTTTTTGAATCAAAAAAAGAAAAGTAGTATTAGAAATTTAACAAATCATTTTGCTTGTGTTGATTTTAATCAGCAAGATATTGATGAAATGATCAATTTTTCAACAAAAACAATTGATACTATATATGCTGTATTAAGTGATAATTCAATACCAAAGGGTAAATTCAAGGTAATTTTTACTTCAATTTTTATTCCATTTTATGAAAATGCTGAATCACACAGCAATTTTTTAAAAAATAAAATCTCATTGAAAACTGCCCTTAATAGTTTATATAAAGAATTTATTGATAATCAGCAAATTGGTGGAATACACTATGATAGCTACTGATATATCAAGGAAAGTATCAAAAAAGTTGAAGATGTTTTGGAAATATATAAAGTTGACAATAATCGTATTTTTTCTAATATTGATAAACAAAAAATTTTAACTGAAAATCTTAAAAAAAATAATAATGAAATTCATTGTTCATATTGTGGAAAAAAAATACCTGCAAATGAAATTCAATATGATCACATTAAACCATATATATATGGAGGGAAAACAGAAATCAATAATGGACAAATACTTTGTGAAACATGCAACCGAAAATTAAAAGAAAAAAAAGGAATTGATATGATATATGCAGTACAAATAATTAATAATTTATTTGATTTTAAAAATTTAACAAGAGATTTTGAACAAAAAAATAAAAACAAAAAATTTTCAAAAATTGCATATTTTAGGAGTCTTGAAATTAACCATGACAAATTATTAAAATATGATGAATTAAATTTCTTAAAAAATTTATTTACACAAGGAAATTATTTATGTCATCCTTCTAATGAAAAACGTTATTACCCATTTGGAGAAAATACAAGTAGACTTACTAATGAATATTTTGACGCATATAATGAAATCTTGAATAAATTGAAAATTTATTTAAATAAATAATTTATTCTTTTAATTTAGTTTTAAATAAATGTGTTGATGATAAAAAATATATATCGTTTTAGAATACATAATTAATACTATTTAAAACTATAATACTTCAAATATGCAGATGTAATTCAATGGTAGAATATGGCCTTGCCAAGGCTAGTATGCGGGTTCGATTCCCGTCATCTGCTCCATAAAAGAACTAGAATTGTGATACAAGAAATCTGTCACAATTTTTTCATTTTTAGGGCTAAAATGGCTAAAACAGCAAGGTTCGATACCGTTTAATAAGGAATTTGCCTTATTTCTAGTGCAATTTTTACAACGTAAATCAAATCATCAATTTAGTGGGTTGCAACTCCAAAGGATCAAAATGCTTAGGGGGGGTGCATTTTGAAAATGAGCAATAAGACTTCAGTAATATAAATAATGATTTATAGTTCTAATGAATTAAATTTTTAATATAATTCTCAAGCGCTTCATCTTCACAATAGATATAATAACCTTTTAACCCACGAGTTAATAAAACTTTATAAGTATTTCTTATTAACTTATCTGCTATCATGTCATCACAGCTTCTTATCTTGCTTGTTCTATCATCCTTGGAGATAGCATTTTTATTCGTTAAAATTTTTCCATCTCTGTATACTAAATCTTTCCCGATTATAACACCAACATAATCAAATTCCATACCCTGGCATGTATGTATGCAACCAACTTGCTCAAATGAATCATGATTTATTGCTCAAATTTTGTCATCCATTAAATTTCATTTTGCTTTAAAATCATTTTTTAAGTAAATGTCCCATTCTCCGCGACCATTTTTAACATTTCAATCATAACAGTAACCTGCAACCATTCTTGCTTTTTTGTTTGCATCAACAAGTTTTCTTAATGAGTTACGCATTTCATTAGGATCATCAAATATTTTTAAATCATAATTTTTAATATCAAATATCCTGATTTCTACTTTGTGGGTTTGCAATAAATTATTTACAAAAGCAATATATCCATCCGAACCATTACATCTAAATTGGGATTCCAAAACATAATTATCAAGATCAATAATTGCATCAAAATGATCAGCCATTTCTCTAATATCTCTCACTAAATAACAATCATTAGCTGTAACTCTTTGATCTTCATCTATCAAAAAAATACTTACTTTTGCAGCATTTATTGCATCATAAAGCATATTTTCTCCATGATACATATATGGTTTTGATTGCATTCTATGAGCTTCATCATATATAGCAACATCAATGCCATTTCTTGGGATTTTTGGTAGTGAATATGGCGATTGAATTGCATATTTCAACTTAATAGCGTTTTTAGCATTTTGATGAGATAACAAATATGTGTAACAATTCCTAGGGGTAGAGTTTTTTGTTATATAAGTAGCATTTAGACCAAGTTTTCTAATAGTATCAACCAAAACATTTATAGCAAGAACAGATTTACCAGTCCCTGGTCCTCCTTGAATTATCAACACATGTTTTTTATTATCTTTTTGACTATTACTTATTGATTTCATAATCAAATCATATGCAACAATTTGATCATCTATTAGTTTAAATTCTTCATTTCCCATAAACATGGAGTTTAATGAATCTTGAAGCGATTTATTTGGCCTAATTCTTCCATGATCAATTTTGTACAATAATTTGCCATCATTAGGTTTAAAACATGCATATTTAGCAATAAAATTTCTTAGTTTCAGTACATCATTTTTTAGAAAAATAGGAGCTTCATTTATTCATTCAAAATATATTTTGTCTTCAATGATAGATCTATAATTTTCATTCAAATTATGAAGATAAGCACAAGGATGCAACTTACCTTCTTTTTCAGAAATTTCATCACAATAATTTTCAATTAATGTTTTATATGAATAAACTTGATATGATGGATGGGCAGTTTTTCTATGTGATCTTAAGTCAGCCAATATTGTGTGTCTTGTAAAATCATCAAGCTTTTCAACTTTTCCTCACTGTTTTAACTCAACAATAACAATATTGTCTTTGTTGTTGCCATCCGAACCTAACAACATAAAGTCTACACGTTTTGATGTTTGCGGAATATTAAATTCTATTGCCACTTGGCAATCATTGTTAAAAATGCCATCATTTAGAACCTCTTTCATAAAGTGAAGAGAGTTATTTCAAGATTTGTATTCACTTTCAGTTGTACCAACATGATGTTCTTTTAACTTCTTATGTATTAAATCGCCAATTTCATTAAATTCAACATGTTTTTTAAAAATACCTAAATTATTTTCATATACAATCATATTAATATTAAACAATAAAAAAATTATGCACTAAAAAAAGTCTTTTGATCAATAATTTTTTTAGATTTTTTGTATTAATAAAAAATGAAAAACCAAATTAGTATCACAATCTACTTTTTCGTTGGTAAACATTTTTTCAATAAAATATCTACCTCAATTTCTTCAATATTTTTCATAATTCATTCTCAACTTCGGCAAATGGTTTTTTACTTTGTAAATCAATACCCAATATTTTAATGGTATCAAGAGGAGATTTGCTACTGCCACTAGACAAAAATTTAATAAAATTATCTAACATTTTTTTATCACCATTAAATATTTTTATCGCAACCAAGAAGCCGCAAATTTGTCCAATTGCATATTTATATACATAAAAATTTCCTGCATAGAAGTGAGGAATTCTAAAAATTGTTGATAAACCATATATATATGGCTTTATCTTCATTTTTTTAAATTTTGATTCTGAAATTTTTTCATATTTATTCAATATTTTTAAATACAAGTCTTTTAAATCAGATGAATTAAAAGATCTATTATTATTAATCATTTGATTGGCTTCATACTCAAAATTTGAAAATTCAATTTGTCTAATTGTGGAACTAAAAAAATTATTAAAAAGTCTACTTATGAAAAAATTTAATTTATCTTGATTGTTTTTATTTGTATTTATTAAATACAAAAGCAATAATGTTTCAGCAGTAATGCTTGATATTTCTGCATAGAATACTGGAGTACTAGTATATACTTTTTGATTTTTATTAACATAACATGAATTTATTGAATGACCTAATTCATGTGCTAATGTTTCAACAGAATTAAAAGTTCCATCAAAATTTATCAATATATAGTATTTACTTAATCCTTTTGTATTACCTATTGAATACGCACCAGTAATTTTTCCTTTTTTTGGTAACCAGGAAATTCAATTTTCATCAAATGCTTTTTTTATGTAAGAACAATAATCATCTCCTAAATAATTTAAGGCTTTCAATACTATACTCTTTGACTGTGGAATTGTAATATTACTAATATTTTTAGATAAATCCATAGATAAATCTCATGGCTCAATTTTTGAAATTTTCAATTGTCTTTTTAAAATTTTTGAATACTTACATTTATAAGCAAAATGCAAGTCTTTAAATTTTTCAATTTTTGAATATAAATTTAAGATGAAATCTAAATTGATTTCATCATTAAAGGCTGCAGCATCTATGTAATCTTTAAAATTTCTAATTTTAGCATAAGTGTTAAATTGAAGATAATTGTAATACATAGTTTGTGTTAATGTATTAATATAGTTATTAAAAGATTTATGAAAATTAATTCATACATTTTTTCTTAATGTTCTATCTTTATTCTTTAATAATCTACTAACATCGCTTTGTGTATTTATTTTGTAGATTTTTCCTTTTGAATCAAGTGCATCATCAATTTTTATGTCATTATCTGTTAATGTGGTAAATATATCACTTATGCTGCTACCTAATATGCCAAGTTTAGAAATGACTTTTTCTTGTTCTTGGCTTAAAATATGTGTTTTTAAGCGATAAATTAATTCAAACTCCCTTTTATATTGCTTTAACTCACTGTCTTCATTTAGATAATTGCTAATCTTCTTATTATTAGCTATCACCAAATTAACATAATTGGAAGTTCTAACATGAAAAATATTTGAATATTTATTAAACTTTTGTAATAATCCCAATCATTGGGAATTTGTTAATTCTTCATTTAGCTTATTAGATATGAAATTATATAAACGATTTTCAATCAATTCAACTCTTTCATTAATATTTATCCATTTTTTAAATTGGTTTTTAGATAGATAAAATGTGGGAAAAATCTTAATTAATTTCTCGTTTTCTTTTATTCATTCTTCAAATAATGTTTCTACATTTTTGCCTTCTAATAAAGAATCTAAATCTCAATTATATTTTTCCATAAATTATGCTTGTTTAACAATCTTATATAAGTTATGTGTATATACAAATAGTGATAATAAAGACAAAAAAGTAGAAATAAAAATTAAACCATTTTGCAAAAGATAATATTGTCATTTATTACTCTCGTCGAAATGAAATATAAATAACAAAACACTAATACCACACATTTGAAAAACAGTTTTAATTTTTCCATATATATTAGCTTGAAGAACTAAATTATTTTTGATAGCATGAATTCTAATTCCATCAACTATTATGTCACGTGAAATTAGAATAATTGGAATAAAAATTGGAACTGCTTTTTCTCATGCAAGTGCCATTAAAATCCCATTAATTAAAATTTTATCTGCAATTGGGTCTCAAATTTTTCCAAAATCACTAACCCATTTCTTTTTTCGAGCTATAAAACCATCTAAAAAATCTGTGAATGAAGCAAAAATAAAAAATAAACCAGCAATAAAATAATTAACATATATGCGACTAACTGCATCAGTAAAATTAAAATGATAAAATTCCCCATTTGTGACTTTTAATACAAGAAAAGTAATAATGAAAATAGCTAATATTATGCGAAATAATATAAGAAAATTAGGGATATTTTTTTTCTCAAAAAATGAATGACTCATTAAAATAACAATTTACCTTGATATCGTGGAAATGGAATAGTATCACGAATATTATCAATACCTAAAATATACATAATTAATCTTTCAAAGCCTAAACCAAAACCAGAAGAAGATTCATAACCATATTTTCTTAAATTTACATATCATTCAATACTCGAGGAATCAATTTTTAATTCTTTAATTCGATTCAATAATTTTTCATAGTTGTCTTCTCTTTGACTGCCACCAACAATTTCTCCAACTCCTGGGACTAATAAATCCACAGCAGCTACAGTCTTATTATCATCATTCAATTTCATATAAAATGCTTTTATTTGTTTAGGAAAATTGTAAAGGAAAACAGGTGCTTTATAAATTTGTTCACATATAAATCTTTCATGTTCACTTGCTAAATCTTTACCAAAAAATATGTCTTTGTCCTCAAAATTATGTCCATCTTTTATTGCTTCCATCAACAATTTTATTGCATGTTCATATTCAATTTTAAAAAATTTTGTTTTAATAAGATTTGATAAACGATCTTTGATTTCC
This sequence comes from Mycoplasmataceae bacterium, assembly GCA_016288695.1. Lineage (GTDB taxonomy): Bacteria > Bacillota_I > Bacilli_A > Mycoplasmatales > Mycoplasmoidaceae > Malacoplasma_A. The sequence continues at coordinate 13,825 of JAEELD010000011.1, forward strand.
TTTTTACCTAATGCAAAAAAATTAATTTCATCATTACAATTTTCAGCAATGTCTTGGACAATTGTTTTAATAAATATTTCAATTAATGTCATTAATTGATCCAAATTCATAAATGCTATTTCTGGCTCAACCATCCAAAATTCAGCGAGATGCCTATTAGTATGACTTCTGTCGGCTCTAAATGTTGGCCCAAATGTATAAACACGCCCAAAGGCTTGAGCAAAACATTCTGCATTTAATTGTCCTGAAACTGTAAGTTTTGCTTGGGGAGTAAAAAAATGATTTTCATTATTTTCACTTATAAAAAAATTTTCTCCTGCCCCTTCACAATCATTTGAAGTCAATATAGGAGTGGAAACTCAAATAAAACCATTTTTTTGAAAAAATGAATGAATTGCTTTATGTGCATAATTACGAACTCTCATTATTGCTTGAAAAGTATGAGTTCTTGGTCTTAAGTGTGCAATCTCTCTTAAAAATTCTAATGAATGTTGTTTTTTTTGTAAAGGATAATCTTCATCAGCTTGTTTAGATATAAATATTTCATTAGCAACTATTTCATATTTAGTTGGAGATTTCTCATTTTGATTAATGTGTCCTTTAACACTAATTGCTGAACCTGTCCGAACCGCTTTTGCTTGCTCAAAACCTTTTGTTAATTTTTCTTTATAAACAATTTGAATACCATCAATATTACTACCATCAAATGCATTTATAAACCCAATTTTTCCACTATCTCTATTGCTTTTAACTCAACATTTAATTTGAAATTCATCATTTATTTTTTTTTGTTCAAACAAATTTTTAATTTCGCTTATACGAATAAATTCCATATTATCTCCGACTACTATTCTAAATGAATTATATTAAATCAAATAAAACCCTAAACTAAAGATTCTAAGATATCATCTATTTTATTTAGGTTTTTAACCTTTAAAAAGTTATTTTCAATACTAATTAAAGATGGGTCAATTTTATTTTTGAAGTAATTATATGCATTATTAAATTTTTTTACTTTTAAATTAATTCCGCATTCCAATCTCAAACCCATTATAAATATGTGCAAATAATAATCATGCAAAGAATAAATTTCACTAATTTTTTTTAATTTTCCATGATCATTAATGTAATGATAATAATTCATGTTTTCTAAACCATAAGCTCCTAAACCAATACCTTTTCAGTCATTAGTTTTTCAATATGCTAAATTATGCTTTGAAAAATATATAGGCGATATTGATCAATTGCTTACTTCATATCTAGTGTATTTCATTTTTCTCATTCCCTTAATTATGTAAGAAAGTTGCTTTTCAATTAATTCCTCATTAATTTCATATAAATTTTTGGCTAAATCACTATTTTTTTTAAGCTCTAATGAATAAAATGAAACATGTTTTATATTTCATTTTTTTATGAATGAAAAAATATTATCAATATCAGAAAATGTCATCTGCGAAAAACCATATATGAAATCCAGACTTATTGAATTGATATCATTTTGTATTAAAATTTCAATTGCATTACAAACATCTTTATTTGTATGTTTTCTATTCAAAAATTTATTTAATTGCTCATTAAGTGTCTGGACCCCTAATGAGATCCTATTAATTTTATTCTTTTTCATTATTTTTACTTGATTAAGATTAATGAGTTCGGGATTACACTCAATAGTGAATTCATTTTTCTTTTTTAGTTTATTACTTAATGATGACAATAATAAACTAAGATCTTTATTACTTAAAAAATTTGGTGTTCCTCCACCTATATAAATCGTCTCATATTTTTGATTTTTACACTCTTTCTCTATCTGATTAATAATTTTTTTTACATATTCTCCCATTTCTATATGACATGTTGGAACTTTTCTTACAAAATCACAATATTTACATATTGATTTACAAAAGGGAATATGGATATACAAATGATTTATTTCTTTATTCATTGACGAACTTTGTGTAAAACATTAGTTTCATTAGTTTGATCAAATAAAACATCAATTTTGCATTTATTTTTTATCCATGTGATTTGTCTTTTTGCATAATGCCTTATGTCACGTTTAATTTTGTCAATATCTATTGGGGTATTATTTTTAATTGATTCAAAAATTTGTAAATAACCAATAGCTTTAAATGCATTAATATTTCTAAAATTAGTCTTGGGAAAAAATTTTACAATTTTTTTTATTTCGTCTACCCAACCTTCTTTAATCATTTCATCAACTTTTTTATTTATTGAAGCATAAAGTTGCTCACGAGTTTTATAATTTGCTTCCACAATAAATGTATCATATTCTTTTTTTTCTTTCAAATTTAGCGGATTTTTTAAACTTGTATCTTCATATAATTGAACAGCCCTAATTAATCTTCTACGATTAGAAAGATTAAATTTATTAGCATTCCTTTTATCAAATTTGATTAATTTTTGATACAAATATTCATTAGAAAAATTTTCAAATTTATTTTCATCTCTTTGTTTGCCTATTAATCTATAGTTTTCAACTATGACATTTATGTACAATCCACTCCCGCCTACAAGTATTGGCAACTTCTTTTTGTTTGTAATTTCATTTACAACTTCTTTGCATAAAGTTTGAAATTTCTTTATATTTCATTCATCAATTATGGAAATAAATTGATTTAAATGAAATTTTGCCTTCTTTTTTTGATAGCTTGTAGGAGCATTTGTTCCAATTTGCATTTCCTTATAAACTTGATAGGCATCTGCATTAATGATTTCTCCATTAAACAAATTTGCTATTTTAATGGCCAATTTTGTTTTATTACTTGTAGTAGGCCCAATAATAACTAAAACTTTTGGTAATTTATTATTTTTAGACATATTGCTTTTTTTTAATTAATATTTGATTTATTGCAGTTGATGCTTCACCAAAAGTATTTATTAACATATATGGCTTATTCTCAAAAAATGTCATATTCCCAATTGCATATATGTTTTTAATGCTTGTTTCCTGCTTAATATTAACTAAAATTTTCTTATTTTCTGTTAACTTTAATTTGCTCATTCAATTTGGCAAACAAATGCTTGGATTTTGACCATATTGAACTAGTATTTTGTCAAAATAAATTTTATCAATTTTGTTATTTTTTACATTTTTGTAAAACAAAAAATTCTTTGAAATTTTTAAACATACTGAATTAAGTATAATTCTTACTCCATTTTTATTTAACAATTTGACATTTGAACCACTAGCTCTAAATGAATCGCGTCTATGCAAAATTGTGACACTAGTATTTGATTTAGTAGCAATTGTGTTAGCAAAATCAACAGCAGAATCCCCTCCACCCAATATCACTATATTTTTATTTTGATATTTCTTAATATCTGAAAATCTGTATTCAATTTTATTTGAATTTTTAGCTCCTGGTATTGCCAATAGATTAGGTTTAAACAAACCATTGCCAATAGCCAGTAACAAATTCTGTGTACGAATTTGTCTATTTTTAGTTAACAAACATGTAAAATTTCATTTTTTACCTTTTTCAAAAATTACTTTTTCAATTGTTGAATTTATAACTTTATCTATTTTTTCACAATTAAATTGGTTGACTAGTCTGTTAATAAAATCAAAAGATTTTATTTTCGAAAACAATGGGAAATCAGTTATTTCCTTTTGTGGATATAAATGAACAGGTTGACCACCTAAAATATTAGTCTTCTCAACTAATAGTGGTTTTAATCCCTTATTTTTCGCTAAATATGATGCATAGATCCCTCCAGGACCCCCACCTAATATGACAACATCATAAATATTGGTATTCCTCATAAATCAACAAATATAAGTTAAAGTCAATTTATATATAGATATATAATTATTACAATTATTTTATGATCCGAAAAAGTAAAATTGATCCACGTGTTGAAAAAATAATTTTTGATTACAAAATTTTGAAAAAAAGAATTAAATTAGCTGCTGATTGAATTAATAAAAAATACAAATCAACAACACCAATTCTTGTACCAATATTAAAAGGTGCAATCCCGTTTTATGCAGAATTAATAAAGCATATGACTATAGATAGCAAAACAGATTTTCTAGTTTACTCTAGTTATGCAGGTGGGGTTACTAATAAAAGTAAAACCATGCCTAATGTTATTACTGATATAAAAACAAATATTGAAGGTAAGGATGTTATTATTATTGAAGACATAATTGATACTGGTTACACATTACAAAACATATATAATTTCCTTAAATTAAAAAACCCAAAATCACTAACTATAATGGTGCTTATAAATAAGCCACTTAAAAGAAAAGCAAAAATTGAACCTAATTATTCTTGTTTCAAAATTAATAATGAATTTATTGTTGGTTTTGGTTTTGATTACAAAGAAATGCTAAGAAACTTACCTTATATCGGGGTATTAAAAAATGAATTATATTTACAATCTCTAAAAGAAGAAAACCAAAATTCATAAATGATTGAATATATATTAAAATATAATCTACAATTAAGAAATCATATACTATCTTATGCATTCAAATAACAATAATAAAAAATTAGTTTTTTTTTCCTCAAATGATGATTCACTTGAAAAAAATAATAACACAAATGGAATAAATAAAAAGGAAACTAATAATAAACCAGATATAGTAAATAAATCACCAAAAAAAAATAATTTGCAAAAAATACTAAAATGAATCTCATTTTTGCTTCTTTCTGTTCTAATTTTTTATGGTATTTGATGAATTTCGACAGACCACTATATTAGAGTTTCTCCAAATTCATTTACTTCATCATTTGACAAAAACAAAGAAATTCAATTGGGTGTTTTGGATAAAGGAAATGAAAGAACTTTAACAGCAAGTTCTGATTCTCTAACTCTTCAATATTACATAGTAAATAATAACCAAAATATTTATTATGCATATTTGCAAACCCATGAATGAGGAAAAATTCAATTTACAATCATTGATTATTCATTAATAGGAAAAATAAATGTTAAAGAAGGTGAAACAAAGGTTGAATTGGAAGCAACTCAACATAGGTTATCCATTGGAAGTAGTAATTTTTGATTTGCAATGACTTCTACTGAAACTTTTAAATATGAACCTAGTAATATTTGAAAAAAAATAACTAATGATGATTCTGACAAGAAGCTTATTAATGCACTAAATGATAGAATTACAAATGCAGTTATTCCAACATCAAATAATTTGTGAAATATTATTTTGCAAATACTACCAACTTTAATTATTGTTGGTCTATTTGTTTGATATTTTTCAAAAATGTCTAAGTTACAAGGTGGAGATGGCGAATCAATTTGGTCTGTTGGAAAATCTCAGGCAAAAGTTGCAAAAAGTAATGTTAAATTCACAAATGTAGCTGGCTTACAAGAAGAAAAAGCTGAATTAATAGAGATTGTTGATTATTTAAAAAACCCAAACAAATATGCTGCTATGGGGGCAAGAGCTCCAAAAGGTGTCATCCTATACGGTCCTCCAGGCACAGGAAAAACTTTACTAGCAAAAGCTGTCGCTGGTGAAGCGAAAGTTCCATTCTTTCAAGCTTCTGGTTCATCATTTGAAGACATGCTTGTTGGTGTTGGGGCAAAAAGAGTTAGAAACCTATTTGATAATGCTAAAAAAGCTGCACCAAGTATCATATTTATTGATGAATTCGATTCAGTTGCAGCTAAACGTGGAAAATTAGATATTGCAGGTGGGCCTGCAGGAATTGCAGATCAAACAATTAACCAGTTACTAGCAGAAATGGATGGATTCAACACAAAAAGTGGTATTGTTATAATTGCTGCTACTAATAGATTAGATGTTTTGGACCAAGCAATCTTACGACCTGGTAGATTTGATAGACATATCCAAATTAATCTTCCTGATATAAAAGAACGTGAAGAGATATTAAGATTACATACAAAAAATAAAAATTTATCTTCTAAAATTGTTCTAAATGACATAGCAAGACGCACACCTGGATTTAGTGGAGCACAATTGGAAAATGTCCTTAATGAAGCTACATTGCTAGCTGTAAGACATAACAAAAATGTTGTATCCCTATCTGATATTGATGAAGCAATAGACCGAGTTGTTGCTGGTCCTGCAAAATATACACGCATTATCACTGATGATGAAAAGAAACAAATAGCATATCATGAAGCTGGTCATGCATTAGTTGGATTACACATCTCGGGTAGTGATATTGTAGAAAAAATAACTATTATCCCACGTGGGCAAGCTGCTGGTTACACAATAGCAACTCCTGAAAAACAAGAGTTATCTATCCAGAAGAAATCTGATTTATTGGCAATAATTTGTTCAACATTAGCTGGACGGGCTGCAGAAGAAGTTATTTATGGTGCCGAATCAATTTCAACAGGAGCAGCAAATGATTTATATAAAGTAACAAATATTACTAGAGCAATGGTAACTCAATTAGGTATGACATCACTTGGGATGACTCAATTTATACCGAGTGAAGGGATGAGAAACCCATACTTAAACCAATTTAGTGAATCAACAGCACAAAAAATTGATAAAGAAGTTGAAAATATAATTCAAAAACAATTTACAAGAGCTAAAGAAATTATTAAATCTAATAAAAAGGAACTTGAATTGATTGTAACTTCCCTTTTGGTGCTAGAAACAATTGTAAAATCGCAAATTGACTACATTCACAAAAACAAAAAGTTGCCACCAGAAGTAACTGAAAAAATAAATATTTCAAAAAAAGGGCAAAAAAGTAAAATTGATTCAAAATAGATTTACTTTAAAATTTTAATTTTGTTTTGTCTATTAAAGAATATTAACAAAATAATTGTTAATAATTCATTAACATTACTTGAATATTAATAAACACATAAATATGCACTATATTAGTGCAAAATAAATTAAGTTATATAGTTTTATGGAGGTGTCTGTCAGATTCGAACTGACGAATACGAAGGTTGCAGCTTCGGACCTTACCACTTGGCTAAGACACCATAAGATTTATAAAAAATTACGTATCAAAAAAATGCAACAAACAATGCCTACTGAAATACCTATAGCTATAGACAAAATAACTAATAAGAAATTATAAATACGTGGTTTTTTAGCAATTTTATTGCTTGAGTTTTTGCTAGCATTGTACAAATATGATAATTTTTCTATGTCTGAAATGCTTTGATCATTTAATAATGTTTTATCATTTGTTACTTGAGCTGGTTGAACGCTAATAATTGAATCCTTTTTGTTATCAATAACAACTTTTTCTTCATTTGTTTGAGTAACCATACTATAAATAAAACGATTTAAATTTATTTAACATTTATTATTTTTTTATCCCCGTAATGACCACAATACTTACAAACATGATGTGGTTTAATTGGTTTACCACATTTTTTGCAAGAAGTAATTGTAGGCTTTGATAATGCAAGATGACTCTTTCGCATCCCCTTACGAGATTTACTTACACGTCTTTGCTGTACTGCCATATTTAAGCTCCCAAGCAAAATAATTATATCAATGTTACCATTGTTTTAATTATGTACTTTTGATTGAATTATTATATGGATAATATGTATTTTATTTTTTAATATAATCATATATATTGTTTGTTTGCTAACTATGAAACATAGTTAGGTATTAAATTTCAAAATGAAATCTTTAAATATAACAAAAATTTGTGAAATGCTAAAATGTGGGGCAGCATGTATAGCAGATAATTGTGAATATATAAATAAACTTAATGTTTTTCCTATTCCTGATGGTGACACAGGAACAAATATGAAAATTACAACTGAAGGTGGAGCCAATGCAATAGCTAAAAATAACTTTGCCAACCTTTCTGATTTAGCAAAAGCATACTCTATGGCATTATTAATGAATGCACGAGGTAATTCAGGTGTAATTTTTTCCCAAATTATTAAAGGATTCACTTTAAATTTTAGTGATTCAACTACTGAACTATTGCTATCAGATTTGCTAAATTCATTCACTTTAGCAGCAAAACAAGCATACAAATCTGTTAGTGAACCTGTTGAAGGAACTATGCTTACAATAATCCGACTAACAGCTGAAAAAGTTAATGAAAAAAAAGAAGGATTCGCATCTATAGAATCACTTTTTGAATATGTAGTAAAAACTTCAAAAGAAATTCTTGCTAAAACTCCTGAAATGTTAGCTATTTTAAAAGAAGCAAAAGTTGTTGATTCTGGTGGGTATGCACTATGTTGCTTTTTTGAAGGAATGAGAAATGCATTAAAACAGAAAAATAATAATGGAGCTGTCTCAAAAGACAACTCATTTAGTCTTAATTTTGATGATTCATCTTTTTTGGACACAAATGAAGGATTTGGATATTGCTGTGAGTTTTTATTATCATTGGGTGCTAAAGTTACACTAAAACAAAAAAATAAAATTCCATTTAGTTTAACTAGCTTGAAAAAAAAATTAAAAGCAATAGGAGACTCACTAGTAGTTGTTGTTGATAACAACATTGTTAAGGTTCATGTACATAGCACTTCTCCAAACAAAGTTTTAGAAATTGGTGCTAGATATGGAGAATTTATAAAAGTTAAAATTGAAAACATGACACTCCAATTTATTGAGAAAAATCCAAATACTACATTAGCAGCATCTTATATAAATGAGAGTGCAAAGGCAAATTTAAAAACATCAAAAGTACTAATTAATACACAAAAACTTATTGCTACAGTCCCAACAGATGCAATAGAAAAATTTTTCATTGAAAATTTGAAGGTAGATCATTGTATAAACTATGGTGTTGATGGTGCACCATCGATACAACGGTTCTTAAATGCATTCAAAAGTGTTAAATCATCAAATATTATTTGTATAGTTGATGATAAAAATTTCATTTTTGCTTGTCAAGAAGCAATCAAAATGGTTTCAAAAGGTATACATGTTTCATTAATAAAAACATCAAATATTTCTATTAGTTATCTTGTTTGCTTGGCACACAATCCATTATTAAAATTCAATGTCAATGTCAAAAATCTAAATCGGATTACAAATAATCATTATGCAACTATATCTAAATCTATTAAAAAAATTAAATTTCAATCGGTCAAAATAAATGAAAATGATTACATTGGTTTCTTTGACAATCGAATAATTGTTTCTGATAAAAACATTAAAGTAGTATTCTCATCATTAATTAATAGACTATCTAGAAATTTTAGTCACAAAAATAAAAATAAAGAATTAATAATTATGACTAATGTTGCTAAAGAAGATGAAAATATAAAATGACTCAAAAACAATACATTAAAAAAATATTTATCTAATTTGACAACAATAGATTTAGGTGATAGTAATTCGTATATTTACCATTTTACTATTGGCTAAGTCTCAATAAAGAAATTACTTTATCTGCCAGCACTTAGTACATGGCTTTTTTTTAAACCAATCCATAATTATTTATTTGATTTAAATAAATAATGCACTTATATATATAATATATAAACTTATTAAGATAAGATTATTAAAACCCGTAACAAAAAAACAAACTGAAAATTAATTTAATAATACATGGAAGAAATAAAAAAAACAGATAAAAAAAATAAAAAGTCTACTAAGTCTTTAAAACAAGATAATATTAAAGATACAAAGAATTACAAAAGAAAATCTAGTCATTCTGCCTCGTTTAATAATAAGCATGAAGGTAACAATTTAGATTATAAAAGTGCAATTGAAGCAAAAGTTGATGCATTTTTTAACTTTCATAAAGAATATGGAATAAGAAAACTGGTTTCCCCTTCTAAACTTATTGAGGCCAATGCAAATATTGGATGTTATACAAAATATTGAAATCCAAAAATGAAGCCATACATTTACAATAAAAAAAGTGGGAGAAATCACATAATTGATTTGCTAAAATGTTTAGTATTTTTAGACCGAGCATGTAAATTTCTGGCTGATTTATCAAAAGAAGGTGGAAGAATTTTATTTGTTGGTACGCGTAATGATTTTGTTAAAAATTTAGTTGCTGAAGAAGTAAAAAGAATAAAACAATTTTATATAAATAAACGTTGATTAGGTGGAACATTAACAAATTTTAGGATTATTAATCGTTCTATTATTAAATTAAATAATTTGCTTATTTTAAGTTTATCTGGTGAAATAAAAAAATATACAAAGAAAGAGCAAATGCAAAAAACAAAAGAAATTAATAGGCTAAGTAAATTCCTTTATGGTATAAGAACAATGAAATCTCTACCACAAGCAGTAGTTGTTTTAGATCCAATTGTTGAACGTAATGCAATAGAAGAAGCAAAAAAAATGCATATTCCGGTAGTTGCATTAGCCAATACTAATGCTGACCCAACTAATATTGATTTTATAATTCCATGTAACACTAATTCATATAAAACAGTTTGGTTGATTACAAAAATTCTAGTAGATAGCATTGCTGAAGCTTTCAACCAACCTACAACTATTATTGGCAAAAAAGATAGTGAAATTGAACTACCTGAATTTACAAAAGCTACTCAAGATAGTTCTATTATCACAAGAACTACTTTCACGAAAGCATCAAAAAAGATTGAAGAAGTGCCAAGTGACTCTACTACTTCTCCAACATCAAATCAAACTATTTAAATTATTTATTTAAATAATATAAAAACGAGTTGTCATCACGTTTATATAAACTTTTATTCTTTTCATGCCTTTCATTTCTTGTTTTAATGTAATTTAAATTATCATTTTTACCTTTTTTAAAAATTTTATGTCATATATTAAAAAATAGAAATGATAATTCTTCATAAATAACAAATTTACATTTATAATATCGTGTTTTTTTAATGATGTTTATTTGATTCAATACTATGAATAATACTGAAATAGATATTCAAATTCCGCTAAGTATATATGTTGCTGGAAAAGAATACATATGATCACGTAATGGCTCTAAACACAATCTCACAATTCCATACCATAAAATATATGAAACACCTATGGTTCCTGCTTTAATTTGTTTAACAAATTCTAAGCCAAAATATAAAATTAAAAATCCAACAAGATTAATTAGTCCTTCATATAAGAAAAGTGGTTGATAATATGCTCCATTTTTATACATATATGGTAAATATTTACATAACCATAACATAAAATTTTCATTTGTTATTTTTGCACCATATAATTCTTGATTAAAATAATTCCCTCACCTTCCAATAAATTGGCCAACTAGTATACATGGAATTATAGCATCTGCATATATTCACATTGAAACTTGTCTAATTACTGGTTTATTATCCAAACCAAATTCATCTCTAATCATGTTTTCTGGTTTATGCAAAGAATAAGGAAATCAAAAACAAGCTGCAATTATTGTTGCTACAACTCCACCTTGTATTGCCAATCCACCATTATGAATATCAAGAAAATTATTTCAACTAGCATCACCAAGGCAACAAGACCAAAAACGTGCTCCTAAAATTGAAGTAAAAATACCTATGACGCAAAAATAATAAAAAGGATCAGTTTTAATCTTGTACCAGAATTTTATTTTTAATGTGGCTAATAAAATAGAAACAAAAAAACCAATAAAAACAAATATCCCATATCAAGCAACATGATATGAACCTATATAAAAAGCAATTTTATCAGCATCA
>JAEELD010000012.1 GCA_016288695.1 Mycoplasmataceae bacterium
ATGAGGACGAATTGCAGCCCTCAATCCGAACTGAGGTTACTTTTTTGTGATTAGCTCCACCTTACGGTTTGGCAACACTTTGTAATAACCATTGTAGCACGGTTGTAGCCCAGGATATAAAGGGCATGATGATTTGACGTCATCCCCACCTTCCTCCAACTTACGTTGGCAGTTTCAATAGATAAAGTAACTATTAATAAGGGTTGCGCTCGTTGCGGGACTTAACCCAACATCTCACGACACGAGCTGACGACAACCATGCACCACCTGTGTTCCAGTTAACCTCCACTATATTTCTATAGCTTTGCTGGACATGTCAAACCCTGTTAAGGTTCTTCGTGTATTGTCGAATTAAACAACATGCTCCACCACTTGTGCGGGTCCCCGTCAATTCCGTTTGAGTTTCATTCTTGCGAATGTACTACCCAGGCGGGTTATTTAATGCATTAGCTTCGTTACTGGAGGATAACCCTCCAACAACTAATAACCATCGTTTACGGTGTGGACTACTAGGGTATCTAATCCTATTTGCTCCCCACACTTTCGAGCCTAAGCGTCAGTAATGACCTAAGTTCTCGTTTTCACCACGAGTGTTCTTCCATATATCTACACATTTCACCGCTCCATATGGAGTTCCAGAACTCCCTATCACACTCAAGAATAACAGTTTCTAATGCATACAATTATTAAGTAACTGCATTTAACACTAGACTTGTTAATCAGCCTGCGCTCGCTTTATGCCCAGTAAATCCGGATAACGCTTGTAACCTATGTATTACCGCGGCTGCTGGCACATAGTTAGCCGTTACTTATTCAAAAGGTACAGTCAATTTCAAATCATTTCCTATTTGAACTATTCGTCCCTAATAAAAGGAGTTTACAATCCGAAGACCTTCATCCTCCACGCGGTATTGCTCCATCAGGCTTTCGCCCATTGTGAAAAATTCCCTACTGCTGCCTCCCGTAGGAGTAGGGGCCGTGTCTCAGTCCCCTTGTGGCTATTCTACCTCTCAGCATAGCTATTCGTCATAGTCTTGGTGGGCCATTACCTCACCAACTAACTGATAAACCACACCCTCATCCCAAAGCGTTCCAAACGGAACTTTAAATAATCAATCATGCGATCAATTATCCTATAAGGTATTAGCAAATCTTTCAATTTGTTATCCCTTTCTAAGGGGTAGATTAGATATGTATTACTCACCCGTTTGCCGCTAAAGTATTGCTACTTCCGCTCGACTTGCATGTATTAGGCATACCGCTAGCGTTAATCCTGAGCCAGGATCAAACTCTCAAAAAATTGACGGATTCTATTAAGTTTTCAAAGAACTATCCTTTTTCATTATTCACAACAAATAACAAAAAAGTAAGAGAATTATATAATTGAGTTTTATTTTTTTACAAATTTCTTAAAAAAATCTAATTTTTTTTATTAAAAATACCTATTAAAATTAGTATTTTTTATTCTTTGATAATGATAAATAAAACTTAAAAAGGTCTCAACATTCTTTATGCATTATTTGCTTTAATATTTTTTTATTCTTTTTTAAAGACATTATTCGTGAAAACTTCATATCTCTAAACCCTATCTTTTCATTTTCTTTTAATGTACAACCAAAATAAATAAGTTTTATATTCGCTCACATGCATGCACATAAACACATTGGGCATGGTTCGCCTGTTGAGTATAATACAGAACCAGATAAATCAAAATTTTTGATTTTTTTGCAAGCTGATCTTATTGCTTGAATTTCACCATGGCAAGTTGGGTCATTATTTTTTAATACAGTATTATGGGCTTTGCCAATAATTTTATTGTTCTTTACAATAATTGACCCAAAAGGACCGCCATCACCTTTTAATATACCGATTTTAGCCTCTTTAATAGCTAAACTCATAAAATGTCGATGTAAATCATTCATTGTTTTATTTTCTCATTTTAAGTATTGTAACAAATAAAATTTGCATATTCTATTGTTAGATATGATTACTGCAAATAAAAAAATATTCAAACATCTAATAATTTTAATCCATTTAATACTTCTATTTTTATTAATGTTTAACTCAAATTGGAATAAAAACAATTTAAAACAATTTAACAATTTTACTTCATCAAATAAATGTAAATTTAACCATACAGATAATGAATTTAAGCTTTGACAAATAGCATATCAGCATGATAATGAACCAGAGGCAAAAATCTTTCGTACATTTATCAAAGATGTAGATTTCAAAATTGGTACTAAAAATGTCTATGTCCCATCAAGTATGACAAACATTAATGAAACTAATTGAATTAATGATTTAACACAAACTTCTCATTTCGATAATATAAATAATTCAGGTTCATATTTCTGAGGTGATAATGGCTATGATAGTTTATCAAGAGTTCCAAAATGATTTGAAATTATTAAAGACTATATATCTTTAAAAATAAATAATGTAAAAACTTTTGGAAAAACAAATGCATCTTTAAGCTTTGATGTAAGAAACATATGAAAGAAAAATGAAGGAATAAAATTATTAAAAGGCAAAAAAGTTTTCCAAAATCAAGACAATCCATCTTATGTCTATGATGACAATGATCAAGTAGAATTTATCCGAGGAATAAGCAAAGAATTAATGAACAAAGATTACAATGTGTGAGCAATTCCTTACACTTTCATGAAAGAAAACCAATATGTATATGTTGTATATAACTACACTACAAGATATGTGTACTCACTACAAACAAATAATTTACCGGATAAACAAATGTTTGATACTCAGCATGATAATTTAATAAGTTTAAAAAATGATTTTGTCACAACATTTGATATTGACAAAATGATATCAATAAATAAAATTGATTATTTGAACCATTCTATTTATTTAGGTTTTAATAATGAGTTGAATTTAATATATACAAATTTAATCAATTTGTTTGATTCAGAAGAATACAAAATTTTAAGTTCAAAATCAATAAGTCTAGGATTTAATGAAGAATTTAAAAAAGATGTTGAAAAAGGAAATCTTACGTATAAAAACATAAAAGAATTTACTGAAATAAATTCATATAAAGAATATTCTCAGACGCTAAAGAAATATGCAGACAATGAAACAAAAGAAATTCTTCACAAATATGGAATTAATCAGTCTGCAGAATTTATTGAAATAATAAATACACTTTTAAATAATTTAAATTTTAATCTTGATTATTCAGTTTTTGATGAACTCACAAAATCATATGTCAATAAGCAAATCAAAATTTCTTTTAGAGATATTGCCTCAGAAAGTGTAAGTATAAATCTAAAAAAAGATATGAATAATGAATATTTATTCAAAATAAATAAATTAAGTATTTTAAATGTTAATAATACAGATTTATATATTCCAGAATCAGTTGTAAATTTTAACCTAGATTACTCAACAAAAAACATAATTAAAAAGAATGATTTTTTCAAGTTATCAATTCCTGAAATAAGCAAAATAAAACTATTTGTAAAAGATAAATCCATTTTAAATTTTTATCCTTCAGAAATTGAAGAAGACTATATACTAAAAAACATAATAAAAATTTATGATGGCAATGGTAATGAACTTAATGTAAATGATTACAAACCACTTAAATATCACATAAAATACAATGATATTCAAGGTTCTATAGAAATAAAATTAGACAAACCATTAGCAAGTGATAAATTAGTTGGGTTTAAAAAATTTGACATTAACAAATTTATGATTTTAGATGCCAATAAATATGAATATGGCTTGATTCCTGATGAAATTGATGATTCTGTTATTAAAAAAATCTTAAATGCAAATGGAATTATAAAAAACATTGCAAATAATCTTGATTTCTCAATTGTAAAAACAGATAATGAAAATGGAATAGTTAAATTAAAATTGAAACCAAAAAAAGATAGTTCAATTGAAGAGATGGGTGAAACAAATATACAAATTTCAAATTTCTTAAAATTTTATGTAAGGAAAATAAATAATCTAACAATCCTTAACAAGTATAAACCAGATCAGATAACAAAAGAATTGGTAATTGGTTCACTGCTTCAAATTAGTGATGGTTTCAAATTTAAATACCAAAATTCAATAAATTTATCATTGTATCCGAACAACAAACAAAACACATTAATAGTTAAATTAACTTATGGTAAAAATGGTATTTTAAATTTTACATACCAGTTTTCAAATAAGTTTAATATCATAAACATTGTTTGTTATACAACATTAGCATTCTCACTAATTGGCATAACAAGCGTCTTAATACATAAAGCTATCAAATATAAAAAAAATATCACTACACTATAATACCATATAACTGATTTTTAATCAATTTATTAATCTTTACTTTTGCCATTTGTCCAGTCATATCTTTTTTCATTTTCACATACACAATAAAAAAATATTCTGAATGCCCCGATTGAATTCCCTGAATTTTTGTTTTTTCAAATAGTACATTGACTGTTCTATTTAAAAATTTTTTTAAATATTCACAAGTTCATTGAAACGATAGATTTTTAATTTGTTTAACCCGTTCAAACTTGGTTTTTTCACATACTTGATGTTTAAGAACTTTGGCATTTGTTTTTTCCCTATATGAATATGGAAAGATGTTCATAAAAGAAAATTTTATTTTATTTAAATTTGTTAAGCAATTTTTATAATTTTCTTCTGTTTCATAATTAAAACCGACAATGTAATCTGTTGTAATGGATGCCAATTGATTTTTTGTTCTAATATATTTGCATATTTCAATAAAATCTTCAATTGTATATTTTCGGTTCATAGCTTTTAAAATTTGATTATTGGCAGATTGCAAACAAATATGAAATTCTTGCACCCATCTGGATTTATAATGCATAATTAAATCAATTATTTTTTTATTAATTTGAAACGGTTCAATTGAAGAAATCCGTACACGGAAATTTCCTTTTAGTTTATTTATATCTTTTAATAAATCAAAAAATGAATACCCATCATCATTATACCCAGCTGTATTAACACCAGTTAAAACAATTTCCTTTATTCCTTTTTTAGTTGATTCTTTTATTGTTTCAAGAATATTAATATGGCTTAATGATCTCTGAGGACCTCTTGCATATGGAATCAAACAATAAGTACATTTGAAATTACATCCATCCTGAATTTTTATAAATGCTCGTGTATATTCTGAATGCAAAATTTTTGGAAAAATTTCAAATTCTTCTCTTTTTTTAAAGCCTTTATTTGCTAATAATATTGGTTTTTTATTTTCTAGATATTTATTTAACATATAAGGAATTTTATTTTTGTAATTATTCCCAATAATAATAGGTACATTTTTATTAATTTTTTTTCAATTAATCTGGCTGTAGCATCCTAAAATAACAAGAATTTTGCTTAATTTAATAATTCTGTTTATTAAATTTCTTGATTTTCTATCTGCTCTTGATGTTACAGTGCATGTATTAATTAGCACAATTTGAGCATCATTAATTTTTGTTTTGTAAATGAAATTTGCTTTGATTAATTGGTCAGTAATAGCTATAGATTCAAAAAGATTTACTCTACAGCCTAAATTGATTACAGTAAATGTCTTATCTAATAAATGATTCATCAAGAAACCATGTATGAAAAAAATTACTTTTTTGCATCTTTTTTTCTTATGTTGTTTGGGTCATTTTGCATTGATTTAACTTTATTAACATTTGATTTATTTTTTATTTCATTTTTACCTTTATAGTTTGTTAATTTATCTGAATCATTTTGGTTTATACAACCATGCATTCTTTGAAAAATATCTTTATCAATATGAAATCTTGCATATCAATATAAACCAATACAAATGATTGAAACAATCATAGTGATTATTAAATTTAAATTTACTTTCCACTCTTCTAATGGTCATAATCAACAAATTATTGTGGAAAAAGAACACATAATTGCAAACAAAATAATACTTCCAATGAAAAATTTGTATCATTTATGATTAATATGAAATTTCTTTGCAAGAATATTTCTAGTTTCAAAAAATAAGAATATCGCTAACAAAAATATTGCTAAAAAATTAAAAATTGATGAAAGCAGACTTATTTCGAAAAATACATTAGGACTTCTGCGAAATAAAATAAAAGTTATGGCTGCACCAATTACAACAATGATATTAATAAACATATATAAATATGCAATTGGATTAATTTTAAACTGAGCAAATTTAAAATTTTGATCGTCGTTTTTTTTATTTTCAATCCTATTTTTTAATTCTTTTTCCATATATTTAAATTAATAATTTATCAATTGCAGCATGGATAAAATTCTTATCCTTAACTACACCACGGATTTTACATGTTTTAATTGACTGGTCTATTATAATTGACTTATCAGTCTTAATGGAGTTTCATTCACTCATTGCACAAAAAATTATTGATTTTGAAAGATTATTAACACGAGAATATGGTCAGGTTGGTTTCAATAATGATATTAATTTCATTTTGTACTTATCCTTATTTTCTATATAATTTTCGATTACTTTCATCTGCTCATATGAGAAATTTAATTCTTCAAACGCATATTTAACAATGTCAAAATTATCATTTTTAGAATTTTCTGACATTATGTCTTTATAAATAAGATTTAAAACATCAATTCGCTTTTTTCATTGGGTTTGTTTATTTTCTTGCATTTGTACTATATATTTATAAATAGGTTGAAATTATGAACGACTTACATATTTTCCAGTTTTTGTATCAACAATAATTTTTTCCCCACTCTTGATAAATTGAGGAACATTTAATTCATAACCTGACATTAATCATGCTTTTTTTTGCACATTTGTAACTGTATTCCCACGAACTGCATCCTCTGCTTCCTTAATAGTGCATATAACTTGATCTGGCAAAGTCACACCTAATAGTTCATCATCCAATTTATTAACTATAACTTCACACCCTTCTTCTAAAAAATTTCCATCATATGACATTTTAGTCTTTGGTATTTCGATTGAATCATATGTCTCCTTATCAATAAAAACATAATTATTCCCATCATCATATGAATAAAACATTTTTTGAGAATTAAGCATTACTTTTTCTAGCTTTTCACCAGTCAAAACCTCAATAGTTATTGCGCCAGTTCTTAAGTTTTTAACCTTACACTTAACTATTCCCTCTCTCATAGCTGTTTTATTAAATGAATTTTCTATAACTTGAAACAGATTGTTTTTATATGTAAAAACATTTCCGGGTCTTAAATCTTTTGCATGAATTATATCAGACATAAAAAATAAACTAATAAATGGTGTTGATTAATAATTATATATATTAACTAAATTAGACCAATAACAAAATTTTATTTAACAATAACTTTAGTAGGACTTCGTCTATTATTAATAAATTTAATCAATAGTCATATTAAAAAGAAAAATAAACCAAATATCATAAAAAATATCAAAGCATCACGTTTATTTTTATTCTTTTTATTCATTTGTAACTCATTTTGATCAATGATTGAGAAATTATAAAAATTTTCAATATTGCATGCTCTTAAAAAATTAGAAGTAATTTTGTATATTTGAAAACAACAAATTACAATCAAAGAAAAAAAACAAACAACATTTAAAATTAAATGAACTCTATTTCCATCTTTTCATGCTTTAATGAAACCGCCAAATTCATGGTATTCAAAAGCTGTTCATATAGCATCAACTAGTAATGTTATTCCAATTCCAACATATAAGAACAAACTAAATCAATTTATATCTATATAGCTTGTTTTCATTCTTTTATATAACTTTTGTACATTCATTGATAAAACTGTTGAATCTCTAAAATTAATTGTCTTAGCTTCATTTGTAAAATTTTTATGTATGTTCCAACTAATAATTAACTCAACTAAAAAAAATAATCCTGGTGGTAAAAAGAAGAAACACATCCATGGATTTATGTCCAAGCTTTCGTTATTAAATGATAATGATAACAAAGTAGATGATAAGATAACTATGACAGAAAAAACTATTAAATAAAAAATAAAATTAAACTTTGCTCTTTTCAATTCCTTTAAATAAAAAATAGGAATATAAGAGTAAAAAGGATTTATTTCACTAATTTTTTTTCCATTAATATTTTTTAATAATTTATTTTTGCTATTTAAATTGGTAGATACTTGTGTTTGATTAGATTTAATTTCATCGCTTACCAATGATTCTTGTTGAAAATTTTTAATTTTCTGTTTATCATTACTACTAGCTTCCATTTTTTCAATAGATGTTTGAACTGAATCTAACTTATTACACATATAGATTAATTATATATCCTATTTTTTTACATACTAGTGATTTTATTCTTTAAAATTTAAAAAATTTTAAATATATCAAACTAATTTGTTTAAACTATTTATAACTAATTTTCGTCCAAATTTTGCTTCATGTTCATTGCCATTCATAACAAGATCAGCAGTAAAACGGACAGAATTCTTAATGAAAAATTCACCAACCCCAACTATATCAAATTCTGAATTTTTCATCAATAATGACTCTATTTTATTTTTATCCATATTGCCAGAAATAATAATTTTGACATTTTTATACCCATTACTATCTAAAGTTCTCCGAACTAATTTTATAAGTTCATAATTAACTCCATATAAATCTTTTCTCTTTTTTCAATCTTTAAATTTTCTTTGTAAACCAAAATCAACAAGATTTGATGCAGTATCTATTCTAACCGCAAATATTTTAATTTTTGAATGTGATAGTAACTTTATTTCTCTTTCAACATCATTGTGGTAATCAATTAATGCAACAGATTTATTCGAGCCATATGATTTGTTATAAAATCGCATTGCTTTAGGTAAATCGCCATTAAACTGCTGTATTAAAGCATGAGGAATCGTCCCGCCAACACCAATATTTTTTTTGTTTTTGATAAATTTCACTTGTGCTTCAGTTACAAAATTTTTAATTCCACCAATGTAAGCAGAATAACCATCAAAGCTTTGTAAAAAAAAATCACTTGACCTATCTGCCATATATATAATTCTGCTTTCATTTAAAATTTTTGTTAGTGAGAAACAATTATTGCAGACACTAGTTCTTCTAGTTAAAATCCCATCAATTATGTTTTCACAAATTGCAAAAAGAGGATAATATCCTTTAATCAATAAAACTGGATGACCGGGAAAAGCTATATCTCCATCACGCAAACCATATATTTTAATTTTTTTTAAAATTTCTCTATTTAGAGATGATTTAATTAGCTGGACTGATTCATAAATGCCACATACTTTCACTGGTAAGTTACCAAAAAAAGTAAATTGCATAGTAGCTATTTGATGCTTGGCATATTTTTGAACAAGAAATTCTGCCTTTTTAAAATATTTTGCACAAAAAGGAGACAAATTGATTTTTCGATTGTAAAAATTAAATTTAACAGGAATCTTGTATTTCATTTAAAAAATTTTTTTCTCTTGATTAGTAATTAATCTATTTATATTAGATGAATGTCTCAATAATGAAATTATTGAACTAACAAATAGTATTGCAAATAAAATTGCAAACATTCGATAAAAAAGATTATCATCATTCATTTTTTGTACAAAAAATAAATCATTACTATAAAGACTATTCCCAAAGAGATAAAACAAATCTAGAGGTTTAACAAATACCATAGTAGATGATACAAAATTACAAATAATAGAACTTAAAGAAGCATATCTCCAAATTAAAAAGATAATCATCCATGTTGCAAAACATACTAAAAAAATATATGGACTTATAGAAATAAATATTCCACCCATGCATGACATCCCTTTACCTCCTATATATTTCTTCGCTTCACTTAAATTAAACTTATTTTTTAGCAACTTATAGATAAATAACACTGGAAAGCAATGACCAATTACAGCAAAGAAACCAGATATGTATATCAAACAATAAAATAAAGGATCATTATTGGTCCACTTACATATTGTGCAATAAAAAATTAATCAAGAGAAAATTATTGATAAATATGACTTTGAGGCATCTAATAAAACTACAACAACCCCCATATATGGCGAAATTAATCGTGATGTGTTTGTAGCCCCTATGTTTTTGCTACCTTTTTCTCTAATATTAACTTTTTTAATTTTTGCAATAATTTCGCCAAACAAAATGCTCCCTAATAAATAGCCAATAGTAGCAAATAATATACAGATTAAAATAATATGAAAAACTTGCATAAAATTTAATATTTAAGGTAACATACTAATTTGTTTGATTCTTCGAATATGGCGGAAATTTTTAGGATCATTAATATCAAAATATGAATTCAAGAAGTTATTAATTATTCTTACATTATTTGAAAATGAGCTATAAATTGCTGAAAGACATATTATGTTGCAATCATTATGTTCCTTAGCTAGATGAGCCATTTTTGGGTTTATTATATTTACTGCTCTTACCCCTCTAAATTTATTAGCAGCGATGCACATTCCAAAACCGGTGCCACAAATTAAAATTCCGATTGAATTATTTTTTATTACTTGTTTTGCAACTTTGGCTGCAAATATTGGGTAATCAACAGATTTCTTTGAATAGCATCCTAAATCTTTTAATAATAAATCATTTTTAAAATAATTTACAATAGCTTTTTTCATCTCATAACCTGCATGATCTGACGCAATAAAAATAAACCTACTATTTTTTTCAATTTCATTAATAATTTTATTGCCATCTATCAACCCTTTTCGTATAACACTTTTTCTATCAAGGTCAATTATAGTTGAAGGCATACTAGCATTAAATTTATTTTGTTTAATAACAATAAAATTAACTTTTGACTTTTTAAAAATCTTAAATGCTTCAATTGTATTATGTATTGGACTACTATTAGATATATTAGCACTTGATGAATATAATGGTCCTGTTAATTTAATTAATTTTTTTATCCCATTAGAATTGGGAAAACGATAACTAATCCCATTTTTAATTATTGTGAGCTTGCCTGGCCAAAATTTTTGTAAAATTTTTTTTTCAAAATGACTTAATCCTTTAACCTGGTTAATATCATTGACAAACAAAATTAATTTCTTTTTCTTATCACGGTTTTTTATTTTATATATCAACGATGGCGATAAAGAAACTATACCATTAACTGTATCAGTTGGAGCAAATGCAACGTATTTTTTTGTTTTCAAAATCTGGGCTATTGTTGATACTTCCCTAAAAGTATAAACTTTGTTACATTTAATTGAATTTTGGTTCATCGTTGTTTTTTTTATTCAAATTTAATTTAACTTTAAAACGCAGTAAAAGTTCACGAATTATTTTTTCATTAAATATTGATGCTCGAATTTTCTCAAATTTTTCTTTGTTATTTAATAGCTCTCTAATTGGCTGGTTAGTGGATTTATAATAACCATTCAAATAATTTTTTACTTCTGTGTCTGTAACATAAATGTCTCATAATTTACTTAATTTTTCAAATATTAGATCACGTTTAATAATATTTTTCGCTAACATTTCAATTTTATCATCGCTAATAGTCTTTTCATTAGCATCATTTTTTTTGTTTAGTGAAGATGATTTTATATTTGACACAATAGCGTTTATTTCTTCTTTATCAAGATTAAATTCAAAATTTTTTTCAATATTCTGCATAATCAGATTAAAAGAATTATCTTTTATAATCAAATTTGATACATGTTTATCGATTTCACTTGGATTTTTGTCTTTTAAAATTCTAGATAAATGCTCTCTATGAGAAGCAATTATTTTCTTATCTGCATAAAGTTCATTTAATTCAAAAACTTCATCATAATTTAATGGAGCAATTTGATTTATTGTTGATTTTCTCATACAAAAATTATTTTAACATATTATTCACTTACAATACTTAAATAAAGGATTCAAATGGGTTAATTCCTTTTTTTAATCTATTACCAACTTCCCTAATTTGTACTTTCATCTTTTCTCATGTATTATAAAGCTTGTTAAACTCATCTGGTTTTCTACCAGAACCTTTTATTACCCTTTCTCTTCTTGTTACTTGCTTTTTGAATAAATGTGGATTTTTTCTCTCTTTCAAAGTCATAGAACTAAAAAGTGTAGTTCATATCTTTATTTTATTTTCTAGTCCTTCTACATCATTGTCACCTAATAATTTAGATGCATTAGGTAACATTTTGATAATTGAACCAAATGACCCCATTTTATTAACTTGTTTAGTTAAAATCAATAAATCCTCAAAGTCCATTTTTCCAGATAACATTTTAATCAATGTTTTTTTTATAGATTTTTCATCTACAACTTCCTTTGCCTTTTCTGCAAGAGTTACTATGTCCCCTAAACCAAGAATTCTATTTGCCATTCTATCTGGGAAAAATTCATTCAAATCTGAAAGCTTTTCCCCTTCTCCAATGTATTTAATTGGCACATTTAACAAATTAGTCAAACTTAATGCAACACCAGCACGTGCATCAGAATCCATTTTAGTAATGATAAAACCCGTTAAATGTAGTCGATCATTAAATTCTTTTGCTACATTTATCATATCCTGTCCAGACATTGAGTCAACAACCAGCAAAATTTCATCGGGTGAAACTGTTTTTTTAATATTCACTAATTCTTCCATTAATGTTTCATTTGTTTGCAATCTACCTGCTGTATCAAAAATAATAAAATCATTATTGCCATTTGCGAATTCAAGCGATTCTTTTGCAACATCAACAGGATTTAAATTTTCTTTTTGAAAAATGTTAACTGATGCTTGCTCTGATAAAGTTTTCAACTGATCAATAGCAGCTGGTCTGTAGATATCTAGTGCAACCAATAGCGGCTTTCTATTAAATTTATTCTTTCAAAAATACGCTAATTTACCACAAGTTGTTGTTTTTCCTGAACCCTGTAAACCCACAA
Organism: Mycoplasmataceae bacterium; assembly: GCA_016288695.1. Lineage (GTDB taxonomy): Bacteria > Bacillota_I > Bacilli_A > Mycoplasmatales > Mycoplasmoidaceae > Malacoplasma_A. The sequence continues at coordinate 12,869 of JAEELD010000012.1, forward strand.
GCATAACTTTTATAGATTTCTTATCGCTAATTATTCTTTTTTGTGAACCACCAAGAATCCGAATTAATTCATTTTTGATTATTGAAAGAATAAATTGCTGCGGGTCTGAATTTGTCTCAACATACTGGCCTATAGATTTTGCTCTAATTGACTTTAAAAAATCTTTTACAACTAAAAAATTAACATCAGCATCAAGCAAATTAATTCTTATCTGTTTTAATAATTCTGAAATGTCTTCTTCTTTAATAATACTGTCATTAAGTTTCTTTGACATGTACTTCCCAACTAAGTTGGCAATAAAAGTCTTTAGCATAAATTAATTATTTAATATCTCAATTTATCAGAAAATAATTCTTCTTTCCTTTTCGTAAATATGCAAATTTGCCATTAATTGCATTCTTTTTAGATATATTAAAATCTAAACTATCTATTAGTACATTATTAACTGATATAGCATTTGATAAAATTAATGTTCGTGCTTTTGATTTACTTTCTGCAATTTTAGCAGTAACTAAAAAATCTACAATGTTAATTGATTCTTGTTTTAAAATTGTTGTCGGCATATTGTTCAGTGCTAGAAATAAATCTTCAGACTGTAATTTATGTAACTGATTAGAAAAAAATGCATTTGATATACTAATACATTTTTGACAAATATCCTCACCATGTATATCCTTAACTATTTCAAATGCTAATTTCTTTTGAGCTATTCGCAATGCTTTATTTTTTTTATGCTCGGATGCAATCTGTTCAATTTCTTCAACAGATAAAAATGTCAAAGCAAGCAATAATTTTTTAACATCATCATCATTCTGATTAATCAAAAATTGATACATCACATATGGATGAGTAATTGATGGATCAAGATATATTGCTCCCCCTTCACTTTTACCAAATTTAGTTCCATCAGATTTAGTTAATAACTTTAACGTTACACCAAAAGCATCATTCTTATCTCCAACACATTTTCTTATTAATTCGATTCCTGTTGTTATATTACCTCACTGATCACTACCACCAAGTTGCAAGACAACATTTTTTGTATTGTAAAGTTGCAAAAAATCATTTGCTTGGATTAAGTTATAAGAAAATTCTGCATAACTAATACCACTTTCAAGTCTAGTTGATATAATTTCCTTTTCAAGTAAATAATTAACATTAATATGCTTACCTATATTTCGTAAAAAATCAATAAAATGAACATTCTTATAAAAATTGTCATTATTAACTATTTCAACATTATTCAATATTAATCTAATCTGTTTACAAATGCTATTAATGTTTTCTTCAATAACATTTTTATTTAATAACTGACGCTCATTTTTTTTACCACTTGGGTCACCAATCTGACCAGTTGCACCGCCTACAAGTGCTAAAACTTTGTAACCATGTTTAATAAATCGCTTTAATGTAACTAACATTAAATAATTTCCTAAATGTAATGATCTAAAACTTGGATCAAACCCTACATATAAACTTCATTCTTTATGCAATAAAAAATTATTTGCTTTTTCTAGATTTGTGATTTTCATTATTACATCACGTTTTGTTAATTCTGCGAAGATATCCATACAATAATTTCAAATATTATAAAAGAAATTAACTTTAATTAGTATTCAATCACTATTTTCTAAATAATTTAATTCGCTTTTTAAATTCTGGTAAAATATCTAACCGATCAAAATGTTTCTTAGAATTTAATATTAAATTTTGATCACCAGAAAAATGTTCTATAAGTTTAACTAAATGAAAAAAATTAAATTTGCTAACATCTTCTTTAAAAATTGATGAAAAAAACTTATTAAGTGGTGATGATTGATACTTAACCTCTAAGTCATATATGACATAACTATGAGAAATTAAATTTCGTAAGCGCAAAATATTTTTAAGAAAATCAATAAACCCTGAAACTTGCTTATTATCTAGTCCAAGTGAAGTTAGAATAATATTAGAAACACTATCATTTAATGCAACAAAAACATTAATAACTGTAGAAAATGATCATGTCAAACACATCAAATCAAGTGGTAAATTTTTTCAAAGTTCAACTCCATTATTGCCTTTTTTTTTAAATTTTTTCGTTACAGAATTTGATTCACAACGAGATATTAATAATGATATGAAATCATTAAAGTCAAGTTTTGGTTCAATTAAATTAAAATTAGGAAAAATTTTACTTTTAATAAAACTCATATCAAATTTCAACAAGCAATGATCTTTTATTGAAAAGTAATTAATTATTGCATATGCTAAATGAGTATTAATTTTTTTCTCTATTCTTAATATATCTCGCAAAACATGATTGCGAAAATTGAAATCAAATTCATATAAATTGATAATCTGGTTACTCGTTGCTCTTTTTGCATACACTTTTCTCTGTACATTAGAGAAAAATGGATTACTACAACTATCAAAAATAGTAAAAAAATTATAATCAAATATTCATTTTTTCAATTTTTTAGGATTGTCTATTTTTAAATTTTGCTTTTCTAACTTTTTACAAATTCTTGCAAAATTTATTATTTCCTGCATTTTGTTTTGTTGAATATTTTATTATATATAATTGAATTTTGTAAGTTAAGAATTATGGACATAAAAGATGATCAAAAAAATTTTCTTCTGACAAAAGAAGGTCTTAAAAAACTAAATGATGAATTGCGTGATCTTATTGACATTAAGCGACCACAAATCATTAAAGCTATACAAGAAGCAAGAGAACATGGTGATTTAAGTGAAAATGCTGATTATGATGCTGCAAAAAATCAGCAAGCAGAAATTGAAAGAAGAATAAACGAAATTAAAAATATCATTTTAAATTCGCAAATAATTAGTAATACAAAGAATTTAAAAACAAAAATTAGAATTGGAAGCAAAGTAACTATTTATGATTTAAAATCTAAAAAAAATTATAGCTATGAGATAGTTGGACAAGTTGAATCTGATCCCGAAAATAACAAAATATCTAATTTATCACCATTAGCTAAATCAACTTTAGGACATTGTGTTAATGATACTGTTGAAATTAGAGGAATTGAAGACCCATACAAAGTAAAAATCATTAAAATTACTAATTAATCATGTCAACATTGCATATACTAATTGTTTTATATAATTAAGACATTAGTATAAGCATGCTAATTGGACAGATAGCGAAGCGGCCAAACGCAGCTGACTGTAAATCAGCCACCATCGGTTTCAGTGGTTCAAATCCACTTCTGTCCACCATTTTGGGTTGTAGCCAAGCGGTAAGGCATCAGATTTTGATTCTGACATGCGTTGGTTCGAATCCAACCTACCCAGCCAATATTGTCCCACTAGCTCAGTGGTAGAGCATTTCACTTTTAATGAAGGGGTCCGGAGTTCGAGTCTCCGGTGGGACACCATTAATGCTGAAGTGGCGGAATGGTAGACGCACAGGACTTAAAATCCTGTAGTAGCAATACTGTGAGGGTTCAAGTCCCTCTTTCAGCACCATCATAAAATATCATGGTGCGGGTGTAGTTCAATGGCAGAACTATAGCCTTCCAAGCTATTAATGTCGGTCCGATTCCGATCACCCGCTCCATAGAGTATAAATTGTTAACAAAAAAAGAGAAGTAATAATACCAAATTTGATTGAGGTTAAAAAGATGAAAAAATCTAAGTTATTCAAAACATTATTAATTCCTAGTTTAGGAATAATATCTTTAGGTTCAATTGCAACTTCAGTTACAAGTTGTGGTGGGACTGAAGTAGATGGATTAAATCAATCATATATTACTAATATCAAATACACTTATTATGAAAAAGAATATTATTGGGGAAATGCTCTTTTAGAATTCGAGTTATGGTGTGAATATTGTGATAATATTGCAGAAATGAAAATTCAACAAAGTGATGCATTTATACCTGATTATCATCGTATAGATGATATTAGTTACCTTATACACATGAGGAAATGTAAGTTTTTCTTGTCTGCAAAAATACATTCAAAAGAATATATAGATTCTAAAAAACTTTTTCAATGTACAGGTCAATGTATATGTCTTTTTGCCAACAATGCAAAATGTTCATTCATTTATGATATAAAAATTTCAGTAAAGGATTCAAAATTAATTGGATACAAAATTTCAAATATTATTTAATAATGTATTAAATTATAAATCTTATGTAGAATTAAAATCTAAATTAAAATAGCTTTAGTTCAGTTTAAAAGGTTTTTATACTATAAATATTTTTTGCTAATTAATTAATAAATCTTTCAAATAAAAATTAGAAATAAAATCTTTCTTATAAATTTACTCTTTTATTAGTTACCATATTTCTAAATAACACTATCAGTAGTTATCAACAGTTTAATTTTTTTATATCCACTCTGTTGTGTTACAGCCGCATCCAACTTGCAATATTTTGCATTAGACTTAATCAAAAAAGAATTTTTGCCTCAATGTGTATGTAATATTAATGTTTTATAGAACAGATAGTGGGAATTGAATCCATATATTAGCTTTGTAAAACTACATTCTGCCACACTTATCTACACCAGCTCATAGAATGTAAATTATTATCAAAAAAAAGAAAGTAATAATACCAAATTTGAATAACAAAAACAAACAAATGTGTTCTTTAACACTCATTATTTTTTGTTTTAATTAATCACACATTAAAAATAAAAGTTATTCAATAAAAAGTAATAATGATTTAAAATATCATCTTAGATAGCATCAATAAATGAAGCCTGTTTCTGCAACTGATATGTTTGTGACATTGGTCAATAGAAAAAAAATGTAGTAATAGAAAATCCTATAAGACTAATGATTGTAGTTATTAAATTATATAAGACTATAGTTGAAATGCTAGATTTATTAGTAATAAATTTCCCAAAATATTTAGTAAATTGGAAAAGTTTTGGAAGAACTGTAAGAACAATACTAACAGGAATTATTAACCATGCGAAATCAATAAAATTTGTAATTGTATTAGATGGCAAAGAATCAAGAATTTTCGATAATGAAGCAGGAATTTCTTCGTCATTAATTTCTTCAAACATATCATCAGCATTTTCTGATACATGATCAATTTGCTGAATTTCACCATTATTTCGATTAGCATTCGGTTGGTGTACGGTACTATGAAGAATTGTCCTAAGATACATTAACAATATTTCTGATATTCCAAACGATACAGATCCTGCTACAATCAAACTAATATATGTTCTAAATTGAGAAAAATATTTTTCATTTAATATTTTAGTGGGTGAAGTAACATAAGAAAAATAGTTAATAATTTTATCATTTTGATTGAATAAAGATAAATTATTCTTTAATGCAATGATTTTATTTATTTCTGCTCATTGATACATTGGCAATGATGGATCTATATCATCTGGTGAACCCATCTTACTTAAGAAATCATTTATTATAACTTCATTAGGGAAAGTGTAATTTACAACATTATTTAAATGTTTTTTATATTCATCTGAATTAGTAAAATCAGTAATTATTTTTGGAGAAACTTCATTTGATTTTTTAATGTTTTTTAAAGCAGTAAAAATTTTATAACTGATATTTAAATTTTTGTCATTTGGAACTTCATTGCATAACAAATCAAATAAGAAATATAGTCCAAGAGAAAAAGTTGCTATTGCAATAAATGCTGATATAAAAAAAAGACAAATTAAGATCATATTAACTCAAGAAAAACTTGCAATACTAATTAACACCGCGCGCATTTCTATCGCTAGCTTCATTAGAAATAGAATACATACAGTATTTATTACTGCAAATAAGGCAAGGGAAATTGCAATACTTGTTTTATTTTCATTAAAGCCTGAAATAAAAAATTGATAAATTCTAGGATCATCACTAAAATCTTTTTTATCATTGCTTGATAGCGCTTCAGAAACAAAATTCTCAATCAAATATGAAGCTTCATTTAATAATAATGTTCTATTAACATAATTAGCATATAAAGCTTTAGATACAGGCATTTTTTCTGTATAAACTGAACTAAACTGTTCATCAGTTGAACTGAACTTGATTTGCCCATTCAAACATTTAGGGGTAAGTTTTAATTCATATCTTACTTGTTGTTGATCAATTGATGCATTTAAAATGTTTAGATAAATGTCTCAATTATCAAAGAAAGCTTCATCAAATTTTCTAAATTGTAAATATGATTTAGAAGAATTATCGAATTGATAAATTTGGCCTTTATTTTTTAATTCATTGTAAGTCTCTACACCGATTGCATTATTAGTCAATAATTTTGGTTTTAAATCTGTATTAATTTGTTTAAAAGC
>JAEELD010000013.1 GCA_016288695.1 Mycoplasmataceae bacterium
AACTTTGGTTTAATTAATAAAAATTTCAAAGATCGCCCAGATTTTAATGATTTTATTATTTGGTCTAATGACAAAGAAAGAGTCCCTCAATTGGCAAATAGTCAAGAAAAGCAAGAGATGACATATTACATGACTCCTTCTAACAAATATTTGCAAAAAGAAGTCAATAATGCTTTTAAACAAATTAATACAGATTTAAAACCAAAATTATTGACTAATAATGCAATCGGGGCAGAAACTTACAATGAATTAAAAAATAAAGGCCAAATTTATCAATTTAATAATTCTTCTAAATCATACTTACAGTTTGCTAAATCTGATAAAGACTTCTTTGATAATTGAGACATTTATCTAAACATTTTAAATGCTTCAATTGATCAACAACAAGTAAGATATGAATTAAAACTTTCCCCTAAATGTATGAATGGGCAAATCAAGTTCAGTTCAACTGATGAACAATTTAGTTCAGTTTATGCAGAAAAAATGCCTGTATCTAAAGCTTTATATGCTAATTACATTAACCGAATATTATTGTTGCATGAAGCATCATATTTAATTAAGGAATTTGTTCTAGGGGATTCAATTAATGATAATAAAAATGATTTTAAAGGAGACCCTTTTGTGTATCAATTTTTTATTACAGACATTGAAAAGAGTAAATTGGAAATGTTAATCACATTTTCCATAATTGTAATTTTGTCTGTAGTATGATCGTCAATAATGATTATGAAAGGTTCATTTGAAATATTGGAACTAGGTGCCAATTTTTATGGTCTTATCTTATTTGTAGTTTATCTATTAGTTACACTTCTTGCATTACTTATGCTTTCTTTTGGATTAGTTTTTTTGTTTAATCTGCTATCTGATGATGTTCCAAATGACAAAAATTTAAATGATAGTTATAAAATTTTTACTTCTTTAAAAAATGTTAAAAAATCAAATGAAGTTTCTCCAAAAATTATTATTGATTTCACTAATTCAGATGAATACAAAAAACATTTAAATAGTGTTATGACTTACACTTTCCCTAATGAAGTTGTAATAAATGATTTTTTAAATAAGATGGGTTCACCAGATGACACTGATCCTTCTTTACCAATGCATCAATGATCAGAAATAAATAAAATCATTGCTTTAGAAAATAATTTATCTCTATTTAATCAAGATGGTAAAATTATTAACTATTTTTCTTATATTACTTCACCTACTAAAATACTAGATAAAAAATATTTCTCTCAGTTTAAAACTTATGTTGCTATTACCATAAGTTCTTTTATCCTTCTTGGGGTGTCATTTGCTTTATTTATTGGTGTTGAAATGATGGTATTCGCCACTGGAAACAGGTGGCAATCACGAGCATCGCAAAATTCTATCAGTGATGGAAGTAACCATTCTAGTTCTTTGTCTAATGAAATTAGTGATTTTGATATTTGGCCAGAATTATTATGCAACAATGTTGGAACTAGTTCTGATAGCATTAGTTTTTCATGATTAATAGACTTTGTTAGTATACTCCTTACAACTGTTCCAAAATTATTGTTACTTATTAAAAAACTTGCGGAGAAAATAAATGGATTTGCAGCTGTTATTGCAACTACGCTTATTTCCACTATTGGAATGTTTATACTTGCAATTTATCTATATGCACCACTATCACAAGTTGATACTCTACAAAATCAAGCATCATTTGTTGATGAAATTTAAATGGCAATATTTAGATTAAATTTTAAATCTTAATTTCCTAATAATTTAGTAAATTAATTTAGAAACATATTTATTAATCAATAATAAATATGCTTAATTATGATGAGAATAGATAAATATTTAGTAGAAAAAAAAATTTATTTGTCTAGAAATAAAGCACAAAATGCAATTTATAACAAATTGGTATTTGTTAATGGCAAGCTTATAACTAACAATCATTTTTTTGTTAAAAATACTGATTCAATTAATGTTATTAATAAAGATTTGTATGTTTCCCGAGGAGCATTGAAATTATTAGGGGCAATTAAAAAATTACAACTAGACATAAAAAATTTTAATGTAGTTGATGTCGGTTCATCAACAGGAGGGTTCACTCAAGTTTTGTTAGAACAAAAAGCTAATCATGTTTTTGCTATAGATGTAGGAAGTAATCAACTTGTTAGCTCATTAAGAAATAACAAAAAAGTAACGTTGTTCGAAAAAACACATTTCAATAAAATTAATAAATCTATGTTCCCAATGAAAATTGATTTAATTGTTGCTGATGTCTCATTTATTTCATTAACAAAATTACTGGTTGTAATTAATCAAGTTTTTGATTATCGACTTAAGCTTTTATTTTTAATAAAACCACAATTTGAATTGTCTAGATCAATAATCAATAAATGTCATGGTGTGATAAAAAGCAAGAAAATGCAGAATTTGGCTATTACAAAAATAGAATCTTTTGCTAAATCAATAAATTTTAAAGTTGTTAAAATTTTTGAGTCAGATATTCTTGGTAAAGAAGGAAATAAAGAATTTTTTATTTACATGTTTAAATAAATTATGAAAACCATATTACATATTGATATTGATGCATTTTTTGCATCAGTTGAGGAAATATATGATAGCACTTTAAAAAATAAACCTATAGTTGTTACTGGTATTCATTCAAAACGAAGTGTAGTTTCGTGTCCGAATTACATTGCAAGAAGCTATGGGGTAAAATCAGCTATGCCAGTATTTATAGCAAAACAAAAATGTAAAAATTTAATTCTTGTTCCTTGCCATTTCTCACGGTATGAGCATTATTCAAATATATTTATGAGTCTGATTAGGTCTAATGTTTCTAATAAGATTGAAATTATGTCAATAGATGAATGCTTTGTTGATATTACCCATCTTTGTAATGCAACCTACAATAGTTTCGGTATTGCTAAAAGAATACAAAAACTTGTGTATAAAAAATTAGGTTTAAGCATTTCGATAGGTATAAGCTACAACAAATTTTTAGCGAAAATGGCAAGTGATTTAGAAAAACCAATGGGTATAGTATCAATCCTAACCAAGAAAGACATTATTGAAAAAATATGAAATTTGCCTATAGAGAGCATGTTGTATGTTGGTAAATCTAGAGAAAGATTGCTAAAAGATAATGGATATAAAAAAATATTTGATTTAGCTGACCCATTAAAAAAACATAAATTATTATCTTTGTTAAAGGATGCTGGCAATGAACTTTATCTTTTAGCAAATGGGTTATCTAAAGATGATGAGATAAATGTTTCAAATGACCAACCAAAAAGTATAAGTTGTAGTGAAACTTTTTTAGAAGACACAAATGATATAGCTGAAATTAGAAGGAAACTATTTGATCAAACAATCAATGTTGTCTCAAGAATGAAAAATCATAATTTGTTATGTAAAACAATTTCAGTTATTGTTAAATTTACAGATTTTAGGCAAAAAATTAAAAGAATCACATTGCCTGAATACACAAACAATTTTCATAAAATTTGTAACTTTGTTTTGAATATTTATTATGAAAATTTTATGAATAAAGACATCAGGCTTGTTGGTGTTTCACTATCTAGTTTAGTAAAAAGCACTACAGAAATTACACCAATATTTGACCAATATTCTAATAAGAAAAACATTCATAATGAATTATTAGGAGTAATTAAAAAAATTAACAAAATGTGTAATGTTGATATATTGGATTTTGCTTCAGAGAAATTAAAAAAGTAATTTATTTGGAATTAATAATTTTGTCTAAAATTTTGTAAATATTTTTTCCATCAGTTGTAATTCGCCTTCCATTAATAGTTTTTTCTATTATTCCATTTATAAGTAAATGTGGTTCAATTTTAGTAATTATTGTTCCTTCATCTAAATTTAAAGATTGTACCAATGTTTTTATTCCTACAAATCCTTTAGACTTTATGAGGTTTGATAAGTATTTATAATCTAATAAACTATAACTTTTGTAAATGTAACCGAGTCTCTTTAAAATGTCATCAATATTGGCATTATTCATATTTAATTTAAAGTCTTTTATACGACGCAATAACATATATGCTATTCTTGGTGTGCCTTTAGATGATTCTATGACTCTATTTAATTCGCTTTTTGTTAAATCTAGTTTTAATTTGTTCTTATAGAAATGAACAATATCTTCCATTTCGGATTGAGAATAATTTCCAAGATTAATTTTTATTCCAAATCTATCTTCTAATGGTTGTGGTATTTTACCTAGAATTGTTGTTGCTCCAATTAGAGTAAAATCTGGTAATTTTAATCTAACAACTTTTGTGTTAAAGTCTTTTCCAACATTTATATCTATATATCCTTCTTCCATTGCAGAATAAAATAACTCAAAGCATATTGGTTTAATTTGATGAATTTCATCAATAAATATAACTTCACCCTTTGATAGGCTTAGCAATAGATTTATTACATTTATTGGTCTTTCAATTAAACTACCCTGGGCAATTTTTATATTAGCGCCCAATTCATTAGCTATTATTTTAGCAAGAGTTGTTTTACCCATCCCGGGCAATCCAAATATCAAACAATGCTCTAATTGTCTTTTTTCTTTAATGGAAGAATTTATGAATATTTTTAAATTTTCTTTAACATCATCTTTCCCAATAAAGTTATTAAGTTTATTGATGTATTGGTTCATTATTATGAATTTGATTTTTGTTAAGAATAATTTTTATTGCCTTACTTATTAAATCTGGTAATTTAGCATTTTCAATTTTCATTTTTTCAATTTCACACAAAGCAAATAGTATGTCATTTTTTTTATATCCTAGTGCGTCTAACGCTGAAAAAATTTGGTTTTCTTTTTTATCAATTTTTTCTGGGAATTGAATGGAAAAATATTCAGATAATGTATCAATAATAACTTTTGAAAGTTTTGGAGTTATTGAATGACATTTAGAAAGATTATCATAATCTTTATTTGAGATGAATTGTTTTAATAAATTTATGTCATTTTTGCAAATTGATATAGCTGTTTTAGGACCTATACCTACACATCTCATAAGCAATAAAAACATTTCTTTTTGTTGATATTGTTTAAAACCATATAATTCTTCAAGCATGAAATTTTTAGCATTATTTGATACAAGTTGGTTGTAAACATATAAGAAAATTTTTTCATTTAATTTAAATTCATTAGGGTTTATTACATTAATTATGTAACCTTTGCTTTGACAATCAAAGGTAATAGTTTTTCTATTTAGTGATACAACTTTTCCATAAAAATATGAGTACATATAAATCCTCCACATTTCATAATATTCAAAAACTATTTTTTTTATTCATTTGAGATAAATATGTAGGGAAAATATAATTAAATAGAATATAATGATTGTTGTTTTTAATTTTATGAATAAAGAGATTCTTGAAAAAATAAAAAAAATAGCAAAAAATCAAAATATTTCATTGTCATCTGATGATATTAATAAGACTTTAGATGAATTAGGATTAGATTCTCTTTCTACTATGGGGATTATTGTAAGCATTGAGAAAGAATATGATGTTAGAATTCCTGATGAAATTTTAGGCAACATTAAAACTTTAAATCAATTAGTAGATACATTTGATAAATTATTAAAGAGTAAAAAAAATAAATAATTTTAACTTTATCAATAGGGGTGTAGTTCAATGGTAGAATAGCGGTCTTCAAAACCGTTTGTTGTGGGTTCGAGTCCTGTCACCCCTGCCATAAAATTTAATAATTATTTAATATGAATTGATATATAAAATTGTATAAATCTGGATATATTAAAGCATTACAAATGCTTAAAGATAAATACAAACATTTTGTAATGTTTGACTATAAACGAAAAACGATTAATGGTAAAAAAACAAAAATTAAATTTAATAAACCCAATTACCTTGCTGTCCACCATGATTTAGCAATCCATTTCCCAACATTATATTTGGATTATGCAGGTTGGTATGTATATTTTCCTAAGGTAAATTTTGCAAGTCATTTAACATATTGTAACATACTGGAGCATTATGTATTGCATGTGTTAATTAGATTAATACCAAAGCAAATCATTGATGAAAAATATTTTTTTGAAAAATATAGAGCTGATTTAACTAAAACTGAAATTGAAAAAATGCTTATTGAAAAGCGCAAAAGAGAACAAAGTCAATATTGAAATAAAAAAAATTTTGCTGGTTGAAGCGGAATTTATAAGCAAATATATCAAATTTTTCTTATTCATTATCAAAATTTTTATCCATTAAGAATATATGCTAATTATATGCAATGCCTTAAAGAAAAAGATTACAAAGATTTTACAGAATTTTGAAATTATCTACCAAAAAAATTTAAGAAAGAACAAAAAGAAATTAACGACTTTTATGACAATAAAAATTTTAATTCAAACAGCTCTCAAAAAAACAAGAAAATAAATAAAGAAACATTAACTGGTAAATCAATAAATAATCTTGTCAATGTTTCAGATTTTAATTATTCATTATGTAAAAGATGAGATGGTAAAGAATTATTTGACAAAGATGGTAATTTTAATTTAGAAAAGAAATGCCGAACAAAGCATAGGAATTCATTAATGCTTTTTACTAACAGTATCAATGCTGAGCTATTTGTCAAATTTTTTAGCAAAGATTATGATTTTTTCAATAGTGATCAAATAAAAAATATTTTCATAAAAAATAACAAATTAAAATGCCTACTATCTAAAATTAACAATCCTGCAAATTTTATTCAATTCATTCGTGAATTAGGTGGTTGCTTATATGGATGCCCTCCTGGACAAACACTTGCCTATAATGACCTAATAAATTTTGCTGCAATATTACCTGCAATTGTTAAAAATCCCACTATTCTTCATTGTGGTTCAAATGAAATTCGGAAATATTTGTTAAAAAATAATTTACCTATTCCTAAATCTTGAGAAATTCCTAGCAATTTGTCTAATAAAAATAAAATTTTATGGAGAAAAAACACTATAGCTTATAACAATAAAAAATTAAATTATAATTTGCTTGATTATTTAAACAAAAAATAATAAAGAAGTGATTATTAATACCAGACGAATTCTCTATTCAAAAGAGATAGATAATAATTCATCACTAATTATGATGAATAGAGGTTATAAGTTTAGAACTAATTTATCTATTGATAATTTGTGACAGCAAAAGTTGTTCAAACAAGTAATTAAGGAAGGGAAGAGGCAAACCTATATTAATAGTTGACCTCTACCACAACATAGTAATATTTTTTATCACTAATTTGGTGAATTCAAATTAAGAAAATTTTAGTAAAAATATTATTACTAGGTTTAAAATTAATAAAGTCGTTAATGATTGTTTTTTTAATTTTTTCCTTTATTTTTTTCTTTATAATGTCAACATCACCTAAATATGGAAATTCATTATTTAATCAATAAATAATTAAGTTAATTTTTTTATCAAAGTTATTATATATGCGCTTTTTTTGTGAAATACGTTCTTCTATATTTTTTTTCAATATATTATTTTCTGGAACAGAAATATTTTTACTATTTGTAATTTCCTGGTTTATCTTTGCAATTACTGGATGTTCTAAATAATCTTTGAATTGTTTATTTTTATTAGCATAATTGAAAATATTGGTTTCTGTAATTTCAAAATATATACCCTTTTTTCGGTCATAAAAATCAGGAATAAATTTACCTATTCTGGTATACTGTTTCAAGTTCGATGTATCTCAATTTAATGCTGAATACAAATCTGTAATAATGTTTCATTCAATTTTGCTTCTTTCACTTAAAATTCGATTTTTTCTTTCATTATAATCAATTTGTTTTTCACCATTCTTGTCCAAATAAGATTTAGTTGTCTTATGTTCAGAACGTCAAAACTTATAAAGCGCATTCCCCTCTAACAACTTAAATATAAAACGATTATGTTTCTTCATTTGCTTAATTTATTTTAAGATTTAATTAATTATTTAGAATTATCAATAAAATAATTAAAAATTGTATTGATTAATGTAGGTGGAATAGCACTTGCGGTGTAGCTTCCGAAACTTGAAGATTAGTTTTCTTATTTTTCATTGTTGGTTGTTTTCCACTTCTTATAACAAAATCCATAGCACCTAACCCAGATTTTACATTATGTGCTTTTATCATTTTTTTGATATTTGCTAAACCTATCATTCTACTATCTAAATCTTTTCTTAATTTAACTTTTTTATCATCTTTTAATACGTACCATTTATTACCGTTTTTATCAGTTTCTACAGTATAAGGTGGGTCAATTTTACCTTTTAATAATGACATCTTAACATTTGATAGGAAATATGTTGCCTTAGTAGTTAAATAACCATATTTTCCATAACTTGCTTCATTTAAAAACATTGTTTGAGAATTATAAAAATCTTTTCTATTTAATGTTATGTATTTTCAAAGTAATGAATGCTTAGGGTTCTCTATAAATCAATATTTTGGTTTATAGTACTTTATTATTGAAATTGTATTATCAATGGTGTTAGGTAATACACCAAAAACTGTGATGAAGCACTATATCATCTCATCAAATAGGAACTATGATGCTTGTGATATAGCTGATTGTGCAGTGAATGGTTATATTGTTAAAACAAATAACTTGTATTTCAATAGAACTTATTTGAGTAGGAAGGAGTAATATATAATATAAGTATGAGTATCAAGTACAAAATTGACGATGCTAAAAAGAATAAGAACTTAATCAATGATGAGATTAAGTTAAGTAGGATTAAGTCTAAAGGTGGTCCTGGTGGTGGAAGAAAACCAGGCAGCACTAATAAAATCACTTTATCTAAACTTTCAGATAAAGTTGATAATTTAACAGATAATTTAAATAAATTAGCTAAGATTGTTACTGATGGATTTGCTGAGCAAGCTAAATTTAACAAACAACAATTAAAATTTAATATACGAATTGAAAAAGAAGTATTAAATTTAGGTAATAGAATTGATAGAGTAATTAAAGTTAATAATCTAAAAGAGTAAGCTTCTGCATCAAAAATAATGCAATTTTTTTAAAATGGTTAACTTATATATAGCTCCTTGTGGCAAAGGAAAAACACATAAACTGAATGAAATTTATGATGAAAAGAAAAAAATTAAAAACAATTTGTGTTTATTTTTCCCATCAGGATCAGAAATAATATCTCTTATTAAAGGAAATGAGAATAAAACTAATAATTTAAAATATCCAAATAATTTATCAATTATTCTTGACGCTTATATTAATCAAAAAATTACAGAAGAAGAAAAAAATCAATTTGACCAATTAATTAATAGCCGAATTAAAGCACAAAAAGATGCTGTGCTTCAATGAAAAAAACTTTATGAAAAACAATCAAGTGGGCTTTCGTCCTTGATAAAAGATTATGATTTGAATTCATATTCATTTGAACTTCCTAAATTAACAATAAATACTAAAACAGAATTATCAGTAGGTTCTATTTGATATTATCACATATCATTATGCTTAGATTTATTAAAAAATGAATTTGCTAATAATCAAACTAATTTTATTATTTTTATTGATGAACCAGAAAGTTTTATGCATCCTGATTGGATAAAAAAAGTAGCACTTAATATTGCTGAAATAAGTCAAAATTCTGGTATAAAAACAGAATTTTACATTGCATCACACTCTCCAATATTTATTTCATCATTAATTAATAATATAGGTCAAAAAATTTATATTAACACACATCAAAACGATAAATGAAAAACTCTAAAAAATCCTGTAAACCAATTTTGTTCTGCAAACAAAATACTATATGAAATATATCATGTTCGCTGTATAGAATTTTTAGATGAACTAATTGGAGAATTAGAAAAAAATAACAATTATTGTTTTACAAAAGCTGATGATTCTATTTCTAAACAAGATAGTGATGTACTATGTTTTAATACTCCTCATATATTACAAGATATACAAAATCCAAGAAAAAAATACAAACATTGAACTTACATAAGTTTTGCAAGAAATTATTTTCATCATCCAGAGTCAAGAATAGATTATCAAAAGTTTATTAATGACAATGGATTGACAAATATAGATGATATTTTGGACAAGTCTATTGAAAATGCTATATTTATTCTTAAAAAAAATGGAAAATATTCTTCTTTAGAATAATAAATGGCTAAGTATACCCCAAAGTGCCCACATAAATAAAAAAAGCTCATTTGAGCTCTTTAATTAAAATTAATTAAACAAAACACTTTTAACTTAAGGAGTCAAATGAACAAATATTATTATAAACATCTTTCACAATGAGAAAGAAGAAAACTTGAATCATTAATTTGTAATAAGCCTATTTTAAAGCCAATATTTGGCACAACA
>JAEELD010000014.1 GCA_016288695.1 Mycoplasmataceae bacterium
CAGATTTTAATGATTTTATTATTTGATCTAATGAGGAAGAAAGAGTTCCTCAATTGGCAAATAGTCAAGAAAAACCAAAAATGACATATTACATGACTCCTTCTAATGAATATTTGCAAAAAGAAGTCAATAGCGCTTTTAAACAAATTAATACAGATTTAAAACCAAAATTGTTGACTAATAATGCAATTGGTGTAGAAACTTATAATGAATTAAAAAATAAAGGTCAAATTTATCAATTTAATAATTCTTCTAAATCATACTTACAATTTGGAAAATCTGATAAAGACTTCTTTGATAATTGAGACATTTATTTAAACATTTTAAACGCTTCAATTGACCAGCAACAAGTAAGATATGAATTGAAACTTAGTCCTAAATGTATGAATGGGCAAATCAAGTTCAGTTCAACTGACGAACAATTTAGCTCAGTTTACACAGAGCGAATGCCTGTATCTAAAGCTTTATATACTAATTACATTAACCGAATATTATTGTTACATGAAGCTTCATATTTAATTAAGGAATTTGTTCTAGGAGATCAAATTAATGCTGATCAAAAGGATTTATCAGAAACCCCAATAATGTATCAGTTTTTTATTGAACAAATTGGTGATATTAAAACAAAATTACATATTATGTTGGCTGTAGTTTATGCCGTGCAAATATTATTGGCATTATTTTTAATTATTCATGCAATTAAAGTATTAGGGGAAGCATTATTTAACCCAGGTTCTTGGATGGAAGGACTTTTATTCATTTGTTTTTTTGTTTGTGTTGTGGTTGCTGCAGGATTGAACATTTTGTGCATGACTTTTTTACATGATTTGATAACTTCATCAATTCCAAATAATAAATATTTAAAGCAAAGTTACAAAATTTTCACTTCTTTAAAAGATATTAAAAAATCAAATGAAATTTCTCCCAAAATAATTACTGATTTCACTAATTCAGATGAATACAAAAACCATTTTGAAAATGTTACAAATTACACTTTCCCTAATGAAGTTATAATAAATGATTTCTTAAATAAGATGGGTTCACCAGAAGATACTGATCCTTCTTTACCAATGCATCAATGATCAGAAATAAATAAAATTATTGCATTAAAGAATAACTTATCTTTATTTAATCAAAATGGAAAAATTATTAATTATTTTTCTTACATTACTACACCAGTAAAATCATTTGGAGAAGAATATTTATCCAAATTTAAATGATGCAGCATTGGAATATTTGCTAGCATTGTTCTTTTTAATGTAGCCATTGTTGTATTACTTAATTTCATAAGAGTATATGATGTGCCGACTCCAACATCTGCTGTAAACTTAAGTTCTGATTATGTTATCCATGAATTCTCTAATGGTTCCCAAGAAGCATGAGTTGATTTTGTAGAGACTAAACAAATTATTAATGCACCATTATTATTAAAGTCTGATGTTCTTCAAATTGGCGATCAATATGTTGCTTTGGATTGGCTTGTATTATCAATCGAAGTTTGCCTAATGTTATTGCCACAATTGTCAATTGTTTTTGAAGGCTTTAGAGAAGATTTTATTGGAAGAAGCAGATCAATAGGTGCTGTTTATGGAATTTTCATATGTGTTGTAAATGCTTTAGGATTCGCACTAATAGCTGATTTGTTATATTTACCATTGGCAGATATTTGTTTATTCCAAGAAAAAGTAGCATCATTTGTTGATGCAATTTAACTCTAGTTACTTTTTTTGCTTTGTTGCAATAGTATAATATAATAATGTGAGGCTTTTTAGTTAATAAGAGTCCTATTTAAGAAGGGAGTTATATATATATATATATATGACAAAAAAAATTCTTTTAGGGTTGTTACCACTATCTTTATGTTCTATTATTGAACCTACATGCAATGCTAGCAGTTCATTGTTGAATAGCATTAAAACTTCTAATGAGGACAAGAAAGAAGTTAGTTTTGAAAATCTTGAGTATATTTATCATAGTGGGGTTGTAAATTATTATCGTTTAGACAAGAAACATCAAATTGAAATTAATAACCAAATTAAGGAAGAAAAATCTGAATTCTATACTACTTTTTTGGACAAGCTTGATTATTTTTACAAAAATAAAGATTTAAAGATAAGTGAAAAATATTCAAAAATTAATGACACATGCTATGCTGCTTCATTAAAAGTTGTTGATTTTGTCTCTATCACAGATAATTTTAATAAACAAGTGAAAAATATAAATAGTTCTAAACTAGTAGGCAGCGAAACCAATAAAATTAGTGAAACAGCAAATTTTTGTAAGAACAACTATCTGCTTTATGATGAAGCATATGAATTAATTGATAAGGCAACAATAGAAGAATCAATTGGTTCCACTTCGAAATCAACTGTTGTTATGAATACAGGCATGATTTTAAAAAGATTTTTAAAATCTGTAGAAAAATCTGAAGAAAATAAGTCAAAATTGGATTCAATTTATGTTAATAAAAAAGTTTCAATTGATGAGCTTTATCAAGAAGGAAAATTAAAAGTTGGTCAAGATTTAACTGAATATGTAAAAAACAATGAATTGGATATTAATTATGATCATGAAAATTCTCAATTTTTGTTACCAAATTTTCATGATTTTGAATATAAAGATAAATTTGATTTATATGTAAAAATTGATTCATTTAATTTTAACTTAAACAAAGGATATGATGTAACATTAAACTTTGGTTTAATTAATAAAAATTTCAAAGATCGTCCAGATTTTAATGATTTTATTATTTGATCTAATGACAAAGAAAGAGTTCCTCAATTGGCAAATAGTCAAGAAAAGCAAGAGATGACATATTACATGACTCCTTCTAATGAGTATTTGCAAAAAGAAGTCAATAATGCTTTTAAACAGATCAATACAGATTTAAGACCAAAATTATTGACTAATAATGCAATTGGTGTAGAAACCTACAATGAATTAAAAAATAAAGGTCAATTTTATCAATTTAATAATTCTTCTAAATCATATTTACAATTTGCTAAATCTGATAAAGCTTTCTTTGATAATTGAGACATTTATTTAAACATTTTAAATGCTTCAATTGATCAACAACAAGTAAGATATGAAATAAAACTTTCTCCTAAATGTATGAATGGGCAAATCAAGTTCAGTTCAACTGATGAACAATTTAGTTCAGTTTACACAGAGCGAATGCCTGTATCTAAAGCTTTGTATGCTAATTACATTAACCGAGTATTATTGTTGCATGAAGCCTCATATTTGATTAATAACTTTGTTCTAGGGGATTCAATTAACATTGGTGAGAATGATTCAAAAGATGATCCAAGCATGTATACATTTTTTATTGAAAACATAAATGATGTTAAAGAAAAATTAGGAATTATGGTTGGTTTGGCTATTGTTGAACAAGTATTAATGTCAGTATATTTAGTTATATATGCACTTGTAGTATTAGGTTCATCATTTAATCCAGCTAATTGAGTTGAATCGCTTTTATTTGCTGCTTTTTTTATTTGTGTCACAATTGCTTTAATAGTAGACATTGTTTCTTTGTATTTTTTATATGATTTAATAACTTCAGTAATCCCAAATAATAAATATTTACAAAAAAGCTATAAAATTTTTACTTCATTAAAAGATATTAAAAAATCAAATGAAGTTTATCCTGAAATAGTTACAGATTTTACTAATTCAGATGAATATAAAAAACATTTAGAAAATGTAACGAACTACACTTTCCCTAATGAAGTTATAATAAATGATTTTTTAAATAAGATGGGTTCACCAGAAGATACTGATCCTTCTTTACCTATGTATCAGTGATCAGAGATAAACGAGCTTATTGCTTACGAAAACAACTTATCTTTATTTAATCAAAATGGAAAAATTATTAATTATTTTTCTTATATTACTACACCTGTAAAATCAATTGGTGCAGAATATTTGTCTAAATTCAAATGATGTATTATTGGAGTTTTTGCGTCTATTGTACTTTTTAATGCTGCTATTGTTATATTACTACATTTAATAATGGTAAATACAAAACGTAATGATGTGGGCGTAAAGTTATTAAAAAATGAACCAGTAAATGTAATCAGAAATGTAGGTAATGAAGCAGGCAATAATCTTTATGCATCTATTGCTTTTATAAACCGCCCCCTATTAATGTCTGATGTACATCAAGTTAATAGCGATGATTCATCTGGTTCCTATAGCTTCTCATGATTTATTGTTTTGCTTTCTGCTTCTTTTATGATATTGCCTCAATTATTACTTGTTTTTGAAGAAGTTATAGGAATGCTTGATAGTAAATTAGCATATTCCCTTTTTGGATTTTTTATATGCATTATAAATACTATTGGATTTGCCATAGTGGCTATCTTTTTATATTTACCTCTAGCAGAACTTTGTTCATACCAAGAAAAAGTAGCATCATTTGTTGATGCAATTTAGTTAGTATTTAGCATCTGCTATTGTGTTTATAGTATAATAAAATTGTATGTATAAGGCTCTTTAGTTAATAAGAGTCCTATTTAAGAAAGGAGTTCTATATATATATATGACAAAAAAAATTCTTTTAGGGTTAATCCCATTATCTTTATGTTCAATAATTGAACCTACATGTAATGCTAGTAGTTCATTATTGAATAGTGTTAAGGCTTCTAATGAAGATGAAAAGGGAATTAGTTTTGAAAATCTTGAATACATATACCATAGTGGGGTTATTAACTATTATCGACTAGATAAAAAACAACAAATTGAAATTAATAACCAGATTAAAGAAGAAAAATCTGAATTTTATGCTAACTTTTTAGATAAACTCGATTATTTTTATAAAAGTAAAGATTTAAAGATAAGTGAAAAATATTCAAAAATTAATAATGCTTGTCATGGTGCATCAATAAAGGTAGTTGATTTCATTTCTGTTGAGGAAGAGTTGAAAAATCAAGCAAAAAACATAAATGAGGCTAAGTCGGATAGTAAATTAAATGAGACATTAAGTTTTTGTAGAAATAATTATTTGCTTTATGATGAAGGATTTGATTTAATTGATAGGGCTGCAATATCAGAATCATTTTCTTCTACTTCTAAGCCAGTTATATTTTCAAATACAAGCTTAGTTTTAAAAAGATTTTTGAAATCTGTAGAAAAATCTAAAGAAAATAAGTCAAAATTAGATTCAATTTATCTTAATAAGAAAATTTCAATTGATGAGCTTTATCAAGAAGGAAAATTAAAAGTTGGGGAAGATTTAACGGATTATGTAAAAAATAATGAATTAGATATTAATTATGATCATGAAAATTCTCAGTTTTTATTACCAAATTTTCATGATTTTGAATACAAAGATGATTTTGATTTATATGTAAAGATTGATTCGTTTAACTTTGATTTAAACAAAGGATATGATGTGACATTGAATTTTGGTTTAATTAACAAAAAATTCAAAGATCGTCCAGATTTTAATGATTTTATTATTTGATCTAATGAGGAAGAAAGAGTTCCTCAATTGGCAAATAGTCAAGAAAAACCAAAAATGACATATTACATGACTCCTTCTAATGAATATTTGCAAAAAGAAGTCAATAGCGCTTTTA
>JAEELD010000015.1 GCA_016288695.1 Mycoplasmataceae bacterium
TAATTTCTAATATAATTAGAAAATGGAAATAAAAGGGGTTTAAATTATGGCTTTCGGTCGTATGTGGTCAAAGGATAGATTTGGGCGTGATACTACATTTATTGGGCTTAAATCAAAAAATGGTAAATATCCATGTGGATATGTTACTATAGGTAATTCTCTTTATAAAATTACTACAAGTAAGAGTAATAAAGAGGGTGTAGAAGAATGGGTAAACATTACAAAAATACCGACAAATAATGCAAGGTGGTAAAAAATGTCTAATTCTTTTACATGGGATAAAAATACCGTTAAGGTATTCTTTGCAACGCTGGGGGAAATTGCCAGCATGATTTTTGGACTTTTTGAAATTTTCAAAAAGGATAAAACTACTACAAATAAAGTGGTAGAAGAAAAATCATATAATTAAGTAAAAAAAAATTAGGTTCTGCGCTTTTCGGACTTTGTCCGGCTGCGCAGATCATAATTTTTTTTTTGGGTTGTTTATGAAAACTAAATTTTTAAATCTGATAAAAAAGCCTATATTTTGGATTTTAATGGTTATAATTTATTTTGTGTTTTTTCCGGAAGTGTATACAAGTTCAATTTTTTGGAATAGATACAATAAATATTACCTTATTCGTAACAAATTATTTACAATAGGATTTATAGATTATCAAATTGAATATAAGATAAAAGTTTATTTTATTAAAATTCCATTTGTTGATAAATTATTTAGTTTTCAAATAAACCCATTCGGAAATTTTAGAATATATGATAAATCGGATTTCCAGCATATTTATAAAATGTTTGGTGTAGAATAATGGGGGCAATAAATGACTGTTTTAATTATAATTATGGTTATAAGTGTTTATATTTATTCTTATAGAATTAAAAAGAATAATGAAAATAAAAATAAATATGATACATTTAATTTTACCAGCGTAGAAGATAGTATTGAAAAATTTGGGGAAAAATTAAGAAGTGATTTGTTTATGTCAGATGAAAACGGTAAAACATATATAGAAAGTGAGAATTGGAAATAATGTCATATAATCATTGGGATTTTGATAAAAATGTAGATAAATGGTTTTTTACGGTATTTATCGGTACATTTTTATTTTTTATTTTAGTAATTTGTTTAGACGGTAAAAAATTAAAAAATAAATAATTGGGGGTTGTATTATGGCAATTATAAAAGAAACTATTCCGGTTCACAAACATTTTTTAATAGTGGATTCTCCTATTCCTTTTACACTTGTTGCAAATAATGGAACAGACGAAGTATATAGAATGGCTGGCGCTTGGCGTATAGATTTATGGAAAATTCTAACTAAAGATTATTTCAAGCAATATCCGGTTTTTACTCTTGACTTGGTTTATGATGATACAAATTTAGGTGGCCAAACTATAACAATTCGTCAAAGTGATATTGATTTGGGCGAAGGTATTGCTGGTATAAACGGTCAAGATGTTCATATTACAAATTTTGACGAAGTTACTGACGGTAAAACTATTAAGGATATTTACGATTATTTACCACAATTAAAAAAAAACTTAATTAGTGTTACTAAAACAAATTTAAGTGATTTTAAAACAATAATTACTAATTTACATAGTAATGATAATAATTATTTTAATGATAATTATATACCTTATCTTTATATGAGTTATTCAAAAAGACGTGGAATAAGTACACCTCTAACATATAATAGAAAAGTTATTACTGTAATAAATGGTAATTTTCATTATTATGAAGAAACTTCAAATGGAATTGTTAATAAATTTGGTTATGCTGTGAGTATATATATTTCAAGTGATAATATTATATTGAAATATTTTAATAATAGTACTACAAATATGTATAACGATACTATCGATTTAACTACATTAGATGGAAGTACGACAACATTTAATGGTACAATTAAATATTTTGAATAAAAAAAAACTTTACAAGTTATATAACCTATGTTATAATGTTAATTGTCCGTTGGGCAATTTTGTTATAAGTGGGTTATTTAACTTCTTATAACGTATATTAAGACAAACGGACTATTAAATAGTCCGTTTTTTTTTGGGGTAATTTATGTTAGAATTACATTGTCCTGTATGTCAATTGAATTGTAGGAATATTCCAGCTATTCATTGTTTCAAAAATAATTCTTGTAATAATTGTATTTTTAATCATTGTAGGGATTGCAAAAATTTTTCTTTGTTTGTTCCTATTCCGGAATGGGTAGAATTACTCAAAAAAAAAGGTGGTAAAAAATGAAAAGTAAATATATTATTTTTGATAATTTTTTCCAGCGTAATGTTTGCGAGTGTTCTTCAAAAAAAATGGCAATAAGAATTATTTTTAATTTGGAATATAATATACATAGGGTAGGGCGATATAAAATAATTCATTGTCCGGTTTTTAAGGGGGTAAAAAAATGATTTCTAATAAAAATAAATATGTTCAAGTTTTAAGTGATAAAGAGTGTATAGCATATTATAAAAAGATATGTGATATTTTTAATAATATTTATGAAAAGCAAAAATATTTCAATAAAGTGGGTTTGCATAAAATATCACTTTCTGAATTATATAATATGGCTATGACACGTTTTATTTTAATGCTTGATAGTGAATTAGATTACAGTTCAAAAAATGCGGATATAGTACACCAGCAAATTTTTGAATTCATAAAAAAAAGAATGTAGCCATTAAGAAGAAAAGTATCAAGTAAATAAAAACACGAAGTAAAAAAAATTAGGTTCTGCGCTTTCCGGACTTTGTCCGGCTGCGCAGATCATAATTTTTTTTTAGGATAATGTTTTTATCATGCTTGATAGTTCTTTCTTCGACACTATAAAATCATAAAAGTTATTAACTCGCATATTGGAAAAAATGTGCGTAGCATTTCTTTTTATTATAACACAAAAAAATTACACTTCACTTTTGGGGGAAAATATGACAGTAAAAGATTTAAAAGGTAGGGTATGGGCTTTTGTACTGTATCCGGATAGTTGTATAGATTATATAGACATGATTAACTATTTAGACCGTTTGCGTATTCCTATGGCTATATCACCTTTACACCAGCCAAAAAAAAATAATGATAAAGACGAGAACGAAGAAAAAAAAGACCATTACCATGTAATAATGTATTTTGACGGTCAAAAACAATATAAGGATTTGCAAAAACTTATGGATTTTGGTACTAGTTCTTTAAACCGTCAATATTTCAATTGGGAATTGCTGGTAGATAAAAAAAATATAAATGGTAAAAAAGCAAAATATCCGCATTTTGTAAAAGTCAATTCTTTATCAAGTTATTTTAGATATTTAATACATTTAGACCAGCCAAAAAAACAACAGTTTAAAGGTTATAAATTAGTAAATTTTGTTGTAGACGATTTGGAAAAATTAAATTCAATTGTTTTATTAAATGGATTTAATGAAAAAGACTATATGACTAGATGTTCTACAAGTGCAAGTGAACAATTGCTAGACTTGGTAGAAGATTATTCTTTTAATGATATTAAAGAGTTAATGCGATATTTGGTAAAAACTAAAAATCATTTTTTGGAAAATTATATTTCTAAAAATATGTTTTACGTCAAAAATTTTCTTTGTCCGGATTTATTCGGTTATCATTTTGATAAAGAAAAGGAAAGAAATATAGAAAGGTCGCTTACTACGACTAAAGCGACCGATAATCATTGATTTTATTTTGTATCAAAAATATAAAATAAATCTGTAAAAGCACTATATATAGTGTTATATAAAATATAATATTAGTTATATAACTATATTATATTATTTACATGTTATATTAAATATAATATAATAATTAAAAAATCTTGTTATGGGGGTAAAAAAAATGGCAAGTTATGGTTCAAAGTTCCGTTTCGAGTGGAAAAATTTTGTTCTTGGAATGGTTGCTTTCATGGTTGTGTTATGTTTGCCTGGTATTAGTTCACCATTTGCAAGTATAATTGATACAATTAGGGGTAAAATCTCGGGAGATAGCAAATAATGAATTCAAATATTACTACAATTCTCAACGGCTCTATTGTTTCCGGTGGTACACAAAATCGTTTTACACAAACAAATAGTAATTTGTCTGTAAATGGTTTTCTGTTTGACATTAAATTTACTATGCCTAGTGGTTATACTACTAAATGGGATTTTTTAAAGGATATTTTTGTTAATGTAACTAAACGTATCGGTATGGGTAACGGTGGCGCAATTGCTCTTTTGTCTAACTGTTCACTTTATGACATTATGTCATATTCTGACTTTACCGCTGGCGTTTCAATGGCAGGTACTGACTTTACTGCTGGTCAAGTTTGTAGAATTTCCGGTTATCTTGATGTAGGTTATTTTTCAATGACTTCTCGTGATGCTCTTGAAGTAACTATGAATATTTCCAATAGAACAAACTTCCCTAGTGCAAATGTTGATTTTGAAATATGTTCAGTATTTAAGTCTGTTAAGGTAACTATGTATAAATGTTATCAGTCTACAAGTGCAACTGGCGCAGACCAGCCATATAAAAACGTTCTAGAAGTCGCTTATATTGGTGCTGGTGTTAATGCAGATTTTGTTTGTAATCAGCAAGTTGGTGGTACTCAAAATGTAAATATAAATAGTGCTATTGCTGATAGTAATGCTCAAGGACGTTTTGAATTCTTTACTAATTTTGGAATGGTTTATAGTGAGCCTTTCGGAATTTCTCAAGATGTTTCTATCCGTTGTCCAAATACTAATAGTCCGTCTTTGTTTATTGTTACTTATTCTTTCTATCCGGAAGAAACAATAAACACTTTGGAAAATGCCGATAGTGAAAGAGAGTCTTTAATTAGTCTTATTAAAACTAATGACCCGGATAAATATAATTATTTGTCAATTTTGGGTTTGGTTTAATATTTGGGGGCAATTATGGGTAAATTGCTTGATAATATTAAAAAGGGACTTTCTAAAGTAGGAAATTCAATTAAAAATACTGTGTCTAAAGTTGCTAGTACAATTTCAAATACAGTAAAAAAAATTTCTCCCACTATTAGTGAAAAGGCTAGTGCAATTGTTGGTACTGTTGCGAGTGCTTGTACTGGGAATATTACAGGGGTTGTATCAAATATTGGGTCGTTGCTTTCGCCTAGTAAAAAGAATAATTCTAGTAATAATTCTAGTGTTGGTTCTGTTGGTTCTACTGTTGCAAATAGTAGTTCTATTGTTGTTTCTCCGTCTGTTAAGGCTGGGAATGAATATAGCGTAATTTCTAATATAATTAGAAAATGGAAATAAAAGGGGTTTAAATTATGGCTTTCGGTCGTATGTGGTCAAAGGATAGATTTGGGCGTGATACTACATTTATTGGGCTTAAATCAAAAAATGGTAAATATCCATGTGGATA
>JAEELD010000016.1 GCA_016288695.1 Mycoplasmataceae bacterium
CGGTTAACAAGGTTTGAATATGAAATATTTGTATATCGTTTATTGCTAGTCATCAAAATAATGGCTCCTTTTTAGTTTAATGTTTTGATATATGATAAAGAATCAATAGAAAATATTATAAGAGTATTATATTTTACAAAAAAAAATTATTTTTACTCTATTTATTAGTAAGATTTAACAAATTTCTTGTAATAATCCCTTTTGTGATTACAAACAGGGCATTTAATTGGTGCGTTTCTACTAACTTCTATGTTACCACAGTTTAAACATATCCATTTGACTGGTGATGGAGATGAAAAAACTTTTTTACTCTTAACATTTTTTAATAATTGTTGAAAACGAATACCATGATTGTATTCAATCTTTGCTGCCATTTCAAAGAGCTTAGCTATTTCATTAAAACCCTCTTTTTTAGCAACACTGCTCATTTCTCTATATGTCTTCTTTCCTTCTAACAATTCACCTTTAAAAGATGACTCTAAATTTTTTGCTGTTGCAGGGATAGAACCACCATTCAAAAGTTTAAACCAAATCTTAGCATGCTCCTTTTCATTCTTTGATGTTTCTTCAAAAAAATTTGCTATTTCAACATAGCCATCTTTCTTTGCTTTTGAAGCAAAAAAAAGATATTTAATTGCTCCCAATGATTCACCAATTAAAGCATTATTTAAATTTTCAAATGTTTTTGTGCCTTTTAATTTTTTCATAATTATAAATCATTCTCATTTTATAATATTTACTCAAAATATTTAAGCAAACACTTTATCATAATTCTCTATGAAAGATATGCAAAATCATCATCATTTCTTCATCGATCCGATTTTAAATAATATTGTTTTTGAAAAAAATACATTTCATCTTTTTGGCAAATTAATTGCTACTCCTGAATTTCATAGACTAAATAGAATTCGACAACTTGGAGCAACTGATATTGCCTTTCCGTGTGCGACGCATACACGACTATCACATAGTTTAGGGACGTATGAAATTACACGGAGATTTATTAACCACCTTGGACTTTTTGAAAAATATCCAAAACGATGCATTGAAATACTTTGTGCTGCTCTCTTGCATGATTTAGGCCATGGGCCTAATTCACATTCATTTGAAAAATATACTGGTATTAATCATGAATTTTATACTGGGCAAATTATTCTTGATCCTACCACATCAGTCAACAAAATCTTAAGAGCAAATAAACTAAATCCACATAATATTGTTAGCATATTACAAAATACAAATAATGAATGATCAACTTCATTGATAAAATCACAAATTGATGCAGACAGAATGGACTACTTATTACGTGATA
This sequence comes from Mycoplasmataceae bacterium, assembly GCA_016288695.1. Taxonomy (GTDB): domain Bacteria; phylum Bacillota_I; class Bacilli_A; order Mycoplasmatales; family Mycoplasmoidaceae; genus Malacoplasma_A. The sequence continues at coordinate 1,313 of JAEELD010000016.1, forward strand.
GTTGATATACTGGCGCAGAGTATGGGCAAATAAATCCATTCTACATAATAAGTTCATCAAAAATAATTGGCAAAAAAATTTGTTTCGAAAAAAAGGCTATACATGAAATTGAAAATCTTTTGATTGGTAGATTTCACATGTATGCAAAAGTTTATAATCATCCATTTTCCTTAAAACATGAATTTGTTGTAAGAAATCTATTAAAAATTTCACGAAGTATTTATAAATCAAACAAAAATGATTTTTTCAATTTACCAAATTTTTCACCACTAAAACCATGATTTGAAGATAATCATTTTGAAGTCAATCAATTTTTGCTAATTGATGATTATGTATTTACAAACTTTATTCAACAATTAAAAAAAATTAATAATCCAACTATTCAAAAATTGTTGAAAGCATACAATGATCATTCGAAAATTTGAATTTATGAATACAAAAATGATTTGCTAAATGACATAAAAAAGAAATATATGGTCTTTGACATTGTGAGAACAAAAAAAATATCAATTTACAATAGTATGAAGTCTCCAATTAACATATGTGATGAGAATTCAAATAAACTAATTGAATTATCCAATGTTAGTAACTTACTAAGAAAATTGAAAAATTTTTCTGAGCAAAAAACATATATTATTGGTTTAAAATAATAAGAATAAATTTTCTTTTCTAACTTTGCTGATTTCTAAAATTTAGATTTTTTTCAAACTCATGCCAATTTGGACAAAAATTCTCCAAGAAAAGCCAAAAATCTTTGCTATGGTTTTGAAAAAAATAATGACTAATTTCATGAATAATTAAATAATCAAATGTATCCTTATCAAACGAAAGAGACTGAAGTGAAAATGTTATTGTTTGATTTTTTGTTGAATAATATGCATAATAACTGACCATATCTTTATAAAGTACATTAGCAATTTGTGCCTTCATTTTTTTTGATCAAAAATTAACTTGTTTAGTTACATATGGATTAGCAATATTAATGATGGCTTTATTTATTAATTTTTGCTTTTGAATCTGATTGTTATTTGCAAAATGAACATAAATCTTATTTCCAAAAATTTCATATTTTCCTTTTGAGGAAGAATTAATAGGGAGAATTTTAAATTTATTACCAAAAATGCCTACAGAATCTATATCTTTGTTAAATAGACTCATACTCAAGCATTTTTTACTCTTATTCAAATAATACTCAAATTGCTTTTTGAAAAACGAAGTATCTTTAAATATTTCAAAATCTTTCCCCTCAATCAAAATTAAATTATTGCTATTGTCTAAAGTAAATTGACTAACTTGATTTTTCAAAACACATACTTTATATGTAATATGTTTGCCATGAAAAAATGTAGATTTATAGTAACTTTCGCAAAAATCTAATAATTTATTTTTCATTCATTAATAGTTATTGTCCTGACGTGAATAATTTATTAAATTTTTCTTTTCATATGCTATTTTTATTTTTTCAATATCAAACCCCAAATAAAAACCAAGTTCTAAATATTTTTGAAATCATTCAATGATACAATCACTACTATTTAATAAGTTTATCCGACTAAATAGATCGTTAAATAAAAGTGTTAACTTTTTTTTATTATTCTCAACTCCTATGTCATCAGATATATAGATACATGAAACATCTATTTTCCTAGCAATACAAATTGAAATAATAAAATGCAAGCCATCAATAAATTCATCTAAAATGATGTCATTTTCGCTTTTATTTTTTAAACTTCAAAATTTAAAACACCTAACTTCATTAGCTAATTCGCCTAATTCTACGCTTAAGGCTAAAACTAACTCATCATAAATATCAACATATTTTAAATTGTGTTTATTATGTATGTAGGTATCCAATTTTTTTTGTTTTTCTACAATGTCAGAAATATCACATTTCATATAAATACAAATATATAGCATATAAATTATACAAAGTTATAAAAATGTGTAATTTTTAGAGTAATAATTGTATTATCTTTTTAAGAGTGTGGAAAGAAAGAAAATACAATAATGGAAAAAATTTGATTTAAAGAATGATCAGGATTTAAACCTGGAAAATGATGTAATGAAATTGATACAAGAAATTTTATTCAATTAAACTATGAACCATATTATGGTGATGATTCATTTTTACAAGGACCAACAAAAAATACTAAGTATCTTTGGAATAAAGTATTAGATTTATCAAAAAAAGAAAGAGCTAATGGTGGTGTGTTGAAAATGGACAAAAGGTGTTCATTTATTGATGCTTTTGGTCCTGGATATATTTCATCGCCAAAAGAACGCTCATGCGAAAAAATAGTAGGTGTACAAACTGATGAACCATTTAAAAGAGCATTCATGCCAATTGGTGGAATTCGTATGGCAACAACAGCTGCAAAGGAATATGGTTTTTCCTCAGATCCACAGCTTATAGAAATATTTAGTAAATATCGAAAAACTCACAATCAAGGTGTTTTTGAAGCATATACTCCAGAAATGAGAGCAGCAAGACACGCACACATAATCACTGGCCTTCCTGATGCATATTCAAGAGGAAGAATTATTGGTGATTATCGTAGAATTGCACTATATGGTATCAATTATTTAATAGATGAAAAAATTGAACAATTAAGCATGTTGCCAAATGAGATGTCTGAAGACATTATCAGAACTCGTGAAGAAGTTGCTGATCAAATAAAAGCATTAAAAGCAATGATCAAGATGGCTCAATCATATGGGGATGATATAACTAAACCTGCTAAAAATGCAAGAGAAGCTTTTCAATGACTTTATTATGGGTATCTAGCAGCAATAAAAGATCAAAATGGTGCTGCAATGTCAGTTGGACGTAATACAACATTCCTTGATATATATGTACAAAGAGATTTAAACAAAAAGTTAATTACTGAAGCTGAAGCACAAGAATTAATGGATCAATATGTAATGAAATTACGAATAGTTAAATTCATGAGAACGCTTGACTATAATGACATTTTTTCTGGTGATCCTGTTTGAGCTACTGAATCAATTGGTGGAATGGGAATTGATGGCCGAACATTAATTACAAAAACTGCCTTTAGAATGATCCACACTTTACATAACATGGGTCCAGCTCCTGAACCAAATTTAACAATCTTATGATCAGTAAATTTACCTATTGAATTTAAAAAATTCTGTGCTAAATACTCTATTTTATATTCATCTATGCAATATGAATCTGATGATTTAATGCGTGTCACTCATGGTGATGATTATGGTATTGCTTGTTGTGTTTCACCAATGAAAATAGGAAAACAAATGCAATTTTTTGGAGCTAGAGCAAATTTGGCTAAAGCATTATTATATGCAATCAATGGTGGATATGATGAAATGTTATGCACAAAAGATCCAGCAAATTGTGAAAAATGAAGGTTGGGGCCAAAATTGGGACAATTATCTACTACAAAGCCACTTGAATATTGTGAAATTAGAGAACGTCTTCATGATGTTATGTCATGATTAGCAGGATTGTATGTAAATTCACTAAATGTCATACATTATATGCATGACAAATACTACTATGAGGCTGCAGAAATGGCGCTTCATGATATTAATGTTTATCGCTTTTTTGCAACTGGAATAGCAGGTTTAAGTGTTTTAGCTGACTCATTATCAGCAATTAAATACGCAAAAGTTACCCCAATTTGAAAAAAATTACCTAATGGTAGATTTATTGCAGTTGATTTTAAAATTAAAGGTCAATTCCCAAAATATGGAAATGATGATGATAAAGTAGATTCAATAGCAGTGGAATTAATTAAAGAGTTTGTAACTGAATTAAAAAGACATAAACCATATCGAAACTCAGATATAACTACTTCAATATTAACAATCACTTCAAATGTTATGTATGGAAGAAATACCGGTTCAACTCCAGATGGTCGTAAAAAAGGACAACCATTTGCTCCGGGAGCAAATCCAATGCATGGAAGAGATTCAAATGGAGCTATTGCTTCATTATCATCTGTTGCAAAAATACCATTCAAATATGCACGTGATGGAATTAGCAACACATTCTCTATCATACCTAATGCATTAGGAAAAAATAGCAATAATGAAATTATAGTTGGTGATTTAGAGATAGACTTTTCTAAAAACAAAAAACAATCCAAATCGAAAAAAAATAAAAGATAATTTATTCATTTTAAATTTTTAATAAATTATTTTTTATTTATCATCTAGTAGACTAATACTTAAACAAAAACTATTATTTTATACCAATATTTATGTATGAAGACATTGGTTATTTATTAGATGTTCAATATAAGATATAATAATGAATCATAAAGCATATCTTTAGATATATAAATTTTGCAAAAAAAACAAATTTATGGAACAAAAATACATAAGAAATTTTAGTATTATTGCTCATATTGATCATGGAAAATCCACATTAAGTGATCGTTTAATCGAATACACACATGGATTAGAAAAAAGGGAAATGTGTAATCAAGTGTTAGACTCGATGGATATAGAAAGAGAACGTGGAATAACAATTAAACTAAATGCTGCTACCTTAAAATATTTTGATGAAAGCACCAAACATGAATATCAATTTAATCTCATTGACACTCCAGGACATGTAGATTTTAATTATGAAGTTTCAAGAAGTTTAGCTGCATGTGAGGGTGCAATATTAGTGGTTGATGCAACTCAAGGTGTACAAGCACAAACTATAGCTAATAATTATTTGGCACTATCTAACAAACTATTTATTCTTCCAGTAATTAATAAAATTGATTTGCCTTCAGCAAATATAGAAAAGACTTCTTCAGAAATTAAAAATATTCTCAAATGTGACAATCAGCCCATACTTGTTTCTTCAAAAACGGGTGTCGGAATCACTAATTTACTAAAAGGTATTATTGATAGAATTCCTCCGCCAAATGGTAATAGCAATGATACATTAAAAGCTTTAATATTTGATTCATACTATGATTCTTATAGAGGCGTTATATGTTTTATTAGGATAAAGAGTGGTGTAATAAAAAATAACCAACATATTAAAATGATGGCAAGCAACAAATCATTTAAAATAACTGAAATTGGAATTAAAACACCTAAATTTCAAAATGTATCAGAATTAAAATGTGGTGAAGTTGGTTGAATTGCTGCAAATATAAAAACTGCTAAGGATGTTGAGGTTGGTGATACAATAACAGATTTTAATTTTCCTGCAAATGAACCTCTTCCAGGATATAAAAAATCATTACCAATGGTATATTGTGGAATGTTCCCGATTGACAATTCTAAATATGATGAATTAAAAGATGCTATGAATAAAATTTCATTAAGTGATTCATCACTTGTTTACAAATATGAAACATCTAAAGCGCTTGGATTCGGTATTCGGTGTGGATTCCTAGGACTTTTGCACATGGATGTAATTCAAGAAAGAATAAATAGAGAATTCAAAATTGATTTAATTTTAACTGCACCAAGCGTTGAATATGAAATTGTCAAAACAAACAATCAAATATTAAGAATCAATAATCCATGTGATATGCCAGATAAAACACAAATTAAAGAAATAAAGGAACCATATGTAAATCTTTCAATAATTTCACCAGAGGAATTTTTAGGTAACTTAATGAAACTAGCTCAGAGTCATAGAGCAATTTATAAAAATTTATCGATAATCGAAGGTGACCAAAGAAAACTTGAATATGTTATTCCATTAAATGAAATTGTTTATAATTTCTTCAATGATTTAAAGGTTGTATCACGTGGGTATGCATCAATGAATTATGAATTTTTGGATTACCGAAAAAGTGACCTTGTTAAGATTGATATTTTACTTAATGGCACAAAAGTTGATGCACTTAGTCTAATAATTCATAAAGAACATGCCTATTCAAAAGCGAGAGAAATATGTGAAAAATTGAAAAAGTACATCCCACGACACCAATTCGAAATTCCAATCCAAGCAGTTATTGGTAGCAAAGTTGTTGCAAGGGAAACAATATCAGCAATATACAAAAATGTCTTGGCAAAATGTTATGGTGGAGATGTTTCGCGAAAAAGAAAATTACTTGAACAACAAAAAGAAGGAAAAAAGAAACTTAAAATGATCGGAAAAGTTTCATTGTCACAAGACACCTTTATAAAAATACTATCTAAAAACTAAAAATAAAAAATTGCATATTAATATTATGGATGACAATTACAAGTCAAAATAATGTTAATGAATGTGGTATATGTGTGATTAATAGCCTACACAACTATTTTTATCATGACAATATCAAGAATCAATTGTTAAATGATGCAAATTTTAATACTAATGGCATAAGCATATTAGAATTTGAACGTCTGTGTTCTAAGCACTCAATTATAACAGAAACATATGAAATTAACATTGATGAATTAAAAAATATGCAAATAAAAAATTATTTTGTGCTTATCCTAAATACCAATAACTTTCTTCATTATGTTATTGCTAAAAAAATAAAAAATAACAAAATAATTATTTTAGATTCACTGAATGGGGAGTATGAAATAACATATGATAAATTAAAAGAGATATTTAGCAACATAATTATATTTGCTAAAAAATCATTAATAAAAAATAAACCATTCTTAAATAGGACATGAATTAATTTAATCAACACAAAGAATATCTTTTATAATTTCTTAACACAAATTTTAATTTCTGTATTTTCAATACTGTTTGGTCTTTTTTTAAACTATATTTTAGATACATGCGGTCTTAATAATAACATCAAAAATATTTTTATAATTAGTTCAACTTTTCTAATCATATCAATATTAAAACACTTGTTCTCTTTTATTAATGAAATTATAACTAATAATGGTATCAAGCAGTATCACTATTATTACAAAATTGAAATATTAAAAAATATCTTTAAAAAAGAAAAAAATTTTTTTAAAAAAATAAATAAATCAAATTTCTATCTAATTAACGATTCAATAATGCATATCTGTTACTTTACATGCCATTCGATCCCTGCACTACTTTCAAATTCAGTAATTACTTTTGTTTGCTTGATTTTAATAAGTGTAGTTAATTATTATCTCTTACCACTTGGCATTGCAATATTGATAGCCAACTTTTTCTATGTATTATTTTTTCTTAATAAATACACTTATTTTTTAAACAAAAATATAAATATTCGAAATTTAATAAATCAAAATTCACTAAATTATTTAACAAATTTTGATGAGTTAAATAATGGGTTATACATTGAAAAAATTAAAAATGAAATGAATAATAATTTAAATGCATCCCTTGAGTTGCATACAAAACAAAATTTGCTTAATAGAAAAGTAAATGTCATAATTAATTTAACCAATGACTTCACATATGTTATTGCAACAGGAATAATAATATTTTTGTCATGAGAAAAAAAAGATTTAAATGTTGGGGAATTATTGTTCACTATAAATACACTAATCATCTTATTTGACAGTTCCACAAAGATAGCAATGTTCATGAATGAATTTCATGTCCTAAAAAAAATGAAAAAAATATTTGATTTATTTAGTGAAGTTGGAAATATCAAAAACAATTCAAAAATTAAACCATCTAAAATTAGCTCGTTTTCAATTAATGGGATACATATTAAAAATAATGTGAATACGAACTACAAAAATTTATCTTATATTGTTGACATTATTTTAAATAAGTCTACTGATAAAAATACATCAATCGAAATCAATAATATTAACACCAACAATATAAATGAAGATTGATTAGTAAATAATGTTTGTTATTTTACAAATAAATCTAATATCGTTATTGATGCTCCGAATTTTAATGAGCTAGTAAATAATAGTGAAATTACCAATTTTTTAAAGGAATTTAAATTTAATTTCAGTGAAAATCCTAAAAATAAAGATATACATATTCTAAACACTTTATCACTATTGAAACAAAGCAATAAATTGATTATTTTTGATAATTATTTTAAAGATTTCTCAACACATGAAAAAAGAATTATTAAAAAAATAATACTCAACAAAATTTCATCAAAAAATTTTGTAATAAATAATATTAATTAGGAATACCAACAAGCTTTTTTAAAAAATACTCAATTGCAATCATTGCCCTCACATCGTTATCACAATACTTCCCTAAGTCAATTTTAATTCTTTCTCACTCATCATCTGATATCATCCCAAAAAATCTTTTTGTTGAAACCTTTTGTGCATCTGATCCATTATGAATAACAAGATCCAATTTATAATCAAGGCACCTAGCTTTCTTATATGACTGTAAATCATATTTTTTTACAAGCGGCAAAATTTTTTTAATTGAATAATAACCTTTTAGTTCTTTTAAAACTACTAGTTGGTTTGATTTTTTTTCGGAAATATGAAAAAAATCCTGCAAATCAAAAATGTTATTTATGATACATGATGTTTTCACATAATATTCATTTTCATTTATATATTGACTCATTTCTTTTAAACGACTACATTCAAACGATTTATTAAATACTACGTAACTATATTCATTGCAAATAGCAAGATCATCACATGGCAATATGCAATCAATAATTTTTTTAAAATCACCTTTGGTTATGCCATTTTTTGTATCAATAATAATCGGTTTATTTTCTTTCAGGATTGAGTCGCCGTGATCGCAAACCAGAGAAACTTGATTAACAACTTGCGTAAAAGGCAATCACCTGTCAACAGGTCTTATCGCAAGATTTATTGATTCAAAATCAAAATACACCTTCTTACTTTTTAATTTTTTTAACTCATCATTTACTTTTTTTCCAATGCTAATGTTACTTGCTTTATTGGCAGCAACATATTTAATATAAATATCCATTGCCTTTAAAGGTTTGGATAATATGAAATTTAAATCTTTATTTGAAACAAATCAATTAAAAAAGCTATTTGGATCAGAAATTAATTTAGTCTTTTTAAAAAGATTAACTTGATCTTCAAAACTTATTAAATTACCTGAATACTGCATTGCACAAAAATTATTATCAAAATAGTAATAATCTCTTAAATTGTTTCAGTAATCAGTTGTTTTTATCGGGTTTACTTTAAACTTGATTTCAGGTGTAAAATCAATTTTGTATTTTTTTTGATTGTATTTGTGTATTTGATCAATAGTACTCCAAAAATTATTTAAATCTTTAAAAAAAACATCATAAATGCTTTTAGCCTTTTTGTAATTTTGCAAATTTAAACCATATATCATTTCTTTAATTGTTAAGCTATTTTCTTTACCAAACCCTTCTTTGCAAAGCGACTTAAATTTAATTTTTTCTAAAAAAGAAAGTTTCTTAATTTTCTTATCATTAAATGAAAAGCCATTTTTATTGATACTACAAATATTTGTTAGTGAAAAATTAATAGTCCTTATATTGCCTAAACAATATTTAACAATACACAAAAATAAATCAAAGACAGATTTATTAAATTTATTTAATACCTGTTCTATGATATTTAATTGGTAATATAAATCAAAAATATGAATTAGTTTTGATGTTGTCGTGCCTTTTACCTCAATTAGTAAAATTTTTCCATCCAGAACAACAATTGCATCTGGTCTTGTTATAGCTTTATTATTTAATGAAATAAAAACGGGTTGAAAAAGTAAAATATTCATTCCTTTTTTTATTAACTTGATTGTTTTATCAAATTGCTCTACAATAGATAACTTTGAATTAGTAAAATCAAAAACCTCACAACTTGAAAATTTTTCCTTTATAAATTTTTTTGATTGTTCATCAATTATTCGACCCTCAATAATTTTGGGGTCATCATCCTCAGTAGATAAATTATCAACTTCATTCATCTCTTTAAGAGATGAATACGAATCAAACTCAAATGAATCAAGTTCACATTGCTCATCATACTCATCACTTGCATCATTAAAACCGACAAAAAAAATTTTATCTTTGAGGGACGAAATTTTTTTTATTGTTAATTCATCAATATACTTTTTTAAATCGCTATTTGAAAAAAACCAATGAGATTTTGGCCTGTAAAATGATCTTAAATAATCATATTTTCTAACATAAATTGATTTGTTTTGCTTCAAAACCATTTGAACTAATTATTTTTTTTTCGTGTATGTGGAAATAAAAGAACATCTCTAATATTATCAGAGTTACTGAATAACATAATCAAGCGATCAATTCCGAAACCAATTCCACCTGTTGGTGGCAAACCATATTCCAAAGCACTAATATAATCCATATCCATCTCATTAGCTTCATTATTTCCTAATTTTTTTTCGTTTAGTTGATTTTCAAAACGGTCAAATTGATCAATAGGATCATTCAATTCACTAAATGCATTAGCCAATTCTTTCCCACATATAAATAATTCAAATCTTTGTGTAAACTTAGGATTATCTTTAACTTTTTTTGCCAATGGAGAAACTTCAATAGGATACTCATAAACGAATGTAGGCTGCTGGCAATTTTGTTCGCCATATTTTTCAAAAAATTTCGCAATGATATGTCCTCTATTCATTTCATGTTGCAATAAATCAATATTGTGTTTTTTTGATAATTCAATTGCTTGATTGTCATCTTGAATTTTATCAAAATCTATGCCACATGATTCTTTTATGACATCAACCATTCTCTTTCTAGTGAATTTTTTATTAAAATCAATTTCAATATCTTTGTAGACTAATCTTTCACTATTAATTTTTTTAGCAACATACCTAATAAGTTCTTCAGCAAAATTAAACATATCTTCTAGTGATGAATATGCGCAATATGCTTCCATTGAAGTGAATTCAGGATTGTGAGTGGCATCCATCCCTTCATTACGAAATACTCTACCCAATTCAAAAACCTTCTCAAACCCTCCAACTATTAGCATTTTCAATGGTAATTCAGTAGCTATTCGCAAATAATATTGCCTATCAAGAACATTGTGGTGAGTTATGAATGGTTTTGCAGCTGCTCCTCCTAATGTAGATTGCAAAATTGGTGTTTCAACTTCATACCATTTATTTTCTGACATAAATTGTCTAATAAAAGAAATTATTTTACTTCTTAGAATGAATCTAGCCATTGAATCATCATTCATAATTAAATCAACATAGCGCTGACGAATTTTCATTTCTTCATCACTAAGACCATGTCACTTTTCTGGAAGTGGCTTTAAAGATTTTGAAAGCAAAATAATTTTTTTAACATTCAATGTTAACTCGCCTGTGTTTGTTTTCATCGGGGTAGCAAATATGCCAATAATATCCCCTATATCTAAAGAAGAAAATTGCAAAAATAATTGTGGGTTTTCTTTCTTATTTACATAAAATTGAACTTTGCCAAAAAAATCTTTAATCAAACCAAAAGTTTTACGAATGGCCAAAATTCTTCCTGCAATTTTAACTTCATCTTTTATTTCATGCAATTGCTCTTTAGTAAGATTAATATACTTATTTTTAAAAGAACAAGAATTATAATTACGTCTAAAATCACAAATTTCAAATGGATCGGAATTATTTTTCTTTAAATTAAATAATTTATTCCGTCTTACTAACTCTTGATCATTAAATTTACGATTATTCATTTGTGCTTTTTAATTCCCCATTTTTAATCTTTAATAATGCTATAGCTAACTGATCAGGACAACTAGTCCCTCTGCCATTACAATTAATATCCTTAAGTAATTTTATTACTTCATCAATCTTTCTATTTTTTACTAATTTGCATATTCCTTGCGTATTACCAGAACATCCACCGACTATTTGAACATTTTTTATAATATTCCCATCAATTATCAAATTCATTTCCCTACTGCAAACATTCTTAGGAATATAGATAAATTTTTTTTCCATATTTTATAAAACATTATTTTTTAAATTAAATAACTTTATTAGTGTTAAAGCAACACCCTTTTTATTATATGGATATTTTGTTATATACTTTGCATTTAATTTAGGTGTTGTCCTTGCATTTTTCATAGCATACCCATATCCAGCTAATTTTAGCATTTCAGCATCATTATCACCATCACCGAAAGCGATGCAGCGTGATAAACTAATTCCATAATATGATGATAAAAATAACAACGCAGTTCCTTTAGTAGCAAATTTTGAATTAATTTCTATTATGCATCCTAAAGATTTTTCATACCAGACTCTTGATATTAAAGTATCTGAAAAAAATTTAATTTGGCGAATCAAATCATCTAAATGCTTTTCATTGTCCAATTCAATCAAAAAACTATAAACATCATTTTTTATATTGGATAAATCACTTTTTGCAATTAGAATTTCATTCTGATTTTTAACATGAAACTTACTAAAAAGCATTTTTCTCTCAGTTCTATTTTTTGGAATATATTTCATATAGTGGCCATAATTTGTTTCTACAAAAAAATTTTTTGTATACATTTGAAGTTTTTTTGATTTAAACAAATTATGAATAATTTGAACATTAAACCCTAATTTAATTTCACTATACACATCTTTTCTATTTGGAAAAGATATATATGCGCCATTAAAATTGACCATCAAACTATCTAAACCTAACTTATTGTAAATATCTATGCTGCCATTTGGTGGCCTTCCTGTTGTTAAAGCAAAAATATGCCCCATTTGTGATAATTTTGATATGACTTTAATTGTTAAATTATCAAGTTCATTATTATCATTTAACAATGTTCCATCTATATCTGATAATATTAAATACCTATCATGAAAATTAACTTTTTTCATTATTTACTTATTCCTATTCTTTTTTGGATAAATTCGATTTTTTTTCTTGCTACTTCTCTAACAATAGACAAATTTCTATCAAGAATTGGTGAAATCACATTATCATATTCCTTATAAAATTTATCATATTTTTTTTGAATTCCCATCAATTGATTCTTCAATAAAGAGCATAGCTCTTTTTTAAAAACATAATAATTTTTTCCATTAAATTTTTTTTGTATTTCGTTGTAACTCAAATTTGATAATAATGAATAAATTACAACTAAATTTGAAATAGCTGGTTGATTAATGGGGTCAAATTTTACTATGTTCATACAATCAGTTTTTGCATTCATTATTTTCTTGAGAGAAATTTCTATGTCATCTAATAAAAAAATAACTCCATCTTCATTAAGGTTTGATTTTGACATTTTTATATTTGGATTAACTAAATCCATTATCTTTGCTCCCTGTGTAGGAATATATGGAGTAGGAATATTGAATATATTCCCATATTTATTATTCAATCTAATTGCTAAATTGCGGGCTAATTCGATGTGTTGCTTTTGATCTTTGCCAACTGGAACAATATCTGGATCATATAACAAAATATCTGCTGCCATTAGAACTGGATAAATAAATAACCCAGTGGGTGCAGTTTCAGTTCCATTTGCTGTTGTTATCTTTTTCAATTTATCTTTAAACTGTGTCATTCTCTTAAGCTCACCCATAGTTGAATGACAAACCAAAATATAAAATAATTCACAATGTTCATGAACGGAAGATTGAAAAAAAATTTTACATTTATCTAAATCTAAACCACAAGCATAATATAGACAAATTAACTTCTTTTTATTTTCTGCAATTTTAGAAAAATCTAATTTTGGATTTGTTATAGCATGAAGGTCAGCTACAAAAATATAACAATCATATTCACTTTGGAGGCCTAAAAATGATTGGATTGCACCAAAATAATTACCTAAAGTTATCTTATTTGTTGGCTGAATTCCAGATAACATTCTTTTCATAATGAAAATAACAATAACTATTTAGATTTGATATATATAACTATATATTAATATAAACTTTAATTTTAGATTTCATGAATAAATTTAAATATTTTCTTCTATGCATAATAACTTTTGGTATAGTGCATTTAATAGTTAAAAACAAATCAAAAAAGCAAATAATAAATAATAAACTAACATTAAACCAAAAACATAATTTTAATATTGCTGAATTGATTTCAAAAGTTGGTGGCAAGCAAAATATTTTATTTATTTCAAACACAATGTCAAATGTTATTTTTACACTCAAAAATAACTATTCAATAGATGATATTGAATTGTCTTCAATAAAAGGTATCAAAGGAATAATGCATAATGCAAATGGCATTATACTAGTTGTCGGGAGTTGTGCAAAAAAACTTACAGATGACTTAAATGATTTTTTAGTTTTATCTAAATAAATTATTTATTTGATGACTTCAATTTCTTATAATGCTCATTATAAAAGGCTGCCAAACCACATTTTGATGTTTCACGGTAACCTTCAGATAAATCTTTTCCTGTCTTCAATTCAACTTCAACAATATCATCTAATGAAAAAACATTTCTTGCACCTTTAGTCAATAATGCGTGATAAGCTGCGCATATGCAACGAACAACTACTTCACCATTTCTTTCAATGCATGGGGAAATAACAGCCCCACCAACAGGGTCACATGTCAAACCTAAATGATGTTCAATCCCAATAACTGCAGAGTGTTCAATCAAATCCAAATTATGTCCGCATAACAAATAATTAAACCCAGCTGCACCCATAGAACATGCAACTCCAATCTCTGCCTGACATCCTCCAGTTGCACCTGCAATTGAGCCATTAGATTTAAAAACATTTCCCACAACTCCAGATATTGCTAATGCATTTATGATTTCTTCATCTGAAACACCAAGATTTTTATTGGCATAATAAAAAATTCCAGGCAAAATACCTGCTGAACCTAATGTAGGGGCTGTAACAACCTTTGCATGTAATGAGTTCATTTCAGCAACGGCATATGCATATAATGAGGAATGAAAAACTGAATCTTTTTGGTTAAAAATATCAAATTTAGTTAATTTTGACTCAATATTTTTTTTTATGATTTGTGTTTTTCTCCTAAATAGTAGGTTTGAAAAATTGAAATCTTCTCTATCTGACAAACCCAATTCAACACATTTTTTCATTATTTCCCAAACTACGCTTAAATGTTTATAACCTTCAATGTCATAATTTTTGACATAATCAATTAAATTTTTATTGTTAGATATACATCATTTTTTGATTTGATTTCATTTTTTCTCAGGATAAACCTTGTTATCTACAGGGGATTCAAAATTTTCAATTTCGATGCTCCCACCACCAATACTTCTAAATCTAACTTTCTTAATTAACTGATCAGATGAAGAAAAGCCTTCAATATCTAAAGAATTTGGAAAATCAACACGTGTTTTTATATCAAAAATTACATTTGTTGGTACACCATTAGCTGCTTCAACTATAGAAACATCGGTCATATGACCTTTTCCTGTAAGGGCTAATGAACCATAAAGTGTTACTTTAAGTTTCTTTGTATCAGTGAAATTTTTGAGATACCATTGAACTGCTCTAAATGGACCAATTGAATGTGAACTTGATGGACCTCTTCCTATTTTATATAACTCAACTAATGATTCCATAAACTCACAATTGATTCATAAACTCACAATTGCCTACTGTTATTTTTAATTATATAATACAACTCAAATTAAAGTTTAATGGTATAGGAAAAAGAAAAGTTATATTTTATGGAAAAAAATATTGATCTTATTAAGAAACTTAGACAAATGACCCAAGCACCAGTTTCTGATGCAATGAATGCATTAAAAACATGCAACAATGATTTAGATAAAGCAGTTCAATGATTAAGAGAAAAAGGCATATCTAAAGCAGTAAAAAAGGCTACTGCAGATGTTACTGAAGGTGTAGTAAAAACTATCATCAATAGTAATTATTGTGCATTATTAGAAATCAATTCACAAACTGATTTTGTTGCGATGAGCACGGATTTTAAAAAGCTTGTAGAAGATATAGTAGAAACAACAAAAAGACATTCACCTACAAACTTGCAAAATTTGTGTCAACTAAAAATTGACAATAATCTTACTATTAATGATAAATGCATTGATTTAACAGCAAAAACTGGTGAAAAAATTTGTGTTAGAAGACTTAATACTTTTAGTATGGTTGCACCAAATTTTGCATATGCTTATGAACACTTTAATGAAAAAATTGCAGTTATTTTAATATTATCCAAGAAAAGTGATTCTATTGGTAAATCATTAGCCATGCACATTGCTGCTTTAAATCCTAAATTTATTTCTACAAAAAATGTAAGTGAAGAATGGGTTAAAAATGAAACTGAAATAATAAAAAAACAAACTATAGCTGAAGGAAAACCTTTAGATCGTGTTGATATGATAGTAAAAGGTCGAATAAATAAATCTATGGCAGAAGTATGCCTAGAAGAACAATTATTTCTCAAAGATCCAACTAAAAAAATCAAACAAATTTTAAAAGAAAATGATGTTGAAATAATTGACTTTTTAAGATATGAAGTTGGCGAAGGAATTGAAAAGAAAAACAAGAGTTTTTCTGAAGAAGTTGCTAGTCAAATGAATAATTAATTGCAATGAGAAAAGTAGTACTAATAAAAATAAGTGGAGAATCACTAAAAGATAATAAATCAGCAATAAATTTTACAAGAATTAATTCACTTATTAAACAAATAAAAAAAATCCACTCAAAATGCAATATAGGGATAGTTGTTGGTGGAGGAAATATTATTCGAGGCGCAAATATAAATAATGAACTAATTAATAGAACAACAGCTGATAATATGGGTATGTTGGCAACTATTATTAATTCATTAGCCCTAAAGGATGCTATTAATAAACAAAATATCCCTGTTGAAATTTATTCATTAATTCCTATGCCAACAATAGCAAAAATTTATAACATATATTCAGTTAATAATGACATAAAACAAAACAAGGTTATCATCTTTTCTGGCGGAACAGGTAACCCATATTTTAGTACAGATACAGGCATTGCACTCCGTGCATTGGAAATTAAGGCAGATACAATATTAATGGGCAAAAATGGAGTCAATGGAATTTATTCATCTGATCCAAATAAGAATAGAGATGCAAAAAGATATGATTCAATTTCTTATGATGAAATCATATCTAAAAAAATAAAAATAATTGATATGGAAGCAATCTACCTATTTAAACAATCGTCTGCAAAAATAATTGTGTTTGACACAAATTCACCAAATTGCTATGTTAATGCTTTAAACAATAAAATGACATGTACTATAATTAAATAAGTTTTGATTAATTTTATGGAATGAGACACATTAGAAAAAGATTTTAAAAACAACTCAAAAAAAGTTTTTGATTGATTAATTCATGAATTTTCATCAATGAGATCAGGTCGAATTAATGTAAGCATTTTTGATAAAATTTTAGTAAATTCATATGGGCAAAATTTAAAATTGAACCAAGTTTCAAATATACAAATAGTTAATGCTACTCAAGTCATAATTAAGCCATATGATTCAAATAATATTCAAGAAATTATTAAATCAATAAACAAAGCTAATATGGGAATAACACCAGTTGCTGTTAATGATAGCATTAGAATTAATTTCCCTCCACAAACTGAGGAAAATAGAAAAGAGTATGTCAAAAAGGCTAAACAATTACTTGAACAAGCAAAGAATCGTATTCGTGAAATTAGGAAAGGCATTCAGTCGTCATATAAAAATTTAAATGATATTAGCAAAGATAAAATTTATTATTTTGAAGAAAGTCTAAATAAATTAACAAAACAACAAAACAATGAGCTAGAAAATATTTATCAAAAAAAAGAAAAAGATTTATTAACTTTGTAAGATCCTGATGGATAATTTAATTAATTCAAAAAGCGCAGAATTAAAACTTAGAGCAAAAACAAGTACTTTCATTATTATTTATCTACTTTATATTTTTACTATCTCATTTCTAGGTAGTGATAACAATTTTTGAGGCAACAACAAACCAGTAATACAAATTATTTTTTATTGGATTTTTGTTTTTTCTGTTTCAATTTTAAATTGGCCCATTTTAAAAGAAATAAATAATTCATACTTAAGACTTAATTCAAAAATAAAATTAGTTGGTGTATTAATAGCTTTTCTTACAATCCAAATTTTTAATGCTCTATTTTTTTCATTATTTAATTTTGAATATTTCAGTAATGATGAAGCATTTATAAAACGCATAATCATTATATTTTTTTTGCTCGATATTGTCTTAATGGCTTCAATAATCCTGTTTTTACTTATATATTCAAAAAAAATCAGTAATCTTGAAAACAAAAAAATTATTGATTTAATCCTAATTTGTGTCATCATTAATTTGTTTTTCATTTCAATGTACTATGTTTCGTGCCTACGAACATGATCAACCTTATTCATTATATTCTCATTAACAATATCAAATGACACATTTGGATATTTAGGTGGGAGTCGTTTTGATGGACATAAAATTATTAAATCAGTTTCACCCCACAAGACGTGAGAAGGTTTTTTTATAGGATTGATTTCCGCAATTTTAATATTGTCTGGTGAATTTTTAATCTTATATACTTTTAAAAATAAATATGAATATTTTGGATCTTTATTGGGATGACAATTTTTAAACAAACAAAATGCACATGAAATTGAAAATATTGTTAACAGTAATTTATGGTGAATTATATCGCTTTCATTTATTGTTGTGTTCTCTTTCATAGCATTAATTGGAGATTTAAGTTTTAGTAAATTTAAAAGAAATCTAAAAATTAAAGATTTCTCTAATATTCTCCCTGGCCAAGGCGGTATACTGGATAGAATTGACTCAAGCACATTAACATTAATACTATATTCTTCAATATCAATTTTGATAAATGTAATCATAAATAGTAGTATGCTTCATAATTCTTTTGTTTTTTACAAATTTATTCTTCAATAATGCTATGCGAATATTAGTATTTGGGGCAACAGGTAGTATTGGGACACAGACTGTTAAAGTAATAGAAGATGAAAAGAACTATAAATTAGTTGGAATCAGTTATTTCAGAAATGAAGCAAAAGCACTTAACATAATAAAAAAACACAAATTAAAATTTTATTTTAAATCTCATAAGAACCCTAGTTTGCAAATCAAGAAAATTTTACAAAAAACAAAACCCGATTTAGTTGTTAATGCAGTAAGTGGATTTGCTGGATGTATTTACTCAATCATAACTGTCGCAAATCGTATCAATTTAGCATTGGCTAACAAAGAAACTTTAGTTTGTTTTGGAAAATTTATTATTCCACTTGCTAAGAAAAATAAAGTAAAAATTCTTCCTATAGATTCTGAACTTGCTGCATTGTGTGTGCTAATGGGTGAAAATAAAGATAAAAATAAAATTAAAAAAATCTTCATTACTGGTTCAGGAGGTAAATTCTGAAAATCTAATAGCAAAAAAATTAATGCTTGTGAATATAAGGAATGTGTAAAACATAAAAATTGAAATATGGGAGAAAAAGTCTCAATTGACTCTGCAACACTAATAAATAAATTTTTTGAGATAATCGAAGCATATTGATTATTTGATAAAATTAGGGTGTCTGTTTTATGTCAAAGAGAATCTATCATACATGCATTAATACAAAACACTAATAAAAAATTAAAATTATTCATCGCTCCATGTGATATGAAAATACCAATCAAATTAGCAATAAGTAAATTCCTATATGACACAAAATCATATATTAAAAATTTTAAAAGCATTAGTGATGTGCCGTATAAACTAGAAAAACTGAAAAATCCCTATTTTCCATATGAAAAATATGCATCATTATTTTTTAAAAATCCTAATAGTGCGATACCAATTATCATAAATAGTGCTGATGAAATGCTAATTAAACTTTTCAAGTTAAATAAAATTAAAATATTAAATTTTTATAACTTGTTTGATAAAGTAATCAATGATTTCAAAAATTTTAAAATAGAAAAAATATCAGATGTTTTTAAATTGAATGCAGAAATAAAAAAAAAATTGAAATCAGATGATTACTTAAATTTACTCCATTAGCAGTTAAAATTGTAAGTGCTAATTAATTGTATAATGTACTTTCTATGTCCAATAAAAGAGATTATTATGAAGTATTAGGGGTTGGTAGAACTGCTACGTTAAATGAAATCAAAACAGCCTTTCGGAAACTAGCAATGAAATATCATCCTGATCGAAATAAAGAACCAGGGGCAGAAGAAAAATTTAAAGAAATTAATGAAGCTTATCAGGTACTAAGCAATGAAGAAAAAAGAGCTATATACGACCAATATGGTTTTGAAGGATTAAATCAGAATGGTTTTTCTTCAGAAAATATTAATCCATTTGATATTTTCAACCAATTTTTCAATCAATCAGGTAATGGTGGTGGGTTTAGTTTTAATTTTAGTTCTTCAAATGATGATGATTTTGATATATTTGATAATATTTTTAACACAGGAAATAGAAGCAGAAGACGAAGACATGATGCAAAATATGAACTTGACATAAAAGCACAAATTACAATATCGTTTATTGAATCAGTGCTTGGTATTGAAAAATCCATCTCCATAAAAACTAAAAAGACATGTGAACAATGTAATGGTAATGGTGCATCAAATAATGGAAAAGACATTGCAACGTGTGATGAATGTAATGGCAGTGGCTATGTGATAAGGCAAACAAGAACTTTTCTTGGGATCATGCAATCTAAAACAATTTGTCAAAAATGTGGTGGAACTGGGAAAATAATTAAGTCAAAATGTCAAAAATGTAAGGGTAAAGGATACACCGAACAAATTCAGGATATAACTTTCAATATTCCTCCAGGGATTGAAAATGGATCAATAATAAAACTTCTAGATAAAGGAAATGAATTTCATGGTGAAAAAGGTAGCATTTTCATAACTATTCTTGTTCGTCCATCTAAATACTTCTATAAAATTAAAGATACAATAAATGTTAAAGTGAAAGTAGATCCAATAAAAGCTATTTGTGGTGGGGCAATTAATGTCCCCACTCCATATGGTGTAAAAACAATCAATCTAAATCCAAATACAGCTTCTGGGGAAAAAATCATAATTAGTGGTTTTGGAATAAAAAATTTAAAGAAAAAACCATTTGGAAACAAAAATGGTGATTTAGTTGCAGAAATAATTTATAGCAAGCCAAATAATTACTCTAAAAACCAATTGCAAAATTTAAAAACATTAGCAGATTTAGAAAATGCTGATGTGACAAATTACATAGAAGGTGCAAAAAAAGAAATTTCTGGGGGTAAATAAATGAATAAAACTGAAGAAAATAAAATTTCCGAAAATGTTACATGCAAAAAAAAAGATTTATGTACATGTAAAAAAACAAATACTAATGAAATTACAAAATTACATGAACAAATAGAATTAATAAAAAAGAATAATAAGCTTGAGATAAATAAACTTTTAAATTCTTTTAACGAAGAGCGAAACTCATATAAGAAAAAAATTGATGAGCTTAATAAAAGAATTGAATTAATTAATATTGATTTTGTTGATAAAGTAAATAAAAAGTCAACAGAAGCAAAAAAAATCTTAGAACAAAAAATAAATGAAATGTCAATTAAGTGCGATAAATCAATAAATGATATTAAAAAATTTGGAATGCAAGATAGCTTTATTGAACTTATAAAAATAATAAATCAATTTAACTTAATAATAAAATACGAAAATGATGATCCAAAAATAAAAAATTTTCTTGCAGGATTTAAAATGTTTTCTGCTTTATTCAATAAATGACTTGCCCAAAACAATATAACAACAATGTCAATTCAAATTGGTGATGAATTTAATTCTGAAATAATGGAAGCAATTGAAATTGAAACAAACCCAAAACAAAAAAATAACTGCGTAGAACGTGTTATTGAAGATGGGTATAAATTATATGATAGAGTGATTTTACATGCAAAAGTTGTTGTTGCAAAAAAACTAGATAATACTTTAAAGTAAAATTTTTGTAAAATATAAGAAATTATTTATTTCTAAAAATTACATTTTTATGCTAAGAGTTGCTGTTATTGTTGCAAACAAATCTGAAGATATCGAAGTCATAGTTCCTGTTGATTTATGAAGACGAGCAGGATTATATGTCCATTTGATTTCTGTCGAGAAAAAGAAAAATATTATTCTATCTAGAGGAGTGAGGATTGTTTGTGATAATGTTATAAGCCGTGAAAATTTAAGTCAATATAATGCTATATATCTTCCTGGTGGTGCTGGATACTCAAAATTTAATGATGTTGATTCTCCAAAACTTATTTCATTTCTTAAAAAATATGGTTCAAATGCAAAAAAAACATTTATGGCAATGTGTTCTGCTGTACAAGTCTATGGTGGGTTAGGATTGCTAAATAACAATAAAGCAACATGCTATCCTGGTTGTGAGTCCACATTCAAAAAAAATTATGTTAATAAGGAAGTAGTTATTAGTAAAAATTTCATTACCGGAAGATCACCAGGAAGTGTTATCCAATTTTCACTAGCTGCAATTTCTAAATTATTAAATAAAAACATATCGTCAAAAATTGCTAAAGAAATAATATATATAGCAAAAATTTAAGTTTTTTGCATTTTTTTCATTTGAATGGCAAATAAACCTACACTAAAATTACCATATTTCAAAATTGAAAGTTTTGGTGCTGTCGATGGACCGGGTATTAGATTAGTAATATTTTCTCAAGGATGTTACTATAGATGCCTATACTGTCATAATCCAGAATCCTGAAATAATAAAAAAAGCAAACAAATAACTGTCAATGAAATTATCAATCTTTATAAAAAAAACATTTCATTCTACACGAATGGGGGAATCACAATTTCTGGTGGTGATCCACTAATTCATATTGACTTCATTATTGAACTAGCGAAAAAATGTAAATGAAATAATATCTCACTTGCACTTGATACAGCAGGGGTCAATTTTTGTAAAAAAACATTAAATAAATACAAAAAAATTTGCTTATACAAACCTCTATGAATAGTAGATTGCAAGCATATAAATAAGCAAAAACATAAAAAGTTGGTTGGAATTGGAGAATTAAGAGAAATTAAATTAATTAAATTTCTAGATATAAATAATCAGGAAATTTGAATTAGGCAGGTTCTTATACCAAATCTTACCGATAAAAAAAATGACTTAATAAATTTAGGAAAATTTATGAGTAAATTAAAAAATTTGAAAAAATTTGAACTTTTACCTTATCACAAATTAGCAATAAATAAATATATAAAATTAAAAATTAAATATCCATTGTTGAACATTGATGAACCAAATGAAAAAGAAATCAATAAATCAATGACATACATTAAATATGGGTTACAAAAAAAATAATGATTTTAGTAAAAAAAATTAATCACATAAAAATATTTGCATGCGATGACATTCATAAAATAGGAATAGAAATCGCCAATCAAATTATTACATCCATTAACTCAAAGCCTAATTCTGTAATATGTTTAACAGCTAATGATATATTTAGACAAACCTATGAATGCTTAATAAAAAATAAAAAAAAAACTAATTTTAGATTTGTTAAATTTTTTAATTCATGAGAGGTGACTAATATTAATCATAATTTTAAATCTTCGTCCTCATACTTTATGGCTAATAATCTATATAAATACATAAGATTTAACAAAAAAAATATATATTTCCCCGATGTAGTAATTAACCATGGCATTTATTCTATGTATGACAGATTTATTTGAAGCATTGGAGGGATTGATTTATCCTTAATTCCCATATTAGAAGATGGCACAGTATTATATAACAACTCAAATGATATTAATAAATTAACCCATGTCATAACAATTAATAAAAAATCTAATATTAATGTTTCAATAATAACAATGGGCATGCGAACAATTCTCAATTCGAAAAGAATAATTTCAATTATTAAAGGAAAAAATATGTTAAAAATTCTAAAAAAAATTATAAAAGGGGGATATGATGAAAATTCAATTTTTACATGTTTACTTCTACATAAAGATGTATCTATATATATAGATAATGAACTATATGGTTTACTAAATGAATAATATATTTTTTATAAAGCAAAATTTGAAAATCATGTATATCAATAAATATGTTTTACCACTTCTGGAAAATTAATGTAAGTGCTATTAGTGGTTGCTTTTCAAAATTTTTTAAATAATATTTGTTAAATATTTTTTTTGTGAAATATTTAAATTCTTTTGTGTCTAACAATTCATTAGAATCTCTTACATTATTCACTAAATATTGACCTAATGAACCTAAAATTTCTTTATTCATTTTTTCTAAGATTAACTTATTTTCATTTGATAAATTTATAACTCCTATTGGCTCAAAATTAAATCTTGAAATTTTTTTATTTTTTTTATCAATGACAATATTAGCAACAACAACACCATCTTTTGCCATTATTTCTCTTTCAAAAATGCTTGGACTGCCTGTATCAACAGTTCCTGTAGAATTAACAAATTGCAAAACTAATTTATGAAATTTAGTTTCTTTTTGCAAATCACCATCAATAAAATTAATTTGTTGACCATTACGAAGAATGATTACATTACTCCATTTCATAAAGGATAATGAGACTACATCGCGATAGTCTGACATATTCATATATAAACCATTTATTGGGATTGAATATTTAGGTCTTATCAAGTCAATCAAAAATTTGTGATCTTCAACACTTGAGGTAGCTAACATAAAATCTTTTGGAATTCTAATAATTTTCTTTGCATTTGATCTAACTATATGATCAAACATCTGCGCTTCCATTTTTTCATACCCATTAACAGTGTGCGTAGCACATATAAAATAATCATTGCTTAAAATTTGCAATCGTGGGTCCTCATCATTTAAAATTAATTCTATTTTTCTTATTAAACTTTCTGGATTCCCCGCAATGATGATAACAGCATTATTGGTTTTACTTATTTCATTTTCATTAATAATAGATAAATCATCATTTTTAAAATATTGCTTATTACAAATAAACCTAAAAGTCCTGCTAAGAGATCTTGAGTATATTATGAATGGTCGTTTTTTTCTTGCACAAATATCTGCTATTGTCATTATTGTATAAAAATCATAATCATGACATGTGATAAGTGTTCTGCCTAATGTGTTCTCAGTTATGATCTCACTAAAAAAATCATATGTCCTATGATTTGGACTTGTAAAGCCACTATTACCACTTACATTCCCGCAACCTGTAATTAATAATAAATTTTTCTTGCATGTTATTTCATTAATTAACTTCAATTGATCTTTGAAAGCTAAATTTCTATTACTACTAATTAAAAAATCATCAATGAATATAATGCTTCCATCGTTTGTACTAATTATAAAACCTAAAGATTTAGGCAAATAATTACTTATAAAAAATGATGATATTGCTACACTACCAATTTTTTTTTTAACTAATGGTGACATCACTTCAATGTTTGGCTTAATATTTAAATGTTTATCAATTGAGGCCAATCTATTAAAATAATTTAAAATGATTATTGCTCCAATATCTGATGTATAAATAACTAATTTAGGAATATGCTTAATCAAATATGGCAATGAAGCAAAATTGCTGTATTTTGGAGTGCCAATAAATATTCCTCTAACATTATTAGCATTCTGTATGATTCAATTAAAATCAGGAATAATTTTCTTTACGCCTAACTGTGCATTGATTGGAGTAGATAGGCCACAATCAAACAAAAATATATCATTATCAACAGTAATAGCATAACATGGTTTATTTTTTTCATTTAAACCACCAAAACCTAAAAAACTTATTCGTGACATATCAACATATTTATAAATAAAACAAAAAAGCTCAAAGCTATTTTAAGATAGAGAAAATTTACTTCATTATAGTAATAAATTACTTGTTTTTTCGTTTTATTTTTGTATGTTCTTGTCCTAAAATATGTTTAGAATGTTTTTCATAAAAAAAATTTGAGTGCCTAATTGAAATAAAATTTTCAATTATGTTTATTGCATGATCAACATTTCTTTCTGTATTTTTTAAAACAATAATTGCACCAACAAAAACTTCTTTCTGTATTTTTTTTGCAAAAACAATTTCTGCAAGTTGATTTATTAACATATTATATTTAGCATGATATTTAATAGCTAAACTCATTGCATTGTCATATGTTTTAGCTGGGTTATATATTTTTTTTCTTTTTGTGGCATTATTATCATTCTCATTATCAATAATAATGTCAAAGATTTTATTCATTAATTCATTAGAATAAAATACAGCATCAATCAATATATTTAAAATCTGCTTATCATTGATACTTTTTTCATAAAAAAATCTAGAACAACTAAAAAAATAATCAGACATCCTTTCTAAATCAATTAATGAATTAATTATTGAAATCACATACCGTAAATGACTTGCAATAGGTGCGTTGCATGAAATGTTTCAAATACATTCATTAGAAATCTTTGATTGATAGCGATTAGATTTTTCCTCAAATTCATAAAATTTTTCATATGAAGATTTTTTCAAACATTTTTTATTTGAAATTTCTTCAAGCAAATTACCTCAACATTTTTTAACATGATTTATGAATTTTAAAAAATCATGGAATAAATTTTCTTCACTTTCTCTTGTATAACTATAATTTCTTACCATAATTTAAATTTAATTTCTTATTTCTAACTTTAATATAGAGATTTTGAAATTGTTCACTCTATAAAATATTATAAATGTTTATCCTAATTTAAAATCAAAGAACTAACTAAACATAGTGTTTTAAGCAATATTTTCGCAAATTATAATTCTGTCATTAACATTAAACAATAATTTATGTAAAATGAATATTAAATAATTTTTAAATAAATCACATTATGGCTAATAAAAAAAATGTTCGTTTAGAATGCTCTATTTGTAAACATATTAATTATTTAACAACTAGAAATGCAAAAACTGTGCCTAATAAATTAGAGCAAAGAAAATACTGCAAATTTTGCAGAAAAGTTACCATTCATAAAGAAACTAAATCTAAATAATACAATTACAAAATATTATTTACAACTAATATTTTCAATACCAACCAATGGTGAGCCTTCCAACATTGCTAAACAAGCCCCACCACCA
>JAEELD010000017.1 GCA_016288695.1 Mycoplasmataceae bacterium
ACAATATCGCAAGATGAAATTGATAATGAAATTAAAAAAATTAATGAGATTTATCGGGAAACTTTAGGATTCCATTCAGCAAAGGAAAGATATAATGAATTAAGTTTAATTAATTGGGCACTTTAAACTATACTTCACTAAGCGGAAATAAGTAATGTTAAAATTAAATTTGATAAAAATAGCATGATAATGATATTGTGGTTAATAGTTATCTATTTGAAAATAAAAATATTGATAACATATTTACCTTAAAAATTAATTTATGTAATGAGGACAAATTAGATTATTTTACACCTCCAGATTTTCTTTAAATAATTCGTCAATTATTTGTTTTACTAAAAATAAATAACTTAAAGCATTAATTAAATTCATCAAAATAAGAAAGTGTATCCTAATGGATACATTTTTTATTTTTACATATCATTCATAATATCTTCATTTAATATATTCTTAATATATTCAATAGGTGGTTTAGGTATTACTGCTATGAATTAGGGTATTACTGGACTTTTATAAGGTATTACTCTTAAGTATTTGGGTATTACTTATAGTGAGACAAAATGATAAAATTAGGACAAAACAAAAAATAAGTTAAAGCATATACTTATACGAATATGATACTGTTATCTAGTTAATTGTGCTGTAAATGGTTATATTGTTAAAACAAATAATCTATATTTCAATAGAACTTATTTGAGTAGGAAGGAGTAATATACAATATATATAGCATGAGTAAGAACAATAAAGTTGTTAAATATAAAGTAATTAATACCAATATTGATAAAAAGTTTATTGGTAAGAATTTAGATTTAGAAAGAGTTAAAGCCAAAGGTGGCTCTGGTAGTGATGGTGGAAGAAAACCAGGTAGCACCAATAAGATTACTTTAGCTAAATTAGCAGAACAAATGGCAGATTTGACAAAAACAGTTAAAGACGGATTTGCTGAACAAGCTAAATTCAATAAGTCTATTCGTGAAGATTTAAATAGGGTTATTAAATTAAATAATTTAAGAAAATAATATGCCTGGTTGATTAATTGCTATATTTGTAATATTTGGACTACTACTATTAGTATTTGGTTTTATAATACCTCAAGTACAAAAATCAATTATTAAAGACAAAATCAATTCTTTGGCAAACAATGAATTAGAAATTTCTGTTAGTGATTTTTTTAAAATGCGTAATAAATCATTTGGTGGTAGAGGATCACCACAGTATGTCAAAAGTAGGCAATTTTCAGGCGTCTATATTTTATATAACAAAACTAAAAATATGTATTATGTTGGCCAAGCACAATATATATTTGATAGAGTTAATGCTCACTTTACCGGCAAAGGAAATGGTGACGTTTATGCTGATTATAAGTATGGAGATGAATTCACAATCAAGATGATATCACTCAAAAAAAGTGGATATAGGTCATTAAATGATTTAGAAAGACATACAATTATGACATACAATGCCTTTTCTAAAGGGTATAATAAAACTCGTGGTAATAAGTTCTAGTATGAATTTAATCAATGATGAGATTAAGTTAAGTAGGATTAAGTCTAAAGATGGTCCTGGTGATGGTGGAAGAAAACCAGACAGTGTTAGTAAGATTACTTTAGCTAAACTTTCTGATAAAGTAGACACTTTAGCTAACAATTTAAATGCTGTATCCAACAATTTAGATAAGCTTGCTAAGATTGTTACTGATGGGTTTAATAATGTCAACCACAGAATAGACACTATCCAAGATAGAATTGACATGATAGTTAAAGTCAATAATCTAAAAGAGTAAAAACAAATTTATAAATTGCAAAAAACATCCTAACTAGGAATATCCATTTGCATAAATCAACATTATATTATTTATAAATATGGCGCGCTTAGCGAGATTCGAACTCACGACAACACGCTTAGAAGGCGTGTGCTCTATCCAACTGAGCTACAAGCGCATTAAACTAATTATATGTAAATATAATTATTTATTCTAAACTTCCTTGTCGAAGTTGTTTAATCTTTCCATCAAAACCATTAATTAAATAAACAGCAATAATGCATGATTTATCAATTTCTCTAATGAAGGAGATTATTTTGTTTATTTCATAGTACATACAAATAGTTTGTAGTAGAATGTAATTATTTTTTGTGTAAGAACCAGAAACTGGAACTGAAGTAAATGAATGATGATAATTATGAATATTCAAATTTCTAATTATCTCATTTGATTTTTTTGTATATATATCAATTTTTATAAATTTGCTATTAGGATATAGAATGTTTAAGATAAATCTGAATACTAATACTGTTAGTATTCCAGATATAAGATTTGATGATGTAAATCAGTGATAATTTCAGCATTCACTTACTACAATACCAGAAGGTATATATGAACCTAATGTTATTCCTATAATCATAGAGAGTGAGTTTATTATTACAATAACTCCACCAATAGGTTTATGTTTTTTTATCGCATAATAAAAGCTAATTAAGTCTGTACCAGCTGACGAAGAACCAATTATATATAGTATTGAATAATTAAAGCTTGAAATGATTCCAAAACTAATACCATACATAATTAAATAAAATGTCTTAATTGGATCATATAAAGAATGAAAAAGAATATATTTATATTCTGATTCATCTGTTGTAATCATGCCATTTGCATCCAAAAAAATTGTCTTTAAACGGCCATATGAAATTGGTAAAATTTTAATTTGATAGTTATATGCAAGATAATTAGGAATCTCTTGCCCATTATATGTATAACTACTTGGGTTAGGATCGCCAAGAATTAATACAGTTTCAATTCCAGGGATATAGCTAATAAGAAAACCAAATATTGCATTGGATAGAAGAAAAACAAAAGTTAATTTTGCAAAAGTTTTACCTATTTTGAAATAGCCCATTACTAATAATGGTAAATTGAATAATAAAAATAAACCTCAGAATAAAAAATTAAAGATAATTTTTGTTGTTTCTTTATCTACATTATTCTTAAGTAATAAACAATTTACAAGTCTTGATATTCCTTGCGTAATTCCGCCCAATCCTGAATTACATAATCCAGTATTTTTTACAAATGTTTGGACAAAAAAGGCCATTATAAGTCCAATAACTATTGAAATAGAATATCTGAATCAAATCTTATTTTGTTCATAAAGAAAAGAAAATTTTAATCCTTTTATGTGACATTGGTTATATTCATATTTTCCAAAGGAAAAATCACGCTTATTTATGGTATCTTGTTTGGTTTTGTTTTTTTTATTCATAGGAATAACCAAATGGTTAACTATGCTGATTTAATTTTCGCTAGTTTTCCTGAACGTTTGCGCATATATGATATGTATGATCTTCTCACCTTACCATGCTTTTTAATTTCAATTTTTACAATTAATGGTGAATGGTAATGAAAAGTTTCTTCAACACCAATACCACTAGATTCTTTTCTTATTATGAAAGTTTTGCTTAGATCTTTCCCTCTAACACGTAAAACTGTTCCATCAAACCTCTGAAGTCTCGTTTTTGCACCTTCACTTATTTTAATATAAACAGAAATATTATCACCCGAATGAATTTCAGGTAAGTCTGTTCTTAATTGACCTTTTTGAATATTTTTTATTAATTCATTATTTGTTAATTTACTAGTTTTCATTATGATTACCTCGTTTATTTTTTAAAGATTTTAAATATTTTTTATACAAATCTGGACGATATTTTTTTGTTTTTTTTATTCTTTGTTTATTTCGCCAATCATTTATTGCTTGGTGATTCCCAGATAATAATATTTTAGGTATATTATATGATTCAAACTTGATTGGCTTCGTATAAATTGGATAATCTAGTAAAAAATTATCAAATGATTCAATATCTAGGGAATTTGGGTTAATTGAATTGACAATTAATCTTGATAATGTATTCACAATAACCATAGCTGGAATTTCCCCACCTGATAAAATGTAATCACCAATTGAAATTGTTTCATCAACATAATTTAAAATTCGTTCATCAAAACCTTCATAGTGACCACAAATGAGAATCAGATGGTTAAATTTTAATAATTCTGTACATTTTTTTTGGTTATAACACGAGCCTTGAGGTGATAATAAAATTGTATGTGTATTTGGTTTTTTTATTTTTTTCAAACAATCAATAATTGGCTGCATAGAAATAACCATACCAGGGCCCCCACCTATTTGATATCCATCAACATGCTTTTTCTTATCTATAGAAAAATCCCTAAAATTTACTACTTCAATTTTAATTTTTTTATTTTTTATCCCTCTTTTGATGATGAAATCATCTAAAAAATTTACAAAGAAACTAGGGAATAAAGTTAAAATAGATATTTTATTCACACCAATAGTTATGCTTTATTTTCTTTTGGTTCAGCTTTTATTGTGTTAGATGATTGTGTTTTAGTTGCTTTTGGATTATTAGTTTTTCGATTTTTTGATTTTCTTTTTTTCTTCTTTTTTTTAATAGTTTTAGATTGCAAAAATTGTTTATAAATACCATGTTTCTTCAATATATTTATAACAGTTTCACTTGGTTTTGCACCATTATTTAAAAATTTTAATACTAATTCAGATTTAATATTAACATTTCCTGAAAATGGTTCATAATTACCCAATAATTGTAAATATTTACCATCACGTTTAATGCGTGAATCTACAGCAACTATACGATAAAAAGGCTTTTTATGTTTACCAAATCTTGTTAAACGAATTTTTACCAATTTATTACCTCCAGATGTTTACAACAATGAAATAATTCATTTCATTATATATAAAAGACTAATCATATTTTTATTAGTAAATAAAATATTAACTACTTAGTAAATAGTTACTAATTGAGTAGAGAATAATAGAAATTGATCAATTTCTATGCATTCAGAGTTGTCAAATGATATTTTTCCATCATTTAATTTTCAATAAATAGGTTTAAAATCTTTAAGTTTGCATGCATTTTTGTTATTTAAAGTAATTTCAGCATTGATTGAACCGATTTCAAGTGGTTTAGCCTTTCAGTTTTGGATGGAAAAATCCATCCCTTCTATTGCAAAATGAAGAATTAGTTCTCAATAAAAATTTTTGTTATAAAATGGATATTCATTTTCAAGTTCTTCTATGCTAGAAAAATGAAGCAGTTTAGAATACTGATTTATATGATTTTTGCTTATATTAATTAATTCGTTTTTAAATTTTGGGTTAAAACTAACATCATTGGAATAAGATAAATCTTTATATGGATTATTTTCATTTTGCCCACATCCAGTTATTGCCATTAACATAAAAAAATAGATAGTTAACGATAAAAGTAGTTTCAGAAATTTCATTTAAATTATTTTTTTGTTGTCTTTTTTGTTTTGGTTGCTTTTTTTATGCGAGATTTTGCATTTTTAGCCCTTACTTTAGGTTTTTTAGGTATATTTGTGGTAACTTTATTTTTTTCATTATTCATTTTATTTAGATAACAAGCAATTCTAGATTTTATTCTATTTGCTTTATTTTTTGTAATAACTTTTTTATTCACAGCAGAATCTATTTGTTTATAAATCTTAGATAAGTTAACTTTATCATTAGATTTTCGTGCATTTTTAATAAGATTTTTATATTTAGTTTTTACAACTTGATTAGCTAAATTTCTTTTTTTTGTTTTTCGAATTGTTTTTATGTTAGATTTAATATTTGCCATTTAATTTTATTGTTAATTAGATTAATAAGAATTAGTAATTAGGAATAATTATACAAATTAATTTATAACTTATATTGTATTTGAAAATATATAAATTATGGGGAATAATTCAAGTTCTAT
>JAEELD010000018.1 GCA_016288695.1 Mycoplasmataceae bacterium
AAAATTTAAGTCCATCAACATATCTTGTAGGATTTAAATTATTAGATGGAGTATCAAAAGAAGAATTGATTGAAGTTGCAAAAAGATTACGAAATAAAAACAATTGTGATTTAGTTGTTGCTAATGATTTAGCTACTATTAAAAATGGAGAACATATAGGTTATATTATCGATAAAAATAATGAAGTTGAAGAAGCTCATGGAAAAGATGATATAGCAAAAAAATTAGTAAGGAGAATTAATTATGGAAAGTAAAATTTTATTTGTAGGTGGAAGTTGGGATTTAAATGGAGGAAAAAAATCTAAAATAGTTGATGAATTCGCAAAGCATTTACCTAATGCAACAGTTTATAATGGTGGAGATTACAATGATTTAAATAAAATATTAGAATCTTGCACCAATTATGATACTGTTATTTGGTGGGCAAATGTTCCTAATGAATTGCCAAAAATTAGAAATGTTAAAGAAATAAATTACAAAGCAATGCTTGTTTCATCAAAAAGAAATGTAGATAATAAATATTCATTTCAAGATTTACTTCAAAGATCGTTTGCTTTAAAATCTAATTTAACAGTGGAATTTAGTAAAAATGATAATAAATATAATATGAAATTATTTGATCCACTTGGCAATGTATGGTATGAAGGTTTAGATATAGAAGAATGCTCAAAAGCATTACTTGATAGACTAGCATTTATAAAGAGCATTACTAGGGAATCTACTGTATCATCAGAAGAGAATATTGGTGCATTAGCATGGTTTTTCAATATGTTTAAAGAGGAAATATATAAATCAGATAATAATCCTGAAATTCCAATTAAAAAGGAGTTTTTAAGTATTGTAAGGGATTATGCTTATAAATTTGCAGAAGCAACTCTTCAAACTAAAGACGTCAAAAGATTTTTAGGAAACGCGTCATTTAGATGTCCTAAAGGATTTCCGTCTTTTAGAGAAGGAAAATATATTTTTGTAAGCAAAAGAAATGTTAATAAAGAATTTATAGGGATAGATGAATTTGTTCCAGTATATCTTAAGGATGGAAAGATTTATTATTGTGGTGATAATAAACCATCTGTTGATACACCTATCCAAGTAAGAATGTATAATTTATTACCAAATATTAATTATATGATTCATTCACATTGCTATATAGAGGATGCTCCCTTTACAGAAAAAGCATTGCCTTGTGGAGCAATGGAAGAAGTCGATGAAATTAGTAAATTGTTAAATGATTATTATGATAATGATTTTAATAGAGACTTTTATTTAATAAATTTACTTGGTCACGGAAGTATTATGATGAGTAATAATCCAGAACAATTGAAAAATATTAATATGGTTGGTAGAAAACTACCAGAAGATATGTATTCTAAGAAATTAATAAAAAAATAATTAGATATTAAAAGTGTTTTTTGTCGGTTCTATTAATTATATAAAAAAG
Source organism: Mycoplasmataceae bacterium (assembly GCA_016288695.1). Classification (GTDB taxonomy): domain Bacteria; phylum Bacillota_I; class Bacilli_A; order Mycoplasmatales; family Mycoplasmoidaceae; genus Malacoplasma_A. Next base: position 1,442 of record JAEELD010000018.1, read on the forward strand.
TCGAACTCAATAGTTCGACTTATATTCTAAATGGCACATCAAGTGTTACTATATTTGACTAGGTGTCACATAAAAAGGAATTCAATTCCACATTAAATATAGCACATTTTTATCAAAAGTCAAAATCATATTTTTACATAAAAACACTTGACAAGAGCATAATATTAATTGTATTATAATGCACAATTATTGACAAATCCATTATAATATATTAAAATGAATTTGTAAGATAGCTCATTGACCTAGTTGTTAAAGGAGCGGAGAAAACGGTTTTTAAAAGCCGTTTTCGTTTGCCTTTTTTTCAATTTCATATAGTTTTCTTTTATAAATTACAGGATATGCAGTATTTAATAAATATCCTTTTTCTCTTGGTGATAACACTATTAAAAACTTGTTTTTTCTACACCATATGCAAATATCACCATTATCTTCATAAAATGAAATATGGGAACAAGTTTTCTTTTGACAATCTGATAGTATTTCTTTGATAAGCGGAACATATATCATCCTATTTGGTTCATATATTCTACCTATTTTGTTTTTCATAGAAACAATATGTTCATATCCAAGTTCTTTCATGGTATGCAAATCTTTTTCAGTTTTAAATAGAATTTTTTTATTATTAAATGTCAAAGTTTCATCTTTCATGCACTCAATAAAGCACTCGTATGATTCTTGAATTAAATCTTTAGTACTTTTTTTAGAATCTAACAATTTATTCGAATATTTGCAATCACTTGTAGTCATGTCTTGCTTTCCATCTAAAAACATCAAATTTATTATGAAAGATTTTAGGTGATGTTGTATATTTTAAACTTTGACCAGTTTTTTCCATTATTAAATCTATTAATTCTTTTTTTCCATTTTCAACTTTATTTAAATCTCTATTTATATAAGAAACCGCACCTATCAAAAGATCTGTTAATTGAATTATTTCAATTTCCTCTGATCTTACCAATTGTATTTTTTTAACAACATCAGAATAAAAAGAATATAACATTTTATTTAAAACTTCCTGTAATTTTTTTATTTTAGTTCCACCATGTGTATCTTTAATATCCATAAATATATAGTATTCATCTTCAACACTAACAATTTCCTTTAACAAAAGATAGTAAATTCTATAATACCAATCATTATAAGTTAATGAGTATTTTGATAAATTTAAATTCTTTTTTTCTGGAGCTATTACACATCTAAATCTTAAATCGTCATTTTCAAAAAAATAATCAATTAATTCTTTATAAAAGTTCAATTTGCTATTACTCACCTTATGCCATTTTACCTCTAAATTGACACTCATGTTATATTTTTTCTTAAGATTTCGAATATCATTATTAATATTTTTCACTTTATTTTTAGGGCAAAAAATGCCACCAATTACCATTATATCATTTCCATCATGCTGTATGTGACAACTTTCGTCGCAATAAATATTATATTCCATAAAAGTAACCTCCCTTTAGTAAAAAAATTATATCATAAAAAAAATATTCAAACAATTCTTATTTGAATATTTAATACTAATAAATTCTATTAAAAAATTGATATAGTTTTTTTATTGTTCCAAAATAATATTTACTGATAGGAAAAAATATAAACTGTTTAATTGGTTGTACATACATTGTATCACTAACAATTGCTACATTTACAGAATAAATAAGTGAATTAAGACCTGTAGCATTAAGAGACATATATTCTTCTAGCTGTTTATTAAATGTTTTGGAAAAAATCATATTAATTCTAACACCGTGTTCAATTCTTCTATCATTTCTAATAAAGTGGATATCATATTTTTTATTAAATCTATTATGAATATCTTTTTTATTTCTATCATAATCTTTTTTGTTGAAATTTTTTGTTTTATACAATAAAAGTCTATATATAGATGCATCATTTATTTCTAATTTAATTCGTTTTATAAACATATTTTCTTCTATGATTTCTCTATCTTCAGCAATTATTAAACTATTTTCAAATTTTTTTATATCAATATTGTTATCAAATTTGAAAGAATAGTATTTTGCATTAGACAAATTCATTTTTTTTACTGCTATTATAATAATTATTAGTGTTATAAACAATAAAAAGAATAAAATATAAAATGATAAACTAAAATTAAAAAGTATTTCATTATTTTTAATATTATTTATGATATTTGATATCATACATATCAATTGAACTAATAGGATAAAACAAATAATTGCTATTAAAAAAGCAAATACATTATATTTTATATTTTGTTTTAAATCATAATAAAACTTATCATTATTCATTCAAATCCTCCTATTATTTTCAAAGAAAATATAATTAATAATTAATCATATCACATATATGAGATGAATCAACTTCGATATTATCTCCAGATTTTTTAACAATATAATATCCTACACACATATTGCCATCTTTATCATGTTCTATTTCAAAACCATAGTCATCACTTATTGTCTGAACTTCTTCAACAGTTATTTTACATTCATTGTTTTCATCAAATATAAATGCTCCTGGATGTAAATTATATACTTCTTTTACACACTTACTCTGATAATTATAATCAACATATTCATAATTTACTTTATCTTTATATAAAATATATTTATAAAAAACAAAGATAA
>JAEELD010000019.1 GCA_016288695.1 Mycoplasmataceae bacterium
ACCACCAGAAATATTTGAAAATAACATTCTAAAGTTACCATTCTCATCAACTTTATCTGATAATGATTGTTCCCATATTTGTTTTATAATATCTCTATATTTGGCTTCAAGCTTCTCTACAAATATTGAAGAAATATCATAAAAAATTGCTCCCTGGCACTTTTCAAAAAACAGGCATTTTGGGAGTAATTTTCATTAGTATTTAAGGCAAAAAAACACAAAAATTTTAATTCTAGGGAGCATTTTGCAAGTGCAAAATAAGTTTGGTGTCACATAAACACTGGAATTTATCTATAAATTTTAGTGTTGTGATGCCATCATCTTATCCTGATAAAAAAAGTAAAAAAACATGCTTTCTGAGGGAGCATGTTTTAGCACTTAATAGTTTTATGTTATCTTATTGTAAAAATAAATATAATTAAAGTTATAAATTTCTAAATTTATTTGGAGATGGAACTATTTATTTCGTCTTCAAATCCAAAATTTAAATTCTTTAACATGTGTTCATTTAATTCTTTTTGTGCAAGATTTGTCATACAAAGATTGTTTGGATTTAATCCAATATTAATCATTTCTTGTCTAATTCTATCGCACAATTCTCCAAAAAAATCTGAATAATAATGTGGTATTTGTGATATTAACACTTGTGTATGTTGCCTAAATTCATAAGTATTATTACTTGATGGTGAAATATATTCATTGATTGTTTTCTGATCAATAGTAATATCTGGATGCTTTTTGCTCCATTCTATAATAAATGTTTCAATAGCATTTGCAACTGCAATGCAAACATTACTACTATATGAATGCTTAGCATTCTCTGTTTCCGATGCATATCCTATCCAGTTGTTATACTTTCCCACAATTTCTGAAGGAGAATTACAATTATTAATTAACTCAGGATACTTTTTCTCAATATTTAATAATGCATTCATAGTTGGGCTAAGTAATTCAGTAGATGTATATATTACAATACTATCTTTGAATCCCTTTTCATTTGAATTATTATCAGGCATTTTAAAATAAAAAGGAATCCCTTCATTTTTAAATTCTTTATAAATTGCATTACTTAGTGCCATTAGATTTTTTGCCTTGCTATTAATATATATTCTATGTATTTGACTTTCATTGTGTATTTTAGCTGTGCTTAATAAATGCCATGATTTAAAAGTGAACCAACCAGGTTGTTCATTAATAGGATTTGATTTTATTCCATCGCCAAAAGTATGATAATCATTAACTAGCTCATTTAAAAATTTCTTTTTATCATCTTGATCAATTTTTCCAATACTATTTGTATCAATTCTCATTTTACTATATATTAATTCATACAAATCGACAGGACGATTAAATTCTTTTTTATCTATTAAAATATAATTTTTAATAATACTCTTAATAAAAGCATTGTCAGCAACTAATCTAACTTTTGATTCAAAATCATTTAGTGAGAACTGCATGTTCAACCTCCTAATATTTACATATAATTATATTATATAAACCCACTAAAAAATTGGTACTAAGTTTTCAATTATTTCTGTTAATTTGAAACTACCTTCAATTTTCTTATTAAAATCTTGGTCATAAAGAAATACGTTCAAATTCTTGTTGTCATAAAATACAAGTAAAGAATCATTCCCATCTTTTATAGCATTACCAATAAGAACACAATCTTCATCTTTAAAATAATACTGGCCATCTGATATTTCTTGTTTTGCTATATTATTTATTGCATCATTTGAATGCATATTATTATGAAAATAAAACTCGATATTTTTATACATTCCTGCCAAATGCAAATAATAGTAACTAGTATAAAATTCATATAATTCATTACTTAAATCTTTATTAATATTTAGCTCAATGTATTCTATTTCTTTTGGCAACCATTCAGCCTCATCATCTTCATCTGGTTCAGAAATAAATAAATTACAATTTTCAAAATATGGGACTGTTGGCTTTGTATTTAGTTTTTCTAAATATAACCTTTCCAATTTCTCAAAATATTTTTTTAAACTATTTTTCACTATTGCCTCCTTACAATAAAATTATAGCATATAAAATATAAATTACCAAATAAACGCAAATTAACTTTATTTATGTTGCAATTTTGCTGTTATCAAACATCTACTATTCTTATAATGATTTCCCTTGTGATTCACTTGCTATTTCCATACCATTTGCAATTTGCTGTTGTGTAGCTTGTAGCTTAGCCAGTTCCACCTGATTTTTAAACTCTTTTAATTCATCTATTTGCTCTTGTTTTGGATTTACTCGAACTTGCTCTTGCTCAATATTTTCTACTTTTTTAAATTTTCTTTCAAAATGATCGTCTTGGTTTTCTTTCACTTCTTTTGAATCATCCAAAGAAAAAATTTCAGTGCTATCTTTCTTATCTGTAATATCTTGTAATTTTTGTATATAGTTATTGCTTACTTGTGGATTATTTTTAAAAGCAGTTTCAATGGTTTTACTTAATTCTTGAAACAATTCATCACTATTTCCTAATTTTTGATAATGACTAATTATACCTTGTAATTCTTTACTATCACTAGTCATTCCTAAATCATTTCCCATCGATACGAGAAAAGCTGAAAGATTTTCATTAAATTGAAAATCATTAACATATTCTTGGTATAAAACTGCACCGTTTTTTGATACATTCAATAACTCATCTTGATTATATGTAAATATTATTCTATCAATTTGTTGTTGAGTTAAATTATTAGGAAACTTTGATATTAATTGCTTAACAAATTCTACATTTTTTCCATAATTTGATTTTGGATTACCTAATCTGTGATTTTTAGCAAATTCTTCTGCATAATATTGAACAAGTCCTTCAGTAATAAAATGTCCAAATTCTTCTTTTATTAAATCATTAGCATCGGATAAATTAGGTCTTATAAAATAATGGAATATTTCATGAACTACAATATCATCTAGACAGGATTTAAGAATTTCATCA
>JAEELD010000020.1 GCA_016288695.1 Mycoplasmataceae bacterium
ATTTATTGGAATTACAAAGAAAATCTTTTTCTAATTTTCTACATCGTGATTTAGAAAATTTAATAAAAAGTTATTTTCCAATAAGTCATATAAAAAATAGTAAATATGAAATAAAATATAATGGTTTAACTTTTGCCCCTCCATTAAATGATGAAGTAAAGTGTCGTAATGAAGGCAAGACTTATGAGAGAGCATTATATGTAGATTTAAGTTTAATCAATAATGAGACTGGGGAAATCAAGCGACTTAAAAAGACTAATAAGAGTCAAGTTAATGGTTTGTTTTTTGCAAACATCCCAATGATGACTAACAAGGGAACTTTTATTGTTAATGGTATTGAAAAAATAGTTGTTAGTCAAATTTTAAGAGCTCCTGGTGCATACATTTTAACTAATTCACAAATAAATCTTTTTAACAAGAAGAAAGTTAACAAAGGTTTAATATGCGAGATGTTGCCTGCACGTGGTTTGCTTTTTGATTTTATCATTGATAATTCTATGCAAACTATTAAGTTTATGGCAAAAAATTCTATTGGTGATTCGACACCAACTTTTCCAGCCACAATTTTATTAAAAGCTCTTGGATTGTCTCAAAGTGAAATTCTAAGAATATTTAAAGATGACTTATATATTATCAATACATTAAATTCGGAAAATGCTCATTTCAAAACAAAATCAGATAGTAAGTTTAATCATGAACAAATAATTGATGATTTTGAAATTGTAGGCTATAGAAATCAAGTAGATAATTTGCGTTCTTTAAAGGATAAAAAAGAATCTTTTCCTGGTTCTCCATTCGATTCTAAATTAAAATCATTAGTCATTGATTACGTTGATATAAAAAATAAATTAGATGGTGTTTATAAGCAAAGAGATGATTTGTTAGATCAATACGGAGCTTCTAAATGGCCACAATCAAAAATTAAAGAGAATAAGCAACTATATGATAAATTTTTGAAAATTGAAAATAATAAAGAAAAAATTAAATCACAATTAATTTCTGTATTGGATTCAATAATTACAGAGAAAGCATCTAAATTTTTAGTTAGTGAATTATCTATTTCTCTTCGTGGTTTTGAAAGTTATTTTACAAAATCACATACAATGTCATATCAAGATGTAGTTGCTGCTCATTTCATGAGTCCAAATAAATATGAATTGTCTTCTGCTGGGAGATATCGTAATTTTTATAAAATGCGTGTTTCAAATCGTTTGTATCAAAGAGTTCTTGCAGAAGATATAAAAACAAAATCAGGCAAAACAATTTTGCCTAAAGGCACTTTGATATTAAAAACTGAATTAGATTTATTTAAAAAACATATTGCATCTGGCGATTTGGATATAGACTATAAAATAAATTTATCAAGTACATCTGAATTTGAAAATAAGAGTAGTAATGTTATTGAGCGTGCTTTTGTGTATTGTGATAATGATGAGCAAAAAGAATTTACAGCTATACTTGGTGAAAAAGAAGATGAAAGCAAAAATAATTCACTTGTGTTGGCAGATTTTATTTCTGCAATTTCCTATACTATCAATTTAACGGCTGGCATAGGTACTTATGATGATATTGATCATTTAGGAAATAAAAGATTGCGTCTTATTAGTGAACAGCTTTTATCTAAATTACAAATAGGTATGGCAAGAATTACCAAATATGCCAAAGATAAGTTAGCATCTTTATTAATTGCAACAAGTAATGAAGAACAAATTAATAAGGTTAATGAAAAAACAACAATTAAGACAATCATTAATACTAAGCCATTACAGTTAGTTATTAAGAATTTCTTTAATACAAACCAATTAACTCAATTTGTTGATCAACAAAATCCTTTGTCTGAATTATCAAATAAAAGAAGATTATCAGCAATGGGTGAAGGTGGAATTTCAAGGGAAGACCCTAATCTAGATATTCGTGATATTCACTATTCACATTATGGTAGGATTTGTCCAATTGAAACTCCTGAAGGTATGAATATAGGTTTGATAATGTCTTTAGCTTCATATACTCATATTGATAAAAATGGTTTCTTAATTACTCCATATCATAAAGTCATAAATGGAGTAATTCAAAAAGAAGTCGATTGATTAACTTCATTGAAAGAGGATGAATATTCGATTTGTGACAGTTGTGTTCCACACGACAAAAATGGAAAGATATTGGTAGATAAGGTAAAGTGTCGATATCGTTCAAATATTTTAGAATTTGATGCAGATAAAGTAAATTATGCTGATATAGAACCTCGACAAGTTGTATCAATAGCAGCAAGTGCTATCCCATTTTTGGAACATGATGACACAACACGAGCTTTGATGGGTGCAAACATGCAACGTCAAGCTGTTCCATTAATTCATCCGATAGCTCCAATTGTTGGCACTGGTGTTGAATACAAGATAGCGCATGATTCAGGTTTAACTCAAGTAGCTAAAAAACCTGGTGTTGTTAATAAAGTAGATGGTAGACAAATTTGGATTGAGAACACAGATGGAAAGATAGATAAATACAATTTAGTAAAGTATTCAAAATCAAATCAAAATACTTGTGTTAATCAATCACCTATTGTTTCAGTTGGTCAAAAAGTTGATGAGAGCACAACACTAGCTGATGGTCCAGCTATGTATAATGGAGAGTTAGCATTAGGTAGAAATCCATTAGTAGCATTTACTACATGAAATGGTTATAATTATGAAGATGCTATTGTAATAAGTGAGCGTTTAGTTAAGGATGATGTTTATACATCAATCACAATTGAGGAACATACAGTTAACTGCATGCGAACAAGAAATGGTGATGAAGAAATTACTCGTGATTTAAATAACATAGGTGAGGATGCAAAACGTTATTTAGATGAAGATGGAATTATTATGGTTGGTGCCGAGGTAAAAGAAGGCGATATTCTTGTTGGTAAAGTTACACCACGTGGACAGAATGATCTATCTCCAGAAGAAAAATTGTTGCATGCAATTTTTGGTGGGAAAGCTAAAAATTTCTACGAATCATCTTTGAGAGTTCCTCACGGAGCTGGCGGAATTGTTGCAAAGGTTCAAAGATTTTCAATTTCTAATAATGACGAACTTGATGATGATGTTATTGAATCAATTAAAATTTTTATTATTCAAAAACGTAAAATCCAAATTGGTGATAAAATGTCTGGTCGACATGGGAATAAAGGTTGTGTTTCAATTGTTGCACCTGTTGCTGATATGCCTTTTATGGAAGATGGTACACCAATTGATATTTGCCTTTCTCCATTAGGTGTTCCAAGTCGTATGAATATTGGCCAAGTGTTAGAAATTAATTTAGGCCTATCAATGCGTCTATTAGGTCAAAGAAAAGCAATTCAAATAGTGCTTGATTCTAAATCTACTACAGCTGCAGAAAACGAATTTGTTAAAGAATTTGGATTAACTTTGCAAAAAGCAAAGGTTTTGATTAAATCAATTAATAACTATTGCAAAGAAAATAAAATTTCATCTTCAAAGCAAGCTGAAAAAGAAATATCAAATAATGATATTCTTTTAATGATAAAAAATGCTGGTCTTGATATTGAAGACATTAATTATAAATCAAGTACGCCAGTATTTTGTGGGGCCACAGTTAATGATGTAATTGATAATTTAGCTGAAGCAGGTTTTTCGATAAATGATAAACACAGATTAGGTAAGTTCCAACTTTATGACGGTAAAACAGGTGAACCATTTGATAATTTAACAACAGTTGGAGTTATGTATATGATGAAGTTAGATCATATGGTTGATGATAAAATACATGCACGTGCTGTTGGTCCATATTCTAAAATTACTCAACAACCACTTGGTGGCAAATCACAAAATGGTGGTCAGAGATTTGGTGAAATGGAAGTTTGGGCACTTGAAGCATATGGCGCAGCTCATAATTTGCAAGAATTATTAACTATTAAATCTGATGATATTAAGGGTAGAAATTTGACTTATAGTTCTATAATTCGTGGGAGAAAAATGCCACGATTTGGTTTACCAGAAACATTTAAATTATTGACAAAACAATTGCAAGGTTTGGCATTATGCACTGATGCAATATTTGATGGAACTGATGGTGAAATTATTGAAGATATCAATAAATTTTCATCAGTTTCTAATTATGATACAGAGGATGCACAAGATAATAATATTGATTCAAATAACATCAATCCTTTTAACAAGGATTCTGATGATACAGTTTTTTAGATTGGAAGGGAATACTATATGGAATTAAATTTAAATGATATTAAAAAATTAAAAATTGGTATTGCTTCTCCTGAAAGAATTAGACAATGATCAAAAGGTGAAGTTAAAAATAGTGAAACTATAAATTACAAAACATTAAAACCTGAAGAGGGTGGATTATTTGATCAAGCAATTTTTGGTCCAATTAAGGATTATGAATGTGCATGTGGTAAATATAAGAAAGTTAAATATAGTGGAAAAATTTGTGAAAAGTGTGGTGTTGAAATTACTGAATCAATAGTTCGTCGAGAGAGAATGGGACATATTGAACTTGCAGTTCCTGTTGCTCACATTTGAATGATTAAGGAATTGCCTAATCCATCTAAGATTTCATTATTGCTTAATATTTCATATAAGGAAGTTGAACAAGTAGTTTACTTCGTAAATTATATTATCCTTGATAATGCAAATAGTAAAATTTTCCGAAAAAAAGAAGTGCTTGACCTTAGTAGTGCAAGAACTTCAAAATTAAACCGTGGACGTTTAAGAACTGTCATTAATGACATTATAAAGAATAAGGTTGAGAAAAATTCCTTTGATTATAAAAGGGCAGTTGATTACTATAAGTGATTAAAAGATTCTTCGCTTCCATTTTCAATTGAAGAAGTGTTTAAATTTATAACAAAATATACAAAAATAAAATTTGGAATCGGGGCAGCAGCAATATATGAACTTTTAAAAGAATTAGATCTAAACAAAGAGTTTAAAGATATTGATCACAAATTGTCAAAATTAGATTCACAATCTGCTGAGTTTAGAAAACAAACAAGACGCTTAGAAACAGTTAAAAATTTTATTGAGTCTGGCAATAGACCTGAATGAATGATTCTTACAGTAATTCCAGTAACTCCACCAGATACACGTCCTATTGTTCAACTTGATGGTGGAAAATTTACAGCAAGTGATATAAATAATTTTTATCGAAAAATAATTATTAGGAATGAACGATTAAAATCATTAATAGCACAAAATGCACCAGCTATTATTCTTAATAATAGTAAGCGTATGTTACAGGAAGCTGTTGATGCATTATTTGATAATGCATCTCGTTCTAAACCAGCATTGTCAAAAGATAAAAGGCCTCTTAAATCATTAACTGATCATTTAAAAGGAAAACAAGGTTTATTTCGTCAAAATTTGTTAGGAAAACGTGTTGATTATTCTGGTCGTAGTGTTATAGTTGCAGGCCCAAATTTAAAACTTACACAGTGTGGTATTCCTTCTGACATAATATTAAAACTTTTTAAACCTTTTATTATTAATGAGTTAATTAAAAAGGTTGACAAGTTTGGCAATGAAATTAAACCAATAGCTTCAAATGTTAAAATTGCTGAACAGATGCTTTTGAAGGAAGATGCAAGGATTTGACCAATTGTTCAAGAAGTAATAAAAACTCGTCCTGTTCTTCTAAATAGAGCACCAACACTTCATAGATTGAGTATCCAAGCGTTTGAACCTAAAATTGTAGATGGAAAAGCAATAAGATTACATCCACTATCTTGTGCTGCATTTAATGCTGACTTTGATGGTGATCAGATGGCAGTTCATTTGCCAATTACTAAAGAAGCAATTTTAGAGGCTCGAGAGCGTTTAATGGCTGCAGATCATATTTTGGGTCCTAAAGATGGTAACCCTATTATTGTTCCTACACAAGACATGATTATAGGCATATTTCATTTATCATTAGAAAAACTTAATGAGCTTGGTCAAGGGATAATTTTCGCGACTCCAGATGAAGCAATAAAGGCATATCAAACAAGAGCTGTATCACTTCATGCATTAGTTGGGATTTCAACTAAAGCTTATCCTAAAAAAACTTTTCCTTTTGACGGAATTATGATAACAACTGTTGGTAAAATTATTTTTAATCAAGTTTTACCATTATCATTTCAATATATTAATTCAGATAAAATTGAATTAAGTAATGAGGATGTTATTAAATACAACGCTGATTTTAGAAAAGCTATATTATCTCATAATATATTGCGCCCTTTTACAAAGAAAACTATTTCTAATATTATTTTGTTATTGCATAAACGATATCCTGATAAAATTGTTGCTGAAACATCTGACAATATTAAAAATCTAGGCTTTAAGTATTCAACAAAATCCGGCATAACAATGTCAGTTTTTGATCTACCTGCATATAGCAAAAAAAGTGAATACTTTGTTAAAGCTGATAAAGAAGTTGAAAAATACAAATCATTTTATGCTCGTGGTTTATTAACAGATGATGAAAGATATACAAAAGTTATTAGACTTTGGTCCGATGTAAAAGATCAAGTAACTAATGACATCATTCAAATAATGAATGATCAAAAGAATGCTGATAATTCTGTTATTATTATGGCTAATTCTGGAGCCAGAGGTAACGTTTCGCAATTTACACAGTTATTAGGTATGCGAGGGTTGATGAATAGATCATATAACTATGAGCGTAAATCTGAAGGACATGTAATTAGGGATATCATAGAAGAGCCAATTAAAGATTCATTTGTTGAAGGCTTAACAATAAATGAATATTATAACTCTTCATATGGTGCACGTAAGGGTATGACAGATACAGCCATGAAAACATCAAAATCTGGTTATATGACACGAAAATTGGTTGATGCCGCACAAGAAATTATTGTTACAGAGGAAGATTGTGGGGCGACAAGAGGTATTGAAGTAGAGGCTCTTGTTGATACATTAGAAAATCACGTAATTGAAACTTTAGCTGAGCGTATATCAAATAGATATTCAATGGAAGATATTTTTAATCCTAAAACTAATAAAAAGATTGTTAGTGCAAATGAAATAATTACTCCTGCAGCAGCAAAAGAGATTGAAAATTTAGGAATTAAGAAAGTTTTGGTTCGTTCAGTATTGCATTGCAAATGTAAAAATGGAGTTTGCCAACATTGTTTTGGGAATGATTTGTCAACTAATAAATTGATTGATATTGGTACATCAATTGGAGTAATTGCTGCTCAATCTATTGGAGAACCTGGAACTCAATTAAATTTACGTACTTTCCATACTGGTGGTGCAAGTGGGTCTGTTGGTGGCAATATTGCTCAAGGTTTTGAACGTTTGAAACAATTATTTGATATGATTGCACCAAAAGATTTTGAATTAGCAATAATAAGTAAAGTTAATGGTGTTGTTGAATCTATTGAAATATCAAATGATCAGTATTTAGTTAAAGTTAAGTCAGATAATAATGGTTCAATCTCTGAATATTTTGCACCATTGTATTCATCTTTTGTCGTTAAAGTTGGTGATCATGTATCTCTTGGGGATAAAATTACAAATGGTTCAATTAATGTAAATCATTTAGTGTCTGTTGCTGGCATTGAGGCAGCAAGAAATTATTTATTAAAAGAGGTACAAAAAGTTTATCGTTTACAAGGTATTGAGATTTCTGATAAATATATTGAAATTATCATAAGACAAATGACTAATAAGGTGAAAATTTTGAATCCTGGGGATTCTTCATTTATTCTTGGACAGGTTATAGATATAAATACATTTATTGAAAAAAATAATGCTTTATTAGTTAGCAATAAAAAACCAATTATCGCTTATAACATTATTTTTGGCTTGGATGAAATTCCTGCTTATTCTAATTCATTTTTATCTGCTGCTAGTTTCCAAGATACAAAAAAGATATTAACAAATGCTGCAGTATCTGGGAAAATTGATAATTTATCAGGTTTAAAAGAAAATGTTATGTTAGGGAGATTGATTCCTGCTGGAACTGGTTTTGGATCTAATATTAAGTCCATTGATGATAATCGGAAATAATGTTATATTTATCTAAAGAGACCATGTATGAATTTTAAAAATGTTTGTGTTGTTAGTTTGTCTAACTCTAAGACTATTACTAAAAATGTATGTAAATATTTGAAAATAAAACAAATTAACGTTTCTACTTCATTTTTTGCTGATGGCGAAATTATTGTAAAACCAGATTCAACAGTAAGGCACAACACAGTTGTTGTTATTCATTCATTGTGCAAGCCAGTTAATGAATCCATAATGGAATTATTGATATGTATAGATTCATTAAAGAGAGCTAGTGCAAAAGAAATAATAGTTGTTTTAACGTATTATGCATATGCTAGACAGGATAGAAAAGTTTCTGGTCGTGAACCAATTACTGCAAAACTTCTTGCAAATTTAATTGAAACAGCAGGGGCAAATCGTATTATTTGTGTTGATATTCATAGTGAACAGATTCAAGGTTTTTTCAATGTTCCATTTGATTCAGTTTCTTTTTTACCTGTTTTACTTTATGAAATAATAAATAAGGTCAAAACTAAAAATTTAGCCATTGTTTCCCCAGATTATGGTGGAGTTAAGCGTGCTAGAAATCTTGCAAAAATTTTAAATTGTGATTTGGCAATTTTAAATAAATATCGACCAAAACCAAATGTTGCTGAAATTACAAATATACTAGGTGATGTTAGGAATAAAAACTGTTTGATAGTTGATGATATGATAGATACTGCAGGGACTATTACGAGTGCATGTAAAGTTATTAAGCAAAATGGTGCTAAATCTATTAGTATTGCTGCAATCCATGGTGTTCTTTCAACTATTGCGATAGAGCGAATTAAAAAATGTTTCGATACTAAAATTATTGATAATCTATTTTTAACTAATACTATTCCTTATGTTTATAATACAGGATTAAAAAAAATTACAATTATTGATATATCAAAATTTTTAGCTGATGTAATTTCTGTAATTTGTTCTAATGATGATTCATTATCAACTTTATTAAATAATTACGTTAAAAAAATAAATGAAAAAAAAACAAATAATTAAGCAAATTATTGTTGTTGAAGGAAAAACTGATTCCAATCATTTAAAGCGTTTATTTGATGTTGAAACAATAGAAACAAATGGTTCTGCTTTAAATAAAAAAACAATTGAATTAATTAAAAAAGCTTCTCAAAAAAACGGAGTAATCTTATTTTTGGATCCTGATTTTAGTGGAGAACTATTAAGAAAAAAAATAATTCAGCATTTAGATAATAACTATTCAGAAGCTTTTATTATTAAAAAAAATTGGAATACAAAAAAGATTGGGGTCAATGAAGCAACAGATGAAGAAATTGTTAATGCTATTTTGAGATCTGCAACTTTTACATATAAAAAAAACAATTCCATTGATTTATATTCATATACCACATTAAATTTAAATTCATTTGACAAAAGAAAAAAAATTTGCGATAAACTTAATATACCATATTCAAATAATAAACAATTATTTAAGCGTTTAAATATGCTAAACATTAATTATGAACAATTAAAGGAGTTAATTAATGACTAATTTATTAACAGTCTTATTAAGGCCGAAATCAATAACTGATATTATTGGTCAAGAGCACATTTTGAAAAGTGGTGGTTTAATTCACCAAATGTTAAAATATAAAAAAATTTATTCACTAATTTTTTATGGTCCTCCTGGTATTGGGAAGACTTCCTTGGCACAAGTTTTGTGTAATGAATTAAATCTAGATTACACAATATTTATTCCATCTATTGAGAAAAAAGAAAAAATTATCAAAGTTTTGGATTTAGTAAAGAAGAATAATAATAAATTGCATGTATTGATTATTGATGAAATTCATCGTCTAAATAGAGATAAGCAAGATATTCTATTGCCTTTTCTTGAAAATGGTTTGATTACTGTTTTTGCAACAACAACTGAGAATCCATATTTCACAATAAATCCTGCAATAAGAAGTCGATGCCAAATTATTGAACTTAATCCATTGAACCCAATTGATATATTCAAAAATCTCAAGATGATGATTAGCAGAAACAAGATAAAAAATTTAATTATATCTGATAAAAATTTGATGAAAATATGTGAAGTAACTAATGGTGATTATAGAAGTACATTAAATATTATTGATATTTTGATCAATTTATATCCAAATCATGAAATAAATGAAGAAATTTTAACTAATGTATTAAAAAATAAGTTTATTATCGCTTCTCATTATGGTGATACACATTACAATTTATTGTCAGCATTGCATAAATCATTGCGAGGGAGCGACCCAGATGCAGCTATATATTACACTGCTCAATTATTAGCACAAGGAGATTTGATATCTTTGAATAGACGTTTAATAGCTTGTGCATATGAGGATATTGGTTTGGCAAATCCACAATTATGTGATAGAGTTATAAATGCAACAAAAGCAGCAATAGAAGTTGGAATGCCAGAATGTGTGCAAATTTATGGTGATATTGTGATAGAAATGTGTTTATCTCCAAAATCCAATTCAGGATATTTAGCAATTAATGAAGCTATAAAAGATGTTGAAGGAGGAAAAATATATCCAATTCCTTTGCATTTATGTGATCAATCATATAGTAGCGCAGCAAAATTAAACCGTAAAGGTTATAAATACCCACATGATTTTGGTGGATATGTCAAGCAACAATACTTACCTATAAAATTAGGTAATGTTAAGTATTACAAAATGAATAAAAATGGTATAGAAGAAAAATTAAATTATTGATTAAAGTTACAAAAAAATAAATAAGATTATTTATTTACATTTTTGTATGGAATGTTCTGCTAATTACTTCATCTTGTTGTGCTTTAGTTAATTTGATAAAGTTAACTGCATAACCACTAACTCTAATTGTTAGTTGCGGATATTTTTCAGGGTGTTTTTGAGCGTCAAGCAATGTATCACGGTTTAAAACATTTACATTTAAATGGTAAGCACCTTTTTTGAAATATCCATCCATTAAATTAACTAAATTTGTTTCAGATGAACAACATTTGCAATTTGATTTTTTATTTGTTTTCATACATTCACTCCTATTTCATTTATTTTATATTTTTTTCAATGATATTTTTTGGTATTTCTCTGGATGTAATTTCATCATTTTGTTGATAAATTCTTTTTTTGGTAAATTTTTATATTTATTCATTAGCTCTATACATTCATTTAATTCATTAATTGTTCAAGCAACATCTTTAAATTCACCTATCTTAACATATTTATTTTGTAATTTTTTATAAGATTCAAAGAAATTCTTGATCACAAGAAGTCTATGGTGTTGTACATCATTCAATGATTTGTAATTTGAATATCTTGGGTCACAATCTATAACACCAATTAATTTTGTATCAGTTTCACCATCATCAATCATTGTCATAGCCCCCAAAATTCTTGTTGGGACAACTATCCCTGGAGAAAATGATTGGTCAGAAATAACCAGGACATCAAGTTCATCACCGTCTCAATCAAGTGCTTCTGGTATAAAACCATAATTTTCTGGATATATATTAGCACCATATAAAATTCTGTCAACGGATATTTTTTGTGTTGACCTATCATACTCATATTTAATGTTAGAATTTTTTGGAACTTCAATTATTACATTAACAACTTTTGTTTTATTCATTTTATTCCTTTCATCCAATTTAAATATATAGTAAAAATTATTTGGTTGATAACACTATAATTTACATCTTAAATTATATCATTAATAACCTAAGTTAGGATTTATGAATGGTTTGTTCGATAATATTAAATTAATTTAATTCAATTGCATTTGTTGGGCAATTTTCTTTACAACTTCCACAACCTTTACATTTTTTTTTGTTAATTTCTGCCTTACCATCTTCACCAATTATTATTGCACCAGATGGACAAATTGAAGTACATGTACCACAACTTATACATTTATTCTTTTTCACTAAAGCTTTTTTTGTCATAATTATTCCTATAGATTTATCAATAAGTTATATTATAAATTATTATTCTTAGCAATTTTTTCAAGTATTCTTTTTTTGTCTGAAATATTAGTTTTTATTTGATTTAGTAATTTAGATCGTTGAATAGAGTTTTTATTTAATAGGACATTAAATCTGCTTTCTTTGGATAAAAATTCTTCGATTTTAATTGACTGGTATGGTGGATCTAATGTTAGTGGATTCTTTTTTCTCGGATCATATCTATATAAGTTTCAGTAACCAGACAAAACTGCCTTTTTCTGCTCTATGGGTGTCGCTGCATAAGATGACATACCATGCTCATTGCAAGGACTATAGCAAATGACTATACTTGGTCCATCATATGATTCAGCTTCGATTAATGAGTTAATCAATTGCTGATAATTTGCTCCTAATGAAACTGATGCAACATAAACATTTTTGTATGTCATAGCAATCAAACCAAGATCTTTTTTGCTAGTAATTTTTCCATTGGATGCAAATTTTGCTGTTGCTCCAAGTGGAGTAGACTTTGAGACTTGTCCACCAGTGTTTGAATATACCTCGGTATCTAAAATTAAAATATTTACATTTTCTCCAGTTGAAATTACATGATCAAGGCCACCAAAGCCAATATCATATGCTCATCCATCTCCACCGATAATTCAAATTGATTTTTTGAATAATAAATCCTTATTATTTAAAATTTTGTTTATCAGAATATTTGATTTACTTTTTTTATTTTTCTCAATATTTAGCAAGTTAATTAATTTGTTAGCTATTTTATCTGTTTGAATATTATTCTTATTTTTTGTTAATAGATAGATACAAGATAATAATTCTTTAGAAATATTAAATTTTGAAAGATCATGCAACATGTTAAAAATTAAATTGCGGCGGTAATTAATTCCGGTATATATTCCATAGCCAAATTCAGCATTATTTTCAAATAGTGAGTTTGCTCAACTTGGTCCATGACCGTTATCATCTTTAGTAAACGGGCATATAGGTTCACTTCCACCATATATTGAACTGCAGCCAGTAGCATTTGCTATAATCATATTTTTTCCAAATAATTGCGTTAGAATTTTAATATATGTAGCTTCTCCACATCCAGGGCATGCATCAGGGTATTTAAAGTATGGTTCAACAAATTGTAAATGTTTTGTTGTTGGTTTGTCAAAATTAATATATCTATTTGATTTGTGATTAGATACAAAATTGTAATTGATCACTTGATTATTTTTGCTATTTTGAATTGGCTCAAATTTTAATCCTTTTTCTTTTATAGGGCATGCATTAACACATGCTCCACATCCTGTACAATCTAATGGACTTACTTGCAAAACAAAATTGTATTTTGGGATGCCAATAGCAGGTTTAGTTGATAATGAAATTGGTAATTTTGTTTTATTTTCTAATAAGTATGCTTGTAATGCTGCGTGTGGACAAACTAATGTACAAATACCACATTGTGTACATACATTAGGTTTTCATATTGGGATATTTTGAGCAATGTCTTTTTTTTGATAAATTGAAGTTCCTAATGGTACAGATCCAGTTTTATTAAAGGCCGAAACAGGGAGATTATTTCCTTCTCTTTTTAGTATTGGTTTTGCAAACTCTTGAAAATATTTTGAAACATTCTTATTATTTGTAAAAGGTATCGATTTTACTTTTAGTAAAAAATCGATTTTAATTTCTATTAAATAATTTGAAATTGCATTTATTGATTCACAATTAGATTTTAAGCAATTTAAACCTTTTTTTGAATAAGAATTAAATGCAAAATCTTTCATTTCTTTCCTTGCCAAATCATAATCGATTATATTTGTTAATTTGAAGAAACATGACTGCATTATTAAATTTATTTTGTTTGATAGTCCTAATTTTAGTGCAATTTTATTTGCTGGAATAATGAATAATCTGCTTTTCTGTTTTTTTAGAAAAAGTTTAAATTGTTCTGGTAGATCTCGTGCTAATTGCTCAGGGGACAAATTTGTATTAATTAATACAATGCTATTTTTAGAAAGATTATTGATTAGATTATTGTATTTGTGTACAAATGAATAATTGTTGATCGAGATAAAATCTGCAGCTCTGATCAAATATGGTAATTTTATATTTGAGTCACTAATTCGAAGATGAGAAACAGTTAAGCTACCTGATTTTTTAGAATCATATTCAAAATAGCCCTGTACAAACTTATTTGTGTTTTTTCCAATAATTTTAATTGTTGATTTACTAGCTGAGATTGTACCATCACCACCTAAGCCATAAAACAAATATTGTTTAGTATTATTCTCAGGATAGATTGATTTATTATTTATATTTAATGATAAATTTGATACATCATCATTTATACCAACAGTAAAATATTGTTTCTTATTTTTTGAAAATGGGTTGTTTAAGATAGAAATAACATTATCTGGTGTAAAATCTTTTCCACCAATCCCATATCTGCATGAAAAAACTTTTATATTTTTTTTATCAAATTTATTTAATGATGAGCAAACATCTATAAACAATGGTTCACCAACACTGCCAGATTCTTTAGTTCTATCTAGCACTGTGATATATTTTATTGAATTTGGAATTAATTTAACAAATTCTTTTGAATTAAATGGTCTATATAAATGGATTTTTAACAATGCAAATTTTTTGTCATTTAAATATTTGATTGTTTCATGAATTGTGTCACAACTACTTCCCATTGAAACAATTAAATGTGTCGCATTTTTATCTCCAATGTAAATAAATGGCTTGTAATTTCTCCCCGTCAAATGACCAAATTTTTCCATTTCATTTTTAACAATAGAATATACACATTCATAATCATTGTTTGAAGCTTCTCTATTTTGAAAGAATGTATCAGGATTTTGTGTTGTTCCTGTCTGTATTGGGTTTTGTGGGTTATGAGCTCTTTTACGAAAAATATTTATTTCTTTAAATGGTGTCATTTTATTAATAGTTTTGAAATCAACATTTTCAATTTTATTAATTTCATGACTTGTTCGAAACCCATCAAAAAAATGTGCAAAAGGTAAAGATGATTTTAAACTTGACGTATGAGCAATCACAGCCAAATCCATGCTTTCTTGTGGATTATTTGAACATAACATACAAAAACCTGTTTGTCTAATTGACATAACATCTGAGTGATCACAAAAAATGTTAAGTGCATGAGTTGCAATTGATCTTGAAGAAATATGAAAAACACATGGTAGATGTTCTCCGGCAATTCTGTACATATCAGGAATCATTAATAATAATCCTTGACTGCATGTATATGTTGTTGACAAAGCACCTGCCAAAAGATTTCCATGCAAAGCTCCTGCGACCCCACTTTCAGATTGCATTTGTATAACTTTAACTTTATTGCCAAAAATGTTGACTTTACCAATATTGGCCATATTGTCATTCAATTCAGCCATTGGAGAACTTGGAGTAATTGGATATATACAAACAACATCACTAAATACATATCCAATGCGTGCAGTAGCAGCATTTCCATCTATACAAATATATTTTTTATTATTTTTTTTCATAGTTCAAATTTTGAATATTAAATATTAATTGAGTTGGTTAGCCCATTTATAAATTTTTCTAAATCAAATTTATAAAGATCATTTATTTGCTCGCCAAAACCTATAAATTTTACTGGTAAATTAAATGCATCTTTGATAGAAAGAATTATACCTCCTTTTGATGTACTGTCCATTTTGGTTAAAATGATACCAGTAATCTTAGTTATTTCATTAAATGTTTTTGCTTGTAATATACCATTTTGTCCAGTAAGTGCATCAATAACTAATAATGATTCGCATGGCTGATTAGGATCAATTTTTTTGATAACATTATTTATCTTTTTTAATTCGTTCATTAGATTAGTTTTATTTTGAAGTCTTCCAGATGTATCACATATAACAATATCAATTTTATTTTCTTTTGCAAATGTTATCCCTTGATAAATTACACTTGCTGGATCTTGCCCTTCTTTCTTTGGTAAAAATATTGGAACATTGATACGATTTGCTCATATTTCTAATTGTTTAACAGCTCCTGCACGAAATGTATCTCCTGCAACCAGACATACAGAATAGTTATTTTGCTTATATAAGTTAGCAATTTTTGCAATAGAAGTTGTTTTTCCAACACCATTTGAACCTGTTACAAGAATAATATTTGTTTGCCCGTCTTTAATATTTAAGTCAACATCAATAATAGTGTTTTGAATATAATAAACAAATAATTTATCAACTATTATTTCTTTAATTAATTTTGGATCATTCACATGTTGATATTTTATTTCATCTACTATAGCATCTAAAATTTTTTTTGTTGATGCATAACCCAAGTCAAATTGTATAAGAGCCTCTTCAATTTCTTCAATTAATTTTTCATTTACAGAATGATATTTTTTTGATAAATTATTAATTTTTTCCGATAGTGCACTTGATGATTTTCGTAGTCCAATATCAAATTTTTTTTGTGAAACAAAAACATCCTTTTCATTCTTTTTGGCTATCTCATTAGTAACATTTTTTTTTCGTTTAAATGCTTCTTTTATTTTGTCAAAAAAACTCATATTACACTTGCAATTCAATGCTTAATTTTTCTTTAATTTTATATTATTAAGAGTTAAATTTCAATGATATTAATGCTTTATAAAAAATAAATAAAAAGTAACTTATTTTATTTACTCATTTGATGCGTATCTACTCTGGGCTTGAGAAAGTTCAACTTTATATATGTTAGATATCCCTTTTGGTTGCATTGTTACACCAAATAGAGTATCGCATTTTTCCATTGTGCCTGGTCTATGTGTGATAACTATAAATTGTGTATTTTCATTTGAATTTTTAACAATGCTTGCAAAACGTTCAACATTAGCTGGATCAAGAGCTGATTCAGCTTCATCTAATATTATTAAAGGGAAATTTTTAATTTGTAAAACTGAGAATAATATAGATAATGCAACAAGAGATTTTTCGCCACCAGATAATAAACTTAATCGTGTAACTTTTTTTCCAAGAGGTGCTGCTATTACTTCAAGACCAGATGTAAGTATATTTTGTGGATCTACATATTCCACTTTGCATGTACCACCACCAAACAATCGTTTGAACATATTAGGCAAAAGATCATTTACTTTATTAATACAATTAGAAAAATCTACTTTAGCTTTTTCATCTAAGCGAGTTATTATTTTTTCAATATCTGATTTGGCTGTTTCCAAATCTTTTTTTTGAATTAAAATTTCATCATAACGTTTTTGATTACTTTCTAATTCATTTAATGAGTCAAGATTTATATTGCCTAAACGTGAAATGTCATCTTGTAATTTAATAATTGTTTCTCTTGCTTGCTTATCACTCATTGGCAATTCATCATTAAAATTAGATGCTGCGAATTCAACTGTCATTTTATAATTTTGATTAATTTTTGTTTTTGCATTTTGAATTATTGATTCACATTTTGATTTTTCAGCTTGATGTTTCAAAACAGTATTTCTTGCCTCATCCAGTTGAAATCTTACTTCATTTAATTTATTTTCTTGATCTAAGATTTGAGATTTATAAATGCTTTTGTTATTTCGTGCAATATTCAAATCCTCAATAATTTTATTCTTTTTGCTAATCAATTTTGCTAGTTCTTCATCTATTGTTTTTTGATCAAATTTCTCTGATTCATCTTCCATATCATTTTCTTTAATCAATTGATGATAGTCACTTTGATATTTAATTAATTTATTTTCAGAATTTTTTAAAGTTTCCTCATATTTTGAAAATAAAAATTTTTTTTCGCTGATTTTTGTATTAATTTCATTTAATTCAGCATTTAGTTTTTCTAATTCTGATTTAGCAGCAATATATTGATCATTAATTTTTGGATATTGATTATTTAATTCATCCAATATTTTTTTTGGATCAGCTTGTGATGTTATTTTAGTTTTATTAACATATCCTCCTGTTACACTACCGCCCGGGGAAATTAGATCACCATTTAATGTCACAACTCTATACATTTGGTATGTCAATTTTGACAATACGAAACCTGATTCAAGATCATGTGAAATTATGACATTACCAAGCAAAAATTCAACAATATTTTTGTAATTTTCATCATAATTAACCAAGTTAGAAGCTATTCCAATGTATCCATCCCTATTAGAAATGATTTCTAAATGTTCAGGACGAATAGACTTAGGACGAATCGATTCAATTGGTAAGAAAGTGGCCTTACCACCCTTATTTGACTTTAAAAAATTTATTGCATTCTCTGCATCAATATTTTTTTCAGTGACAACATTAAAAAAACTTTTATTTAGTGCTGTATTAATTGCTATTTGATATTGCTCATCAACATTAATAAAATCTCTAACTAATCCCTTAATTCCTGTCAGTGCCTGTCTATTCTCAATAATATTTTTTGTTCCTATGTCCATGCTGCTATTATTGTTTAATTCATCTACAAGGTGCTTAATTTTTGTTCTTGTTTCAACAATAGAATTGTAAAGTTCATTACATGTTGCAGTTAATTTATTCTTTTTTTCAGACAAAGAATTTAATGTTTCCAAATATACATTGATTGATTCTTCAAGATTCTTCATGTTGTACTTTGCATCTTCATTAACTGATTTTTCACCATTGATCAGAGTTAATAATGCGCTAGAACGTTTTTTAATATCTTTGCTAGATATGTCCATTTGTAAACGCGAATTAATGGATGATTTTTTAATTTCTAATTTATTTATTTGCTCAATTAATTTATTTTGTTCAAGTGTAAGAGCTTCAAAAGTTGCATCTGCAGATTCTTGTTTACTTTTTGCAAAATTTAATGATTGTGTTAATTCTTTGATACTAGGTTCAAACACTTGAAGTTTATTTTTTGCATTATCAATATCTTCATTGATTACTTTAAGATGATTAGAAAAAAAATTGATATCTTTGACTAAAATATTTAACTCTAAATGTTTTAATTCATTTTGTATTTGCGAGTATAACTTAACTTTCTCAGCTTGTTTCTGTAATTTTTTTATTATTGAATGAAGTTCATTTGTTATGTCATTGATTCTATTTAGATTTTCTTGAGTTGCATTAAGTTGTTTTAATGAATCCTCACGTTTTTTTGCATATAGTCCAATTCCAGCTGCATCTTCAAAAAATGTTCGTCTTTCTTCAGGCTTAGCATCAACAAATCATTGTACCGTACCTTGTGATATGATACCAAGTGATCCTTTCGATAAGCCAGTATCTAAAAAGATATCTTGTATATCTTTTAATCTACATGATTGCCCATTTATAGAGTATTCATTTGTTCCTTCACCCTTCGTTAATTTTCTTTTGATTACTATATTTTTTTCTTTTTAATGCAAAGAAATTTTATTAGAATTTGACAATTCATATAATTCATTTCATTTTAAAAAAAAAAATATAG
>JAEELD010000021.1 GCA_016288695.1 Mycoplasmataceae bacterium
CTTTCTCATTGTGAAAGATGTTTATAATAATATTTGTTCATTTGACTCCTTAAGTTAAAAATGTTTTGTTTAATTAATTTTAATTAAAGAGCTCAAATGAGCTTTTTTTATTTATGTGGGCACTTTGGGGTATACTTAGCCTACTTATTTCCGCTTCAAGATTTTATTAGCAAAAAATTTACTATTGATCTTAGAATTATTTTTTAAGTGTAGCTATTAATTACATTTAAAAGATAAATTTGATGATTCAATCAATTTTGAAATTGGTAAAAAAGAATTAGAATATGTAGCCGCTCAATATAATTTCATTATATCATCTTTCAAATCATCTTTATCTTCTATATCTAAATTAGATACAACCAATCCAAGGTATTTACAAAAGTCATAATTAAAAGATCTATTATGCATTTTTGATTTTTGATTTGTGCATAGGATATTACAAATTTTTTTAATTTTGTCTTCATCATCAATCATGTTTCTTAAATTATTCAAAAATATTTCCTCTGTTAATTCAATAGTTTTTTTACATTGTATTATTTCAGTTTTGTTGTACTTAGCTAATATTTCTTTTCATGCTAGTGAAGTATTTTGATTTTTGCAAATTTCACCTTTTGCAAGTTCGAATTCCTCTAATGTATCATAACAAGGACTGCCAAACAATGAAGGGTCACATGGACCTAATGTTGAGCTATTAAACATAATTATTTCTTTTGATGCACAAGCAATCATTGTGCCACTTGACATAGCTGTAAAAGGTACAATTACTTTAATATTTTTGTCAAATTCATTTCAGATGTATTTAATTATTCTTTCTGTAATTGCAATATCACCCCCAGGTGTATGCAAAATTAAATTTAAACCTTCAAATTCATTTTTATTTTTATCTATTGATGAAATAACATTTTTAAGACCTATGATATCTTTTTCATTAATACAAAAATCTTGTGATTGCTTACCAAGATTTGCTAAATAACCCGAAAAATAGAAAATGGTATGTCGTTTTGACGTTTGCTCAATGTTCTTAATAATATTAAGACGATATTTATCAATTATTTTTACTTTTAAAAAAAGAAGTTTATTTGCATTAATTTGATCTATAGGACTATTAACAATTCCTCACTTATTTTTTAAATTGGTAATTTCTTGATCTTTTCGAAATTCTTCTTGTATTTCGCTTATAACCTTTTCATAAGTAATCATCGTATTTCCTCCAAGGTAGTATTTATATTTTATATTACTCCTTCATACTCAAATAAGTTCTATTGAAATATAGGTTATTTGTTTTAACCATATAACCATTTACAGCACAATTAACTAGATAACAGTATCATGTTCATATGAGTATATGTTTTAACTTATTTTTTGTTTTTGTCCTAATTTTATCATTTTGTCTCACTATTAATAATACCCAAATATTTAAGAGTAATACCATAACAAATATCAGTAATACCCTAACTTATAGCAGTAATACCTAAACATCCCATTGAATATATTAAGAATATATTTAATGAAAATATTATGAATGATATGTAAAAATAAAAAATGTATCCATTAGGATACACTTTCTTGTGTTGTGTAAGTTTGTTATTTACTCTTTTAGATTATTAACTTTAACTAAATTATCAAATCTATTATTTAAATTTGATATGTTATTTTCTATTCTATTAAGTCTTTGATTATTTCTCTTCTCAAATTCAACAAATCAAGCTGGTGCTTTAGCTCTTGGTTTAGTTGTAGGACCACCTTTGGCCTTAACTTTTTGTAAATCCAAATCTTTGCCAATAAATTTCTTGTCTATATTGGTATTAATTACTTTTATACTTAACAACCTTATTGTTCTTACTCATGCCGTATATATTATATATTACCCTTCATACTCAAACATGTTCAATTGAAATATAGGTTATTTGTTTTAACAATATAACTATTTACAGCACAATCGTCGATATCACAAGCATCATAGTTCCTATTTGATGAGATGATATAGTGGTTCATTAGTCAACACATATAAAATATCACAAGCTTCATTTTTAACCAAATTAAATATCTAGTTATTCAAATTTGTAGATAATTCACTACTAAATCTTTGTTTATGGCAGGGGTTGTAGGAATCGAACCCACATCCGAAGTTTTGGAGACTTTTATTCTACCATTGAACTAAACCCCTATATTTTATCTCCCTCAATTAAAAATATTCTTTTAATTGATTTTATTTTATTATTTCGCTGATTGAAATCAAGAATCACTCCATTTAGTTGGTATTTTGATTTATCAGGTTCCAATTTAAAATGCAAAACTTTTTCTCTATACATATCAATAATTGTTTCAGGTTTCGCACCAATAATCCCATCACTTGCTCCAGTCATGCCTACATCTGTTATATAACCTGTATTATCTTTAATTTTTTCATCTGCAGTTTGAATATGTGTATGCGTGCATAAAATTGCTGATACTTTACCTTTGAATGCACAAAAAAATGCATTTTTCTCACTAGTAGAATTAGCATGATAATCTACTATATGAATATCTTGTTTTCCTTTTATGCTTTCTAAAAAAATATCCATAAATTTAAATGGATTAAGTCTAATATATTTACTACCAAAATTTTTATTTTGTTTATTGCCATCTAATCCTAATAAATTAGTGACTCTTATTTTTTTATTTTTTACTTGATATATTCTACTTCCTAATCCAATATTAGAAAACTTAAAAGATGAATCAATATTTATTGGTCTTACAGTATCCTTGAATTTTAAAACCTCTAATACCTCACTATTCTCTCATGTGTGATTACCAAAAGTAAAAACATTAATACCTAAAGATTTTAAAAATTTGTAATGTCGTAAATTAATGCTTCGACCATGTGTGCAATTTTCAACATTTGCTATAACAAAATCAATCTTATTTTTTCTTTTTAATTTAGGCAAAAAATTATTTATTGCCTTTCTTCCTTGTTTCCCAAAAACATCACCAATAAAAAGGATTTTCATGAAAAAATTATAGAGATATCAATAATATTTCTATTCTATATTAATAGTGGCAATAATTAATTCTTAACTCTTTTTATAGATTTATGGTTAGCTATTATTGTTTTATTTCCATATGGTTTTTTGAAAGCTATATTCAAAATTTTTCCATCCTTACCTAAAACATATCCTAATCCAAAAACAGTGTGGACCACTGTATCACCAACATTTATTTCAATTTTCTCATTATCATACATATTTTCAAAATTTTTATCTTTTTTAGAGTTGTATCACTCTAAATTTGCTGATGAAATGTTTGAAAATTCAGAAGTCTTTTTTTCATAATTTTTTTCACCTATTTCTTTTAAGAAATAGCTTGGGACACATTGGCCACTATAATTTGAACCTATATTTGATGTCAAAAATAATCTCTCCCTAGCCCTTGTTATCCCGACAAAAAATATTCTTCTTTCTTCTTCCAAGTTATTTTGATTAATAGAACGACTTGTGGGTAAAGAACCTTCATATAAACCACAAATAAAAACTACTTTAAACTCAGCACCTTTAGCAAAATGTATAGTCATAATTTTTACAGAATTATTATCTCTACTTTTAAAATCATTAACACTTGAATCTGTATACAAAGCAATTGATTGCAAATATTCATCAATTGTTAAATTTTTGTTTAATGATTCTTGTTCTTTTATTGAACTAATTAACTCTTTAATATTATCCATTCTTGAAATAACTTCTGCAGGATTTTCAAATGAATTCAAATAATTTTCATATTGAATTTTTTCTAAAATAACTTTAACTTTCTCACTTATAGGTTTAGCATCTATTATTTTTTTAATATCATTTATAGTTTTCAAAAAAAGTAAAAGTTTTGTACTATCTCATGTGATGTCAGGATAACTAGATTTTTCTCTTTGGATTGCTTCATAAAGTGTTATTTTGTGATTTAAAGAGTATGTTAAAATCTTGTTTAATGTTATCTCGCCAATTCCTCTTGGTGGAATATTAATAATTCTTTTTAAAGCCAATTCATCATTAAAATTAGATATTATTCTCAAATAAGCAATAATATCCTTTATTTCTTTTCTTTGGTAAAATTTAACACCACCATATATTTGATAGTTTATGCTATGGTCAATTAATGCTTTTTCAACAAAACGAGACAAGAAATTGTTTCTATAAAGGATTGCTATATCTTTTAATTCATATTTTTTTTTAATTAATTCGCTAATTGTTGATGCAATAAATTTACCTTCTTCATATTGTGAATCACCTTGATAATAAATAACATTTTCCCCATCATTATTACAAGTAATTAATGATTTCTTAATTCTATTAACATTATTATTAATTAGTGCATTAGCTACCATTAATATTTTTTTGGTGCTACGATAATTTTTGCTAACAATTATTTGTTTTACATCTCCATAACATTTTATAAAATCATCAAATATTCTTGAGTATGCACCTCTCCATTCATATATTGTTTGATCTGGATCACCTACTACAAAAATATTTCTATTTTCATTTACTAATTGCTTTAAAATGTGAAATTGACAATAATCAGTATCTTGAAATTCATCTACTAGAATGTACTGGAATCTTTTTGATCATTTCCAAGCAATTTCTTTATGCTTATTAAATAGCTTGTATACACCATAAATTAAATCATTGAAATCAAGTCAATTGTTTTTCCTTTTTTGGTCTTGATATTCTTTATATACCTTCCAAATATATTCAATATCATTATCAATAATAGCATGTTTTGCAAGTAAAATATTTATTGTTTCAACTTTTATTACTATTAATGACCATAAATCATTATTTAAATGATAAGTGCAATCTTGAATTTCGGAAATAATTTTTAATAAGAGTTTAGACTTTATTCGATTATTAAGTTTTTTCCTTAATTCAAGACTATTAAAAATTTGATTTATTACTGATAATTTTTCATCATCATCTAAAATTCTAAAACTATTAAGTCCATTTAATTTATCTATATCTTCTCTTAATATTTTCAAGCAAAGAGAATGAAA
>JAEELD010000022.1 GCA_016288695.1 Mycoplasmataceae bacterium
CTTTCTCATTGTGAAAGATGTTTATAATAATATTTGTTCATTTGACTCCTTAAGTTAAAAATGTTTTGTTTAATTAATTTTAATTAAAGAGCTCAAATGAGCTTTTTTTATTTATGTGGGCACTTTGGGGTATACTTAGCCAGATATTTTTAGATTTTATTTACTTTTTATGCAACATTATTCATTTTTTGTATAATTAAAAAGTTAACTTTAGGAGATCTTATCATCTAGATAAGATCTTTTTTTTTAGCCATAGGAGTAAAAAAATATGTTTGTAATGAATGAAAAAATTCTTCAATATGTAAAAATGATATCAGATGAAAAAAAGATTCCTCAAGATACAGTAATGGATGCTTTAAAAGGAGCGATAATTAAAGCTTATGAAAAAGTTTACCCTGAGGAAGTTTTATCAATAGATATTGATATAGATAAAAATATTTTCTCAGTAAATAAGGTTTTTAATATTGTTGAAAAATCAGATGATTTAAATGATTATGTTGAAATGACTGTAGAAGATGCAAATGATTACTACAAAAAAAATAAAATTGATAAAAAAGCAAAAATAGGCGATGTTTTGCTTCAAGAACTTGATTTTAGTACATTATCAAAAAAAGCTGTTGATCAGATTATTCAAATTTTTAAGCAAACAATAACAATTAAAGGGAATATAGAAATTTTTAATAAATGAAAAGATCATATAGGCGAAAATATTTATGCCGAGATTGAAAAAAATGATAAACATGGTATTTATGTTCATATTGAGAATGAAGAATATGGATATATGTCATTAAAAGATGCTATCCCAAATGAAAAATTGTTACCTGGGCATAAATATTACTTTAATATAAAAAGTGTTAAACAGCAGTCTTCTGGTTGGCCAATTATTCTTTCACGTACAAATGAAGGACTAATTAAGAATTTATTAAAAAATAACATCCCTGAAATCCAAGAAGGGATAGTTGATATTGTTGATGTTGCTAGAGTACCAGGATTCAAAACAAAGATTGCTGTAATTTCACATCAACCTGGTGTAGACCCATGTGGCACAATCATTGGTCCTCATGGAACAAGAATTTTTCCAATAACAAAATTGATTAATAGAGAAAAAATTGAAGTAGTTGAACATTCTGATGATATTCAAAAATACATAATAGATGTATGTTCACCTGCTGCAATTAGTGGATATAAAATTTTAAAAAAACGTGAAAATGATAATGATTTGCTTCGTTTGATACTTATTATAGATGCTTCCCAATTACCACTATTATTAGGTAAAAAAGGCTCAAACATTAGGATTATAAGTAAGCTTTTAAAAGCTGATATTGATGTAATGACAATTGAAGATGCTAGACATGATAATATTGAATATACTTCAGTTGAAGTAAAGAGTTCAAGACAAAGAACATTTGACCGTATCCTTAGTAATAATAAGTCAAAAAATGTTTCTGATTTAATAGCACAATTTGATAGTTCATCTGGTTATAAAAAGGTTATGGATGATTTGAAATCAAATAATATTTTAATTAAGACCAAAAAAGAAAAACCAATTGAACTTAAAGCTGAAAATAAGAATAAGAATGAAACCGTTTCCGATGAGTCTAGTAAAAATAATGAAGATGCATTAAAAAAATCTTCATCACATCAACAATCTATTTCAGATATAGTTGGCAATTTACGTGTTGATAATAATGAGAATATAAATAAATTGGATTTGGAATTAGAACAAAATGTTGTTGGCAATAATAAATATCATAAGAAACCAAAAAAATCATTTAAAAACAAGAAACATAATGATAATTTTTCACAAGAAAAATCTAAAGAAGATTCTATATTAAATGAAATTAGTGGCTCAAATGCTGAAGAAATGATAAAGGATTTGGTTAAGGAAAATGAATCACGTCAAGATGAAGAACAAGAGAGTGATGATGACTACGGATATAATGATAATATGTAATTTTCTAAATTACTAATTTTGTCTTATTTAAGATATGAAAAAGAAAAGTTTTAAAAATAAAAAAAATGATGTTAGAACCAATATCGATTTAAAATCGCAATTTAAATCAACTGAAACTGGTGTCAAAAATGGTGTTTTTATTTTTACTGATTTATTGACAGTGGATCAATTATCAAAAAAATTAAATAAATCATCATCAGATATTCTTAAATATTTCTTTTTAAAAGGAAAAGTCAAGAATTTAAATTCTTTATTAACAGAAGATGAAATTGGTGAAGTTTGTTTTGAATACAATATTGATTTTGAAAAGAAAATTAATATTGATGAAACAAATATTTTAGATAATTTAAAAGTTGTTGACGACCCAAAAAAATTGAAAGTTCGCCCCCCAATAGTTACAATAATGGGTCATGTTGATCATGGAAAAACTACATTACTTGATTTTATTAGGAAATCACATGTTGCTAAATCTGAAGCTGGAGGAATTACCCAAGCAATTGGAGCATACCAAATTAATTTTAATGGTAAAAAAATTACTTTTATAGATACGCCTGGTCATGCTGCATTTACTGAAATGCGTGCAAGAGGAGCAAACATTACTGATATTGTTGTTATTGTAATATCAGCAGATGATGGAATAATGCCCCAAACAATAGAAGCTATTAATCATGCGAAAGCAGCAAAAGCTCCAATAATTGTTTTTATTAATAAATGTGATAAACCTAATGTAAAAACTGATGATATATTAAGCAAATTGACTGATCATAATTTAACCCCAGAAGAATGAGGTGGAGATACAATAACAATTAAAGGAAGTGCATTGACAGGTTTGAATGTTAATAAATTATTAGACTCTATTATTCTTCTTGGTGAAATTTTGGAATTAAAAGCTAACCCAGATAGGTTGGGTATGGGAGTAGTTATAGAGTCAAATTTAGATAAAGGACTTGGACCAGTTGCGACAATAATTGTTAAAAATGGAACTGTTGTTAAAGGCGATTTTATAATAGCAGGTGAAAATTTTGGGAAAATTAGAGCAATATTTGATGAAAATAATAATCAATTGCAATCTATACTTCCTTCACAACCTGCAAGAATTATAGGTTTAAATGGAGTCCCAGAAACTGGTGATAAATTTGTAATTTCAAATAATGATGCAGAAATTAAAAATATTGCTGAAAAAATTCATTTACATAGAATGAAAGCAAAAAAGAATGAGAAACGTGGATTACTTATAGCTGATGAAAAAAGTAGTAATAAAAAATTATTTGTGATTATTAAAACAGATGTAAATGGAATGTTAGAGGCTATATCAGCAATGTTAAGTAAAATTAAGGTTGAAGGTGTTGATTTAGTTATTTTACATGGCTCGACAGGAGAAATAACTAAATCAGATGTTGAATTAGCAAAAGCATCTAATTCAATTATTATAGGTTTTAACATAAAACCATCAAAGGATGTAAAAAATTTAGCAAATAACCAACATGTAAACATTTACTTTTATGATGTAATTTATCACTTAAATGATGACATTCAAAAAATAATGAAAGGGAAATTAGGTCCTACATATATTGATGAAGATATTGGTGAAGCGAAGGTTCAACAAATATGGAAGCATTCTAAAATTGGTAATATTTTAGGTTGTTTAGTAATAAATGGAGAGGTTAATAGGAATTGTAATGTACGTGTAATCCGTGATGGCGCAGTTATTGCAAAAAGTAAAATTAGTTCACTTAAACATATTAAAGAAGATATAGCAAAAGCAAAACAAGGTAGTGAATGTGGCATCACATTAGCTAGTTATCAAGACTTAAAAATTGGTGATATCATTCAGTGTTATAAGGTAATTGAAAAGAATGAAATTTAAGAAGAAT
This sequence comes from Mycoplasmataceae bacterium, assembly GCA_016288695.1. GTDB lineage: Bacteria > Bacillota_I > Bacilli_A > Mycoplasmatales > Mycoplasmoidaceae > Malacoplasma_A. The sequence goes on from JAEELD010000022.1 coordinate 3,829, forward strand.
AATTATCGTTTAAAGCAGCTTGAATCAACAATGATAAATGCATTGAATTATTGCTTGAAATATGATATTGATGATCCATATTTTAAAAAATATGTTTCTTTTACGTATGTTAAATTAAGTAATGATAAATCATATTTAGATGTATTTGTTGATACATTTATTAGAAGCAATATTGATGAAGTAGTTAATAATTTGAATAAAGTGAAAAATATATTCAAACTTACATTATCTAGAAAATTAGACTTATACAAAATTCCAGAAATTCGTTTTTTTTGCGATAAATCAATAGATAATGCTATTCACATAAATGCATTAATTGATGATGTTATTAAGCAATAAAATATACAAAATATATATAATTATTTGAAATATTCAATTTATTTTTATACTGAATTAACAAAAATTATGGATGATCAAAATAAAGATACTCAAAATAATCAAAATGAGTTAAAAATTGAAAATACTACACCTATTAATAGTAATTCTGCATCTAGCAATGAACAGGGATATGAAATTAACAAAAATTTAGGTTCATTTTCTTCTTATGATCCAAAAAAAGATGTGAATAATAATTTCGCTGATGATGTTATTGTTAGTGAATCATCTAATAAACTTGGTTCAATGCAAGAATCTGATAAAAAAATTAATTTTGAAAAGTTTTCAAAAAAGAAAAAAAGTTATTTTAATTTTAAAATAGCATCAAATAGTTTTTTTGTAAAAATTGATTCTTGATTAAGGAACAATAGAATTTTATTAAGAATTTGATTGATTATTATTGGAGTTATTCTATTTATTTTGTCTTTTTCTATAACATTCCCAATTGTTATAAGTATTGATATGTCTAATGCAGGAATATCAAGTTATTTTAATTTTAGTGGTTTTCGCAATATTGCAATTTCAAGTAACATAATGAATTATATTGCATTAGGATTTATTTCAATTCCATTATTTTATTTATTTATTACAGTTTTAGTAGGAATAAATGGTGTATATCGTTCCAGACAGTTTCATTTTATTTTTTGAATTTGTTTAGCTATTGCATTTTTATTAATGGTTATTTCAACTTGTTTTGGTATATATATTGTTCACTCATTTAATTCATTTCACGTACCAGTCTAATTTCATAAAATAAAAAAACCCATCATTTAAGATGAGTTTTTTTATGTAATGTAAGCCATGTTCTGTTAGTGTTTCCACTGTCAATTATTTATCTACTCAAATAAATTTGAGTCATATTTGATATTCATTTCTATCAAATACATTCCCTTACCATAATTTAGGTTTCTTACTTTAGGAGTTTACCAACGTTTCACTTTAATAATTTCTTATCAAAATCGTCACTGTGGCACTTTATGAATTTTTTGACATGATTTATGTTATAAATTTTAGCCAAAAATTTCGTCGTCACTTTTTTAAGTGCTAGGTTTTATTTTTTAAACCTACTAAAACACTACTTTCATCGCAGAAAGTGTAAGCATGGACTTTCCTCTATATATATTTGCATATATACAGCAATTGACGCTTACTTAGAAATTATAAAATTTCCCTCTAGTAATAAAAAAAATATTATTTTTTTAGGTTTTTAGTATATACTTTGTAGTAAAGTGGGTGAAAGTGGAGCATGCTGTTAGGAACATATTTTCATTCTTTAGATGATAAGAATCGTTTAATTTTGCCAGCGAAAATTGTAGGCAAATTAAAAGAAGATGTCGTTGTAAGTAAAGGGTTTGAGGGATGTTTAGAGTTAAGAACATCTAAAAACTTTGAATTATATGTTGAGAAATTAATGCGTCTTTCTCAAAATAAAAAAGAATCCCGTATATTAATTAGGCAATTATTAGCCAATGCTATAGATTTAAAAATAGATAAAACTAATAGAATTTTAATTCCAAGTAACTTACTGAAGGAATCAAATATTGTTGATGAAGTAACAATTATTGGCGTAGGTAATAAATTAGAGTTATGGGATAGCAAAAAATATAAAAAATTTAAACTTGAAACTGATTCCACATACGATTTGATAGCTGAAAAAATTGATGATAGTAACAATGAATAATTTGCACACACCTGTATTAGTTAATGAAGTAATTAATTATTTGAACATAAACCCAAGTGGGGTTTATGTTGATTCAACTGCTGGGATGGGTGGACATTCAGAAAAGATTGTTAATCAATTAACTACGGGGAAATTAATATGCATTGATAATGATAAGTTTGCAATTGATATATTAAAAAAGAAATTTAGTAATGATAAACGAATAGTCATAATTCATTCAAATTTTTCTACTATAAAACAAATATTATCTAGTTTGAATATAAAAAATGTGGATGGGATATTAGCTGATTTAGGTGTTAGTAGTCCAATGTTTGATGACAAATATAGAGGTTTTAGTTATAAGTTCGATTCAAAATTGGATATGCGTATAGATAAAACCCAAAAATTAGATGCATGGTTTGTTGTGAATAAATATAGTTTATCTAAGCTGATTGATGTTTTTAAAAAATATGGTGAAGATAATGAATCAAAAAAAGTAGCGATTGCAATAGTTGAGGCAAGAAAGAATAATGATATAAATACAACTTTAGAATTAGTAGATATTATCAAATCGGCTATAAATAAACGAAAGTTGCATATGAAAAAACATCCAGCCCGTGTTTATTTTCAAGCTATAAGAATTGAAGTTAATAATGAATTGGAGTGTTTAAAAACTTTCATCAATGATGGACTTGAGAAGTTAAGTTTAAATGGAATTTTAGCAGTAATTTCATATCATTCATTGGAAGATAGAATAGTAAAAACACTTTTTCATAAAGCTTCAACAAATAAATTGCCTGTTGAAATTCCTGTAATAAATGAAAATATAAATTTTGCATTAGTTAATAAAAAGCCAATAACTCCATCACTTAATGAAATTAGATCCAACAATAGAAGTAGAAGTGCAAAGCTTAGATGCATTAAACGGATTTCGATGAAAGGAGCATTTTAATGTACAACTTAAAAGAAGTTATCGGAGTAATCTCTTTTGAAATTAAAGCAATAAAAGTGCTTGTTGTTGATGATTGTTTAACAGATGAAAAAAAATGCTTATATTTTAACAAAATTGAAAAAAATGTATTTGAAAAAATTTCTTTTAAAAATTTGAGTGAAATTAAAAATTTATTAAATAAAGAATTGGTTAATGTTGATAAATTTATTGGTGTCAGAGTAAAAAGATACATTTTATGTATTCCTAGTATGAGGGAAATGATGGAAAACAGCAAAAAAGGAAAAGATGGTGCTTATTATGAATTTATTAACAAGATTAAATTCTTATTTGATGAATTGGATACTTCATTAATAGATATTATTCCTTTGTCAAAACCATTTATAAATCTATTTGAAGCCGGAACTAACAATAATTTGTTAATTGAGGTAAATGAAGAATGAGTGAAATTGACTGAATATAAAGATGAAAAATCAGTGCTTACATCAAATTGTATAGATTTTGGTACTAATAATTTAATTTCTTATATTTCTGAAAAATTACAAATCCAGAATAAAAATGTTATTTTGAATTTAGTAAAGAATTTTAAGTATTTTAATAATATCGAATCAAATCCCCCTATTATCAATTATCATAATGATTCATTTCTGAAATTGATGCAACTTGACTTAGACAGTTTTAAAAGATTCATAGTTAATTTAATTAGTCTTCAATTAAATAAAATTTCATTGCAAATAATTGATAAGAATTTCAACCAAATAATACTCACTTGTTCAAATGAATTTTTTTCTTTCTATGAATATGCGATTAATAAAAATTTACTTGTTTTAAATAATAAATTGATTTTTTTAAAGAAAGAATGCATTTTTGGATTGGAAGAGGAAAATTTAACTGAAATGTTGATGGCAATTAATTATGTTTTAAAAAAGAAAAGAAACAGAATATGGAGCATTGACCCATATTTCAGTGAAGAATTGAATAATAAACAATTGCGAAATAAGCTATTGTTAAAATTAGGAATTATTAGCACTAATTTATCTGCGAAATTAGGAAGCCAAAAATGAGAGTAATTTATGGCAGATTTGATTAATAAAATATTAAGCAAAAAAATTGAATTGCATGAAGAATCAAAATTCTCAAGCAATTTAGATCAAATTGATGCTAATTTTGGTAGATTTAATATAAGTATCATGGGAATTGGTGGTGCAGGTTGTAATGCTATATCACACATGATAAAAACTGAAAAATGGGATGACAATGTTAAATTTTGGGCAATAAATACTGACATTGGTGCTCTAAGAAAAATTAATCGATTATGCAATACTTTGTTAATTGGTATTGATGAATGTAAAGGTGGCGGGAGTGGTGGAAATCCAAAAATTGGAGAGATGTCTGCAGAGTCAGCAGAAAAAGAATTAATTAATTCATTAACTGGTACCAATTTATTATTTTTAGTTTCTGGCATGGGGAAAGGAACTGGTTCAGGTTCAACACCTATAATAGCAAAAATTGCAAAATCAATGAATATACCAACAATTTCAATTTTGAATATGCCATCAGTAACGGCTGAAGGAAGAAATATATATGATGTTGCTACACAGAGCTACAAAAAAATTATTGAAAAAGTTGATTCTGTTTGTGTTATAAATAATGACAATATAATTAACAATTCTAGTATTGATATCTCATTAGTAACTGCTTTTTATAATGCAAATGATGAAATTAAAAATATAGTAAGCAGTATTGTGAAAATGATAAATACTACTACAACAATCAATATTGATTTTAATGATATTGTGAATTTTTTTAAATCTACTAAATATTTCACATTTTTGCCTATAGTTTTGCCTAATAGCAAGTATAATACGCAAAATTTGTATGAAAAAATTAATGAAACAATAGCTAATAGTTATTGTGACATAAACATTAATAATGCACAAAGCATTGTCGCTAACATTGATGTTAGCAATAACGCATCATACAAGATTTTAAAGGACATAAAACGAATTTTTGTTAAATTGTCTCATAATATTAATTTGTGATCAATTAATGGAATAAATTATCATGATAATAACGATGAAAATATCTATTTAAACATTCTTGTCGCTTCTAAAGAAGGTAAAAATGAATATTTAAATTTAAATGAACTTAATGATATTGAAAATGATTTAGTTAACAATCAGTTTATTTCAAAAATTAAAAATGATAATGCTAATCTAAAAGAAAAAGAACAAAAAAATAATGATGGTATTGAGACAATTAATTTTTTGAATGATCAAAAAATAGAAAATAATGAAAATTTGCACAATGTGTTAGATTCAAATCAATGTATCGAATATATAACAAGTGCCATAAAAGATACAATTGGGAATAAAAATGAAAATTCTTCATCAAATCCTAATTAACTTATAAAAATAAATTAATTGATTTCTAATGTTTAAAGTCTATTGTTAAATTTTATTTCAATAAAGGTAATGTATATAAAATTGCCTCAATTGTAGGAGCAATAGTATCAATGTAAAATGTTTCATTTATAGTATGGCAATTACGAATTTGTGCACCAACACTAGTTAGAATAATGTTAGGATTAATTTCTTTGAAATATGAAATTTCTAATCCTCCATGAGTATAAGTAATTTTTGAGGCAGTGCCATATTTTGTAAATCCATCAATTAAAGTGGCTCTTAATGTATTTTTTTCTTCAGGTTCGAAAGGAGGTGCATTTCCGAATAAGTTATAATGATCAGGTCCTAAGTAATCATCAGATAATTTTTTATTTTCATTTTCAAAATCTGTAAGTACATTTCTGTAACATGAACGAGAGGCTGTACCAAACTTGAATGTGTATAAGTTAGTTTCATTGTTAATTGATAAATTTATAGGGCCTACATTTGCACTTATGGATGGCATTTTATCAGGAATTAAATAATCTTTAACCCCAAATCAAAATTTAGACATCATAGTAATTAATTTTGATGAAATGTCAAGTCCTAGCCCCTTAGTTTCAATATTTTCATTAGCATTGCATTCAATCTTGATTGCATTAAAATCTTCAGCTGTATATTTTCCTTTTAAATCGTTTATTACAGTCTGAATTTGTGCATTAATTTTATCTTTGTTAACATTTGTGGCAAATAGGAATTTAGCATCACGTGGAATTGTATTAACTACGTTTGCACTTGTGCTAGCAGAAATCAATTGGATTTTTGAATTTTCTTTATTATTAAATTCATTTAATACATCTAATACTGCCTTAATAGCATTTGCATGATGAGAAATGTCATCTCCGGAGTGTCCACCTCTAAACCCTGAAGCTGAAATTGTAAATTGATTTGTTAATGCACTATCAATTTCCACTGGTTTTGCATTACCACTTGCATCTTTATCATTAAATTGATATCAAAAGTATCGAAGCCCGCCGGAAGATTTAATCAATTCTCCTAAAGATTCATTATCAATATTAAGAAGATATTTGCAATCGCTTAAAACATCATATTTTTCACTTGAATCCTTTTTCATACCCAAGTTTGCTGCACCAATTAGTCCATCTTCTTCATCAGCAGTAAATAACACTTTAATAGGTCCATGGTTAATTGATTTATCTTCAATAAGTGATAAGATAATCGACATTCCTATCCCATCATCAGCGCCAAGTGAAGTTTTATGGTCCTTAGAGTGAATTATCGAGGCATTTGTCTCTTCTTCAATATCAAATTCTGGTACTATTGGTGTGGTTTTTGCTTCTTCTAAACTTATTCCATCAATAACCATATCCATATGCCCTTGTAAAGCAACTTTTGGAAAGTTTTCATAACCTTTACTTGCAGGAATATCAAATCAAATATTTCCATAGTAGTTTTTGTATTTTGCGTCTCAATCAGTTTGGGCAGTAGATTTTAGATAATCATCACGATGAACAGTAATACCATATTTTTCTTCAATATATTCAGTTAAATGTTTGTTTAATGGTCCAAATCAATATGTTGGATGTGGATATGCACAAACATCATTAAAAAAGTGAATAATTGTTTTTGATGATAATTCTCTTGCCTTATTTGGAATTAGGTCTTTTTCATTGTTACTGCAACTTGCCAATGTTAAAATAGGTGTTGCTGCTAAACCTATTCATGAAGTTGCTAGTAAAATTTTAAAAGCAATCTTATTTCTTTTCATTGTTTTATCCTCCACTATCTATATGATGTAATGATAATAAATTATATTATTTTATAAATTGTATTTTTGGTTTATTTGTAATTTTGATCTTTAGTATTTAGGTATATAGTAAATTATTTTTATGATATCAAATTTTGCTAAGTTATTAATATTGTATGTCCTAAATTTAAAATTGAAATTGAATAGTCTGGTTACAAAGATACAATCGAGACTATTAGAAAAACAAAGTTTTTTGGTGGTTTAATTGAGTTAATTAATTATGATATTTCTTTTCTTAATTTGTTAATGTCATGATATATAATAAGAAAGTGGAAAGGAAAATATGAAAACAAAATTAGAGAATGGAATTCATGTTTTTAGTGAAATTGGTCAACTAAAGAAAGTTTTAGTAAAAAGACCAGGACGAGAGTTAAGCTTTATATCTCCTTCTAATTGTAATGAATTATTGTTTTCAGCTATTTTGGATTGAAAACAAGCAGCTAAAGAGCATGATGAATTTTGTAAAATTTTAACACAAAATGGAGTTGAAGTAGTTTATATTGAGGATTTATTACTTGAAACATGAAATAGTATTTCTGAAAAAGAACAAGATTTATTTATCAGAAAATTTATTAGTGAATCGAATGTTAAAGATAAAAAATTGCATATAAAGTTATTTCAATATTTGAAAAGCAGAAGTGCATATGGTTTATTTGATGCAATGATTTCTGGGATAACTACATTTGATCTTCAATTGAGTTTAGAAAAAGATGTGCTAGTCACTCAACCTATGCCAAATTTTTATTTCACAAGAGATACTTTTTCTTCTGTTGGGAATGGTGTTGTGATAAGTTCAATGAAATATCCAATCCGTAAGAGAGAAACATTATTTACATGATTTATTTTTACATATCATCCACTATATAAGCATACTACACAATATCTAGATCGTAACAATGAATCTTATATTGAAGGTGGAGATATTTTCCCATACAATACTGATACTCTTGTTGTTGGTGTGTCTGATAGAACAAAAATTGAGTCAATTAAAAATTTAGCTAAGCAATTATATAGATCTAAAGAGAATAAATTTAAGAGAATTGTTGCAATATATGTACCTCATAAATGAAATTTAATGCATTTAGACACATGACTAACTATGGTTGATTATGATAAATTTTTATATTCACCTAATGTTACTACAAATTTAAAATTTTGAAAAATTGATTTAACTTCACCAAAACTATCAATAGATAGTTATGATTCAAATTTAGAGTCATTACTTGAATCAATTATTGGCAAATTGCCAATTATGATTCCAGTTGCTGGCGCTTATTCACAATTAGCTATTGATGTGGAAACGCAATTTGATGCAACAAATTTTCTAGTTATCAAACCAGGACTTGTTGTCGGATATAGTAGAAACTATTATACTATTGAGGCTTTAAGGAAAGCTGGAGTAGAAGTACTTACATTTAATGGTAATCAATTATCATTAGGAATGGGATCATCTCGATGTATGTCCATGCCACTAATTCGTGATGATGTTGAAATAATAAATAGAAAAGGAGAAAAATAATTATGGCATTTAATTTAAGACAACGTGATTTACTGAAAATGTTAGATTTCACGACTGATGAAATCAACTATTTAATTGATTTATCAATTGAATTAAAAAAACAAAGACAAAGTGGTTTAGTTCAAAACTATTTAAAAAACAAAAACATTGTTATTATGTTTCAAAAAACTTCAACTAGAACCCGTTGTAGTTTTGAAGTAGCAGCAAGGGAATTAGGAATGGGAGTAACATTTTTAGATTCTGGTTCAAGTCAATTTGGAAAGAAAGAATCAATTGCTGATACGGCAAAGGTTTTATCTAGATATTATGATGGTATTGAATTCCGTGGTTTTGCACAGAAAGATGTAGAAGAACTTGCAAAATATGCTTCAGTTCCAGTATGGAATGGTTTGACTAATGAATCACATCCAACACAAATGATAGCTGATATGATGACTATTAAAGAGAATTTTGGCTATTTAAAAGGTTTAAAATTGGTTTATTGTGGTGATGCTAGATTTAATATGGCTAATTCATTAATGGTAACTTGTGCAAAATTAGGAATGCACTTCATCGGTTGTGCACCAAAGAAATTTTGGGCTAGCAACGATCTAATCAAAAGGTGTAAAGAAATTTGTATTCAAACTGGTGGCTCAGTTGAATTTAGTGAAAACAAAATGAATGCAACTAGAAAAGCAAATGTTGTTTATACAGATGTTTGAGTATCAATGGGTGAACCAGAATCCGCATGAGAAGAAAGGCTAAAAGTAATGTGTCCATTCCAAGTTGATATGGAAACTATGAGAAATGCAGAAAAATCAAATGATAAAGGTGTCATATTTATGCATTGTTTACCTGCATATCATGGTTTAGATACTGAAGTTGGGAAATGAGTTGCTAAGAAATTTGGTAAGAAATATCCAAAAGTTAAAAATGGTGAAGTTGAAGTAACTGACAAGGTAGTAAATTCTAAATATTCTAGATGCTTTGATGAGGCAGAAAATAGAATGCATTCTATTAAAGCAATTATGTTAGCTACAATTGGAGCATAATATGGCAAAAATCGCTATCGCTTTAGGTGGAAACGCTTTAGGAAATGATCCTAAAAGTGAAAAAGAAGCAGTATTATTACCTGCTAAACAAATAGTTAATCTTATTAAAAAAGGACATGATGTCATTGTTGGCCATGGTAATGGACCACAAGTTGGTGTAATTTATAATGCATTTAATAAAGCAAATGGAGTTGATAGTTCAATTCCACTAATGCCTTTTGCTGAATCAGTTGCTATGAGTGAAGGCTACATCGGGTATCATATTGAAGTTGCTTTAGCTAATGAGTTAAAAAGAGCAAATATTTCTAAAAATGTAATATGTGTTTTAACTCAAACTCTAGTAGATAAAAATGACAAAGCATTTTCTAATCCTACTAAACCAGTTGGAGTAACATATAAAACTTTAGAAGAAGCAAAAAAAATGTCTGATGATGGTTCAAAGTTTGTTGAGATTCCAACCAAAGGTTTTAGAAAAGTTGTTCCAAGTCCAAAACCAATTAATTTCTTGTCAATTGAAACGATTAAAAATTTATTCAACAAAAAAGAGTTAGTTATTGTAGGAGGTGGAGGTGGGATCCCTACAATAGTTGATGAAAATGGCAATTATCAAGGTGTTGATGGAGTAATAGATAAGGATTATGTTATGAGTAAAATAGCTGCTCTTGTTGACGCGAATATTCTTGTAATCTTAACAAATGTCGAGAATGTTTATGTAAATTTTAATAAACCAAATCAAAAATGTCTTGGTAAAGTAACTATCTCTGAACTTGACAAATACATTGCTGAAAATCAATTTTCTGCAGGAAGTATGTTACCAAAGGTTGAAGCGGCAATTAATTTTGTTAAATCTGGTGATAATCGAAAAGCAATAATTGCTAAGTTAGAAAATTTATCAAGTGCAATAGAAGGGAAATCTGGCACTACTATAGTCGAAGGTTAAAACATAATGTCAAAACAAAATAAAACTATTGGAAATCAACAAGTTTCAATTGCTGAAGTAAAGAATAAAAAAATTGGTTTTTTTTCTGCTATTCTCTTAGTTATTGGTTCTTCAATTGGAGCTGGTGTATTTTTAAAGAATGGTGAAGTATTAACAAATGTTGGAGGAAGTTATGTATTAACAATTATTGCATGAATTTTCTCTATTATTGGCGTAATTTGCATGGGATTATCACTGGCAGAAGTTTCTTCAGCCAATATTTCAGGTAATCTTGGGGTAGTTGGATGAGTTAAAACTTTCTGTAATAAATTTTTGTATAAGGCATCAAAAAATTTTATGGCATTTATATATTTACCACTAAACTTTTTTTTGATGCCATATTATGCAATTATGATGTTTCAAGATGCATTTGGTTGGCAAACAGAATGGTTTGTTGTTGCTTTAATTTCTTTTGTATTTACTATGTGATTTTTATTTGTATCAGGAATTAGTTCTTATGCAGGGAATATTCAAAATTGGATTATTACATCTGTTAAATTTATTCCATTAGTATTTGCTGTATTTGCTGGATTTGTTGTTGCTGCTATTAATGGAAATCCGATGGGCGGAACAACACCATTACCAGATATAAAACAAACACACAAGACTTTTGTTTTGCTTTCAGGTGCTACTGGTATATTAGGAGTTATTGGTTCTGTACCTGCTATTGCATTTTCATTTGATGGATTTTATACAGCAGCAGGTATGCAATCTGAAATGAGAGAACCCCAAAAAACTCCAAAAGCATTAGTAATTGGATTATTACTAGTTGCAATTATTGATATTCTTGTTGCTATTTCATTATTAATTGGTACAGGTAATTCTAACTTAGGAAGAATTAATGGCCTAGATAACATTCCAGCATGATTAATTTCAATTATTGAAATTTTAATTGCTATTGGAGTGTTAGGAATTATTAATAGTTTTGCTATTTATAATCCAAGGTATTTTGAAGAATTAATTAAAATTGGTGATTTGCCTTGCCCTATTAAATATAAAAATAGGCTAGATTCTAATCGACCATATGTTGGATTAGTTTATTCTGGAATTATTACTGTAGCTTTCTTTATAACATTAACACTGATAGGTGCTTTTGGTTATAGTGATATTATGCATTATGCAGATGCTGAATTAACACCATTTTTTGGTGGAGAACATGTACTTGGTTATTCTGTTAATGGCAATAGATTAAATCAATTGTACTCTTTTGTTGATTTAATGGCTAATTGAACTTCAATTTTAGTTTTTTTATGTGTATTATTTCCTATGGCTGGATGTTTAATTAACAGGAAAACAAAAAAAATTGATGTGAAACCAGTTAAAGGGTTTGTTCCTACAACACTAATAAGTTTGATTATTATTGGTTTAGGTATGGTATTTGTTATTGTTTCAACATTTGCTAATATTTTTTTAACCGCAAGTTGAGCAAAAGATATTGGACAAAAAATTCCAAATGAATCAGGAAAGTTGGTTATATATACACAGGAAATGTGAAACATTGAAATGTTAGGTTCCGTTATGACTTTAGTTGTGCTTATAATTTTTTTGTGTATTTGTATTATTCCAAGTATTTTTGAAGTTAAAAAAGAGAATAATGCTAGATTAGAAAAAAAAGAATTAGCTAATTAATGCCATTTGCAAGATAAAAATTTTATCAAAATATTTTTCCTAAGTGATTTATTATTTTGATAGCATTGTTTTGATTAATGTTAAGAATTTAAAATTAAATAACTTTTATTTGTTGAATTATTTAAGTATTTTAATTAGATTTTAACTTGAAATTTGTGAGAATCAAAATCAGATATGATTAAAAGCGAGAAATATTTACAATTATATCTCCTGATACGCCTTGTTGATTTTTACCTGTTTCATCTGTAAAGTTAGCAACAGCAATAAATCTATATTCACCTCATTCAATTTCATTAGTTCATGAAACTATTCCATCAGAAATAGATATTTTTCCTCGAGCATCATCACCAGAAATAGATCAAATTACTTCTTTTGCTTCTATGAATGGTTCATTTTTTTTGTATAAAACTCATTTTTTGGTATCAGCTCCAGATTTATATTGTTTACCTTGTAGGGAAGTGCTACCACCAAATAATCAATATAGACTATTAATAGTTAATTCTATATCACCATCTGAAGTAACCTCGTATTTTTTAGATGAAGGTGTTTCAGCATAAATAGCTTTAACTTTGAATGTATATGTCCCTTTTTTTATATTATTAGTTCACTTAACAAATCCATCAGAAATTGATATTTTATCAACATCATTTCCCAAAATTGACCAAGTTATACCTTTAGTCACAGGCTTACCATCTTTTTTTAGAACTCACTGTTTTTCATCAGACCCTGGTTTGCCATTTTCACCAAATAAAGATCTACTACCACCAGTAATTGTATATGTTGCTTCTGGCGTAGGAGCTGGTGGTGTTTCACCACAACTTGCAACTGAAGTTGCAATTGAGCCTAAAGATATTATTCCTAAACTAGGAATTAATAATGTTTTGAATAACTTAGATTTTTTCATTCTTTTTAATCTCACAAGTA
>JAEELD010000023.1 GCA_016288695.1 Mycoplasmataceae bacterium
ATTGTGCAGTGAATGGTTATATTGTTAAAACAAATAACTTGTATTTCAATAGAACTTATTTGAGTAGGAAGGGGTAATATATAATGTACATATGAGTATCAAATATAAAATTGATGATGCTAAAAAGAATAAGAACTTAATCAATGATGAGATTAAGTTAAGTAAGATTAAGTCTAAAGTTGGTCCTGGTGGTGGAAGAAAACCAGGAAGCAAGAATAGAATGACTTTAGATAAATTAGCTAAGATTGTTACTGACGGATTTGCTGAGCAAGCTAAATTTAACAAACAACAATTAAAATTTAATATACGAATTGAAAAAGAAGTTTCAAATTTAAATGATAGATTTGATAATCTAGTTAAAGTTAATAATTTAAAAGAGTAAACAATAAATTTACAAAACTGTAAGAAGTGTATTTTAAATTGGATATATTTTTTCACATACGTCATCCATAGTATCTTCATTAAATATACTCTTAATATGTCTAATTTATGCTTAGTTTTCACTATTATGAATTTAGAGGTACTAGTTATATTGTGACAAAATGATAGAAAAAGGTCAGTAGTATAATAATAAAAACATGATTAAAAGCAAATTACTTAAATATGAAGTAATAAACACCAAAAAGGATAAAAAACTAATTGGTGAAGTTTTTGATTTCAAAAAACTTAAGGTTAAAAGTAGTGATGATGTTGATAATACGTCTTCCAAAAAACAAAAATCAACCAAGGATTTATTAGTTGAATTTATGGGGGAACAGAGAAGATTCAATAAATCTGTTATGCAGAGATTTGATGAACAAGCCAAATTTAATAAATCCATTCGTCAAGATTTCAATAGAGTAGTTAAATTAAATAATCTAAAACACTAATTAAATTTATCAAAATAAAAATGACTACCATTAGCTGGATGCTTTTATTTATATATTTTCTTAATGACTTCATTAAAGATGCTCTTAGCATATTCAATGTATGTTTAGTACTACTAATATGGATTAGGACACAATTCATAGTGAGAGTGATAGAAAAAAGGTCAATAGTATAATAAAAAAATAAATAAAAAAATATGAGTAAAAGTAAATTGCTTAAATATGAAGTAATAAACACCAAAAAGGATAAAAAACTAATTGGTGAAGTTTTTGATTTTAAAAAAGTTAAGGGCATAGGTGGTAACGGCAACAGTAATGTACTTGCCAAAAAACAAAAATCAACAAGGGATTTATTAGTTGAATTTATGGATGAACAAAGAAAATTTAATGGACAACAATTAGGATTTAATACACGAATGGAAAAAGAAGTCTCAAATTTAAGAAATGATTTGAATAGAATAGTTAAATTGAATAACTTAAAAAAATAATGTCTATTCATTTATTAATGGCATTATTTATAATACTTGGAATGTAGCTAGTACTATTTGTTTTATTGCATCTCTAATATAAAAAATAATTTATTGAAAACAAAATTCATTCTTTAGCCAATAATGAGCTTGGAATGTTTATTAATGATTTTTTGAAAATGCTAATAAATTATCTAGTAGTTAGGCCCATCACTAATATGTAACTAGTAGACAATTTTTTGGTGTTTAAAATCTAAAACATTAGTTTGATTTAAACGGCTTAGTGCCAATATCAGTAAAAGAATTAATAAACAGATAAATTGAATGTACAAATTGGTGAGATGTATAAATTAGGCAATAAACTAGATAATTTAATCAAAGTTAACATTCTAGAAGAATAAAAGTTTTAAAAAACTTGAAATATTTTTAGTTAATGCAATAGCATATTATGTAAGCCTATTTAACTAATGTTGTCTGTATATTTATTAGAAAAATAGATTAGAAAGTTTATGGAAAAAGTATTTTTTACATACAATATCCATATGAGAGGAATGGTCATATTTACCTCCTTTCAATCCGAGCCCTCGGTGGCTCATTTATAATAAAAGTAAAAAATTTACATCTTAATGTTAAGATGGCCTCTTAATGGAAATATATATGGACATTAAAAAAAAGTTTATTTAATGTGTTAGTCAATAGATGTTTACATTTATATAATAATGTAAGTTGATAAATTTATTGTGTGAGAGCACATATCAAGATTATTTTTGTAAAGGAGATTATTTTGAAAAAAGTATTTTTAAAGTTAGTTTCAATAAGTTTACTTTTTATAGTATTTATAGTAAATACATTAACACTCACTTCTTGCTCATCTATTCTATCATCATCTTCAGTTGCTAAGAAGCTTGAAGATAACAAATATAAGAGTACTGTCTTAAATTGTGATGAAACAATAAAAAAAATGTTGTTTTTAAATTGAGAAGATGTTTCATTTATTGATGGACTTTCATCAACAAAAGGTGAAGGCGATGATACTGACATATTACTAGCTATATTTTTTTCAGATTTCGAAAGTGCTGAGAAGTTTGTTAATAGAAATGAATATGAAAATTTAAAAGGATTAGATTTGTTTTTGACATATTTCTTGGGTTCTAAATTACAAGAACAAAAAAAAGTAGGATATCACAATAATGTTGTTTTTGCAGGTTCGCAAACTTCATTTGATGTAGCATTTAACCTTTAGATAAAGTTGAAAATCACTTTATACATTTTATAAAAAAATAAAATTTCATTTTTTTTGTATACTAATAGAAATTAGCATTCTCCTTATTTGAGTGCTAATTGTTTATTTATTAGGATTTGAGAGGTATAAACATGATAAAACCATTGAATGGGAATGTAGTCTTAAAAAGAAAAATTAAAAGTAATACAACAAAAAGTGGGATTATTATTTCATCTAAAAATGAGAATGAAGATTTTGCAACTGTTGTTGCAACAAGTGATTATATAGTTGAAGATGGCAAAAAGATAGATATTGAGTTAAAACCAGGGGACGATGTTATTTACAAGAATTATAGTTCTACTGATGTTAAATGTGATGGTGTAGAATATTTGGTTGTTTCTTATAAGGATATATTAGCTATTGTAAAATAACTAATATTTTAGAGATTTAAAAGGAGAAAATTATGGCAAAATCAATAAAATTTAATACTGATGTTCGAAAATCAATGTTAGAAGGGGTTAATGACTTAGCAAATACAGTTAAAGTTACATTAGGTCCAAAAGGAAGAAATGTTGTTATTGAAAAGAAATTTGATTCACCGCTAATTACTAATGATGGTGTTTCCATAGCTAGGGAAATTGAATTTAAAGATTCTTTTAAAAATATGGGTGCTAAATTAATTTATGAAGTTGCTAATAAAACAAACGATATTGCTGGAGATGGGACAACAACAGCAACATTATTAGCACAAAAAATGATTAATTTAGGAATAAATGAGATCAATCGTGGCATGAATCCAGTTTTAATGAATGAAGGTATTAAATTAGCTTCAGTCAAGATTAGTGAATATTTGTTAAAAAAATCAAAGAAAATTTCATCGAAAGAAGATATTGCATCCGTTGCAACTATTTCATCTGGTTCAGAAGAAATTGGTGAAATTATTGCACAAGCAATGGGGAAAGTTGGCAATAATGGTGTTATAAATGTTGATGAATCAAAAAATTTTGATACTACTTTAGAAATAACAAAAGGTTTAAAATATGACAAAGGCTATATTTCTCCTTACATGTTAACAAATGATACTAAAGACAAAATAATTCTTGAAAATCCTTTAACTCTAGTTACGAATATGAAAATTTCTTCAATTCAGGAAATTTTACCAATTTTGGAAGAAATTGTTAAAACACATCGTAGTCTTTTAATTATTGCTGATGATATGGAACAAGAAGTTGTTTCGGCAATCATTTTGAATAAGTTACAAGGCACATTTAATGTTGTTGTAACTAGAGCACCTGAATTTGGGGATAATCAAAAAGCTATTCTATCAGATATTAGTATTTTGACTGGTTCAAAATTTATCGATAAGGATATTCAAAATGATCTAAAGAAGATCACAATAGATGATTTAGGGTCTGCTAAAAAAATTGTCATCGATAAAGATTCAACAACAATTATTGATGGTGCAGGCGAACACTCAATTTTAAATAAACATATTGATATGTTGCAAGACTCTATTAAGAATGCAACAAACAAATATGATGCTGAACAATTATCAAAACGTTTAGCAAGTTTGAAAAATGGTATAGCTTTGATTAAAGTTGGTGCAGTGACTGAGACTGAACTTAAAGATAAAAAGTTAAAGATTGAAGATGCTTTGAATGCAACTAAAGCTGCAGTTAAAGAAGGTGTTGTCCCAGGTGGAGGAAAAGCATTAATTAATGCTTATATTGATTTGGCAAAAACTAAAGACTTTAAGAGTAGTGTAGTTGATATTCAAAAAGGTATAAATGTGGTTTTGAGTTCATTAACTGAACCATTGTTTCAAATTGCTGAAAATGCAGGTTTTTCTGGGTTAGATATTGTTAATTTGCAATTTGAAAAAAGTGGGAACATTGGTTTTAATGCGAAAATTGGAGAATGAGTTGACATGTATCAAAGCGGCATAGTTGACCCAACAATGGTAACGCGAAATGCAATTTTGAATGCAGCATCAATTGCTGGTATGTTTTTAACAACAGAAGCAGGGATTGGTATTATTAAAGAAAATAAAAACCATGATGAATTAAATCAAGATAATTAATTTTATCTATTATTTTTTTGCTTTGTTGCAATAATATAATAATAATGTGAGGCTTTTTAGTCAATAAGAATCTTATTTGATAAGGAGTTTATATATGACAAAAAAAATTCTTCTGGGGTTAATCCCTTTATCATTGTGTTCAATAATAGAACCCACATGCAATGCCAGCAGTTCATTATTGAATAGTATTAAGACTTCTAATGAAGATGAGAAAAAAGTTAGCTTTGAAAATCTTGAATATATTTATCATAGTGGTGTCGTTAACTATTATCGGTTAGATAAAAAACAACAAATTGAGATTGATAACCAGATTAAGGAAGAGAAATCTGAATCTTATGTTAACTTCTTAGATAAACTTGATTATTTTTATAAAAATAAAGATCTAAAGATAAGTGAGAAATATTCAAAAATTAATGA